>CAZGMB010000150.1:253-1502 GCA_964526715.1 uncultured Aureispira sp. | reverse complement strand
AAAATTTAAAATCTGCTGCTAAATTAACATATGGTGATGCAATATTCTTTATTTGCGCTAAAGAGCTAGAAGCTGCCAAGATAGCTGGTAAAATTAGAACGAAACTGGGAGTCGATCTTGAACTGATAGATTATGATCGTTTTGAATTCTGCTGGATTACTGATTTTCCATTTTATGAGTTTAATGAAGATACTAAGAAAATTGATTTTAGCCATAATCCATTTTCCATGCCGCAAGGAGGAATCGAGGTTTTAGACAAAGCACAAACTCAAGAAGAATTGTTACAGATTAAGGCTTTCCAGTATGATATAGTTTGTAACGGGATAGAGCTTTCTAGTGGAGCAATTAGAAACCATAAGCCTGATCTGATGTATAAGGCTTTTGAAATAGCAGGTTATTCTCAGCAGGAAGTAGATAATAAATTTGGCGGAATGATAAGGGCATTTAAATATGGAGCTCCTCCCCATGGAGGTATTGCCCCAGGAATAGATAGAATGGTTATGCTAATAGCAGACACTGCAAATATTCGTGAGGTTATAGCTTTTCCGATGAACCAACAAGCAGAAGATTTACTTATGGGTGCTCCAAATTATGCCGAAGAAAAGCAGCTTCGGGAGCTTAATATTATGTTATCACCTTCCCTTAGGAACAAACTAGCAAAACCTTAAAAAGCTAAAGTCTTGAATTGTTAGATACTGTTACTTTTTGCTTTACCAGCAGTTTAAACCGGAGTTTTGGGAGAAGACAGAGAACCTACCTCACAATATGAGATTTACTTCTCTCCCTATCGGCAGGTTGAACCGGAGTTTTGGGAGAAGACAGAGAACCTACCTCAGCACTTTTACTTCTTTCCCTACCGGCATTTGGAACCGGAGTTTCGTGAGAGGATAGAGAATCTACCTCAGCACTTTTACTTTTCGATTTAATAGGGATCGCTGTAACTGGCTGTGGTTTCTCGTCTTGTACCCTATGTTCAGTAGATGGTTTAACGGAATCAGCAACTTTAGGCTCTTTTAATTTGCTTTTTCCTTTGATCTTATTGCTATTTGCTGTTACTTCCACTATTGCCTCTAGATTTTCTTTTCGGCTTGCCGGTATACCTGCTCTATTTTCGCTTTTTGTCCCATAACACCCAATTGTAGCACCACCCGAATTAATTCCTCCGGCCTGCTGAGCCGTATGGCCAGATGCAAGTAATTGCCTATCTATATCCGATATAGGGGCTCCGATTTTAGTCGCTATTGCTTTG
>CAZGMB010000150.1:0-243 GCA_964526715.1 uncultured Aureispira sp. | reverse complement strand
TTTGGCACTCTGGTCGTGTTCAGCAAGCCCAGTTCTATCTTTACCACTTGCACACATATTTAATATTTCCTCTTTATCCGGCAGTTTTGCCATGCCTTTCGGCGGGGATTCTAAATCTGATAAGATATTAGTTAATTTATTAAGTTCAGTCGAAGTTGCAAGACTAGCATTTTCAGCATCTCCAAACCTTAATAGAGAATCGGCTTTTTATACTGAACGTCTTAAATTAATAGCACTTTTTAG
>CAZGMB010000149.1:0-1589 GCA_964526715.1 uncultured Aureispira sp. | reverse complement strand
TATCAAATTCATATTGGATTTCGCTTTTAGTGATTTTCTTTTGTACTTCGTCGCCAGAAATGCTGTCTTTGAGGATGATGTATTGTTTGTATGCATCGTAGGCTTCAGCATATTTTTTTTGGTCTTCATAGTTTCGGGACATCTTTTCGTATAAGAGAACTCTCATATACACATCATTATGCTCATTTGCCAATTGGATCCCTTGTTTAAGATAATTATTAGATTCGTCGTATTTATTTTGAGGTAGTATCCCTACTGAGGTCAAACTACTGTCAGACATACTTGGGATACGAATGCCAAGTTGAAGCAAAATTCTAGGTAACTCACTGTATGCCTCGTTGGAAGTGTGTATCTCTATGATATCTTTGTAGGTCTGAAAAGCTTTTACAGATTTATCATCTTCAGTATACAATCTGTTTAAATTGGCAACCATTTCATTTAAATCAATATTCAGGTTATGCTCTTTCATATAGCTTATCAATTCCTGATAACAGGTTTTAGCGTTTTCTATTTGAGATAGATTTACGTAACAATCGCATACATTGGTTTTTAGCGCTGCACCAACTGACTTACTGCCTACATTTTTATTCAACTCCAATCCTTTGAGAGCACACTCCAAACCCTTTTGATGTTGGTCAGAATTGTTATACATCGAGGAAAGATTTTGGTAATTAATCAATAGGCCATAAAAATTCCCTAGTTCTTCGTGGATACTCATCGCTTTATATAAACATTCGGCTGATATAGATACTTCACCCAAAAGAAAATGCGCTTGGGCTTTTGCAGAAAGTGCTTTTGGCAGATCGTCTCTAGCATTATTTTTTTCATAATATTTGATCACTTCATCAAAAATTTTAATAGACTCTTTTGTTCCTCCTTTCTGCAAAACGATATGACCAATAAAGATTCTTATCTTATAAATTTCTTTTTTAGCATTAGTTTTATGGTAATAAGTGATCCCTTTTTCATAATATTTTTTAGCACTATCTAAATCTTGTTTCACGAAAGCAAGACTTCCTAATGTTTTATATACATTTCCTAAATCAAAGTTCTTTTCTAGTTTTTCAAAAGTGGGACGGGCTTGTTCCAACAATAATTTGCTCTCATCCAAATCTCCCATAGTCATCAAAATTGTTGCTTTTTCATATTTTAGCAAGGCTTTATATAAAGAGTTATTTATTTTATCTGCAATGGATATTGCAAAGTCGGCATAATGGATCGCTTTTTCCATATCTATATTGCCAAGCTCTTGAATCAGCTGATGTATCATTTTTAACTTCACGGTATCTTCTTTTTGATAACTGTCACAAACTTGCATAAGGCTATCCACATTCACTTTGGATTGAGAATTAGAAAAGGTGCATATAAAGAAGAAACAAAAAACTATATAATACTTCAAATTATTTATCATCATAAAACCGCCCATACTAGAGAATATTGGATTACCAAAAAAAGTTAAATTAAAATTAAAGTGCAAATTAAGAATAAAGTCTGTGAGTTATTATTTTATAAAACAATAAATTATTTATATCAAGATCTTCACAATAGTACCACCGACCTCAGGTGATTCAAATAAAACCCTTACTTGC
>CAZGMB010000148.1:0-1625 GCA_964526715.1 uncultured Aureispira sp. | reverse complement strand
ATGACATGGAAGGTTCCGTCGCTCGAGCTCATCGGTTCCGGTCCCTTCGCGGCCCCGCCGCCACCCGAGATCAGATCGCCGATCCGCGAAAATCCGAGCGGGTCGTAGCTCTTCACGACCACGTCCTGATCGAAGAACCCGCTCTCCACCGCCTCCATTGCTGCCGCGATCTCTTTCGCGGAGCCGGACGGGGAAAGCCGTTCGCCCAGAGGCGGGAGCGATTCCGGCGGGGCGTTCAACCAGAGCCAGGCGAGGAGACCCCCGCCGTCCGTGACGAGTTCGGTGAGATCCAGTTCGCGGAAGACCTCGGAGACGAGTTCGGGATGGTCGCCGAGATGCGCCGAGAGCGCGTCCATCGCCTCGCCGGCCTCGAAGGATTCCTTCGCCTTCACCGTCACGATGAGCTGGCCGTCACGGCTGAAGTAGCGGTTGAGCCGGTCCATCCCCTGCACCTCCGGCAGGTCCTGCGGCAGCATCTCGTAGAGCACCGCGTTGAAATGCACCCGCAGCAGGCAGAAGGCCGCGATGGCGCCGAAGAACGTGATGACGAGGATCGGCGGGATGCGGGTCATGGGCGGGAGGGTGGCCGACAGTAAAGGCGGAATCCGCGGACCGGAAAGCGAAAAGAGGCGGCTCCGGAGACGGGCTCCGCCTCAGAACATCTCGAGCTGTTCCACCGCCTCCTCCGTGTCGCGGAACCGCACCGCCGCACCGAGGAGCCGCACCGAGCGCCCGCGTCCGCGGTTCCACGCCTCGGCGAGGAGCTCGCGCATCAGCTCCGGATCGATCCGGTCCGAGGACCGCTGCGCCGTCGTCACCTGGAAGTCCTCGAACTTCACCTTCACGACACACTCGCGGATCCCGCGGTCCTCGTGCCGGCCCGAGAGGTCTTCGGCGAGTTCCTCGATCAATTCATCGAGCCGCTCGCGGCCTTCCTCGAGCGAGACGAGGTTTTCGCGGAAGGTGCGTTCGTTGCCGAGCGACTTGCGCTCGCGGTTCGACTCCACCGGCCGCTCGTCGATGCCGCGGCTGAGCCGGTGGAGCGACCGGCCGAACTTGCCGAAACGGCGCACCAGATCCACCTCGCTGCGACGGCTCAGCTCTCCGCAGGTCGCGATCCCCGCCTCGCGGAGCCGTTGCGCGGTGCGTTTCCCCACGCCCCAGATCTTGTCCACGGGCAGGTCGGTGAGAAAGGACTCGATCTCCTCCGCCCGGATCTCGAACTGGCCGTCGGGCTTGTTCCACTCGCTCGCGACCTTGGCGAGGAACTTGTTCGGAGCGATCCCTGCCGAGGCGGTCAGGCCCGTTTCCTCGCGGATCCGCTCGCGGATCGCCCAGGCCACCGAGGCCGCCTCCGAACCGAGGTGACTGACGTCGAGATAGGCCTCGTCGAGCGAGAGCGGCTCGATCAGCGGGGTGTAGCGCGCGAAGATCTCGCGGAGCCGCATCGATTCGCGGCGGTAGAGGTCGAACCGCACCGGCAGCAGCACCAGTTGCGGACAGAGGGCGCGGGCCTTGAAGGCCGGCATGGCCGAGCGGCATCCGTACTTGCGGGCCTCGTAGTTGCAGGTCGTGAGGACCCCGCGGCCACTGCTCCCGCCCACCGCGACCGGCTTGCCCGCGAG
>CAZGMB010000147.1:0-1941 GCA_964526715.1 uncultured Aureispira sp. | reverse complement strand
TGTTAATCGGGTAAGGCTGCGAACCTTACTGAACATAAATGGTAGCAGGTGTATTTGGTGGATCATTATTCTCTGCAATGCATAAACTAACTAGTAACTGTGCCATCTATTAGTGATAATAGATTGAAAACGGGGGTGAACTATTTATAGGGACATTATGAAAATGCTCCTATATTTACGCAAATTTTAATTTGCGTACTGGAAGCCTAAATTAATTAATTTGAAAAATCTTATAATGAATAACAACAAAGACTTTGAAACAGAAAAAGTTTCGAATAAAATTGAGGGAGAGTTTTGGTTTCTACATTTTCAAAATGAAGATAATCAAAGATATTTTGATTTTATTGAGAGTTGTAAAAATAAAGAGTATTCTGAAACTACACAAATGCATCTGCATCATATCATTCCAAAATATTTGTTAAAGTCTACACCTGAAGAAATTTATTTTTGCGATAGCAAACAAAACCTTATTTTAATCTCAATCGAGGATCATATTATTGCACATGAAATTTTTGCTGAGCTTTACCCCAATCATCAAAACAAAGGTGCCGTTGACCTTTTAAAGGGTCAATGTAATGAAGCGGCAAAAAAATGGAAACAGGCGCCACAAACAACAGCAAAAAAACCAGACAGGTTTTTGGGATGCCCAAAAACAATCTGATCGTGCACATAAATCCATGCTTCGTCCAGATGCTTTAGAAACTCGAAGTCAAGGCGGAAAGACGTCAGGTAGTCAACGATGGCTCGACCACATTATTACAGAGTCAGATAAATATGTTTGGTTTTATGAAGGTAACGAGATTTTATGTACAATAAATTGCCGAAGCGGCGGTCACGTTCTTGATGAATTAAAAAAGATTGAAGATAGTAAAATTCAAGAATATCCGAGCCGAGTGAGTGAATTAATTAAAGGAAAACGTAAGAATTTCAAATCATGGTCTTGTAAACGAATCACTCCTAACAAAATAATTTCTAACAAACTTAAGATTTTGTAATCAAATTAATTAGCATGGTAATCAGTAGCGAAGCCAAGAAGGGAGTTAGACACATACTATTATTAAAAAAACAGGTGTATTATTATTCAATTAAATTGTTAATATTGTTTTAGTAATTTATGTATCTTTCGGTTTCTTGGAACGTTCAGAGACTAGTGGTTGAGTCCCAACAATAATACCACATTAGCGCCCCGCTTCTGGTTTGAACTTTGAAAAAACCAAGAAGATGATATAGTCCGATCCCTTTCGAAAGAAAGGCAACCGTTAAGGGTTCACTAGTTACTTCATCTTTAATCCGTGAAACAACTGAAAACGTTTCTACAAACGCTGGTTACCGTTTCGGTCAAGAAGAAGAAACTTACAACATCGTAGCTGCTCACGGTTACTTTGGTCGTTTAATCTTCCAATATGCTTCATTCAACAACTCTCGTTCACTACACTTCTTCTTAGCTATTTGGCCAGTTGTTGGTAAACCTTGCCCGGTTAATAGGTAACTATTAACTTGTATTCGCCTAAAAGGAAAAAATCTTACCAGTCATTTAGAAATAGAAAAAAGAAATTTCTTTTCGATTTCTAGTGATGCTGAAGGCAATTCCTTACTAAAATAGAATTTTACTTGAAAAAAAAATTGTAAAATATATTAAAATAATAGTAGTTTGGTAAAAAGTCTAAATTTCAAATTGCAAATTGTATGTTCATACAATTTGAATATATTGTATGAAGGAGTAAATTCCGCTCCATAAATTCATACAATTTGAATTCCGCATTCATACAATTTGAATATATTTAATGCTAAGAATATTCGCCACAGATGGTTAGAATTGGTTAATTTAGAAGCTACCAAATGTTCATACAATTTGAATATATTGTATTTATAAAGTCACTGGGAAACCAACACGAAGATCCTTTGTACTTTGGTCTTGCACACATCACCCTAATGGAGGTA
>CAZGMB010000146.1:0-2290 GCA_964526715.1 uncultured Aureispira sp. | reverse complement strand
TGGATTATCCAAATGAAGGAGGTGCAGCATCATCTTTCAGACAACATGCTATCCGCATTCCCAATAATCCTTGGACTATCCCCAACTTTCCCCACTATCGCCTTGGACCACTCGATGGCTCGCCCTGTGATACTCTCGGCTTAGACAACCATCCCATAGCCAAGTACCGCTACAAGGCAGACAGTACAGATCATCTGCAGCTGCGCTTTACAGACTTGAGTTACTTCCGGCCGGAGACCTGGTCTTGGGACTTCGGAGATGGTAGTCCACGCGTAAGTACACAGAGTCCGTACCATACCTTTGCCCAAAATGGCACCTATCGCGTATGTCTCACCGTCAGCAATGAAAACAGTAGTAATACCAGCTGCCGAACTATCACACTTGGCACGAGCAGTAGTGATGACGAGTCTATAAACAGAGCAGATGTATCTCTCTTTCCCAATCCTGTACAAGATTATCTGCTCATCACACTCGGAGAGTATGTACCCGCTTTTGGTCAGGTCATGATCTACGATGTCACGGGCAGACCTGTGATCACGCAGCGTATCTACTATGGGCAGAATAGTGTGGACATGAGTACCTTGCCGGAAGGGATGTATGTATGGAAGGTGATGGATGGAGCGTATGAGATTAAAGAGGGGAAGGTGGTGAAGATGTGATTTAGTTGGAATTATTTCCCGATATCCCGATAGTTATTGGAATAAGGATCGGAATTTCGCTTCGTCAACAGAATCGAATAAAGCTCTTGGACTTTTAAGTAAAAGGGAGTGAAAAAATATATGAGTGTCAGAAGACAACCAGAAAGTCTAGGAGCTGAATTCAAAGACTTATCTACACTTTAATCCTTCCTTCTTGAATTAGCGTTTGGATAGCATCGAATAGCACATCCAAATCAGCTTGATCAGTAAATACCTGTACAGAGTATCTTAAATATACCTTATCGTCTTGTCTCATTACCGGTATTTCTATACGGAATCTTTGTACGAATGTTTGGTATAATGCTTCAGGGTCAGGCGTTTGTATTTGTACACTCACCATTTGTCCGATATACTCTGATGGTGCTAGTAGGGGACTTTGTAGCAAATGTGAGAAAGTATGGGCATTGAAATAGGCTAGTTTTTTGCAATCCTGAGCTACCTTATCCCAATGGTGTACTTTCTGGAAAGCAATAGCATGTGGTACACACAACATCGCTGTGTAATCTCGGGTACCG
The DNA here is from genome assembly GCA_964526715.1 of uncultured Aureispira sp. Lineage (GTDB taxonomy): Bacteria > Bacteroidota > Bacteroidia > Chitinophagales > Saprospiraceae > OLB9. The sequence goes on along the minus strand of CAZGMB010000146.1, from coordinate 1,077 downwards.
TTCATTTGGTGCCAATCGATAAATTTGGATTCTGATGGAAATAAGGCTTCATATCCCCAACTTACGATCAAAGGAACCACTTGTTCCTGCCAAGATTTTTTGACATGAAGAAAAGAGCAACCTTTGGGAGTCATCAGCCATTTGTGACATGCACCGGTATAAAACTCCGCATCTAACGAAGTAAGGTCTAGGGGAATTTGGCCTATGGCATGGGCACCATCTATAAAAACTGGTATGCCCATGGTTTTTGCTTTTTTTATTACAGCTTCAGCAGGGAAAATGAGTGCTGTGGTGCTCGTGATGTGACTGATGAATATCATCCGGGTACGTTCATTAGCTCCTGCAAAAAGATCATTGACAAATTGCTCATCAGATACTAAAGGTAATTGGATGTGTTGTCTGATATATTGGGCTCCTTTTTGTTTACAAACCAAGTCCCATGTTCGGTCACACGCACCATATTCTATATCGGTGGCCAATATTTCGTCGCCTGCTTTCAAGTCTAGGCTTTTAGCTACGGTATTGACGGCATACGATGGATTAGTCACCAATACCAGATCATTGGCATCAGCATTAGTTATGGTTGCTAAGGCTTCGCGAGATTCCTTAAGATATTGAATACCCCTTTTAGTAATAAATTGTACAGGGTCGCGTTCCATTTCTAACTGGAAAGACTGATATTTTTCAAAGACAGGTTTTGGTGTAGCTCCAAATGAACCAAAATTTAAGAATGTTACCTCTTCATTGAGCAGGAAAAAGTTTTTAAAATCGTTCATACAAAAGTATTTGAAATGGGTGGTGCATGAAATAAAGGCCAAATATAAGTTTCTTATTAAAATAAGCAACATTTAATGGGCAAATGAATCAAATCAACCATAGATACTTCAGATTTCAAAATAGGGAAAATCATTTTATTTACATTTATTATTTAGGGCTTGCTTGGAGTAAAATATGTTATTGATTATCAATTCTATATCTTTAAATTTGTTGATTTCGATGCACGGGAATTTCTGCAAAACTCCTGAATCATTTGCACTTCATTTTAACTTTTGCCTCTAGTTTTCTATGGTTAAACCA
>CAZGMB010000145.1:0-2548 GCA_964526715.1 uncultured Aureispira sp. | reverse complement strand
TAGATTTAAAAATTTTAACTACCATTATTTTATTCAAAAGAAACAAATCAACAATAACAATAATAAAAAAAAATAGTCAGAAAAGTTTTCACTATTGGTTTGAAAAATAAAAGAGAGAAAGATTCAAAAGAAGAGAAAAAGAATATGGATTCAAAGACAAGCTCTGCTTCGTCCTCCAACTCACCGTCGCCATCGTTGATGTCGCCAAAAAATTTGACGCCCAACAACAACAACAACAACAAATCGCCATCATCTCAATCGTCGCCATCGCTCAACAATCAGAGCAGCAGCAATCCAAACGACTCGTCAATAAACAGCAGCAGCGCCAACAACAACAACAACAGCATTAATAGCAATGTCAACGGTCTGGACATTGCGTCAGCGTTGGCCTTGGCCAACAATCCTTACAATCAGTCGTTTAACTACTTGAGAACTGTGGCAGCGTTGGCAGCGGCTGCCTCGTCGTCGTCGTCGCCAGGCAACGCTCCATCCACGACTGCTGTGGCACCGGGCGGCGACTACGCCTTCTTCACCGAACAGCTCATGAAATACAACTCGCTGGCCGGCCACCATCATCACGGCGCAGCTGTCAAGCTAGCGTCGACGTCGGCCACGTCCACACCCTGCGTGTCGCCGTTTCAGCAGTCGTCAGCTCATTTGAGTCAGGCTCAAAAGCCGCCCTACTCCTACATCGCTCTCATCGCCATGGCCATCAAGAACGCGCCCGACCACAAGATCACTCTAAACGGCATCTACCAGTTCATTATGGAACGCTTTCCTTACTATCACGAGAATCGTCAGGGCTGGCAGAACTCGATTAGACACAACCTGTCACTCAACGACTGCTTCATCAAGCTGCCGAGAGAGAAAGGAAAGCCGGGCAAAGGAAACTACTGGACCCTCGACTCCAAATGCGAGGAGATGTTCGAGAATGGCAACTATAGGCGTCGCAAGCGACGGCCCAAACAGCACGGCATGTCGAGTAGAGTGAAGAATGGCGACGAGGAGGAGGATGACGATGAGGATGACGAGGAGGATGATGACGATTTGTAGGACGACGAGGACGAGTGCGATGAGTATGAGGAGGAAGAGGACGGCTACGCTAATTACGAGGACGTCAACTACAACTACTACGATAATGATAATGAAGCAAACAACAACAACAACAATGATGATGAAGACTATTCGTCGCCCAATGGCTCGTCATATTCGGCTCAGTCGCCCGATAACAACAACAACAACAATAGTTCGCATCAAGAGGAGAGTAAAGCGATGAAACGAAAGCTGGACGACTACAATGTCTACGGCATTGACATGTCAACAAGCAAAAAGCTAGCAAAATACGCAGACAACAAAGTTAGTAGTAGCAAATATTTGCTCAACGAACGAACCAAATCGATATTGTCGCAGCACAAGGCCAACAGTTTGAATGGCCAATCATTGAGCTTGCACAAGAAGATGAAGAAGCATCAACAACAAATGATGATGAACATGAGAAATCATCATCATCATCATCACAACCACCATCAAATGTCAAATGCCAAGAGTTCACCACCGCAGCAACATGAGAAGAGCGTCAACAAGGACCGACAAATGAGCTACGGCGCTGGCGGTGGCGGTGGTGGCGGAGTGTCGATGATGAGCAAGGCGACCGATTTTAGCCGGGGCACATTCTCCATAGACAGTCTCATTCATGGCCACAAGAGCTTGGACCCGATGAAGAAGCTGGAGAATAACAAGGAGAACGGCGCCACCAAGACCACATCCTCTCTCTCGCTCTCGTCCTCATCGTCGCTCTCATCCAACTCGTCGTCGTCGTCGTCGTCGCACTCGGCCAACAATCACAATGTGAAACGAGTCAAAACTCCGCCGGCGCTCGAGAATCTTCCGGTACTGCCGCCCGTGGTGAGTCACGTGCCGCCACCAACACCGAGCAACAAGCAATCGAACGCTAGCGTCAACAAGTCCATGATGATGCCACCGTTCGGCTTGGATAGTCAGATGGCAGCCATGGCCGCCTTCCTCAATCCGGCCGCCTTCAATCCCTCTCTCTTGCCGTTCCTGTCCAATCCGTCCGGTTTGTTGGCTCAACAGCAACAACAACAACAACAGCCAAGCACCACATCTTCGACATCACAGGACGCTCTACGCAACCATTTGTACCGTTTTCATCCGTACATGAGTCAGCTGGCCAATTTCTCGGCGAGTCTGGCACCCAACAACGTCAACCAATCATCTTCATCCTCCTCCTCATCATCGTCTTCAACGTCGTCACCAAATCCATCTACTACTAATTCTACTACGTCGTCGTCGTCGTCGTCGGCTAACTTTCTTCTAAGCGCCAACACAAATGCAAATAATCTTAAACTATTTGAAAAAGTTTAATTAAACACATATTAGTAAAAAAAAGAAGAGAGAGAGAGAATAACAAGAACTTAAAAAAAAATCTTAAAAAGAGTAAACTTTAAAATCTTCTTTTCTCTCTTTTCTCTCTTGCCTTAAATTAAATGTAATAAATAAAGAGAGAGAAAGAGAAAAAAAAATGAAG
>CAZGMB010000144.1:0-2569 GCA_964526715.1 uncultured Aureispira sp. | reverse complement strand
AGCAAAAGCTTAGATTGATTGAGCAAAAGCTTAGATTGATTGAGCAAAAGCTTAGATCGATTGAGCAAAAGCTTAGATTGATTGAGATTATGTTATGAAATTTAGATTGAATTACTCTACTGAAATCATTGTATCTTCGCTGCTTAATTTAGAATTATGAAGCATCTCAATCTTGGAAATCTGACTTTAATTTTTATTGCAATAGCATTTTTTATTGTAGGTTTATTAGCAAAAAAAAATTGGCAAACCAGCAGGCAAGGTGGAGATGGGTTAGGTTATTATATTTATCTTCCTTCAGTTTTGATTTACGAAGATCTTGGAGATTTTAAAACTACATATCAAGCTTTGAAAAAATATGTGCCAAATTTACCTGATTTTAGTGAAGATATTTATGGGTTTAGACCTACTCCCATAGGCAAGATAGCGGATAAATACCCTGTGGGTGTTGCCATTTTACAATCTCCATTTTTTTTGGTAGCTCATTTAATCGCTTTACAATCCAAAACTTTTGATCCTGATGGATTTAGTAAGCCGTATCAAGTAATGTCTTTTTTTTCTACTTTAGTCTATGTGATTATAGGATTATATTTTTTGCAAAAAACTCTGAAAGAATATTTTTCACCAAGTATTTCGGCTATTACTATTATTATGTTGAGTATGGGGACAAATCTATTATTTTTTACTTCTATCTTTTCAGGTATGTCTCATGGTTACCAGTTTTTTGCGGTTTCCTTATTACTTTATTTTACAGACAAACTTTACAAATCTCCAAATCTATATAACGGAATGGCGATGGGGACTGCTTTAGGGTTAATTGCAATAATAAGATCTCAAGACCTAGTATTAGGTTTGGTCCCTTTATTATGGATGGTGAATTCCTTCAAATCACTCAGTGCAAGATTTAGATTTATTGAATTCAATTTCAATATATATGTTTTTGCTATTATCGCATTTTTTATGGCAATAAGTCCCCAAATTATTTACTATAAATTCATCAGTGGCGAATGGATTTACTTTAGCTATGTTGGAGAGACATTTAATTGGGCAGCTCCCCAAATTTTTTATGGACTATTTAGCCCACAAAATGGCTGGTTTATGTACACACCTATAATGCTACCGGTTGTATTGTTTATGTTTTATAAATCTGAAAAGAGAAAAATTTGGATTTTATCATTATCATTAGTTTTAATATTGCACATTTACATTTCGTACAGCTGGTGGTGTTGGTACTATATTGCAGGTATGGGTTCGAGACCTATGGTAGATATTTATCCACTTTTAGGTTTTCCTCTAGCAGGGCTCTTCAGTTGGATATTTAATAAATCAAAGATTGTTGCAATTTTTTCAATCACCATAATGACTTTTTTAGGAACGCAAAATCTGAGATTTACTTATCAACAATTTAATGGTTATATCTTTTCTGAGTTTAATAATGCAGCATATTATTGGTCTATGTTTTATAAATTTAAACCGGGCTATAAAGAGTATTTAGCCTACAATACAAACTCTATTCAACCTGATTCTGAAAAATTATTCTTGGTAGATACTTTGTTTTATTCAAATTTTGAAGAAAGTGTTGAAAATAAGGATAGTCTTGTCGTAAAAACTGGAAAATACTCCTTAAACATGCATGAAGAGGAAGTCAAAATTGTAATGAAAAAATTGAGCGGATATGAAATAGATAAAGGAGATTGGATAAAAGTAACACTTGACTGTTATATAGAAAATACAGATTTCTATTTTTTAGATTTGCCTAAATTAGTTTTGAAGTTCAAGGAAGATGAAAACTCCAGAACAATATGGAATCAAGCAAGTCCCACGGCATTGATTGAAAATAAAAACAATTCTATTTGGTATACTGGAAAAGCTAAAGAATGGCATCGAGTAACCTATTTTACCAAAGTGCCTATCACACCTGGTGCACAATCTACCGTCTTAATCACGGGCTCTAATAATAAGAAGGTAAAATGGAATATTGATAATTTAAATGTTGAAGTTTTCAAAAATAAATAATTATTTTTACCCAAATCCGATTAATTTAAATATACCTTTTTAACCAATAATATAATAATTCATCACTCTTCCACCCAAAACAACTCCATAGCCACACAATCTGCATAAAACTTTCCTGCTTGGGTCAGGGTGTAAGTATCATAAACCTGTGAGATCATACTATTTTGTATTTGATCAGAAATGAGATCCGAAAAATAACGGAGGTATTCGGGACCGACGAAGTCCTAATGGCAAATTGTTATCAAAACGGATAAATCTTAGTATTGTACCATCAAAGTATCATTCGACACTAACCGAGCATTGTTTGTAGATGAATTATTAATCAGACCTGAACATCAAGATGTGATTCAATGTGACGGTGACAAAGTTTTGGTAAATGGGTATCGTATTATTAAAAAGTAAAAATAAAATCTAAAGGTATAGATTTTATGAAATAAAATTTGGATTGAATTCCGCACAACCTAACCCACACACTGCGTGAATAGCAGTTCCGCCATTCCGGAATGGACGTTCAAAAGCAGCCAATGGACATTCAAAAGCAGCCAATGGACATTCA
>CAZGMB010000143.1:0-2696 GCA_964526715.1 uncultured Aureispira sp. | reverse complement strand
ATAGGGTGAAGCCCTATGTCTAAAAGCACGCTACTTCCACAGCCCTGAAAGGGCGGTATATACTAACATAGGGTGAAGCCCTATGTCTAAAAGCACGCTACTTCCACAGCCCTGAAAGGGCGTAATCTTTAGTCCCAAACATATCTTTCATCATATTCAACTTGATACTTTTTTAAAAAGGCTCTATACTCATCTTGAAATGTTTTCTTTTTGTAATGTTCCTTCTGATTTGCTATATAGGAAATCACTATATCTATTTCAGACGGATTTACAGAAAAAGCACCATTCCCATCCTGCCAATAAAATTTTTCATATGATTTTCCCTTTGTTTTTATCCATTTTGACGAATGCGATTTTAATTCTTCTATTATCTTCATCAATGGTATTTTTTTAGAAAGTTTGCACAATATATGTATATGGTCTGTGTAGCCCCCAACAATAATTGATTGAGATTCTAGTCGATTACAAATTCCTCCCAAATAAGCATGGAGTTCTTGTTCTGCAGGCGGTTGAATCAATGGTTCTCTGTGCTTTGTGATGAAAATTATATGAATGTAATTTTGAACTAAAGATTGCCCCATATAATTAATTTTTAATTTCGCCCCTGCCTTTGCGACTCTTTGGCAGGCAGGCCTTCGGGGCTAAAAAGAATACGTTTTATACCGCTATTTAACATAAAATGCTTTCTAATAGTTCTATTTTTTTATCTATACCATAATAAAGTATGAAGATGATAAAAAATTTTAATAATGCTGTTCCCCACCTTTTGTAGGTGCTCCTCAAAAAAGATGAGGCTAATCATCTATTTGACTCCTTTAATGACAATTCCTAATTTAACAAAGTAAAATTAATTTGGCCTAGTCCCCTAAAATAATCAGGACCCCTTTTTTATGGTACTTAATTATAGAATAAAAGGTAAATTAAATTTTATAATTATAGGAGATTATATAGTTTTTTTAAAAATTACTGTTAATTTTGCAGCCGCTTCCAAAGCCCGGGTGCTGAAATTGGTAGACAGGCATGTTTGAGGGGCATGTATTCGCAAGGATGTGCGGGTTCAAGTCCCGCTCCGGGCACATCAAAGCCTTGACTTATTGGTCAGGGCTTTTTTTATATCCATATCTGACCTTCCTTCTCATCTCCGTAAGCCTTTGCGACTCCTTGAGTGTGTCTGAATCCTATCCACCAACAAATCAATGCATCTACTTGGTGATAATTTTCAATGGGTGTTTGGATAGCAAAAGGAAAAATTTGGATAAGATTTTTGACCATATAGGATACGGTAGTTACATCTTTTTTATGGTAACATGCTCGCAATGTATCGTGCGTTCTGATGAATCCACCAGGATATACTTCATATGAAGTTACCTTTTGTTTTTCCAGTCCTTTACTCAACGAAATAGCTCTGGCGGTCAATCCACCTAGGAACATAGGTGACATGGCACTCAATTCCAAGTCGCATGCTCTGTAGTGAAACTGATCGTTGTAACCCAAAAAGCCACCCGGCAATGATAATGGAGCGTCTAGATATATTTTTTCTAGATTCAAATGGGTTACTTGTGTAGTTATCCACTGATCAGCATCTGTATTTTTGGGACATTGTAGCACTTGTATATCTGTATCGTCCAGATATGCTAGAGCCGTATTTCCGCTCATTTTGGTCCCATAATCAATGCCACAAAATCGTTCTACCAAAAAGCTCATTTTTATACTCTAACGGATGACATACCACCATCTACATGTATGATTTGGCCAGTCATCCATGCTGCTCGTTCTGAAAGTAAGAACAAAGCCATTTGAGCTATATCTTCCGGACTTCCCACTGCTTTTAGTGGGTGTCTTTGTGCTGCGGCTTCTATTTTTTCTGGTGTGGAAAGCAGTTTGGCAGCCAGGTCGGTATGTATGAGTGATGGCGCGATACCATTGACTCTAATACTTGGAGCAAACTCTGCAGCTAGAGATTTTATGAGACCTTCTACGGCACCTTTGGCCATGGCGATAGACGTATGGAATGGCATGCCTTGCCCCACAGCCACCGTACTGAAAAGAACAATGCCTGGCTTATGCGTTGAAGCTTTAAGTCCAACCGTCGCTGCTTTGATCAGGCGGATAGCTCCCAGACAATTAATATTAAAATCTTCTAGGTATTGATCAATGGAGATAGATTTAAATGGCTTTAAGGTAATACTTCCGGGTGCATAGACCAAACCATCAATCACATCTGGTAATGCAGCCGCTTGGGGCTCTTCTTGGGTAAGATCTATAGGGATGAAAGTTAGATTTGGATGAGCAGGTAAAGCGTTTTCATTTCTTGAGAGCACTGTCACATTGTGTCCTTCTTGGAGTAGCTGCTGTACGATACTAAGTCCTATTCCTTTAGAGCCACCAGCTACGACTATATTTTTTGAATGCATTTGTCTTTGTTTTAGAGTGACAGAAACGAAGGAATGATCAAAGTGTTTACTGGAAATGGTGTTTTTAAATGGAATAGCGATGGGAAGTGTTTATTTAAGGCTTGCTTAGTGTAATATATGTTATTGATTATCAATTCTATATATTTAAAATTATTGATTTCGATGCACGGGAATTTCTGCAATACCCATGAATCATTTGCACTTCATTTTAACTTTTGCCTCTAGCTGGCAAGGCTTTTACTTTTTTTCCTGTCAAAAAAAGTAAACAAAAAAGACCAGTTC
>CAZGMB010000142.1:0-2751 GCA_964526715.1 uncultured Aureispira sp. | reverse complement strand
ACAAAGTGGTTCAGTTTCGACCGGAATAGGTGGTTCAGTTTGACCGGAATATACATTTGGCTCTTAAATTACGTGACTTCATAACCGATCGTAGGGTGAAAACACACGATGGACAAACAAAAACCGATAAGCAGCAAAAAATAAGGGGAGGGTTTTTGTCAAGATTTTTGGACAAAAATATATACCCAAGATGGAGGTATATATAATTTTGGCCAAAACCATAGGCACCGATCTTTACAAAAACAAGGTGAGCATTATCTTTGCTGATCGGTTTTTTTTATAGATTTAAAGGGAAGCAAATTGAACATTTTTGGGCTTTGCGAAGGTAGGATTTTTGTATTAAACTTCATGAGTTGCACAAACCTTGAATTTAGCACTTCAAATTTAAAGAAGGACTATAGGCCCGCTTTTTCAAAACGGCAGCCGAATATTGTTTTTGTTCAATGATTATTTAAAGTTAAGTTTTGTGAATTTTCGTCTACGTTTTTAGCTATTTCAGGTACTGACATCCAAATATCTTTATTAAGTACAAACTTAAATTGATGGGTAGTTGTCAAATTTATTTTTGATTTCGGTATTTTCAATTTAAATACATTATTTGGATGCTTATTCATGATAAATTCTTCATTATCTGGATTCCAATTATTAAAAGTACCTGCGATAGAAACTAAACCTATATCTCCTTTATGTCTATTCAAAAACTCTTTAGGAATCTTATATTCAAATTCAATACTTTCTCCAGTTATTTGGTAACCATACACAACCTTTTTAATTTTTTCTGCTACACGTTTATTGGTAAATACTGATGACTTGACAAATTTAAAGTCATTGCCAACTAGGTATCCAGATTGTAATATAAATTTTCTTATTTCATCGTTTGACGAAAGGTCTAACTCTATTAAAGTTTTAATAGCTAAAGCTTTATCATTTGATTTTTCATAATAGGATTTACAAATTTTGTACCCTACAAAATACCCTAAATCTTGAATTTCCCTACCCGAAAAAAACTTTGAACCATAAAGCCAACCTAAAAATCCACTATTTATAACAAACATATCCGCTTTAAATTTTGCCCAAATTGCCTTTTCGTTTTTGTTTCCGAATGTTATGTGTGGGGCAAAACCATTACTGTCAAGTTCTTTTCCAAAAAACACTTCTGATAAAAACTCTGCTACTCCTTCGTTTATAGTTTGCGTTAATAATTGTCCATTACCATCTTTTTGTTGAATATGAATAAACTCGTGAATAGCTGAAGGTACAGCCCATTCAGTATTTTTTGTTACCAAAACTTCTGCACCAAGCAGTAAATTGTTGGTTTGTTTATTTGGACTTCCACCAACAAGACCACAACCAATGATGAAATAGATATTTCCATCTTTAAAAGCTGGATAAACTTGTTTAACCTCTGCCAATTTTTTCTGAATTGTAGGAATTTGGCTTGATATATTTTCTAAATAAGGTCGCATCTTTATAAGATAATCTTTATTGTAGAGAATATAATTTAACCATTTTGATGAAGTGCCCCTCCTAATGCCATAAAGTCCTTCAAACCGTCGCTCGCTTTATCTACATACAATGTTTGTACAATATTTAATTGTTCGACTTTATTTGATTGCTTGTAAACACTGTCAAAAGCCACAAAAAAATTTGTAATATCCTTGGTAAAAACTTTAGTCTGTCCTAATGATGATGAACTGTAAAAAAGGAAAGTCAAACAGGAAATTAGAAGTCTCATAAATTGTTTAGAATTTTTGTTCAATAAAAAATGAAAATAACGTTTTGTACCACATGCAAGTTCTTTTTTATAAAATTCTCTGTAATTCATTGTTTTCAGATTATGTGAAAATATATAAAAATACGTAAGTTTGTTAACTTATTTCAAAATGAAAAGTTTAAGAATCGTTTGAAAACGTAATTAAGTTGATTTTTAAAGGCAAATATAAATGTTGTTTTGTAGGTGTGTAATTTTTAGCTAGGAAATTTTAAAAAAAAGTAGGCCAAACAGCCCCAATGGCAGCCTTTGGCAGCTTTGTCTACGCTTTAAAAGTTAGAAGATAGCATCAGGTTATTGGGGTTACAACACACGATGTGTAAGCAAAAACAGAAAAGCAGTAATTAATTAGGTGGGTTTAAAGCAAAGCCGTGCTAAAGCATGATAAAATAAAATAGGTTTGACAAGATTTTTGGACAAAAATATATACCCAAGATGGAGGTATATATAATTTTGGCCAAAACCGCAGGCACCGATCTTTACAAAAACAAGGTGAGTATTATCTTTGCTGATCGGTTTTTTTTGTAAATAGGTAGGTAGCATATATCAAGTATAACTTATAAATGGCGCTATAATATTTAAAGCATGGCATTAAAATACTTTAAAAAAAATATCCATTTACAAAAATACAACTATATTTGTCAATTTAATTTACAAATCAAAGGAAATCAAGAAATGGATGGGTCTCGTTACCCGACCGTGCCCATAAAGCCAGGTAATAACTACTTGGCTTTATGCTTTTTAAGGATCATGTAATTATTGATTCTTAAAAAGAAATGCTAGGTGATATGAATTTGAATTTGTGCCTAAGAATGAGGTAACTATAATGTGGGCCAAAACCGTAGGCACCGATCTTTACAAAAACAAGGTGTGCATTATCTTTGCTGATCGGTTTTTTTTTATTAATTTAAAAAGAATAAAAATGAATCGAGTCACGCAGGGGAATCTCACCCCTACGTTCTCACAGAACCGTGCGTGAA
>CAZGMB010000141.1:0-2807 GCA_964526715.1 uncultured Aureispira sp. | reverse complement strand
TTAAATATGGCTACCCAGTGGAAAATGCACAGAATGATATATGTGAAAATTGCGGTAAAATTTTTTCAATAGAAATGAAGTCCTACTTTTGGGAGACCGTTATCATTTCTCACTTATTGCTTTGGCTGAGTATTCCGGAGTAAATTGAACCACTCATTCCGGAGCAAACTGAACCAGTGATTCCGGAGCAAACTGAACCACTTTGAGAAGATGATTTGATAGTTATATTGGAGTAAAATAATACTCTGATATGGCCAATCAAATAATATCGATGAATAAGTTAAAGCAGTTTTTAAAGCTTAGTTTAAAAGGTCATTCATACAGGCAGATCAGTGAGATGACCGGCATGTCTAGGAATACCATCAATAAGTATAAGGAAGTCTTGGATGCACACCCATTATCATATATCGAGTTGGTTAAACTCAGCGACAAGGAGCTATATTCTATAGTCTATCCGCCATCGGAAGACAAGCCTACGCATGATGAGTTATATGGGTTATTTCCCCTGATGGATATCCAGTTATCGAGAATTGGTGTGACAAAGTTTATGCTATGGGAAGAGTATAAACAAAGCTATCCAGATGGTGTGCAGTATTCTCAATTTTGCGAACATTATCGTAGATATCACAAAAGCCAGCAACTGTCCTATGTATTTGAACATAAGGCGGCAGACAAGTTGATGGTAGACTTCGCAGGTAAGAAGCTTCATATAGTAGATGCCGATACAGGGGAAGTGAGTGCTGTTGAGTTTTTTGTAGCGATATTGCCCTGTAGCCAGTATACCTATGCAGAAGCATGTATGAGTCAAAAGACGCCTGATTTTCTAGGCTGTATCGGCCGAGCATTGCATGATATAGGTGGTGTACCTAATGCCATAGTGACCGATAATCTAAAACCTGCAGTAACCAAAGCCAGTAAATTTGATCCTGAGATTAATCATAGTATGGCAGATTTTGCGACACATTATGGTACTGTGATACTCCCTACACGAGCTAGAAAGCCCAAGGATAAAGCCTTAGTAGAATCTGCTGTCAACATCCTTTATACACGCGTCTATGCACCATTACATGACAAGGTATTTCATACGCTCAAAGACCTGAATGTTGCCGTACGAACATTGGTTGACAAGCATAATCAAATGCTCTTCCAAGGTAAAACTTTTAGTCGTCGTCAACAATTTGACAACATAGAAAAGGATTTGCTCCAAGCATTACCGGGTACGATTTTTGAACTTAAACAATATAGAGAAGCTACCGTACACCCTAATTGTCACGTAGTACTCTCAGAAGATAAACACCATTATTCAGTACCCTATCAATATGTTGGTCAAAAAGTACAAGTTGGTTATACCAATCATTCGGTAGAGATTTATCATAAATATGAGCGCATTGCGATACATCAACGCAATCGGGTGCAGTATAAATATACCACTAATGCTTCACATTTGCACCCCAAACATCAGTATTACAAGCGATGGAGTGAAGGCTTCTTCATGGATGAAGGAATAAAAATAGGACCTGATACCCATCAGCTTGTGGGGCAGATATTTCACCAGTGTAAACACCCCGAACAAGGGTACAAGACTTGCCAGGGAGTACTCCAATTAGCAAAAAAGTATGGTAATGACAAGATCGAGCAGGCATCCCATATATGCCTTCAATACGAATTTGTATCTTATAGAAAGCTTGAGTATATCTTGTCACTCCATAATTTTGACCACCTTACAGATGATGCAGAAGGTCAATCAAACATAATACCCAATCATGAAAATATCCGGGGACAATCTTATTATCAGTAAACAAACAAACAAATATATGAATCATCAAAGTACTTTAGACACCATGCGGTCACTCCGCCTTACGGGTATGGCAGATCGCTATGCAGCCATCATGGAGCTGCCATTACACCAACAACCCGATGCTGATATTATATTGGCACAACTCATTGAAGCCGAGTATTTATATCGTAACAATCGTAAAATGCTCACTGCCGTCAAGAATGCAAAGTTCAGATATCAGGCCACTCTCAATGATATCATCTGCACACCCGAAAGAAATATCACTAAAGAACTCCTAGCATCTGTGGCAGATTGTTCCTTTATTGACCGCGGCGAAAACATCATCATCACTGGAGCTACAGGGTGTGGCAAGAGCTATTTGGCTTCCGCTATAGGTTATCAGGCATGCACAAAAGGTAAAAAAGTAGCTTACTACTCTTTACCCAAACTTCTCAGTAAACTTAAATCAGATAAGCTCGATGGCGGCTTCCGCAAAGAAATGGAACGCTTAGAAAATAAAAATCTGCTTATCCTCGATGACTGGGGACTCACACCCCTGGATACAATGGCTCGTCTGGCATTGTTACAAATTATAGAAGACAGACATAATAAATATGCGACTATCATTACGTCCCAGCTACCTGTATCAGAGTGGCATCAATACATTAACGAAAATACCATTGCAGATGCAATATTGGATAGAATTATACATCAGGCACACAGGATTGAAATGACTGGAGAATCCATGCGTAAAATCAACAAATTAAAATCACTTTAATACCTGAACTTATTTACCTTTGCACTGCAAAACCTGTCGAAGACGAAAGAGTCATCCGACGAAAAAGTTCAGGATCTTGGGGCATTTAGCCCCTGCGATCCTGTGCAAAACCTGTCTCTGATTCAAGATGTAACCTCTGAAAAAGTAATGGGTTAGTACTTAGTTTTTATTTTTTTTAAACCACGTCAAATCACAAAACAAAGTGGTTCAGTTTCGACCGGAATAGGTGGTTCAGTTTGACCGGAATATACA
>CAZGMB010000140.1:0-2837 GCA_964526715.1 uncultured Aureispira sp. | reverse complement strand
ACTAAGACAATGAAAACTACCCAATCCCCAAATTATATCCACAGAGTCAATGCCTATTACTTTTCGATCAGGAAAACACTCTTCTAAAATTTCTAAAGCTTGAGTATCATTCTGATCATCTCTAAATGTAGGTACTATTACTTTTTCGTTAGAAATATAAAAATTGGCATAAGAAGCAGGCAATCTTTGATCTTCATATATCACAGGATGGGGCATCGGCAGTTCTACAATATTTAAGCTATTATCATCTGCCAATCTCATTTTTTTGAGTAGTTTCAGATTATCCTTTAAGATATCATAATTGTCATCAGACTTATTTTTTTCTATGACGGTTACAACGGTATCATAATTTACGAACCTAGTAATATCGTCTATGTGTCCATCTGTGTCATCACCTACGATGCCTTCATCAAGCCATAATATATGTTCTATTCCATAATACTCTGTCAGGTATTGTTCGATTTCATATTGCGATAAATGTGGGTTCCGATTTTTGTTGAGTAAGCATGCTGTAGTGGTCAAGATGGTACCTTTACCATTGAACTCTACAGAACCACCTTCCATTACTATACCCGGATGAAAAACCTGTAACCTTAATTTTTCACCAATCAAAGTAGGGATGACATCATCCAAGTCGTATGGCGGGTATTTATCTCCCCAAGCATTATATCCCCAATCTACAATCGCCTTGGTCTTTGTGTCTGGATTAACTACAAACGCAGGACCGTGATCTCTACACCAAGCATCATTTGTTGGATGATAGTAAAAAGTGATATTTTCCAATATTTCATCCATATTACTTAGGGATTTGGCATATTTACTCTCAGCAATCTTCCCTAAAGCAAAATGATGCATTGCACCATCGGCTACGTTGATACATACTTTTTGATGATCTGCAATCTGAAGGATAAACTCCGCATAAGGATCGTAAATAGCGTCCAACTTGCCCGGCCAAGATGCTTCTTTGTGTGGCCAAGACAACCACATTGCTCTTTGTTTGGCAAACTCAGCCGGAAAGTGAAAACCCAATTCTCTAGGTGTAAAATCAATCTTCATCTATATATCTTTTTGTGATCGGCTGGTAACTGTCAATGCGTCTATCTCTAAGGAATGGCCAATGTATCCTAAATTCATTGGATTGTTTCATATCTATAGACACCACTTGGGTTTCTTCCTGATCATGGGAAGCCAAATACAACAGTTTTCCCTGTCCGTTTGCAACGAAGGATCCTCCCCAAAATTTCATAGCTCCGTCTTGCTCATACCCTACTCTATTGACCGATACTACTGGTACACCGTTGGCTACGGCATGAGATTTTTGGATGATTTGCCAAGCATTATATTGATCTTTGTTGGTTTCTTCATCTTGTGAAGTAGCCCAACCAATAGCTGTAGGGTAAAAAAGTATTTCCGCACCCATCAATGCCGTGATTCTACTAGCTTCCGGGTACCATTGATCCCAACATATCAAAACACCAATTTTTGCAAATTTAGTCTTAAAGACCTTATAACCCAAATCACCTGGTGTAAAATAAAACTTCTCGTAAAATGCAGGATCGTCAGGTATATGCATTTTGCGGTATTTGCCCAAATAACTTCCATCTGCATCGATCACAGCAGTAGTATTGTGATATAGGCCTTCTGCTCTTTTTTCAAATAACGAAGCGATAATCACAACATTATTTTCGGCAGCGACCTTGGATAAGATATCTGTAGATGGCCCAGGAATGGCTTCTGCCAACTTAAAATTTTCGTAATCTTCTTCATCACAAAAATACAATGATGTAAACAACTCTTGAAGGCAAACGATCTGCGCACCATCTTTTGCAGCATCTTGAATACCGCGGATGGCTTTTTGAATATTTTGCGATGCATCATTGGTACAAGACATCTGCACCAGACCTACTTTTACATTTGACATACGATTAAGCATTATATATTGGCTGCAAATGTACAGATTGTGGCGGTTATATCAAAATGGAATTAAATTCCAAATATCATTTAAAAACATCATCTATCTGTAATATCAGGCTGTGATCATCCTTTTGAATTTCATTTGAAATAAAACTTTGGGTATTTCCTATAAGTATTCCTCTTTTATATGTCTGTTTTTGTAAGATCATGTAGCATATATCATGATAAGTAAAATCTAATTTTAAAGCCTTAATTTAAATATCGGTTAACATGTCTGTTTTCTTTAGAACAAACTTCTCCCTCATAAAGTCATTTTCATATTCATTTACCAGTTCATATGTTTGTTCCATTTCATTTAAACTTTTAAATGCTGACTTTGTAACTTCGGGCATTTTCAAAGGAGGATATGCTTCCCAAGTATCATCCAACGTGAGATCATGAATTTCTATACTTTGTCCATCATGAAAATAAACCAATCTCTTTTCCAGATCAATTTTTCTGTGAGAAACTATCTGTCCATCTTCAGTCTGATCTACGGTTTGTGCAAGAATATGAGTATTATCCAGATAGCATATTTGCTTACTTTCGACACTGTACAAATAAAAAATGATTATTACTTTAAGCATTGAAACATATTCAATTGGACCCAACTAATTAAGGTACTTCGTATCCCATTTCATTCTCCCAAATGGCAAACCAATCTTCTTGAGTCAGTTGCAAATCCAAATTCTTAGTCAGATTAAGTATCCTTTCTTTATTTGTAGTACCAAATACAGGAATAATCCGTGCCGGATGTCTCATGATCCATTGGTACAGAATGACATCTTCTGTAGTGTCGTAGTTTTTTGCCATCTTTTTTATAAACAATGCTTTGGGGTCATTGGGTTCCTTATGAAAATGACTACCCAAAGGAGCCCAAGCCA
>CAZGMB010000139.1:0-2839 GCA_964526715.1 uncultured Aureispira sp. | reverse complement strand
AACATCCATCATCTGATCCTTGATGATAGCTACATTATCCGGCATAAATTTACTGACTTTGGTTTGTCCGCCTCCTGAACAGTGTATGATACCATGGATGTGTTTTCTACATTGTTGTATCATAGGCTTCAGCAATGGGAGATAAGTTCTTGTGGGTGACAAAACCAACTTTCCATAATCTATTTTCAACCCTGATATTTCTACAGAATCGGTGAGTTTTCTAGACCCTGTGTATACTACTTCATTGGGTATATGTGGATTATATGACTCTGGATATTTGGAAGCGTAATACTTTGAAAAAACATCATGTCTTGCTGAGGTCAGTCCATTGCTACCCATACCTCCATTGTAACTATCTTCGTAAACTGTCTGACCACTAGATGCAAAACCTACTATAAAATCGCCTGATTGGATCTTTATGTCCATCACTTCAGCCCTTCGAATCCGAGCAAAAGCAGTATATCCCACATCAACGGTTCTGACTATATCTCCCACATCTGCTGTTTCCCCTCCAGATAAGGTAATTTCCACTCCATACTGTGCCAATTTATCCAGATATTCTTGGGTGTAATTGATGATGGTAGAAATGACTTCTCCTGGTATCACCGACTTATTCCTTCCGATGGTAGAGGATAATACAATGTTTGTAAATGCACCGACACATCCCATATCATCCAGATTCATGACGATGGCATCTTCCACTATGCCTTTCCACACCGAAAGGTCACCGGTTTCCTTCCAATACATGTATGCTAAGCTAGTTTTCGTACCCGCAGTATCTGCATGCATAATATTACAAAAATCAGGGTCCATTCCTGCTATATCGGGAATGATTTTGCAAAATGCATTGGGAAATAGTCCTTTATCAAGATTTTTGATTGCTTTATGTACTTCATCTTTAGAAGCCGAGACGCCCCTCAAATCGTATTTCAAAGTACTATCTGCCATGTATAAAATTTCTGCTATTTTTGAGAAAAGGCAAAGGTAGTCAAAATTATTTTTTCCTTAAAGATATCATTATAAAAATGTAATATTACTTACTTTTGGATTACATCTAAGCTTAAAAACCACAGAATATTTTATTTATTGATGAAAATTTAATCATAAACTCAACATATTATGATTTTCATTGTATATTTGGACATTCAATTCCTATATCGTGAAAATACATTTAAAAAATGTGCTTGGGGTATTATTAGTTTTGATAATTTTATCAGATACGCAAGCTCAATATACTAAAAAAAACAGAGAAAGATATGCTGCCAGATACGGTATTAAACTATCTACCGGAGCTATCTTGGCCCGAGAAGAAACTACCTATATCGGCAATGAAAGAGATCAAATCATTCATCAAATTAAGTTGGCAGATGCTACGCCACAATTCAACGCTGGATTGTGGGGTCAAAAAAGATTTGGATGGTTATATTCTGAACTCAACATCCTTTACTCCAGATATGGTATGGGCTATGATGCCACTACCTTTACCTCATCAGGAGCACCTACTCAACGAAGAACTGAAAGATTTGGTTATGTAGATTTCCAAGTAATAGGAGGACTGATTTCCAATGGATTCAGAATTGGAGTAGGCCCTGTAATGCATATGTTGGCTCATCATGACTCAGAACTGGTGAGTTTAGCAAATTACAGTCAAAAACTCCGTAAAGTGAGTTACGGATTCAGTGGTGCCATAGGATATGACATAGGAAAAATTAGCATTGATATCAAATATGACAAAGCCTTCCGGACTATAGGCGATCATATTTATTACCGGTACAAAAAAAGCCAATTCTTCGAAACCCCAGATGGGATTACATTTGCTGTAGCCTATTCATTTGGTAAGGAGTTTTAAGTACTTGGATTAGTTCTTTAAAAAAATAAATTGACATCGTCAATACTACAGCTATTAGGCTAGCCAAAATAAAACATTTAACCTTTCTAGTAAACTAAATTTAGAACTCTAAAAAAAGGCGGATAAAATTAGATTGGCAAAAAACCTTTCTGATCTAATCTCAAACCAGATAATCCGTAAGCACTTTAAGGTCTTCCTTAAAAGTTTTAAATTCATTGGTCTTACATTTTTCCATCTTTTCTCGAAATATGTACAACCATTATACCTTTAATGCAGTCTATTCCTGATGTAACAATATATTGAATCATAAAAAAACACAAAAATGGTTGCATTTAGTTTTTTAGTATTACTTTTGTATGGTGTAAAATTACGGTAGGATTAACAATGTAACCTAAACAGCTGTTTTAGGGCGGGACAAATCCCTATGATACTCCATAGATACTCCGTAGATACTCCAATGATGCTCCCATGATACTCCCACGATACTCCGTAGATGGTATAACCGCATTCCTACTTCATTCCTACTGAGTTCCTACTTCATTCCTACTGAGTTCCCACCGCATTCCGACTGAGTTCCGACTGAGTTCCCACGAGTTCCCACTGAGTTCCCACGAGTTCCGACGAGTTCCCACTTCAATTTTAGAATGTAGCCTTTTATCAGCGTGTAGACCCAAATCGGAAATAAGACCGTTAGATAACTTTTATAACGTCTGTGCCCTGAACTACCTCATGCGTGAAGGAGTGTAGCGAATATGAAACGAAGATGAATAAATCGAACCTATCAAAGTCAATCAAGGGGTAAGTATGACTTTAGCATGATAGCCTGTCCCATAGGGGCACGCCTAAAATAAAAAAAAACTAATAGTACCCACTGGACTCCGTTATGGATTATAGGTAAAATTACATTCTAAGTAGGGCCTGCTGAAAAAGTCAGAATCATTCAATTTAAAGGCTGCTATTGGTCTGGGAAATCGTTCAAAAAACAAGCGA
>CAZGMB010000138.1:0-2921 GCA_964526715.1 uncultured Aureispira sp. | reverse complement strand
TTGAAGATTTGCTGACTTGGTGGCTGAGCGCCATGCAATAGAGCCGAAGCCACAAGAGCCAATTCGGTGCCTGGGCGCCATGCAACAGAGCCGAAGCCACAGTGAAGATTTGCTGACTTGGTGGCTGAGCGCCGTAAAACAGAGCCGAAGCCACAATGCCAATTCGGTGGCTGAGCGCCGTAAAACAAAGCCGAAGCCACAAGAGCCAATTCGGTGGCTGAGCGCCGTAAAACAAAGCCGAAGTTACCTTAGATTTCTAGTGACTGCGATCATACGACTTTAATGCGAGCCACAGCTTAAGTATTTATACTGGACAATCAGGCATTAGATGGCAATACGGTAAAAAATAATTACAAAATTCCAACCCAGTTATAAAAAAACACCTTATATTTGTAACTGTAATAAAAATAAAAAACATTATGCTATGCCGACAATACAATACAAACTTAATACGGTCCCTGGTAATCTTTGTTACAAGACTTCCGGAGGAATAGTAAGTATACCTATACCCGCAAATGGTGAGATAGGTCCACTTTCAGGTGGTAATGAATTAATGATCTCGCCAGCACCATGCGGTAGCAATCCAAGTTGCTTCAAAATGATATATTTGCCTAAGCCTAATTGCAATGATCCTAATATCGAAGAGAGTCAAGGTAGAGTCAAAGCATCTGCAAATGATTTCAACATTAAAATCGTACCTAATCCTTTTTCCAACAATCAGCTGACTTTAAAATCTGATATCATTATTGATCATGATGTAATGTTTTCTATTTACAACAATAAAGGACAAATGATACAGTCAGGTAAATTTAGTGGGCATGATCAAACAGTTCCATTTGATCAACCTAGTGGTTTGTATATTATCAAGTTTAATGATCATACTGGAAATGTGCAAAATTATAAATTTATAAAATTATAATTCTGTCAGAAATTTATTGTTTTAAAATTTAAGGAGCATCAAGAAATTGATGCTCCATCTTTAGGCTAAACAAATCAAGATATGTTGTTAAGAAACGTTTTGGTAATTTTTATAATTACCAGTATTTTTATGTTTGTAAAAGCTCAAGATATATCATGTAATTTTGATTCTACACTTTGCTATTCTTCCAAAAAATTTAATTCTGATTTCAAAGTACAATTAGAAAAGCAATGGGAAAGCAAAGTAATAATTCCTAATATCCAAACACCATTAATATTAGATATCGATGGTGATTGTTTTCCTGAAATTATTACACTTAGTAGTAATTCTAAAAATATTGATTGGTTAGCTGTTAAGGACATTATAGTTTTTGATGGTAAAACACTACAAATTAAGTATACCATTACCACTAACTATATCATTCTAGGATTGAACAATTATTTAGTGACTGACATTGAGAAAGATGGCATATTTGAAATAATAGTTGCAACTGCAAATATTCCAATAAACCCACTACAGTTCAGAGGAAAATTAATTTGTTACAATTTAGATGGATCAATAAAGTGGGTATCAGACCAAACGTATGGCAAAAACTCAGGCTTCACAGGTCCTGCATCTCTTAATTCAGCAGACTTTAACCAAGACGGTATACATGAAATTTATATTTATAATGAAATTTTCAATTCAATTAATGGTATTAAACTTGTCGATGGAGGTTTAAATGGTTGCGGAATTAATGGTTTTAAGGCAATATCAATTGCATGTAACTTAGACAACAACCCTAATGATTTAGAATTAGCAGCAGGTTATTCAGTCTATAAAATTAATATTACGAATTTTAATGGTACGCTCGGAAATACAATGACGTCTTATAATGTTTTGATCAATGGTATTCTTTATGACGGTAACACTATTGTTTCAGATGTTAATATGGATGGAAATCTTGAAATTATAGTTTGCACATCAAATTCATCTTTATCAGGATTATATATTTATTCATTTAAAAATTTTAATGTTGAAGTTATTTCTAAATTTTTTTGGAACGAATATATAAACCTGGGAAATTTAGGTTTTGGAAAAACTACTTCAAATAGTTCTAGAATTTTACTATCTTCTTTTGATACGTTAAAATGTTTTTCATATCTGGGAAATGAGAATTTAAAAGAAGTATGGAGTTTGCCAATTAATGACCAATCCTCGTCAATTGGCATAACTTTGTTTGATATTGATGGAGACGGAATAAATGAAATTTGCTTAAGAGACCAAAAAGAATTGAAATTAATAAGCGCGTTAAATGATTCACCAGTTATTCTGAACACAATTGTTTGTAATTCGACTACGTTGTTTGAAAATCCTGTAATTGTAAATCTTGAAAATACTAACTTTACAAAAATATGTATACCTTGTTCAGATATTCTGGATGACTTTACTGGCAAACTCACCATCTTCGGCCCACCACCTGGCCAAAAATGGGCACCTGCCAGAAAGATTTGGCATCAATACGCCTACAACCCTCTCTTCATCAACGATGATGGTACCGTACCTCAGTATATGCAAAATCCGGCCACTTACAAAAATGGGAAGTACAATAACTTTATGGTACAAGAGTCACTGCTCGATGAGAATGGCAACTATCCTGTACCCGCAGCATCGCTCACAGGTGCTGTGTCTTGCATCGACTATGATGTGGCTACACAACAATATACCGTAGATTTTAGTATCCACAATCGGTCAGACGCATCTGCATCGGCCTTAACCGGTGTGCCCGTGGCTTTCTACAATGGTAATCCAGAGTCCGGTGGCACGCTCATCGGGGTCTATCGCACTACGGCTGATCTGTCAGCTGGCAGTACGCTATCTGCACTGACGTACTCCTTTACAGCACCTGACATCACTGCGTTATACATGATCGTCAATACCGACAAATATCCCATTATCGTAGCGGACACCTCGTACTACGGCATCGATGAGTGCGATTATACCGACAATGTATTTATCGCCC
>CAZGMB010000137.1:0-3063 GCA_964526715.1 uncultured Aureispira sp. | reverse complement strand
TTTTGAATATTTTCAAATACAATCATTTCAGATGTTGGCTACCTCAGCTCTGAGCTTTTCGATGTGTGGCTTGATTTCTTCAATTAAATTGTCCTTTTTGACAACAAGTTCTTGATGGGTTGACATTATCTAAATAAATATAAAAGTACCTTTAATTTAAGTTCTGAGTTTTGAAGCTCCTCTCCTCCAACCCAAATCATCATGGGAATGGAGTTCTTTAAGACGTGCTAAATCTGCTTGTTTGTCTTCGCAGTTTAGACATATAGAGTTTCAGCTTTGATCCCATGTTTCCATAGTTCAGCGAGAACTGCCAATTTTCTGCAGGGATCGGTTTCTCCAATGCTTGCAACAAAGACCTCAGTCTCAGTTTCTTTGATTTTGTCTCCGTATTTGGCCTCCAAGATAGTAAATAGTCTTTATATACCAATCGACCCTCCAACTGCTGGGATTTGATGCTCGCAGAACATTCCAATCAAATCATCGTACCTTCCTCCACCAGAAATAGCTCCTAAATCATTTTCGTTCTCAGTCAAAACAATCTCATAGATCAAACCAGTGTAGTAGTCTAGTCCTCGAGCCAAGGAAAAATCGAGTTCAATCTTTCCTAATCTGTTCATGGCCTCAAGGAAATTGAAGAGTTTTCTCATATCCTTCAAAACGTTCATGACATGCTCACTGTTTTCCCCAAAAAGTGTTGATTCCTCGACAAGTTTGAGGATTTCAAAAGGTTTTCCCTTAAAGGCTATAAATTTCTTGATTTTTTCAGCTTGCTAAGGTGTTACTCCTTTGCTTAGAAGCTCGCTTTCGACCTTTTCCCATGGTAACTTATCAAGCTTGTCAATCGAGCTGCAGATAAGCTTAAACATTTTCGAGTCACAACCTGCTTGAGAAACTATGGATTCCAAAATCTTTCTGTGGTTAACCTTCACTAAAAACTTGTCAACTCCAAGTTCCTCGAGGATCTATTGCATGATGGCAAGGATTTATGCATCAGGGATCATACTATCGTAGTCACCAGCAATATCAAAGTCACACTGATAGAATTATCTAAACCTTCC
The DNA here is from genome assembly GCA_964526715.1 of uncultured Aureispira sp. Lineage (GTDB taxonomy): Bacteria > Bacteroidota > Bacteroidia > Chitinophagales > Saprospiraceae > OLB9. The sequence continues at coordinate 2,005 of CAZGMB010000137.1, read as the reverse complement.
TTTGGCAATCGCAGGCTGGTCTCTCCTATAAACTTTCCCGATGTGGAATCTCTTAATCTTCTTGATGTTGGTGTTCATGCCCATGAATCTAGCAAAGGGCACAGTTAAATCATATCTCAAAGAGCAAAGTTCCCCTCCTTGGTCATTCAGGTCATAAATCAAACGAGATTATTCTCCATATTTACCCATTAGGACGCTTTTCAACTCAAAAACAGGTGTGTCTATTTCAACGGCTCCATGTCTTTTGAAAACACCCACAATTTTTTTAATTACCTCTCTTCTGATTGCAGATTACTTTGGGTGGAAATCTCTTGTGCCCTTTGGGCATTTTAGTTCGAATTTTGTTGCCTTGCTTTAGATCATTGAATAATAAGTATAATGAAAAAAAGTAATTAACAATTTATAAATTTGAAAGTAAAATAGTATTTATTAGATTATGAAAGAGTCTTTTGAAAGTTTTTTAATAACAAGCTAAGGATAGTTATAAGTCTAAAAGAGTAAAAATAACAAATATCTTATGTTTTTAGAAAGTTGACATTTTTTCCATAGTTTACGAGAAATAAGTATTATTTATTATAATAAAAAGTATAAAGTGGAAAAGCAAAAAGGACTTTGCCACCACCAGGAATTGAACCTGGGCTATCAGATCCACAATCTGAGGTACTAACCACTATACTATGGTAGCCAACTGTTCTTAAACTCTGTTCTTTGTTTATATATTATCAGTTTTTGCGTTTTTCAAATACAATCATTTCAGATCCTGTATCATTTACTTGTCTTTTGGTTGTTTTTTAGTTGTTTTTTAGTTGTTCTTTTGCTGTTTGTCTAATTTTCTTTATCTTTATAATAATTATTGTCAAAAAAGTATAAATAAAAAAATATGTTAAATGCATCCAATCGTACAAAACACAGTTAAATTAATATTGATAATATTTATTCTCTCTCTCTTAAATTTTTATGAAAGCGTTTTCTTTAAAGAGCATAATAATTTATTTATTCAAGAAAAAAGTATAATATTTATGGAGATAGTAACTGAAGAAGATTTCGCATATTATTGCGATCCAATGAATGGATGTTCAGACTGCTAAGTATCTTCATTGAGGCAAATCTTAATTCCATTTTCAAGAAAGAATGACCAATAAGTTTATCATCTGTTTGAAAAAGGTCAGACCTCTTTCCCTTTTCCTCAAAGTGAATATCATATTGCATACTTACTCACTCCTATCTTAGAAATGGCTACTAACAGATTCGGAGTCTACTCTCCTTCACATCATAAATCTTAAAGTCGTCCAGGACTGAGGAATCAAAAGAAAACGCATGCGAAAAAGTATATTAGCGAAAGGAATTTAAAGTTTTTACAGTAAAGAATTCATTTTGATGACAGATTCATCCTCGAAAATGATTTGAGCCTTAAAATAATTCCTTTTTATGTTATGGTTAAATCATATTTCATAATTTCAACCAAGTAAAAGGTGCCTATATAGCTTTCAATCAAACTCCTGTAAGGAAATTCGTTTGAGTAGCTTTCTTAAACGAACATTAGGATTTTTTATACAGTTAAAAATGGAAAATATGTTTGCCAAGAGTACAGTTAATTTGTTGCGGCCAGAAGATAATATCTAAAGTATTAATGCGTGAGTTATAAAGGGGAAATGAACTGTAGAGAAGTAATCAACACCTTCTGCGAACCAAGCAACCGCGATCTCCATCCATAAAAAATATCAGCAAAAGTTTGCAGTCTCTAAACATACGAATATTATAAAGATAGAATTGAAAAGATAGGAGGATTAGATAAGCTGATTTTTTCTGATGCTGCCGCTCACAAGCAAATCTCTATTGGAAAAAGGTTTAAGACATAAGAGTAAAGTTATTAAGCAGCAGTCAATCTTCTTTAAGACGTTAATGATGAAAATTTCTCAGAGAAGGAGTTAAACAGATTTAGATTGTATGCTGACTAAATTGGATGCAGCAAAAGAAATCCTTTTTTTTTATTCATTGTCCACGT
>CAZGMB010000136.1:0-3266 GCA_964526715.1 uncultured Aureispira sp. | reverse complement strand
CCCAGTAGTATAAAACGGATTATCTATTGGGCTTCCAAAATAATAATCCCAGTCGCATGGTGGCATTTCATTAAACTTTACTAGCAAATTACTCATTAAACTATTTCTTTATCTGATTCATGAAAATAATGAAAATATATTTGGGTTAATCTAGGTTGTTCGTTGGTTTTAAGATATTCAGCAACACCAGATTTTATATATGGGTACTTAGCAAATTCTTTATAAAAGAAACTACTATAATTCAGTGTTAACCAATATGGATCAAATTTTTCTTTTGGATAACCACTCAAATTCATTAACCAATCTATATAATCATTATCTTTTGGTATTAAAGATAGGAAAGTCTTATCGTTTGGGTTAATCTTTTCCTTAAAGAGCATTTCTATAAATTCGACTAATTTACTTTCATAACTTGACCAAATTGGATCTTTATATCTTATTTCTTCTTTCAAAGCTTCTTCTAAGTATTCAATAGCTTTTTTTTGATATTTACTAAAAGTTACAACGTCATACAATACACCAATTCTGAAATGATAAAAACTAAAATTTTGATCTAATTTTGATTCCATAATTGGCCTAAATTTATCTTTTGGTATTTCTGACTCTCGATTAATAAGAAAATCTGTTAATTCATCAAGTGTGTCATTTTCATCGTATTCATTGATAACGGTTAAATCTAAAAAATTCAATTCATCAAAATAATTTGGAAATTTCTTATAATAAGTTCTTATTTTATTAATTAAAGCTCTCGGCAATTGTTTTTGCTTTGTATGAAACATTTTATTTATTATTCCATAGGTCCTTGGGGTTAACACTCCATTTTTATTGAAAAAAGTAATAAGAATGGCAGAGACTTCTTGAAGGTCTCTATTGGAAAATTCTAAATGACTATATATTGTTGCTATATTTAGAATTACTTTATTAATTCTGTAATTAAATCCAGCAATAGAATGTTCATTTTTTTTGTATAACCCGATATTTGTGGACTGACAGTATTGAATATTTTTTAAAAATAAGATACAGGTTTTATGGATTAAACTCTTATCTTCTTCCCTTTTTAGTATATCTGCTTTATTTTTAAATCTTTGTATCAATTTTGATAAATCAGAATAACTAAAATGATTCAAAAGGATTTCTACGTAAAAAGGTTGTATTTTTTTTAACTTGTATGATCTTGGATTTTTAATACTCGATAGTGAAAGTAATAATTCAAGCGATTTATTTAGGACTATTGATGCATTTGTGTATTCTGTATCGAATAATATCTTATTATGGGCTGTATCAATATATATACTCCAAATATAGCGATAAATTTCATTTTCATGATTTTTAATCATTGAACTAGAATCTCCACCTATTTTATCCATATCTAGTATATTATTAACGGAATCAATTAATCTAAGTATTTTTGACTGATTTTCTATATGAAATAATTTAATGTAATTTTCTGCAACTTGTCTTGTTTCTTTATTTTTAATTCCTTCAAAAGTTATGACCCATAAGTCTCCGTTTATGTAATTGGTCAAATTTTTAAATAAAACTTTCTTTTTCTCAATAAATGATGAAGGTAAATAATATTCATAAAACCTCTTAAAGTTATATGCCAAATGAAAATGAGTGAGACCATATTTTTCTTCTTTTTTAGTAAAATTTAGCAACTTTTCAAAAAGTAAGATAGAATCTTCATACTTCCCGTATTCAACTAAAAGGTAAAGGTTTTCTATCAAAAGCAATAAATTTTCTTCTATACTATCTTCATTTATTTTTGGAATGTCAATAACTTCAAGTTTACGGTATGCACATATTTTGCAGTTATCGTAAATAAATGCATAGGCAAACCTTAAATTTGTTGTATCATTTTTTGATTTATTATAAATATAAGAAACGCCATTCTGAATTAAAAATTCAATTATAGGCGATTCGATATTTTTAGCAAGGTCAGCCTTTACTTTATCAATTAACTGAGTGTTACTTGTATTTAAACATTCATCAGTTAGACTAGTTCCAATTCGATGGCCAAATAATTCTAGCTTTAAGAATATATAGGTAGGTAACTTAATAAAAGGTCCAAAATAATCTTTTACAATACTTAGAGATTGAAGTACATCATTAGGATTTAAAATTTCATTGATACTTTTACCTTTTGCTAAGTAGTTTTTTAATTCTAAATGTTCACCATCTATGTGACCAGTTATGTTTTTTAGTTCTGATAATATATCCGTGAAGTTATTAGCATATTCATGTGAAGCTAATTTTTCTATTATTTTTCCAAAGTCTAAAACATGTTCAGCTGGGTTAAAAATATCATCATTCCATTCATGTTCTTTTTCTAATTTTTTAAAATCAATGGATGTTTTGAATGATTGTAAATTGAAAGTTATATCTGGACTTTGTAACTTTAAAAAGAAAATAAAAATATTAGTAAATTCTTTATGGTAATTATTTTTAAAAACTTGAATTAATGTATTTTTAATTTTTTCATTAGTTGCTGTACTAGTGATTTGAATTGCTATTCTCTTTCTTCTATCGGCTGTATCAATTGCAGGTGCTTTTATGCTCTTTTCTGTTACAAATTCTGCATTAAAATATCTATTAAATATTGGACCTAGCCATTGTTCTAATTCTTTGTTTAAATCTGTGTATCCAGCTTTATTTTTATATTCAATTCTTGCAGCAATTTGACTAAATAACTGCTCCATTTCTAGTTTAAAACTTCCAATTGACATTTTTTCAATTTATTTTATTATGCATTTACTCCACCTTCCACCACTTTTATCTCATCATATGTATTCAGTAAAAAATCTCTGATATTGTTTTTCTGGTGTTCTTCACTCTCTTCATTTTTGACCTTATCAAGCAAGGTTATCAGATTGAGTTTAGTCTGACTTTAAGAAATGCTTTATTTAGTGCTTTTTTAGGAGTTATTTTAGAAAACTTCAATGCCATAATATCATCATTTGCGGGTAAAGATATGGAATTTTGACTATACACATAATCGACTGAATATAAATATTCTTATTAATATTTTTATAAAAAATTGTTTATTTTTCAAAAAACAATGTACTTTTGTACAAATGTTTTATTTCCTACGCAACAACGAATAAAACATACCCGAACATGCAAACTCAAAAGTGAACCTTGCCTTTCCGTTATTTTAGTTGATTAAAATTCGAATGCACATAAATTATCATGGATGTGGTATGTTATTTGCGTATAGATTTCATAAAAAAGTCCCCCTTGACGTATCAAGAGGGACCATACCGTGA
>CAZGMB010000135.1:0-3319 GCA_964526715.1 uncultured Aureispira sp. | reverse complement strand
TTTCTAAGCTATCACCTGTTAAGTGATGATTTACAGACACATTGCTAGCAATAGAACATGAAGAAACCTCCTGAGCATATACAATGGCACCATCAAATGATCCAAAACTCACGAATGAAGGCACACTAATCCTATTGATTTTAAATTTCCAAGGGATGGTATTGGCTGACTTATTGTAGACAAGGTTTTATGTACTAAATGATTCACCCAAATCACATTCTCGAAAATAAAGTAAAAGTAAAATATTTTTATATTTTATAGGTAAACATTATATTTGCACCTGTTGTTTCAATGAAAAGATTATAAAATTCAGCATCGTGAGAGTTTGGACTTGTTGTTTGAATTCCTGAGTACATTGGATAAATGGTCAAAGGAGCAGATAAACCTATATCCCATTTTTTAGATAATGAATATGTAATGCCCAAATCCAAATTGGTAAATGCTTTCTTGATCAAGAAGTTATCTGGTTTTTCAGGTTTAGGGTAATCGTCTTGTTTTACATTATTTAATAAAACATAGGTAGATTGTCCAAAATTTAAAGACCATTTATGCCCTAATACTTTTAATTCTATGTTAGTTTTAAATGTTACATATGATAATGATTTATTATGATGTCCTAATGCACTGGAAGATCCTGCTAAAAAATTAAATTGTGTGTACCCTAAACCTAAATTATAATTTAATTTGTCTCTTAAATAAATTTGTCTGAAAAACACAATATCAGTCTGCATAGTACTTGAATAATATCTATTCAAAATATCGGAATTATGATGAAATCTGTCTAACATCACAAATCCAGATTGTATCCCTATCTTGGTTAAATTTTGGGCATTGACTTGATAACTAATAACTAATAGTACTAAAAAAATGGAAATTTTAATAAAATATTTCATTGATTTTGTTATTTTAAAATTTTAAGTTAAATAAAATGGTTTGTTAACAATAAAAATTGAGATTTATCTTTATGATGAAAACCAATTGGGTGTAATTCACAATTTACTAATATTTGTATAATAGATTTTCAAACATACAAATGTGAAATACACCCAAAATTGGTTATTAATATACAATTTTATTCATCTACTTCGAGCCATTTGCCTGCCATTCCTTGTGAGGTAGCAGAGGTTCTTTTTTTAGTCCATTCAAAATCACAAAAATCCCAATTTGCTACGTAAAACTGAATTTGATTGTGCCGATGAATACCACTTGATGTTTGAACAGTATTTCCAAAAGTCCATGTATGTGACGTTATTGTGCCGTTAAAGCTAATGCGGTATCTAAAATCAAAATTATTCCAAGTTAATACCGTGGAATATCCGTACCAAATACAAGGAATTCCTTTTTTCCTACCTTCTAGTAAAGCTGATCTAGAAACTGTGTGCTGAACTGTGGTTCCAAAAATAGGATCCCAAAAAGTATTTACATTGCTAACAAATTCAAGTGTAAGTCTAACTTTTCGATCATTTTTACACCATGAAGGATCGTGTATTTCTTCCCACTCAAAAGTCACACCCTCTTCTCCCCATCTTGAATTATTATCAATCTTTTCACCTGATTTAAATAACAACTTGGCAACTGTGTCATATTTAATGCCTGCATTTTTCACATCATTTACAGTTTTTAATTGTTTTAAACTATTAACATCTTTTCCTTTTACACAAATATCATCCAAATATTTATAGTACTCCTCACCAACTTTCACAATTTGATCGTTGTTGAAAAATGGCCTGCCATGAAAATATGAGATATTTTGGAATTCAACTTCTTCTTCTCCTTCGTCATTTTTTAATATTTTTAAATACCTGTCATTATTTTTTACAAATCTTACAATTTCTTCACGTGTATTGAACTTATCAAGTTCAGCTAAAAGCCCTTCCAAATACTTATCAAAAGAAACAAAAGGAATTAAACTCACTAAATTGTCTTTGTCAAGCTGACTCATATTTGAATATGAATTAATGAAATTTGTATATTGATTGATATCTTCAAATACTGCATAATCTTTTGTAAATTTCTCAGAAATAGCATTCATTTCTTGAACGGAAAACACTTTTGCATTTGGATTTTGGTGATCGTTCAGGTTTGAATTAGATTCGATTATATTTGTTCCATCATTGCAAGATGTGAAATTTAAACTAAAAAATAATGCTAAAAACCCTAAAATAAAAAAATTTAATTTGTTCATGATAACTTTTTTTTTGAACTGTTAAAAAATAATAAAATAAATAATTCAGTGGTATTATGTATCGTTAATTGTTACAAAAACACCAACATTTTTCCACACAAGTTCTAAAAAAATCCTATCTTTGTCTCTCCGTTCACGCGGTACGGGAGCTTACTCCATTTTTGACGAAATGGGCCAAAGTAGGCTCTTTTTTATTTTGTATGGTTATGGAATGCTTTTTTATCATTAGTAATGTATAATGAATCATTACTAATTGAACTTCTGCAAGGCGCTGTCTCCTGAGACAGAATTCCTTTGGGTGTGGCTGTTTCTTCTTTTTGTCACTAAATCTTTTATTTTACTGGTTTGAAAATCATTCTTTTATACTCACTTTGTTGATATCAGACCTCATGTTCATTAAAAAGGCCTTTTATAGCCTGAAATCGTTATTCCAAACTGACCGCCAACCAGTTTTGGTTGATGGATATAGATGTATTTCACCTTGCCGCGCCCGCAACAAAGCTAATAGATCATGTAAAGGCTTTCGGAATATTCCGAAAACATAAAACAATCCCATTTTAGGTTCAAAAAAATATTTTAAAGTCGGACAAAATATTTCTTTTTACCTTTCAAAAATTTACAACGAGTGAGTATAATTTTTAAAAGCAGCTTTACAGAAAAATAGAGTTAAGTCTTCTTTTAATCTTCTAAGCTGATGCAAATATATATGGTATAACTGAAAACATCAAATTTTTCTTGTATTTTTTTTTACTTTTTTTGAAAAAAAAAAGAAATGTATCATTTTGATTATCAATGGATTAATAACGTTGAAATAAAACAAGAGTCATTTCTTTTTCTTAATTAACTCTTTACTTCTGGGCACTTTACAAAAAAGATAACTTTCTCACACAGCGATGGTGGCCTCCAGTATTTTTGAAGTTACTGGCTTTGCGCTTTCTGCTTTGGTGTTTTATATTTTTGGGTGAGAATGATATAGTATAGGATTGCTTTATTAACAGACCTATAGATACTATAGTATTCAAAAAACAAGCTATGGCTTCAGTATCTTATCAATTTTAACCACTTTGCCATAGATATCATTATGGTCTTTTACTATATGCACCTTGAGTGCTTTGGTGTTCAGTATTTGTCTGG
>CAZGMB010000134.1:0-3854 GCA_964526715.1 uncultured Aureispira sp. | reverse complement strand
CCAGACCAATAGCAGCCTTTAAATTGAATGATACTGACTTTTTCAGCAGGCCCTATTTATAACTGAAGTTTCGGTGCAATTATTTTTTAATTTAAATATTCGGTATAAGCTTAGATCAGCGGACAATCCGGCCTTTTCATTTTTAGTCAAAACTTTGAAAAATAGCGTTAAAAACAGAAAACTGTATGAGCCAAAACGTAAGTTTAAAGCGAATTGGAATTAACGAAGTTCAACAAATGTATAATACGGTTAACCAAACTTAGAGGCGAGTTTTTTATGTTTAGCTATTTTTTGAAGTTTTGGCGTTAAGAAAAGGAAAAAGCCTTGACTTTTTGGTTCTTTTGTGTTAAGACAAAAGAACAGTACGTAAAACTGTATCACTAATGAATAAAAATTCGGTAAAATTTAAATTTGGTAAGGACAATCTATAGTTTTGTTTTTTAATAGAACATGTTTAAATTGTGCTAATTAATTGAAAATAACTAATTATATGAATATATTTAATTTTTGTAATAATGTGTAATTGTCAATCTAAAAGAATTTACAAACTCCGAAACTTTAGTTTATAATAATTTTATGTCAGCTAAAATATTCAAAATGGCTACATTTGCTTTCGTAAATGCAAAATAAATGAATCAACAAATAGAGCAACTTTATCATATTTCAAAAGCAAAGGAAAGGTACATCATCGGCTTGATGTCGGGTACATCACTAGATGGACTTGATCTGGCGTATTGTAGGGTGAAGGGCAGTGGTCTAAATACAGAAGTTGAATTGTTGGAATTCGACACCATTGCTTATGATGAGTCTATTAAAAAAGACATAAGGAAGGTCTTCGCCAAACAGGAAGTTGATTTTCCTTATCTAACATTACTTAATGCTCGTATAGGAACATTTCATGCGGAGTTGATTTTACAGTTTTTGGCTGATAAAAACATTCCAAAGGGTAGGGTAGACGTCATCGCTTCACATGGTCAGACAGTCATGCACGTACCCAAGCATCAACATCATTATCCTGATATGCCCAATGCCACTTTGCAAATCGGAGATGGAGATCATATTGCGGTACATACTGGGATTATCACAATCAGTGATTTCAGACAAAAACACGTGGCTGCGGGTGGAGAAGGTGCACCACTGGCCGTCTATGGTGATTACCTGATATTTGGAAAGATAGGAGAAGACCGCATCATGCTCAATATGGGTGGTATAGCCAATTTTACCTATTTACCAGCCAATGGTGATGCATCACAGGTTTTTGTAACAGATACGGGGCCGGGCAATACGATGATGGATGCTTACATGAAACACCATTTTGACTTACCATATGACCAAAATGCTCAGCTTTCATCCCAAGGAAAGGTAGATGTTTCTTTACTAAAGGCTTTAAAAGATCATTATTTTTTTTCTTTGCCTTTTCCCAAAACAACAGGTCCGGAAGTGTTTAATTTGGACCTACTGCATCAAAAAATCGAACCGCTTTCCAAACCACCGCATGCTGATGTCATGGCTACCTTGGCTGTTTTTACAGCAGAGACCATCGCTGAATCCATCCTACGCACTATTGGAAATCAACCATTTAGCGTTTTGTCCAGTGGCGGCGGAGCACACAACCCGAAAGTCATGCATCATTTGAAATCACTGCTGCCCAACTGTACTTTTAACGATTTGTCGGTCACAGGGATACACGGCGATGCCAAAGAAGCGGTTTTATTTGCCGTATTGGCCAATGAAACGCTAGCAGGAAATCCCGTAAACTTTGGAATCCGTCAGGGAGTACCTGGAATTTGTATGGGTAAAATTTCTTTGCCAGCGTAAAGCAACCTAATGATTAATGCTCGTGTCCGATGATATTTTTTTGATCCGGTATAATGACTTCTATCTGAGCATTTTCATTTAAAATGATGCATTGACAAGCCAATCTCGATTCCAGTCGTGGATTGATGGCTCTATCTATAAAATCTTCTTCTTTATCAGAGATTTCTTCCAGATGTTGGTCTCCTTTCACCACATAAATATGGCAAGTAGAGCAAGCACATACACCACCACAATTGTGATTGAGATGGACATCAAAATCTTCAGTGGCTTCTAAGACCGAATACCCTTTTGCCACATTTTCTGCTACTACTTCCGGTATAGAAGTATCTTCAAATTTAAATTTTATAGTTGCCATATTATTGGAAAGTCGTTTGATTTAAAGAAAAGTAACATCAAAGCTTTCTGAAAGGTTCAAAAGTGTGCATTTGTTGGTTGTGAATTATTATCTTTGTTGCGGATAAATATTTATTAAGATTTAAACATACTGCAAATATGAGAATTTTAGCATTACTTTCAATTTTAACTTTAATGGTTTGTTCGTGTAGTAAAGAAAGAGTGGATGTTAGTTGTCGAGTAGACGATCAAAGACCTAATTACAATCTTTTTGCCGATAATCCTTTTAAAAATAATTTCCTATTATCAGATGGGAATGTTTTAGTTTATTCGATTTTTATAGATCATAAAGCTTTGATTAAGATGGATTTAGAAGGTAATTTGAAATGGAAGCAATCATTTAAGAATGAAATTTTTATTCATCAATTTTCTGAAACTAAAAATGGTAATATTCTTATAATATACAATAATAAGGATAATAATTTTTTCATTAAGAAATTAAATACTTTAGGTGCAACGATTATAGACGAGCCACTAAAAAAACAAGTGGCTAAAACAAATAGGCAAATATCTTATATAAGTGACAACCAAATATTGATATCACACATAGCAAATGACAGTTTAAATTTGGAAATTTTTGATTTTGAAAAGGATGAAATTATTTCAAAAAATCAAATCTCTACTTTAGGCAATAAAGAATACTTGATAAGTACCCAGGAAGGTAAAAATAATGAACTTTTCTTATTTACTTCTTTAAATGATAAAGATATTAAATTTTATTGCCTAGACTTCAATAATTTAACTGTAAAATGGGTTCGAATTTTTAGTGATGGAATTAACCATTTAGACTTCAGAAATTTATTACAAGAAGATAACGGTAGTTTTATATTATTTTTATCCAGGAGTGAAATAACAGACTTAAATGGTGTGAACTCTGTGAAAATGAGAGTACTGAAGCTCAATGGTACAGGAGATGTTTTAAAGACTAATGAAATTGGGTGTGATGATTACACTCTTAATGCACATTTGGTCTTAAGGAAAAATAATAAGTTTATCATACTTGGCTATGAATACTACAAGTTATTGGAACATTTTACCACATCATTTACAGTATTAGATGACAACTTAAACGCTGAAATGGTAAAATATTTTCAACATGATGGTGGGCCTACCGCTTATGGTATATACAATGTCGGTGACAACAAAAATATACTTTTGGGCACCGCTGGAGGTGATGGATTTATATTGGAAGTGGATGATCAAGGAAATTTTAAATAGTGATATATTGCTTTTTATTGATGATTGATTAAATGTAATACCACCAACATGAAGGATAAAAACGAACACAACCAAAGCAAAGCGTAGGGAAGTACTTAGAGGAGCTTATAAAATACCTAAAAAAGCTTTTGAAGTACTCGAAGAAGCTTGTAAAGTACTTGAAGAAGCTTGTAAAGTACTTGAAGAAGCTTGTAAAGTACTCGGAGAAGGTTATCAAGTACTCGAAGAAGCTTGTAAAGTACTTAGAGAAGCTTGTGAAGTACTCGGAGAAGCTTGTGAAGTACTCAGAGAAGCTTGTAAAGTACTCGGAGAAGGTTATCAAGTACTCGGAGAAGCTTGTAAAGTACTCGGAGAAGGTTATCAAGTACTCGAAGAAGCTTGTAAAGTACTCGAAGAAGCTTGTAAAGTACTCGGAGAAGCTTGTA
>CAZGMB010000133.1:0-4076 GCA_964526715.1 uncultured Aureispira sp. | reverse complement strand
CTTGTAAAGTACTTAGAGAAGCTTGTAAAGTACTTAGAGAAGCTTGTAAAGTACTTAGAGAAGCTTGTCAAGTACTCAGAGAAGCTTGTAAAGTACTCAGAGAAGCTTGTCAAGTACTTAGAGAAGCTTGTAAAGTACTCAGAGAAGCTTGTCAAGTACCTGAAGAAGCTTGTCAAGTACTCAGAGAAGCTTGTAAAGTACTTAGAGAAGCTTGTAAAGTACTCGAAGACGCTTGTGAAGTATACCGTTGTCCGAAGTCTTGGACCTCAGGACCAATATCAAACGGTCTAAGACCGTCGAAATAAAAGAACCTAAAGAAGCTTGAAAAATACAAAAAAAACAATGTCAGGCCCATCTATGATACCTTGTATCGGCTCCTGCCCAATGAACTATTTTTTTTAGAAATAATTACAAAATTCCAACCAAGTTATAAAAAAACACCTTATATTTGTTTGTGTAATAAAAAATACAAAGTTATGCATACCATACAATTAGGGCAAACCATATTGCATGCATCTGATAAATTTAAAAGACAATGATGAAAATATGCAAATTTATAAAATTTTAAATCTTTATCTATTATTTTAAAAACTAACCATCCACAACATGTTTTGTAAATTTGTTTTGATAATTTTTGTAATTACTAATGGTTTATTGATTACAAATGCACAAAATACATCATGTAATTTTGATACTACACTTTGCTACATAAATAAAAAGTTTGATTCGGATTTCAATATTCAGATGGAAAAAAAATGGGAATTCGACACAGATATAGTTCATAGACAAAGTTCAATCATTTTGGATTTAGATTACGATTGTACTCCTGAAATCATTGGTGCAGGCTTTCAAAATTACAATATAAACTTAGCTGCATCAAATCAAATTATTGTTTTAGATAGTAAAAAGAAGTCTATAAAGCAAATAATACCTACATTCTATTTTAGAGCAAATCCTGCAAATTTTACTTTTTTATTAATTAATAATTCTTTCGAACTTATAGTAGCTGTTGCTGATATCGATATAAATCCAATGTCTGTTAGAGGAAGACTGGTTTGTTATAATGCTGATCAAAGCATTAAATGGATTTCTGATCAAAAGTATGTGATGGATGGAGTTCAAAGTGGCAATCTTTCCCTAGCTGATTTTAATAAGGATGGGATTACTGAAGTATATATTCACAATAATATTTTTAACTCCGTAAATGGCGTGTTGCTAGTCAGTGGAAAATGGAATGGTAAAGGCGGTACTGGTTTTTCAACGATTTCAATAGCTGCAAATTTAGATAACGATGCTAATGATTTGGAGTTGGCGGCTGGATACACCGTTTACAAAGTGAAAATAACTAATTTAAGTAGCACAACTGGAAATACCATGATTGCAAATAATATTATTATAAATAATTTATATCCTAACGGTCAAGATGGCATAACAGCAATAGCTGATATCAATAATGATCAAAAATTGGACATAATAGTTTTATATGATAATTTTCCAAAGCTTGGTATTTATGTCTTTACATTTCAAAATAATTCTTATCAAGTCATTACTAAAGTTGAATTCCAAACTAAAGACCCACTTGGAATCTTAACTTTAGGTGAAGTCACCCAAAAAGGACAAGTGGATATTTTGGTGAGTTCAGTCAATAAAATAAGAAAATTTTCTTTTAATAATACACCTCAATTACAAGAAGATTGGAACTTTGAAATTACTGAAAGATCAGGAGCTATGGGGATTTCACTTTTCGATTTTGATAATGATGGCATTCATGAAATTGTTTATAGAGATGAAAAAGAGTTAGCCATTATTTCTGCAAAAAACAATATAATAAATTTAAAAACAAAAGAACCTTGTATTTCTATAACAGGTATTGAATATCCAGTCATAGCAGATATCGATGGTTCAGGTGAAACAAAAATATGTATTCCGTGCGCAACACAATTTAATGATCAAAATGGCAAACTCACCATCTTCGGCCCGCCGCCCGGCCAAAAATGGGCACCTGCTAGAAAGATCTGGCATCAATACGCCTACAACCCTCTCTTCATCAATGATGACGGTACCGTGCCTCAGTATATGCAAAATCCAGCCGTTTACAAAAATGGTAAGTACAATAACTTTATGGTACAAGAGTCGCTTCTCGACGAAGATGGCAACTATAATGTGCCCGCAGCATCCCTTACAGGTACTATATCTTGTATAGACTTTGATGTGGCTACACAACAATATACCATAGATTTTAGTATAAATAATCGGGCAGACGCATCTGCATCGGCCTTAAGCAGTGTGCCCGTGGCTTTCTACAATGGTAATCCAGAGTCCGGTGGCTCGCTTGTCGGCACTTACCTCACGGCAGCAGATATCACCGCAGGTAGTACCCTTACAGAGCTATCCTATTCCTTCACTGCCACAGACTTGAGCTCGCTATTCATGATCGTCAATACGGACAAATATCCCATCATCGTATCGGATACATCGTACTACGGCATAGATGAGTGCGATTATACCGACAATGTATTTATCGCTCCTGCACCAAAATTTATAGACATGGCACAAGAAATATGTCAGGGCGATAGCTATACTTTTTATGGCACGTCCTTGACTGCCTCGGGAACTTACTATCAGGAGATACCGAATGTCTCAGGATGTGATAGTGTGATTTTGGCATTGGAGTTGGTGGTGAAAAATTGTCCTGTAAATTGTGATCTAGACACTACACTTTGTTATTCAAATAAAAAGTTTGAATCTAACATTAATATTGAAATCGAAAAAAAGTGGGAGTTTACAGAAGATGTTGTCCAACGGCAATTACCTATTTTATTAGATATAAACGACGATTGTTCTCCTGAATTAATTACAGCAGGATATGAAAACTATAACAAAGATTGGATTGCTTCAAGTCAAATTCTAGTTTTTGATCCTAAAGGAAGAAGTTTAAAAAGAACATTTTCAACATTTTATTTCAAAGCTTCAACTCAAAGTTTTATAGTAAAAAAAAATAGTAATGATTTTGAAATCATTATTGCAGTAGCCGATATTAACATAAATCCTCAAAATGAAAGGGGGAAATTGGTATGTTACAATTCAGACAATACTATAAAATGGATATCAAACCAAAAATATGGTGGACAAACTGGTCAGGGTGGCTCATTATCGATGGCTGATTTTAATAGAGATGGAATATCAGAAGTATTCATCCATAATAATATTTTCAATGCCGAGACGGGTGTTTTACTTGCAAGTGGAGGCAATAATGGTATAGGAGGCATTGGTTTTGCCACTATCTCAATTGCTGCTGACTTAGATGATGATCCAAGTGATTTAGAATTGGCCGCTGGATACTCAGTCTATAAAGTTAAAATCACAAACCAAAATGGCGTTTTAGGAAATGCTATTACGGCAAATAATATTCTTATCAACGGATTTGGCAGAGATGGTTTGACAGCTGTTTCAGATATCAACAATGACCAAAAATTGGATATAATAATTGTAACAGCGCAAAATTTATATTCTGGCATTTATGTATATACCTACCAAAATAATTCTTATGAAATTATAGCTAAAATTGAATGGCCTATTTATATTCCTTTAGGTGTGTTATCATTTGGAAGATTAACTCAAAATGGAAAATTAGATATATTATTGACCACAACTGATGCTATTAAAAAATATTCGTACAACAATTCTATATTGCTAAATGAAGACTGGAGTTTTGCAATAAATGACGGTTCAGGTTATAGTGGATTATCAATATTTGATTTCGATAATGATGGCATTCAAGAAATTATTTATAGAGATGAAACGGAATTAAAAATAATTGATGCAAAAAATAACATGCCAAAAACAATAACTGTGGCAAAATGTGTTGCTCAAACAAACTTCGAATACCCTATAATTGCCGACATCGATGGCTCAGGTGAAACTAAAATATGTGTCACATGTGCAGATAATTTCAACGATCAAAACGGCAAACTCACCATCTTCGGCCCACCACCTGGCCAACGATGGGCACCCGCCAGAAAGATCTGGCATCAATACGCCTACAACCCTCTCTTCATCAATGATGACGGTACCGT
>CAZGMB010000132.1:0-4353 GCA_964526715.1 uncultured Aureispira sp. | reverse complement strand
AGATTGTTTGACATAAAAATGCTGGTCCGTAGTTAGGTTTTCTTTCGTTAGCTGCCGAATCATGCCAATGATGACGTTCAACGGTGTGCGGATTTCATGGCTCATATTGGCCAAAAAGAGTTCTTTGGCTTTAGCTGCTGCTTCAGCAAAGGTGATGGCTTTGGCCAGTTCTTGCTCTAATCTTTTCTGCTCTGTAATGTCAAGATGTATTCCTATACTTCCTATAAATTGTCCTTTATCGTTATAGTTGGGAGCACCACTGACAAACCACCAATGTGGCGTACCATGTTTATCTTTGACCTCAATCTCGTAGCTATCTGAGATAGACTCCTTTCTCTTTTCATTTTTTTCGTAAATGACATTTACCTGATCTTCTTTGACAAAAAGTCTAGCGGCGTTTTTACCCTTGAGCTCTTCAAGTTGATACCCAGACATGTCACAAAAACTTTGATTTGCGTAAATAATCACATCATCCAGATCTACCTCGAGAAGTCCCAAATTCATATTCGCTATGATGTTACGGTACTTTTCTTCCTGCAGTCTGAGTTGGTTTTCCCATTTTTGTCGATTGCGTATATTGATCAGCATTTGACCAAAAAGAAATAATAAACGCTTTTCTTTATCACTATATTCATGATGCTTTTTGACCGAGTCAAAGCCCACAAAACCGATCAGTTCTTTGCCATCCAACATAGGGATAGCTATCAAACTTTTGATACCTTGTGGTTCCAAGATAGATTTGAGTCCACCTTCAGCAGCATCATCAAGATTAGATACATCAGGTATATAGAATGCTTCGCCTTTTTGGTGCTGCTCTACCCATTGGGGAAAAAATTCCATCGGCACCTGTTGCAGATTTTGTATTTCCGGCTCTATGCCATCATTACACCATTCATAGGTATTGGAAGTCGTACCCAAATCAAAATCATAATCAAAAATGTAAGATCTATCTGCCGTAACGAATAATCCCATTTTCGCCAAAGATCGATTGATGGTGTTTTCTACATCCTTGGGGTCTAGATTAATATAGGTGGATGCTATATCTATGAGTGCTTCTTGCAATTGCAACTCTTGGTCCAGTTCCTCCTCAGCAAGATACTGTTGTGTCCGATCAGACACAACACCATCCAATCTTACGGGAGTATGGTTTTCATCATAAATAAATTTCCCATGATTATTCACCCATTTAAGGATACCTTTGGGAGTGATTATTCTAAAATTCACATTAAAAGAACCACCTTCTTTTAATTGATTCTTGATTTCTCGGATGATAAATTTATCTTCTTCTACGATAATTTTCTTCCACAAATAATAATCATTTAAAAAATCTTGGGCTTCGACATCGCATAGCATGGCCACTGAAGGTGTAATAAAAAGTATTTCCTTTTCAGGTAATTTTATGGAGTAGACCACATCGGTCATTTCATTAAAGATATTTTCAAGTTGTGTTTTGGTCATACGCAACTTAGCGTTTGTCTTTTTAATCTCTATAGACTGGTAGTCAATTTTCTTAATTAATTCTGTCAATTCGTTTTTGTGTATATCCGCCTGCTTGAGTACATGCAAGTAATCAAAGGTTGGATCATAAGCTGGAAAATCACTAATTTGTAGTTTGTATGGTTTTAATTGCTCTATATCCATCACCCAAAGACTACCCAAAAACATCAAACTATCGCTATCAGATAGATGTCGAAATTGTCCTCTGAATACAAATCCGCTTTCATGGTGTCTAATATAAAAACCTTCGCTAATAAGATCACAAATAACCTGAAAATTGATCTTTTCCAAATAAGGTCTTTGTATCTGAAAACATTGTAAAAAAGGCTGCTCATTAGATTCCGGAATGATTTTCACTATACTTCTACCCATATTTTTGATACATAGCGACGCATCCAAAACTATAGAGTAAGGAAAAACTTCTAATAATAAATCTAATTCATTTACTGGTGTTGCCATGAGACTTTTATAATTTCGTGTGTGCTTTCGCTAGGTATAGATTCCAGATGTTCGGTTGTGACCGCAGTATTGAAAAATTTTCCTAATCCAGACATCAACCCATAAACAAATGCTGTCAGTCCTTTTCTTTTTGAAAAGTAATGCAGGTGCAAAGAATGCTCTTCAACATTTGAAACTTTAAATTCAGGTGGTGTCAGCTTGGGATACATCATCATCACTCGATTATGAAATGCAGGTAGATTGAGCATAAAAGTCCTAAAATTATCGCCACCACTTTCCAGCATATAGCCATAATGGTTTTTGCCTGTATGCAATATCCACCATTCTCCAAATAATCTGAGTACTTCATCCACGGTGACACTGAGCTCTTGTGCTATGGTCCCTGCAAGTGCAAAGGTGACATCATCATCATAACTTTCGCTACTGATAAAGTATTCAATATTGATATTGCTTTTGGCCTTAATGTCTTCCCATTTTTCCTGACCATAATTGGCAACCACCAATTCTTCTATAGATTTGTTTACAATTCCGTACATAATTACTGTTATTTTAAGCGAATCTCTCCGCTTTTGATCATATTATAAATTTTAGACTTTCCAATATCCAGTTTTTCGGCTACGAATACTACGTTTTCGTCATACTTTTTTAGATAGGACTCTATGATTTCTATTTCAAATTCTTTTAGCGTCTTTTCATTTGAAGAATAAGGCTTGGCATCACCTATCTGATAAAAACTAAGGTCATCGGCTTTGATTTCTTTATCATCTGTCATCACACACGCCAGGTCTATGACCGCTTTAAGTTCCCTGACATTTCCTGGCCAGGCATATTTACGGAGCTTGGTTTTTGCAGTTTCGCCCAATGCTAGTGGTTTTGATTTATTATTTTTGGCAAATTCATCAATAAAATATTTAGCAAGGATGATCACATCACTGTCACGATCTCTCAAAGGTGGTAACTCTATGGGCAGCCCGACAATTCTAAAAAACAAATCTTCCCTAAACCGACCTGCTTTGACCTCATCAGCCATATTTTTATGTGTGGCGGTGATCAGCCTAATATCTATTTTTATGGCCTTGTTGCCACCAACCCTGACCACTTCCCTTTCTTGTATAACGCGCAAGAGTTTACTCTGCAAAGATAAGTCTAACTCTCCGATTTCATCCAAAAACAAGGTACCACCTTCTGCTTCTTCAAATTTTCCTATTTTGGTGTTTACTGCACCAGTAAAGGCTCCTTTTTCATACCCAAACAATTCAGACTCTGCTAATTCTTTGGGGATCGCTCCCATATTGACAGCTATAAAAGGCTTTTTCTTACGTTCACTGTTGAAATGAATCGCTTTGGCATATACTTCTTTTCCTGTACCTGTTTCACCGGTTATGGATACATTAATATTGGAGTTAACCGCTTTTTGAAGCAAATTAAACGTCTTCTTAATGGCATCACTCTGACCGATGATACTATTTTCGAAGCTATATTTTTGACCTAATTGTTCCTTTAATTCTTCTACTTCTTGTTTTAAGTTTAAATTTTCGCGAATATGGATAATGGATTTCCAAAGCTGATCTTTGGTGTGGTCGTCTTTGATAATATAATCTCTAGCCCCTGCTTTGAGCAATTCTACAGCAACACTGATCTCATCCTGTGCGCTGATCACTATCACTGGCAAATTTTTATCTCTAGCTTTGATCTCTTGAAGCAGCTTATCGCCAGTCATGTCTGGCAATCCAAAATCCATACAAACCAAATCTGGCTTTTTGTAGAGACTATTTAGAAATTCTTTACCCGAGGTAAAAAGCGCTAACTCATAATCAGGATTCATACTCAGATGATGTCTCAGTATCTGACCGTACCATGGATCGTCTTCAATGATAAAAATCTTAAATATACTCATTGAAAAATACAATATTTTGAGCAAAGGTAATTCATAATTATTGAAGGTTCGCCTTTTTATTCCATTTTTTGGAATTACTTTAATTTATACATACATCTTTATAAAACTAGTATTTCATGAGCACGGCAAAATAGCTTTCAAAGTCTGAATATCACAAGTAATGCAACGCCTAAGTACTCTATAATTTGAACATCCATTGGCTGCTTTTGCTTTTCCATTCTCGGCTTTTGCTTATCCATTTTCGGCCTTTGCTCATTCAGTCTCGGCTTTTGAACATACATTTCAGGGCGACAGAAAACCTTTCCTGATTTAGCGGGATTCTTAAAATATTGGATCGACGTTACATTTATCTGCCTAATATCGGGTAGAATCTTCAATTATTAGGGGAATTTATAAAAAATTTGGCCAATAAAACAACATAAGCTTCTTCGAGTACTTCACAAGTTTCTTCAAGTACTTGATAACCTTCTCCGAGTACTTTACAAGCTTCTTCGAGTACT
>CAZGMB010000131.1:0-4503 GCA_964526715.1 uncultured Aureispira sp. | reverse complement strand
TTTCTAAGCTATCACCTGTTAAGTGATGATTTACAGACACATTGCTAGCAATAGAGCACGAAGAAACTCCTGGAGCATATACAATGGCACCATCAAATGCTCCAAAACTCACGAATGAAGGCATACTAATCCTATTTATTTTAAATTTCCAAGGGATGGTATTGGCTGACTTATTGTAGACAAGGTTTTTTGTGCTAAATGATTCGCCCAAATCAAATATTGGATACAATATGGTATCGGTTTTAAATATTAGCTGACTATAGCTTTGTCCTAAAAACGATAACAAAATGATGTATGTAAAAGCGATTTTTTGCATGATGATAAGGATTTAAATTTTTACGAATAGGCCTGAATATCCAACAATCTTGTCATCTTTTATCAAATGTAAAAAGTACAATCCTTGACTAAATGTTTCAATATTTATTTCTGACTTCTCCATGCCAGTCTTGACTATCTGACCATTAATATTATAAATCACATATGAATCTGAAACAGGTGCATTCTTCATTATAATAGTTGAAGTTGCTGGGTTTGGCGTTATCAAAAATTTTTCTGCATTACCATTTTGTACGACACCTGATACAAAGTTGATCATTTCTGGACTGACTCGGATGTCGGTCATAAACCTTCCTTTAAAAGTAGATTTCCAGCTTTCTGTATAGAAAAATGATAATAAAAAGTCACCATCAGACAGCTGTGCAACATTTGAAGGGACTAAAAAGTATCCAGGGTCTTTTAGTTTAAAAGTTGATATCTTTTTTAGTTCTGGATTATTCATAGCAAAAAAATCAAGTGCCCAGATATTGTCTTCATCTATGTTTCCTTTTTTATAATTCATCGTAAGAATAGAGCCATTATTGGTCAAAGGGGCTTCGAAAAAGAGTCCAGGATTTAATGCATCTTGATATCTTTGACCTGTCTTCTCGTCAATTACTATAAATCTACTAGTTTCGTCTTTTAGATAAACGGACAATAAAATTTTTCCATTTTTTAGGTCCAAAAAATCCCAAATTTTTATGTCATTTAGAATGTTTAATGGACTCAAATCCATCTCTCGATATTTTCCATCTTTGGTCCACATCCTAAGAAAGCAACCAGGCTGATCGGTCGATTTTTCTGTAGGGGCATAAAAATCTAACCAATATAAGGTGCCATCTTGGTCTATCCACAACTTGTATTTACTGTTCCACACAGACGGCCCCCAGTCATACTCTCTAAATTTTGAAAAGATCGTATCAGATGGATTCTGCCTGATCCCAGCGTGATCAATGGTGTCTAAAACGATGTAACCTCCCAATGCAGATTTATTCATTCTATGCTCTACAGTTCTCAATGTAGTCGTATTGATCTGTCGAATTAGGGTTTCATTATTAAAACCTGAACGAAAAACCCTGACATTCTTATCCGCGATATTTGGTTCTTTCACTTCAATAAGGTCGCCTGTCTTGAGATCATATATCCTTATTTTCAATACACCCGGAGCTTCAAAAAATGAAATAACTGGTATGGGATGAACTGGGTCATCTCTGGTAATTCTGAGTGTATATACCCAAAGTTGGTCTCCAAGGATTTCTGCATGATGGACACTTTCCCTATATGATTGGGTACGCCTATCAAATGTACGATACCATATTCTCTTACCCGTATTTAGATCTATTTTTTCTATCAGACCGCCTGAGATATCTGCATCATAGTCCGTATTATTGACCTTATACCAAAACCCATCCTTTATAATGGGCGGACCTGGTATCTGCAAATAAACATGACCATAGCCATCAAAACCTGCACCATCATCTCTGGGATTGATCATTTCATGCCCTACGATGGTAGAATCAAAGGAATAGTGTATCCATTTGGGAGTAAGTCCTTCCATCTGCAAAGGCTTAAAATTCCCTATAGTTTGACCAACAAGTCCCACATGTAATAGAACAACCGTAATAAATGATAGAACACAAGTTTTGTTTGGCATGATAGTTAAGATTTAAGTATTTAACGAGGAAGTATTGGAACAGAACAGTTTCTCGGTCTACACGTATCTTCAATTGGAACACCACCTTTGATTTTTGGACACGGAACTTCTCCAGCACTACATGCTCCTATTTGATAGTTTCCAGATGGAGTAATCTCTAATTCAGCATTATCATAACACCATTGATTATATTCTACACAGCAAGCCGCACTACTTCCGCACTGAACCAATTTTACAATTTGATACTCACCTCTGCCTTCTAAACATGGGTAAGTACATTGTTGTTTTGCATATCTAGACAGAAAAATGCGTCCACCTTCACCACATATGCTAAAATCACTGTATTCACTCATGATGATTGGCATCATGTATGCTATATACGCCTCATAAAATTTATTATTGATACAATCCCAATCATCTTCATGGTCATCATCATCAGTTATGCAACTCTTTAAATGACCAAAAGCATCTTCCACAAAATCTACAATTATATAATCTCTATATATACATACTGTTGTTTTCATAGTTCCTAATACTGTACAGCTATTCGTAACATGAGAAGAGCATTCAGAAATGTCTATATCTAAAGAAATTTCTTCTTCTATTTGCTTGCAATTGGATGTAACATCTATTTCACACTCATCTGAAAATACAGAATTAGATGGTGTCCAAGTACCACTTGGTGCAGATTTAAGTTTATTTAAAATTGAAATTTTATCTTGTTCAAATTTAGAAAGTGTCGTGTTAGTTTCTTTTTGACACGAAGATAAAAGTATAAAACTTGCTAAGGTTGTTAATATTAAATTTTTCATTAATTTTATTTTTTATTTATATTTAAAAATATCACATCACTACATAGTTTTTGGTGACCTTATAATTAAAAGTCAATCTGTCAGAATTGAAAAAGCTAAAAAAGTCAATTATTATTTACATAATCTTTGTAGCGTGTGTAGATTAAAAGTACTACTCCTAAGAAGGTTAAAATAATTTCTAAGGTACCTTCAAAAAAATGCGAAAGAATTATGAGTATTAATCCCAAAATAAATAAATGCTTCATACCTATTACGTTTTAAATTTAAAAATTTAGGTGAAAGCCAAATTAATGGCTTCCACCTTTTTATTTAGTTACTAGCAATGAAAGCAACAATATGCATCAGAAAGTTCAAAAACTGCAACAGCTCCACCTGCAATACAGCCTATTCCGGTAGAGCAGCCGCCTGCAACAGCAGCAGCAGCTTTTACAATATGACCAAAAACTTTCCACCCGCTGCAACCCCTTGAAGAAATGACTCCCATTTCTCTTTCAAGTTGTGCTTCTAATCCTAAATCTAAAGCTCTCTGTATTAAACAATCCTCTAAAGAAGGATTTGCCTTTATTTGGCTTGCTATACTACGAAAAACAGGATTATCAAGTAAATTAAAGTCCATTTTCAAGTTGTTTGTTGCAAAGGTTTCAGATATAGAAGACATTGTTTTTGTTTTTTCGTATTCTTCCAAAAAGTTTGGATTTTTTAGTACTTTTAATGCAAAATTATAAGAACTCATTACATAATTGTCTATATCTGTTTGTGTAACATTTGTGAAACCACAAACTGTCGTTTGCTGAACACTTAAACTTTGTTCAGTACAAGAAAAAAAAGATGCGGAAAAAAATGCTACAAATAAAAGCTTTGAGATAAAATTTAAATTTTTCATTTTAATAAATTTAATTTGTTTAAAAATAATTTAATACTACAAACGCATTCTCTTACTTTACAAAACAAAAAAAAATCCTACCTTTGTCTCTCCGAATCCTTCGGTACGGGAGCTTACTCCATTTTTGACGAAATGGGCCAAAGTAGGCTCTTTTTATTTTGTATGTTTATGGAATGCTTTTTTATAATTAGTAATTTCTAATGAGTGATTACTAATTGAACTTCTGCAAGGCGCTGTCTCCTGAGACAGGATTCCTATGGTTTTATTTTTTCGCTATGTCATGATAATAAGTTTTTAGAATTATAAAATAAGTTACCTACTAGTGTCATATTTTGACCCATTTCCGCCTATAAACGCGTCCAAAATCATCAATAAGTTCCATGATTTTTATACCTAGCGAAATGCTCATAACATCAATTGTTGTCAATTCGTCTACATCTTGAATGATTGATTCAAGTTTACCATCTGAAGTGTATATTTTTACTTTGCTAAATTTGTTTTCGCTTTGGATATACACATGATCATGAGCAGGATTGGGGTAGACATTTATTTCAGTATCTCCATTAAGGTCTGATGCATTACTAAACCTGCAAGGGTTATCAAAAAAATTATATCTTTTTATACCGATTTGATGCAAATACATGGTATCTGTTGTTCCTGCTTCTGTAGGGAATGTTCCGACCCAACCTAAACCATAACTATTGGTAATATCCCACACAACTTCTTTTTCATCTCTGCCCAGACAATAAAAATTTTTTAAATAATACCCGTAACCTCCAATCACCGTTTCAGAAAACGGATGGTTGATCAAAAATGACCCGCTGTGACATTGATCCTTC
>CAZGMB010000130.1:0-4870 GCA_964526715.1 uncultured Aureispira sp. | reverse complement strand
GGTTTGGACCATGGCATATAAAAATATTTTCTATGTATACATAACGATATTTTACCGGAATTGCGTGTATGGAAAATGTTAAAATTTATTAAAAAAAGACTCATCCTAAGCAAGTCTACATGCCAAACCTTTTTAACCCGAAATATGCATTAGAAAATCTATTCCAAAGCTAAACTGCTGCAAATCAGAAGCTTCGCCTATTTATCTTCTGTAACCGTAGCGGTGCTACGCTTTTCGAATATAAATAGCTGATTTATTGCATTTTAGCTTCTCATAACGAAGTTCTAACGCATAATTCGGGTTTAAAAAAGTCTCAAGTTGAATATGACGAAAAATATATTTGGGAGTAAAGATTTCGTCCCTGCCTGCGTTGCTTTATGGCGGGCAGGCCTTCAGGTCTAATTTATGTACAGATTATTTAAAAGTAAGGTCTAACCTTTGGTAGTTAATTCTAAAACACAATTATATTGAATCCCTTTAAATTGTTCCTGACCCTTTAATCCTATTTGATTTTTCATTTTCATGACTAATTCTTATCAAAATTCAATATCGTCATAAACTTCTGACAAAGGTATTTCAATATCTATACTTTTTATTTTGAGAACTCCATACTTAGAATCCACATTTGATTTTGTCCAAGTATTTTCACCTGACTTATACCATTGTTCAATGGCTTCCTGTTTTTGTGAAACAATGATATATTCCTGAAAAGTCGGAATCTCCCGATACAAATAGAACTTTTGAAAAAAATCAAACTTTTCTGTAGCATCAGACAATACTTCTACGATAATCAATGGATTCGTTATGGTATCTTTCCTGTCTTCCCAATATTCGGGTTGTCCTGAAATCACTAATGCATCAGGGTATAAGAATGATTTTTTGGAAGGAATATAGACTTTTTGGTCACTGTTTAGCGCATGATACTTTTCTCGTAACTTTTTTATTCTATTCGCAAATCCAACTAAAACATTCGTTGCTATTTTATTGTGATTAAAGCTAGCTCCTGCAATTTTAATAATTTCTCCGTTGATAAAGTGGTTTTTGCTTTTTGACTTTTCTTCCCTTTTGAAGTATTGATCTACAGTATAAAGCGTAGGCTGTTCAGTGGTGCTTCTTTTGAACCTAATCACTTTGGGTGTACTTGTTACTGCTGACATTTTATGAATTCTTAAAACAAAGTTAGTCATTTTTTGTAAATGATGGCAAAAAAAAAAGCGAAACTGTTTTCCAGAATCGCTTTTCTAAAATTTTAAGTTACGCAATTAATGAGTTATCCACCAATGATCTGAAATTCTGTGCGACGATTTTTTGCTTTACAGGTTTCATCTTGATTTGATTCGCATCCTGGCACTGGTTTAGTAGGACCATTACCCACAATAATAAATCTGTTAGGATCCATGTTATATTGTGTTTTCAGATAATTGGCTACTGATTTAGCTCTTTTTTCAGACAAAACTTTGTTAGATGAAGTGCTACCAACGTTGTCAGTATTACCTTCTACCCTAACTTTTACATTGGCAAAAGTTTTGGCCAACTCTGCAAATTGAAGATCGATAATGGTTTTTGAATTTTCGTCCAGTTCAAATTTCCCTGAAGGAAAACTTATTGACACAGGCTTTGTAGCAATAGCTGGCGCTGCAACTTCTGCCTTTGTAGCTGGTGCAAATGTTTTTTGCTTTTCTGCGTCATATCCCGGTCCTGTAAGTTTTTCTTGGGCAGATGTAACAGCACCTGTATATATCACAGATCGCCATGCAGGTGCAGCTTTAGGCGAGTCTCCCGTTTCTACAAACTTTTTGGACATCTTTTCATATAGGTCTTGACCTTTTACTCCTTTATAAGCAGAATTTAACCCAAAGAAATTAACATTGTCTCCATGTCCCGTCCAATAAACTGTACTAATCATACCTAAACCATCATCTTGGGTCAATCCATTGATTTCACCCACATATTTCGCTGCTTTTGTTCTGTTACTTTCATTGGTTTTTAATTCTGCAATCGCCTTCATCCATCCTTCATAAAAACCATGAATCATATCTCTCTTATCCTTAATCGTTTGTTCACTGGCAAACATAATGTCTGCTATGATATGTGATTGTTGTACTGTAGTAAGTAATACTTTAGATCCAGGTACATCTGCCGTAGCGAGCTGGTCATCAGGACTCCAAACTACAGCTGCATCTACGTCATTAGTTCTGAATAATTCGGCTGCTTTGAGGT
Source organism: uncultured Aureispira sp. (assembly GCA_964526715.1). Classification (GTDB taxonomy): domain Bacteria; phylum Bacteroidota; class Bacteroidia; order Chitinophagales; family Saprospiraceae; genus OLB9. Next base: position 2,650 of record CAZGMB010000130.1, on the reverse strand, counting down.
TATCTGTTGTTTTAATAATATTTACATCACTATACTTTAGTCCTGCTGCTTCCAGAGAGTTGTTTAGCAATGTTTGTGCAGGTGAAGGAACTGCTACAGCGATTTTTTTACCTTTTAGATCATTTACTGAGTTGATTCCTCTTTTGACGATGATGGCATCACCACCACGCGACCAGTCTACTTGCATAAAAGCTAAAGGTTTGAATGCATTAATGTCATCTGGTGCGGTATATAAAGGAAATGCATCAGCCGTTTGTACCAAAACATCATATTCTCCAGCCATCCATGCATTCATGGCATTCAGTAGATCATTTTCAACCTTAAATTCTACCTTAAATCCATAATCTTTAAAAAATCGCGATTGTTCTGTAGCATTAGGACCTTCATTAAAATACAAACCAGGACCATATCCTCCCCAAGTCACCAATTGTACTCTCAGTGTGTTGGGATCTCTTTTACTAGAGCCTTGTTGTGGCGTTGATCCTGATGTGGATGACGAAGTTCCGTTTTCAGCGGAAGCTTGTTCAGCCTGTTGTTTGATATCTTGACCCAATTTGGTATTATTGATGATATACCTACCACCAAAAAATACTCCCGCGAGGATCAATAGCGTGATGATTAATTTCGAAAATCCGGTTAATCTGGTTCCCATTTCTATTCTGTTTTAAAGTTATTCAAATAAATTATCGTATTGATTGGTTCTACCCACTTTTTCTGGATGTTTTAACGGGGCATTGATGTCTAGAACTTCTGTTTCATCCTGTGATTTAAGGATGAGTTCTTCTTTCTCACCACCCAAAAGAAGCGATACACTTTCATTTTCCCACTTTTCTAACATTTTAAGTCCTTCCTCCTCAAAAATACCGTTCTGTAGGTCAATGGATTGCATAAAACTTTGAGATACTTCCATAAACCTTTCCATCTCTCCCACTTTTTGACTGACATCATCTGCAATAGATTCGAGAGCTGCATCAAACATTGCCTTTTTATCAGGGTCACCTTTGATTACTGACATCGCAGACTTCATAGCTGAATTGGAAGCCATGATGGCTTTTCGTTCTTGCTCTTTGACCATGACCTGATCTTGAATGTCTTCAACCAGAATTTCTGAATTTTCATACATTTTGGCCAATACCCTATAAAGGACTTCCATTTTTCTGTAAAGGTCCTCAAGTTTCAAATTAGAGTCCTGCAATCTACCTGCTTTTCTGCTTTTGAGTATGACATGAGCTTGTTTATTTGCCTGAGCGGCTTCGCTGGCCATACTAAGGTTGGTGCTGATCTCTTTTTTATTGTTGATGATAATTTCTTGCAATTTATGCATTTGGCCTCTCAATTGAGCGATCTGGCGATTCATTTTGGTAAGATTGGATTTGAGATCTTCAACATAAGATTTCAAGATGCCTATGGGATCGATCTCCACAAATAGTCCCGTAATCCATCGCATAGCACTTTTATACATGTAGCTTACTAATGTCCTAGTTTTGCTATCTAAAGCCATAAAAACGATGGTACCCAAAACCATTAAGGAAATAAACGCACCCATTGTGGTAGTTGCAAAAGCCAATAAAGCTTGTAAACTTGTCACACCAATGTAACCCACTCCAAAGATAAGTGCTGCCAAAAAAAGTGCTCCTGTAACTCCTTCAGGTCTTGACCAAAATGATTTTCCTTTTTGTTCTGTCATTATATGTTACTCAATTGAAAGTCAAATATATATTAAATGTCAAATTCCCCATAACTTTAACCCAAAAAGTTACGATTAGGGTCATACATGGTTTTTAATTTTCTCAATATCGTCGTTTATTTGATGATACACCAAATTGAAAGATGCTACAAACTGCTGATTGGTGGTTTCTATTTTCACCACCGCTTCATTGACTTCATTTCTCAATTGATCTAGTTGGGCAGTATGAGACTCTATTTCTTTTTTTAAAGTTTCGATCATCCTGTTTTTATCGGTGATACTTTTCTCCACTGCGGCTACCTGATCAGATTTACCTTGTATCTGCTTAGTTTTTTGATTTTCTAAGGCGTCTTTAAATTTTTTGTTTTCGGCGTTTAATACATTGATATAATGCGTACCCGATTGTATGAGTTTAGCTTTGTCAAGCCCCATGGTTTTTGCCATTTCAAATGCAGACTTAAATCGCATCGACTCATCTGGTATTACCTTGGTCAATGATTGAACCGAATTTTTAAACTCTAGGTAATCGAAGCCTTCTAAATTTTGACTTTCTATGGCTTTGAGTAATAAATCAGTAAATTTTTGATCCGGAACTATATCTCCAAAAGCAGGCTTAGAAAAAGCTGTTTGTGTACTTTCTTTAATGGTTTCTGATGGAATGGTTTGAGCATTTATGGGTTCTGTTTTTATTTCGGAACTAGTTGCAGCACCATTTTCTTCTACAATGAAGAGGCCTTTTAATTTTTTTAACATGTTACTTTTATCTATCATACAAGGGTTATGATTATTTTTTATTTATTTTAAATTTGCACCTATAAATAATATTAAAATCTACAATTTAGTTCCAATAAGAATTCAAAATTAGATTAATATATGGGTATACATGATTAAACATCTGGTTCTTGCTGACTAAGACAATGAAAACTACCCAATCCCCAAATTATATCCACAGAGTCAATGCCT
>CAZGMB010000129.1:0-4922 GCA_964526715.1 uncultured Aureispira sp. | reverse complement strand
CGTTTTTGGAAATGCTGGTCAGGCAAACTATGCAGCTTCTAAAGCTGGGATTATAGGTTTTTCGAAATCAATCGCTAAAGAAGTAGGTTCCAGAAATATTAGATGTAATGCTATTGCACCAGGATTTATAGAAACGGATATGACCCATGTACTCAGTGATGAGCAGAAAAAAGCTTACACAGATAATATCCCATTAAAAAGACTCGGTGCGGGAGACGATGTAGCAAATGCCTGTGTTTATTTGGGCTCAGATATGTCAGTTTATATTACAGGTCAGGTATTAAGTGTTTGTGGTGGATTGAATATCTAGAGATATCTTTCCATGATGTTTGTTAAATATAGCTGAAGATCAAAAACTAATCATATTTAGCCTAATCTTAGTAGAGGTGTAGATCAATAAAAGCTTTGAAACCTAAAAGATGTTTTAATTTTCAACTTTTTATGACAAAATTTCATTAAATATTTTGCCACAATATAATTTTATATTACTTTTGCGTTCCTTTTTAAAAGGATATTAATTGATTATAGTTTTTTAAAGATAAATTTAAGCTCAAAATGAAAAAGGGAATTCATCCAGACGAATACAGATTTGTAGTTTTCAAAGACATATCTAACGACGAAATGTTTTTAACAAGATCTTGTACAAAATCAAGAGATACAATTGTTTTTACAGATGGTAAAGAGTATCCATTAGTAAAAATGGAAGTTTCATCTTTCTCACATCCGTTCTATACAGGAAAAGTAAAATTTGTGGATACTGCGGGTAGAATTGATAAATTCAATAAGAAATTTGCGAAGTTCGCTACAAAATAATGCTTACAAAAATAAAATTATATCAGAGCCCTTACCAAAAATAAGGGCTTTTTTTGTTTTATGTAATTATTAAAATAAACTTTGATAATGCTTCCAAATAAATTAAATATCATACTCTTTGGGGACGATCATTGGTCACATTTGCTACCCTTAACATTTACAAAACCTATCTGTGAACTCAGGGTCGGCATACTCACCATAAAGGAAAAATGGGAAATGCACCTAAATGGGATTGGAAGTTATATTACACAAGATTATTTGGCAGAAAAGTACCCTATCAAAATCCAAAATGATAACTTACTTATCAATAGTACGTTTCTTCCCACACATCAACTCTTGGAGCAAATTCAAAACTTATCAATTGGAGAGGCTCTGATATTACAAGATGAAATGGTAGCAGCAAGGTTATCGCATGAACACTTTGATAATTTGTCTATTGAATCTAATGCCTTAAGCTCCCTCAAAGGAAAAGAAATTCATCCAGAGACGACAGAAATCAATAGAATAACACGACCATATCATATTTTCACGCAAAACGGTCGGGAGATTATTAATGATTTTGAATTAATAACCCATGGGAGGTATTCGCAAAAAATATCAGAAACCAATAAAGTTTACGGTAAGTTTCCTGTTTTTTTAGAAGAAGGTGCCGAAATGGAATGCTGTATCATAAACACAAATAACGGACCTGTATATATTGGGAAAAATGCATTAATTATGGAGGGCACAATGATTAGAGGTGGTTTTGCAGCTTGTGAAGGTTCCGTTGTAAAAATGGGTGCTAAAATATACGGACCCACCACACTTGGTCCTTATAGCAGACTCGGTGGTGAGGTTAATAATAGCGTACTTCAAGCCAATTCTAACAAGGGCCATGATGGATACCTAGGTAACAGCGTCATTGGTGAATGGTGCAATCTAGGTGCAGATACAAACAACTCCAATCTTAAAAACAATTATTTGCCCGTAAAAATCTGGTCTTATGTCCAAGAATCCTTTGAAGATACAGGCTTACAATTTTGTGGCCTAATCATGGGTGACCACAGTAAATCAGGAATCAACACTATGTTTAATACGGGTACTGTAGTTGGAGTAGCCTCTAATATTTTTGGAGATGGATTTCCCAGAACATTTATCCCATCATTTTCATGGGGTGGCGCATCCGGTTTTACTAATCATCAACTGAAAAAAGCACTGGAAACTGCAGAAATTGTAATGCAAAGGAGAAACGTAACAATGTCTGATCTGGACAAAAAAATATTAGAACATATTTATCTCAATACCGCAAATAATAGAAGTTAATTATGTTTTTCCCTATAGGAGATACGCAAGTTCAAGGTGGACATACACCATATGTTAGTTATTCCTTCATAGGTATTAATATCATTATCTTCCTTATACAAGTCTCTACACCAGGCAATCTCGTATGTGAATTTGCCGCTATTCCTTTAGATATTATTAAAGGAGAATCATACTTTACATTAATATCAAGTATTTTTATGCATGGCAGTTGGATGCACTTAATTGGGAATATGCTATTTCTATGGGTTTTTGCTGACAATATAGAAGCTAAGATAGGTAGTGCTAAGTTCCTAGTATTTTATTTTGCAGGAGGACTTTTTGCCAGTTTTGCACATATTTTTTTTAGCACCTACGATACTGATTTAACTCAAATCACCTGTTTACCTTGTGGAATAAATAATCCCTGCTCTGCAGAACAATTAAATGTATCATCAGCAGTAATTCCATCCCTAGGTGCCAGTGGGGCGATATCAGCCGTTATGGGTGCTTACTTGTTGATGTTTCCAAAATCACAAATCAAAGTTATTGTTTTGATTCTTTTTCGCTCATTTTATGTACCCGCTTTGGTATTTTTGGGGCTTTGGTTTATACAACAACTATTTTCTGGAGTAGGCTCATTAGGACCTGCATCAAGCGCTAGTGAAGGTGTAGCTTGGTGGGCTCACATTGGAGGGTTTGTCTTTGGGCTGTTTGCAGGGTTATACCTGAAAACTTTAATAAACAAATCCACCTAAAACTAAGGTGTTAATACTTTACGATTTTTCAAAGCCTCATCTGGGGAAGGAAAACTGATATCTATGATTCTTAAATTAGCATTTTTACCAATGGTATATTTACGCTTTGATGCGATTCTGGAAAACAGAATGCCAATACCTACGGCGACGGCCCCTATAGCAAATGTGGACCAGGTAAATTCATCTCCTCTTGCTAAATTCGCAATACCACCAAACAGCAACCACCCACTTCCAAAGGTAGTAAAAGCTTTTCCGGCCATATTTGCCACTTGGTTAGGTAATTTTACGTGTGTAATATCACCTAATGCAACTACCCCATCATCAAAAATAATTAAATTAGTCTCTGGTATAAAACGAACAATGGCTCTTTTTTGCCATTCTGGAATGTCCTTGGTTTTAATGGCTAATTCCTGACCAGGATAAAACTTAATAGCTTCAACTTCATTTTTGATCTCTAATTGTAACAATACTTGGCTATCCCCATTTGTTATCATCATAGAATACCAAAGTAAAAAACTAAACCAAAACTTAAAATTTATCATCACAAAAGCTTAAAAATGTTATTTATCACTTAACTACTGAATTACCAGCATATAATTTAGATGTCAAGTTATCTAATTTAAAAAATTTTCAACTTACCTCCAATTATATAACGAGTAAAAAAGTAAAATGTTAAATGTTTTCTATAATAACTGCATAACCTTGTCCAACTCCTATACACATAGTTACTAATGCGTATTTTTTCTGGGTCACTTTCAATTCGTGCGCTGCTGTAAGTAATATCCGTGCCCCAGACATCCCCAAAGGATGACCTAAAGCTATAGCTCCTCCATTGGGATTGACTCTTGAATCATCAAAAGCAAGACCTAACTCTTTCATACAGGACAAAACTTGAACTGCAAATGCTTCGTTTATTTCAATAACATCCATCTGATCCATACTTAATCCCGCTCTTTTTAAAGCAAGATTTGAAGCATCAACGGGCCCAATTCCCATTATTCTTGGTTCCACACCTGTAACAGCAGATGCAACTACTCGGCACAAAGGTTTTAAAGTATATTTACTTGCAGCATTTTCTGATGCTAAAAGGAGCGCTGCTGCCCCATCATTTAATCCTGACGCATTACCTGCAGTAACTGATCCTTGAAGCCGAAAAGCAGGCTTAAGTTTAGACAAAATATCCAATGTTGTATTAGGTTTTACAAATTCATCTTTTGCAAACGCCCTATTTTCATTCTTATTTATTTGCAGATTAATATGAACTATTTCTCTTTCAAACCTTCCTGACTCCTGAGCCCTTACAGCTTTCATTTGAGAATGATAAGCAAAAACATCCTGCTCTTCTCTAGATATTAAATATTTATCTGCCAAATTTTCGGCAGTTTCGCCCATTGCATCAGTTCCATACATTTCTTTTAGTTTGCTATTGATAAACCGCCATCCAAAGCTTGTATCATGCATCTGATTATCTGTACCAAAAGGCTGAGCACTTTTTGAAATTACAAAAGGAGCTCTTGTCATATGTTCTACACCGCCAGAAATAATGATATCAGCATCGCCAGCAAGAATTGCCTGTCTACCGTGCACGACGGCTGACATACCTGAAGCACATAATCGATTTACGGTTTCACCCGGAACTCGATAGTCATAACCTGCTAAAAGCAAAGACATTCGGGCTACATTTCTATTATCTTCACCAGCTTGATTGGCGCACCCCAATAAGATATCATCAACCCTATCGGTTAAAAAGTCGTATTTTTCCTTGATATACTTTAAAGGTATCGCTGCCAAATCGTCAGTTCTGACAGAAGACAAACTCCCTCTAAAGCTGCCTATAGGTGTTCGAATACCATCAATTATAAAAACATCTTTCATATGCCTGATTAAAACTTTGTACAAAGATACAAAATCATTAATAAGTACTAAATAAAAAAAGCCCCCCTTCAATTTCTTGAAGAGAGGCCATCCCAAAAACCGATTTAAGTTTTAACTCAGTTTTGAGTTATATCATGCTATTGATTACTCAACGATGATCATTTTCTTAGTAGCTGTGAAGTCACCGCTTTCTAATGT
>CAZGMB010000128.1:0-5008 GCA_964526715.1 uncultured Aureispira sp. | reverse complement strand
TGCTGATATTCAGCAATTTAAAAACGCACTAAATTTACTGGGGACAAGTCAGGAGGTCTTGTTTTTCCTTTGTTTATTCAGTCTTTTTCAAAAACAAAGGGATCATTTTGGTGGAGTGCCATTTTGTCAAGTTTATGTTTTGGTACCATGCATTTTATCAATATCTTCAGTCAACCAGAAAATTTTGTGGGTATCCTTTCTCAAGTGTTTTTTGCCACATCCATAGGGGTATTCTTTTGTGGGCTTATGGTCAGAACTGAACATATTTTGATTCCGATGCTGATACACGCTTTGGTCAATTTTGGTTTTGGTGCGGATGAATTAAAAGTGATTACAGAAATCAAAGAAGCTTCAACTTCAGGGGTAAATTGGAATTCATTGATTCCGACCACCTTGTTTTTTTCTTTTATTTTTGCAGGAGGCATTTTTATGATTCAAAAAGCAGATCAAACACACCTTTTAAATAAACTAAAATAATCTTTGATCATGCATTCATTTATGGGTAAGTCTTCATATCTATTACACAACCATAAAAAATTATTCGTTATGCTTTTAAGAACATACCTATTATTAGTGATGCTTTTGATCATTCAAATAGGGATCGCATCGGATTCCATCAGGATAGAAAAAGTCATTAAAGCAGATTGGGGTGCCAACATTCATTTTCCTGAGGGAGACTCCAAAAAGTTACCTGTTATTATCACTTTGGGCGGCGCAGAAGGTGGTTTGTCCTTTGTGGATGAAGAAGCCAATCTCATGGACAAAGAAGGCTTTATCGTCATGAGAATGGGGTATTTTAAATTTTCCAAAGAAACATTAAAACAAAATCTTCATGAAATTAGAATTGAAAAAGTTTCTGAAGCCTTAGATTATATCAAAAGAAATCCACAGGCGGATAGTACCCAAATCGGTTTATTGGGGATATCGAAAGGAGCCGAGTTAGCCCTTTTAGTGGCTTCTTTAAACCGAGATGTAAAAGCAGTAGTAGCGCATTTGCCGAGTCATGTAGTTTGGTATGGACTAGGTAAATTGAAAGGACTAAAGGAAAGTTCGTGGACTTATCAAGGGGCACCATTGCCTTATGTACCCTATGCCAAGCCTAAATCAGGTTGGTTTACGAAGCGAATTGCTGAGTTTTATGAGGCGGGCTTGGAAAAGTATGCAGATAAAATATCGGCAGCCGTCATAAAGGTGGAAAACATATCTGGACCGATTTTACTTACTTCAGGCGGAAAAGATGATGTTTGGCCGTCATCCATTATGGCTGATGAAATAGTAAAAAGACTGCAATCAAAGCAGTTTGGATATAATGTAAAGCATTTGCATTATCCCGAAGCCGGTCATGGCATTTTTGGTAAGCTCCCCGATCCTAATGATACGGAAGCCATGCAAGGATTATCTGCAGGTGGTGGAAGTCCTGAAGCTAATTTTAAAGCAAGACAAGAAACCTGGGCAGAAACTTTTAAGTTTTTAAATCAAGCACTTAAGGGACAACATAGATGACCAAAATAAAAATTAAATGTAATATCTTTCAGATATGAATGCAATCAAAAATAATATCATCATCTATATCGCATGTTTAATATTTGCGATAGTAGGCATCATCTATGGGAATGCCATCCGGAGCGAACACCATTTTTTGCGGGTTTGGGAATATCAAAATATTATCATCTTACTTATAGGGATTCCTTTTTTGTTTTGGCAGACAAAAGCCAATCTCCCCAATCTAATGGATGCCCACATATCCAATAAACAAAGATTTCTGATTCCTTTGGCAATAGGTGCTTTGTTTGGCATATTGGATGTCTGTGTGATCAAGATAGGCATGCACCCTGAGCCATACACTGAGTTACCTCCATTCCTGCAGCCCTTTCCTTATTCGTTATTTTTGTATTTTTCAGGGGCATTTGAAATCGAAGTGTTTTACAGACTGATTCCCATGACGTTGATATTGTTGTTGGGCAAATGGTATGCAGAAGGCAAATATTTCAATACATTTGTATGGGTAGCTATACTCTTGACTTCCATCAGAGAACCATTAGAGCAGTTGCCTGATGGCGAATATTGGTTTGTGGGGTATTCACTCATCACAGGTCTTTTGATGAATTATTATCAAGCCGTATATTTTAAGAAAGCGGGATTTTTGGCATCACTTACGGTTAGATTAGGGCATTATTTGTTTTGGCATATTTTATTGGGTATTTATGTGCAATATGTTGAATTAGCCTAAGTTTGTTCTTAATCACTGTATTTGGATGTTATAAATTCACTCAAAAAAAAAGCACCGATCTAAATGATGATCAGTGCTTTGTATTTCTATATTACATGTCCACAGCTATAGCATAGTTGTGGCTGTAGAAATTGACTTTTGTGTCAGATACTATTTACTTTTTTACCTTTATGGAGCACCCAATCGCTTTGGTTACTGCAGGTTCAGGGTTTTTGCCACTTTCTAATGCGGCTATGGCGTTTTCTAAATATCTTTCGGTAACGGCTGATGCATCTTCTGCATTATTATCAATGGCTCCTATGTATTTTACGGTCTTTTGTTTGTCGAGTAAAAAAACATGTGGTGTCTTGGTGGCTCCAAATTTGGGATAGATTTGCTGACCTTCATCAAACAAATACGGGAAAGTGAATGATTTTTCTTTGGCACGAACGATCATTTTGTCATAGCTATCATCTGGTTTTACGGCGGGATCATTAGGGTTGATTGCGATCAATTGATAGCCTTTGGCAGTATATTTTTTGGACAACTCTACCAATCTATCTTCATACATCACTGCGTATGGACAGTGGTTACACGTAAAAACGATAATATATCCCTTAGCTTTTGGGAAACTACTCATGCTGACCATTTTACCATCAATGTTTTTTAATGAAAAATCGGCTGCCTGATCACCTACCTGATAACCGGTGTTGGAAGGATGAATACCTAAAAGGTTGAATAAAATGCTGAATAACAAAAACATAATGATTGAATTTTATGATTTAATAAATGAATGGATCCATGTGTTGAGCTCCTCTGCGGAGTCAAATTCTTGTTCGACAAATGTTCTTTGTTGCCCGCGGAGTAGTAGGGTGGCAGGGATAGAACCTGACCATTCCGGACTAACTTTGTTGAGCCATTGGTTATAATTTTTATCAGCCATGAAAACAACTTGTGAGGTAAGTTTTCTTTTTTCAATAAAAGGTATCAAATGTGAATCGATTTGTTTGGCAAAGTCGAGGCTCACCAAAACCACTTTTACGGCTTTATTTTTATTTTCGGAATTAAATTGTTCAAAATAGGGGAGTTCCTGTACACAAGGTTTACACCATGTAGCCCAAAAGTTTACTACATAAGTCGTATCTGAAGCGAGATCGAAAGATTTTTCTAAAGATGCATAACTTTCAAAAGTCACTAAACGCTGCTGAGCTTTGCCCATGGTGATCAGCAAGGTACTCAGGCATAATAATAGAATTAGCGTTCTTGATTTTTTCAATGGATAAACATCTTTGGTGTTGAACAATATGACATAAATGCCTTTGTTGGCATCAAGTATGCTAAACATATTTTAGTTCTTAATGTTCGATATCTTATACGATAAAGTTAAAGACGGTATCAGCATCGACTGCAACTGAAATATTAAATATTTGCTTCGATGTTGACGGAGTTTATAAGATTTTTACTTAATTTCGCACCTTAAATTTAAAAACACGGATAAAATATAAATCATGGGTAGAATATTGACTTTAAGAGAAGCCTTGGGAGAAGCCATGTCTGAAGAAATGAGAAGAGACGAAAATGTCTTTTTAATGGGAGAAGAGGTGGCCGAATACAATGGAGCGTATAAGGTTAGCAAAGGAATGTTGGACGAATTTGGACCCAAAAGAGTTATTGATACACCTATCGCAGAGTTGGGATTCACTGGTATTGGAGTCGGTGCTGCCATGAATGGTCTACGTCCCATTATTGAATTTATGACATGGAACTTTGCAGTTTTGGCTTTTGACCAAATTGTCAACAATGCTGCAAAAACATTGTCTCAATCAGCAGGACAATTTATGTGTCCTATCGTATTCAGAGGACCATCGGGTTCTGCCGGGCAGCTAGCACAACAACACTCTCAAACCTTTGAAAGCTGGATGGCCAATATTCCAGGAATCAAAGTGATTTCGTGTATTGATCCAGCTGATGCTAAGGGATTGCTCAAAGCTGCCATCAGAGATAATGACCCAGTCTGTGTGATGGAGTCAGAAATGTTTTACGGATTGAAAGGCGAAGTTCCTGATGGAGACTATGTTGTACCTATCGGAAAGGCAGCCATAAGAAGAGCGGGTACTGATGTGACCATCGTTTCTTACAATAAAATGATAGAAGTAGCTAAAGAAGCTGCCATCGAACTCGAAAAACAAGGGATATCGGCTGAAGTGATCGACCTCAGAACGATCAGACCATTAGATCATAAAACTTTAGTAGAATCTGTAAAGAAAACCAATAGAATGGTAGTGGTTGACGAAGCTTGGCCTTTCTCAGGTGTGAGTGCAGAGATCGCTTACGAAATACAAAAATATGCTTTTGATTATCTGGATGCTCCGGTGATCAGAGTCAACTCAGCGGATACTTCGCTCCCATACGCACCCACGTTTTTGGATGAGTATCTTCCGACACCAGCCAAAGTGATCAAGGCGGTGAAAGAAGTCATGTATGTGACTAGATAAAATGAATCTCATCAGATCGAAAAGCCACAGGATAACTTTTATTTTGTGGCTTTTTGTTTTTAGAAGACCTGTTGGCATATCTTAGCTTATTAATTCTGCTAATTAAAAGTCTAATATCTGTGTGATAAACAAAAGAAACAAACAAAATACTTAGAGAAGCTTGTGAAGTACTTGAAGAAGCTTGTGAAGTACTTAGAGAAGCTTGTCAAGTACTCGGAGAAGCTTGTCAAGTACTCGGAGAAGCTTGTGAAGTACTCAGAGAAGCTTGTAAAGTACTTAGAGAAGCTTGTAAAGTACTTAGAGA
>CAZGMB010000127.1:0-5676 GCA_964526715.1 uncultured Aureispira sp. | reverse complement strand
TAGCGATTGTTAACACTTTTAGTCCCAAACTTCTGATACATTACTTTAACGTTACCTGCCATTTTGAAGACCTAGACGAATAGCCCACTTTTCAGAAATTGACAAACGTAATTTTTCGCACAACCAAGCAAAAGGAATGTGCCATTTTTTAGTTGTAACTATTGCATATTCTTCATTATGATAACCAAAACCATAAAACAACCCAGTACAGTAGTGATGCCAGTTAATGTATGGATGATTTTCATAATGAATACCATAAGCAGTGAATCCTTTAATTTTTGCTTGTTTCGTAACCTTTCTACCATTGAAGACTGAAACGAATACATTATCACCAGACCGAAGAAAAAAACGGCAGGTAACAACTAAGCGTTCGTCGTGTCCAGCGGACATGCGATGAACACCCTGTTGAACTGTACCTTCGGTAGCGTAGCCAGACTTAAAAAACGAATTTTAGTTTATTAACGCAGAGCGTCATAAGTTACCGCCAAAGCGGCACAAGTATGGAGATATCGTCAGTTGTCTTGACTATTCCCGTTCCTATGCATATAGATTACAAAGGCTTTGGTAGTAATTTTTCATGAGTTTAAGTCATTGAGTGAGCCAAATCACTAAATTCTATTAAATATGGAACATACCTTCCCCTACCCAAATTCATATTGTATGTAGGGAAGAAGCTTTTTCATTTGCCGCCTTATAAAACTCACTTGGCGGCCCACGTCTCCCAAAAGTGAGTAGTGTGATCATCTGCCCGGTTTTGCAACAAGGGCATGCTTTATGAAAAGATCCTTTGATCACAACAGGCAATGATGTTAGAACTATCCCTGTGAGTTTGGATTGTAAGTTGGTTAACTTGGATCGTTTCCATGTTGAACTCAGGAAACCGTAGTGCCTGATCCTTACAAATCTCTTTGGTAAGATATGCAAGGCAAATCTGCGGATGAACTCTTCATGGCTGAGTGCCATCGTTTTCTTTTGACCTTCTGCGCGATAATCCTTGTATGATATCGTCACTGTATGATCATCGATGGACAATATCCGATGATTGGAGATGGCTATCTTATGAGTGTATCGTCCAAGATACTCGACCACGGATGATGGCGACCCAAAAGGCCTTTTGGCATATACTACCCATTCTTTTTTGAATAATGAGTCGTAAGTAGATTGCTCTACTTCCATATCAGATGTTCGCAAAAGTGCCACATATTTGGCCCGATACACTTTGCTCATTGCTTTGACAGGGAATAGAAATTTGCCATCAGACTTTGATGGCTTCCATTTCCCATCTTGATTCACAAAACCACCAGGAATGATACAATGTATATGCGGATGCAAAGATAGACTCTGACCCCATGTGTGCAGGATTGAGATCATCCCAGCCTTGTTTCTATTACCCGTAAATGCTACTACAGTCTCCCAAGCTGCTCTGAATAAGATATCATAGATAATCTTAGGTTTATGCATCGCAAGGCCATTTAATGCATCGGGTAAGGTAAACACAACATGAAAATACGGAACTGGCAAAAGTTCTGTCTCTCTAGCTTCTATCCATTGTATACGCTTATGTCCCTGACACTTAGGGCAATGACGATTGCGACAACTATTGTAACTTATCTGTATATGTCCACAACTATCGCAACCATCTACATGACCACCGAGAGCAACAGTGCGGCAATCTTTGATGGCACGCAATATCCGTAATTGCCAATTGTTGACACCAGATGATTCTACTTTCCCCCAAGACTGAGCCAGTACTTGAGCTACTTCGTACTCTGAGCGCATGCTGCAAATAGCGTATCCAAAGGACTAAATGGTTTACAGCGCCCACTTTGCGCAACGTGCAGATAAATCAGAGTCGTCTCGATGCGCTCGTGACCCAACAATTCTTTAAGTGTCATAATGTCCATGCCATCTTCCAGCAGGTGAGTGGCAAAGGTGTGCCTCAGTGTATGCACATTGATATGTTTGATGATGCCTGCTTTTTTGGATGCTGAACTCACAGCCCACTGAACACCCTTTTGTGAGTAGCGACTATCAAAGTCTCCACCTTTTCGGTTTTCCATAGGCTGACCATTGAATATCCACTCGTCGGGTCGCTCCGCATCTATGTATTGTTTTAACCCACGGATCAAATGTTCACTCAATGGAACATAGCGGTCTTTTTTACCTTTTCCCTGAACTACATGCACCGTTTTACGGTCAAAATCAAGATCTTGTAATCGTACACTTCGTGCTTCCTTACATCGTAGACCACATCCATAGAGCAAGCCGATCAGTATTTTATGCTTCAATAAATCCGGAGTACACAGCAAACGCCACATCTCTTCTTTAGATAATACTACCGGAAGTTTATTGGGTCCTTTGATACTCGGTAGTCCAATATCATGGGGTTTTAACCCTTCCACCTTGCAAAGCATACGCAGACCATACACTGTGTGTTTAAAGTAAGAATCAGACGGTGTGTTGTGTTGCTCTTTGAGCAAGTGGAGATAGTCATTCACCTGATCTTCTTCCAGCTCAGTAGGCAGACAATCGAAATGAAGAGTCATCTGAGCAATGTGGCGAGCATAATTTTTAAAGGTATATGGACTCCGACCTAAGACAGAAAGTTTTTTCTCAAATTTGTCTATCAGTTCTGAAAAACCTGTAACTTGTGCTCTCGCTTGAGCAATCAATGTGTGTTGACCTAGATCTTCTGGTCGCTTTTTTTTGTTGACATTTAATATGATTTATTTGAAATACAAATGCCAATAATCAAGCCAAGAAGCTACCGAAGGTTTAGTTCAACAAGGGCTTTACGTAATGGGGGCTTTTTTTCTTCTATCATACTTTTGTGCTTTTATTTAACTTTTGTACTTCTATTGGGCTTTTGTGGGTATAACCCCCACTACGTAAAGCCCCAACCAGTTATAGCATATTAAAAACAAAAACACTATGTCAACACAATCGAACCAACACTTAGAACACTTAAAACAACTTGATGACATCTTGAATTATATATCATCGAAAGGTAATATAATTACTAATCGTGAACAATATTTTAAAGAAACATCTGAAAACAAGTGGGAAGTAATTCCAAATCCCGTTGATAAGTATAACTTAGCTTATGAGTTTTTAATATCTGAAAACTTTATAACTAAAACATCAGACGGCTATAAAATGAACTATAAGGGTTTAATGAAACTTGGTCCAAATTCATTTGTTAATGAATACAAATCACAAAATTGGAAAAACAGATTAAACCACTTCTTTTGGATAGCTGTTCCAACAATTGCTTTCGTGTCTTTTATACTGTCTTTGATTAATCTAAGGAAGTAAGTGACTAATATCTTCCCCTTTTATCAATCCACGTATTCCAGCAAATAGAATATAGAATGCCCAAATTCCAAAAGCACACATAAACAAACCAAACAAACCTAAAAATATGTTCATTAAAACATTTAAAATAAACATGCTATAACATTGTGTATGATGACAATAGCCGCCAAATCATACGGGTTTAAATTAATTTACGCTACTGTGTATGGCGGCTACTGCACATACACTTGGACGTTAATGACAAGAAAAATAAAAGTAACATTCAAAAATAGAATATATGAATATATTTAAAAGATTTTTCGGGAAATCAGAAGAAACTAAAATTCAAAAAAATGTTAAAGCTCATTTAGAATCAAGTAAAACAGTTTCAAATTTAGAGAAAATAGTTCCTATAATTAAAATGGGTTATGAAAATAATAGGAAATACATAACTACAGATGGTCAAGAAATTGAGATTCCAGAGTCATCATGTCCTGTTTTAAAAAGAATAGGAGAAACTGAACTTTCTGTATTAATAGCAATTGATTTAG
This sequence comes from uncultured Aureispira sp., assembly GCA_964526715.1. Taxonomy (GTDB): domain Bacteria; phylum Bacteroidota; class Bacteroidia; order Chitinophagales; family Saprospiraceae; genus OLB9. Next base: position 1,831 of record CAZGMB010000127.1, on the reverse strand, counting down.
AAGGGCATTATGAATGGCTTCAAAATAAGGACCTTGAATTAGGTAAAGATGAGACTATACAAAAAGCATATCAGAATTTAATTTCCAGAGATGAATTATCAATTGGACAAATAGATGAAAGTGGTTTGGAACAATCAAAGGTTGGTATTCTTCAAACAACTTATGGTCTTGCTTCTAGTTATATATTAGTTGAAGCTATTTGGGAGAAAATTTATCAATTTTGCGACTCAGATGATGTTACATTTGTCATCCCTACACAAAATAAGCTACTATTTTGTTCTTCCAATGATAAAAATATCGATACCGTTGAACTTTTTTTAACTGCAATGACAGAATACTTTCCAACCATAGAACCCAAACCATTAAGTAAAAGTATATATACCAAAAGAAAAGGAGAAGCTATAAAGTTAAAATATTGAATCAAAATCAATACCTGTCATTAACACTGGCTATGATGCCATCTGCCTTATCAGGCAGCCGTCACATAGCCTTGGACGTTATACCATATTAGAACTAAAGGATGAGAATTGAAGAAATATTTAACAATTGCGAGTTTATTGGAAGTTTAGTTGGAACTGAAGCTGTAAATATTAAAATTCCAATAATTGGTTCAGCCTTTAACAAATCAACATTCCTGTATATTAATAATATTCCAAGTCAAAAAATGAACACTGAAATATTTTTACGAATCGAAAAATCGGTGAACCTCTTATTGAATTTAAGTAGTGAATTGCAAGAAAATATTTGGGAAGAATTGTGGGATAAATATATTTGGACTTGTGAAGAATCTGAACCATTTGAAATTTTGAAAACAGAAGATGTCAAATCAGCAAACATTAGATATTATGGCATTGATGATTTGAATTCGTTAAAAATGGCAACAGAATTATCAACTGTTGATACCTCAATAAACCAAGATGATGAAGATGAATTTTCTCAAGACGATGTATATTTGAGCTTAAATTTTAGAGCTGATTGGATTGGTGATGGCTTCATGCAAATTACAATTAATTCTGACAAAATCCTTAATAGTGTATTGTATCAGTAAAAATAAAATGAAACATGGTATAACAACGGCTATGATGATAGATTCGCTATCGCATCATCCATCACATAGCCTTGGACGTTAACAGCAACATTAAACAAAACCGCTTTGAAAAGAAAAATTGCAATTTATTTTTTTATAATGACAATTCTAAGTTGTAAAAAATCAGCTGATGTTAATATAAAATCTGAAAAAACAAATACTAAAATTGAGAGTAAGTTTCTAAATCTTGACAGTATTGAAAATATAAATAATAAGAATATAGAAATTGCTGGAAATCATATTAACAAACTAATTGTATCACGAAAAGATAGTTTAATTTGGATAACTTCAAGCAAATACTTAGATCATCGAATTTTTGGATATGAAAAACCAAACTTAAACTCAAAAAAAATGATTTTGATTTCATGTTTTACGGCTGATGTGGAAAATAATCCGTTTGAGCTACCACTTGGAGCGTATTATGAATTGGACATAAATCACAAAGCAAAATTTTTAAAAAATGAGAAAGAATTTATTGTCGCAAAATTTATCCTAAATGAAAAGGATATGGAAAATGTTTACTTTGAAAAGAAGTGGATTGAGTTTGAGGATGAATAAAAATGCAGCTGTTAACAGGCGTTTGGCAAGATTGCGAATTTTGTAGTAAATTCACGTTTATTTCTAGCAAGAAATTTTATCTTTGATAGAAATTAATCGGTTCCGAAGTTCGCAACCTCGCCAAGCGCCGGAACGTGTGTGTCTTGAACAATCTATGCAAATAGGTTGATGCTGTATGATAGATGA
>CAZGMB010000126.1:0-5954 GCA_964526715.1 uncultured Aureispira sp. | reverse complement strand
TACCCTGATTTTCATGTCCAAATACCCCTTTAGTGCGGTAAATTTATATAAAAAAATCATTATAATGCTGATATTCTGCAATTTAAAAACACACTAAATTTACTGGGGACTAGTCAGGAGCAAATCTCGTAAACACAAAAGTTGTATACCATTTTGGGCTTAATCCCTTATTTGATGGTTATTTGCCCACTTCAGAATTCTTATGTGATGGTTATGTGATAGGCACAAACAAATGTAATTATAAAGCATTGATAATCAACAATATTTTATGTGATGGTTATGTGATTGGTAGCCCAATTTTATTTGATGGTTATTTGATAGATATATAAAAAGGTAGTAAAATGAACGAGGCAGAAACAAGGGCAGAACTTATAGACCCCAAACTAAAAGCTTGCGGATGGGGCGTGGTAGAAGGCTCCAGAATATTGAGAGAGTATAAAATTACCGCAGGTAAGATACAAACTGGTGGAAGGGGTAAGATGCTCACTGCTGATTATATCCTTGTGTATAAAGGTATAAAGATTGCTGTCATAGAAGCTAAAAGTGCTGATCTAGCTGTAGGTGAAGGTGGAGCACAAGCTAAACAATATGCTGCTAAAATGCAGATAGAAACTACCTACGCTACCAATGGTAAGGAGATATATAGTATCTGTATGAAAACAGGTGCAGAAGGAATCGTAGAAAACTACCTTACCCCCGACGAACTATGGGATAAAACCTTCCCTTCGACAGGCTCAGGGACCGATCCGGCTGCTGAGCTTGTCGAAGCATGGAGAGATAAGTTTAACGCTGTACCCTATGAAGATAAAAGTGGTAGCTGGCAGCTGCGATATTATCAGGAGTTGGCAGTAAAAAATACGATGGAAGCAATAGCCAAAGGAAAAGATCATATCCTACTTACCCTTGCTACAGGTACAGGAAAAACAGCTATCGCATTTCAGATAGCATGGAAGCTATTTCAAACTCGATGGAATCTCCAAAGAGATGGCAGCAGAAGGCCCAGGATTTTATTTCTTGCTGATAGAAATATTCTAGCTAGTCAAGCGTACAGTGCATTTTTATCCTTCCCAGAGGATGCATTGATCAGAATAAAACCAAGTGAGATCAAAAAGAATGGTAAAGTACCCACCAATGGTAGTATCTTTTTTACCATCTTTCAGACTTTTATGTCAGGCACTGATGATCAAGGAAAGCCTGCACCATATTTTGGAGAGTACCCCACAGATTATTTTGATTTTATCATTATCGATGACTGTCATCGAGGTGGCGCGAATGACGAAGGCAATTGGCGTGGTATTTTGGAATATTTTTCACCAGCCGTACAACTGGGGCTGACCGCTACACCTAAGCGCAAAGATAATGTAGACACCTATAAATATTTCGGTGAAGCTGTCTATACCTATTCGCTTAAAGAAGGTATCAATGATGGATTTTTGACCCCATTTAAAGTAAAGCGTATTCAGACTACACTGGATGAATACATTTATACCCATGATGATGACGTAGTGGAAGGAGATATAGAGCAGGGAAAATTGTATAAGGAGGGTGACTTCAACCGTATCATAGAGATCAAAGAACGGGAATCGAAGCGTGTACAAATATACATGGATGAAGCCAATCAAAATGAAAAAGCCATCATCTTTTGTGCTACTCAGGATCACGCAGCAGCAGTGCGTGACCTAGTAAATCAATACAAAAAATCAACCCATCCTGACTATTGTGTACGTGTCACTGCCAATGATGGTGCCATAGGGGAAGAGTTTTTGAGAGATTTTCAGGACAACGAAAAGACCATCCCTACGATACTGACCACATCACAAAAGCTATCCACAGGTGTAGATGCCAGAAACATCAGAAACATCGTTCTCATGCGTCCTGTTAACTCTATGATAGAGTTTAAGCAGATCGTAGGTCGTGGTACCAGATTGTTTGATGGAAAGGAATTTTTTACCATCTATGATTATGTGAATGCATATCATCATTTTGCAGATCCTGAGTGGGATGGTGAACCACTAGAACCTGAACCAGTAGAATTTAAAGATCCACCTGAACCATATGAAAAGCTTCCACCAAAAGAAAAAAGGGACGACACTGGTGACCATGATCGACCAAAAAAGATCAAAGTAAAACTCAAGGATGGTAAAGAACGTGAGATACAACATATGATGTCAACATCTTTCTGGAGTGCTGATGGTAAGCCTGTATCTGCACAGGAGTTTAAGGAAAACTTGTTTGGTAAATTGCCTGATCTATTCCACAGTGAAGCTGAATTGCGTACACTTTGGTCACATCCTATGACAAGGCGTACACTACTAGAAAAGCTGGAGGAGGCAGGTTTCTCCAAAGATGATTTACAAACCTTACAAAAGCTAGTCAATCTGGAAAAGAGTGATCTTTTTGATGTATTGGAATATGTGTTTAATGCTGATATCAAAACCATGACCCGTGAGGAAAGAGTGAATGCCGCTCAATCCACCATTTTTGCCATCCTTGATGACAAACAAAGGGAATTCATCAGCTTTGTACTATCAAAATATATAGAATCAGGTGTTGGTGAACTGGACCAAGAGAAGCTTCCTACCCTACTCACTAATAAGTATCAATCTCTGGAGGATGCCAAAGCTGTACTCGGTGAAGTGAAGAATATATCTGCACTTTTTGTGGAGTTTCAGAAGCATTTGTATGAAGGTGTCGCGTAGGAGCGGTGAACAATAAAGGGGTTGTAAACAAAAAAACTAATGAGTAAAAAGCAAAGTATTGTAATCAATTCTTGGCGCTGCTTAATCACCTGCTGTAAACCTTTTCGTTGATTAAATAAGTAAAACAGTTTTATATTTTATATATTTTATAGATAAAAATAGATTAATTAATTAAAACTAAAAAAGTGGCATCGAGATTACTCAATGCCACTTAACACAAAAAATAAGAAAAATCCTAATCTCAAAAAACTACCGTTAATTAGTTTTAAGTAAGGTTAATATTACTCTATCCTGATCAGTTTTTTCTGCGTTTGCACTCCGTCTATCTTGATGATTACATTGTAAACTCCTGGAGGTACATCCTGTAGATTTACATGATATGTCATTTCACCTGCTACTTGAACTTCGGTCATTTTGATCACTTTGACAAACTTAGACGCAGCATCAAATAATTCTACACTTACTGCTGCATCCTGCGAAACAACAATTTGTATGTTTGTCTCATTTCTAGCTGGGTTAGGGTAAAGCTCTATGGAGTTTTCACCATTGTGGCTTACTTTGACTAACTTGCTATAGGTTGACTTACCGTCAAAATCGTATTGTTTTACGCGGTACACATAGATACCCGACTTATCAACATCTAAATCAGAAAGATTATATGCCGTCACTTCATGGGTATTGCCTTTTGCAAGGACCTTACCTGGAATGGTATAAAATTCGTTCTCTGATCCAAATCTTCGCTCCACTTCGTAGTGGCTAACGTTTGACTCACGTGCTACTGTCCATTCTATCAAGTGTTTATTGCTCACTCGTCTTGCCGAAACATCCAACCATTCTACTGGTAGTGGTGATAAAGAAAGCCCCATGTCTATGTTTTCATACATTGTAGCAGCATCAACGTTTAGAGTTCTCGTTGTGAATAAGCCGTTTGTGTTGTCAACATCGCTATCAAGATTATCACTACCTACTCTTGGAGTTGTTATAAAGAAACCATCAGGAATATCAAATTTGAAATAATAAGTACTTTTTTCAAGACTATCTATTACATAAATACCATCTTCATCCGTAAATGTTTCCGCTAGCTTTTCATTAGTTGCTGCTGCAAATAACTCTACTTTTACATTTGAAACTCCTTGCTCTCCCTGATCTTGGACACCATTCAAATTGCTATCTATCCATACGAAATTCCCGACCTTAGATTGCGGATAAAATCCTGCACCTAGATCACATTTCTCACCACCAGACAGTACCGTAAACTTATCTGTAGTGGTAGGTCCGTTGGCATTAGTGATATCACTATCACTTTCTTCAATATTTCCTACATTTGGCTGCGCTCTTACCAAGCCTAATGGAGGCATGATCACTTCTACGTAATATTCACCTGGAGGCGCACAGAATTTCCAATATCCATCATCTGATGGTGTATTAGGTTTTAGCCCCGTATAAGCGTAATCCCAAATCAACCATGTTCCAAAATGATTTCTCCAAAGGTTCACTCTTAATGCATTGATTCCATTTTCATTGGTATCCCAAACATCATTTCTATTTGTATCATACCACACCAAATCTCCTATTGGAATACATTTGTAAAACCCAGCATCCCACGTCATGTCTTGTTGTCCGGGAGATAAAGTTATAGTAGCAGTTGTACTTGGTCCATTACTTCTATCTACATCACTGTCTGAACTTTCATTGCCTCTATTAAAGAAGGTATTTAAAAATCCTATTGGTGATATAAACTCTAAGTAATACTGTCCAGGAAGTAAATTATTAAAATTATAGATACCACTTAAATTCGTAAATGTAGTCGCAACAAAGGCTCCATTACTATGGTATAAATTGACCTGTACCCCTGGAATTCCTGGTTCTCCAGCATTTTGTTGACCGTTTCCATTTAGGTCATGCCATACAAAGTTACCAATACTTGCTGGAGCTATACATACTGGTGCTGGCACGACTACGACTTCATTGGCACAGCCTGTAAATGATACCGTGATTGTCAATGCCTGTCCCGCTGGTATTCCACTGATAACGCCGTTATTTACTATTCCATGGCTAGCTGTTACTGTTGCTCCAGCTATGATTGTATAATTGACGCTATAGTTTGCATTATTATTGGTACATACTGGTCCACTGATACTAATCGGTGGATTGCTGCATGGATCGCTACAGCTCAATGGGCTTATCACGGTGATTTGGCTTACACATCCGCTATTCGTTGCGGTGATCGTTACATTGGTTCCGATTGGTATGTTGAACACAAAATTACCTACTCTTGTACCTGCACTGACTGTGAGCGTTGCTCCTGTAGTTTCTGTCAGGCTTACGGTGTACGTGGTGCCTACACATATGCCTTCTCCAACTATTAAGTTTGGATAGCTACACGTGGTCACACAACTTGTTGGGCTGGTGTATGTCATTATTGTTGAACAACCCGTTCCATTGCTGCTTGTGATGACTACATTGGTTCCTATTGGTATATTGATTACACTATTTCCTGAGATAGTTCCAGCACTCGCACTGACAGTCTGTCCATTGTGGAAGAAGTTCAAACTGTATGTAGCTCCATTACATGTGATGTCACCTGCCGTTAAGACTGGTTTCTCACAAGTACATGCTGGTGCTGGTACCACTACTACTTCGTCAAAACAGCCTGCAAAGGTTACTGTGATTGTCAATGCCTGTCCCGCTGGTATTCCGCTGATCACTCCATTGCTAACTGTTCCATGGCTAACTGTTACTGTCGCTCCTGGTATTGTCGTATAATTAACGCTATAGTTTGCATTATTATTGGTACATACTGGTCCACTGATACTGATCGGTGGATTGCTACATGGATCCGTACAACTCGCTGGGCTGGTAACAGAGATAGCACTTACACATGCTCCATTCGTTGCCGTGATCGTTACATTGGTTCCTATCGGTATGTTGATCACCGTGTTACCTACTCTGGTGCCTGCGCTTACTGTCACTGTTGCTCCTGTAGTCTCTGTCAGACTTACAGTGTATGTCGTTCCTACACAGATTCCCTCGCCTACCGTTAAGTCTGGGTAGCTACAAGTGGTCACACAACTCGCTGGGCTGGTATAGGTCAATACTGTCGTACATCCTGTGCCATTGCTGCTCGTGATAACTACATTGGTTCCTATTGGTATATTGATTACGCTATTGCCTGATACGGTTCCGGCATTGGCGCTGATGGTCTGTCCATTGTGGAAGAAGTTGACACTGTATGTGGTGCCGTTACATGTGAAG
>CAZGMB010000125.1:0-6026 GCA_964526715.1 uncultured Aureispira sp. | reverse complement strand
AATCACTCAAAAATGAAGGCACTGATCTAAACTTAGATCAGCTAGTGGTATTGCTTTAGTGCATTCCCGACCTGCCCATCCCTTACGGGTTCCTTCGTTTCTCACATTGTTTGAGCTTACCCGCCCGTGTCACGGTTCACTTTGTCAAAGGCTTTGCCTTTGGTGCTTTGCACTTCACTACGTTCACCTTTCAGGATCACTCAGTCATGCATTTTTCTATCGCCTTGATAATCTTTAGTTTAATTTTAATATTCTACAAAGGCGATAGACGCACTTTTCCTGCCCACCCGCTAGCGGTTCGCTACGTCAAAGGCTTATTGTCTTTGGTGCTTTGCACTTCACTTCGTTCTTATTTACTATCGCTTGTTTTTCGAACAATTTCCCAGACCAATAGCTGTCTTTAAATTGAATGATTCTGTCTTTTTCAGTAGGCCCTAATTAATCAAATCCATTAATAACACCATGGCTTCAACGTGGCAAAGTATTAATTAGATAGCTCAATAGCCCCAACGGGGCGTCATATCTTAAAGGTGGGTGCAGCCCACCTATGTCATAACTTAAGATTATTACAGCCCTGACAGGGCGTAATCTTTACTCCCATACATATCTTTGGTCATATTCTTCTACCGGAGTTTGAATCAATTGTTCACTGTGCTTTGTACCGAAGATTATAGGTATCTAATTTTGAACTAAAGATTGTCCCAACTGGTTCATTTTTATCCCAAATTATGCTTTAGAACTTCGTTATAAGAAGCTAAAATTCAATAAATCAGCTATTTATATTCGAAAAGCGTAGTACCGCTACGGTTATAGAAGATAAATAGGCGAAGCTTCTGATTTGCAGACCTTGTCAAGCCAAAGGCATGAAGTTTAGCTTTGGAATAGATTTCCTTATGCATATTTCGGGTTTAATTTCACATCTGCCTGCGTTGCTCTTTGGAAGTCACTCCGTTTTCCCTTTAAAAGTAGCATAAATGGCCATAGCATGTCCGTGACCTAATTCAAATTCTTCTTTGAGCCAGTTGGTTATTTCATTGGCTTTGACCGCAGGATTTAGCTTGCCGTCAAGGATAAACTGCTTTTCTTCTGCTAATTTCATAAAGTCTGAAGGTGTCTTCCCTGTTTTAGCCTTAATATTATCTATGTATGCTTGAAACGACATTCTGATTTGTTTTTGATGTGGTGAGTTATTAGAGAAATAAATGTTGATGCCAACGAAGATATGGCAAGTTTGAAATACAATTTGTGGCCATGTTTACTCAGTATATGTATAAGTTAAGTACAGCTATCTATACTTTTATCCACTTATCCATTTGCGTCAGGACCGCTTGCATATCTTTGGGCAAAGGCGCTTCTATTTCTATTTTTTGACCCGTAAAGGGATGGTCGAATACTAAACGTACCGCATGCAACGGTTGTCTGGTCAGTAGTGGGCGTTCTTCGTCGTTTTTGCCCAGATTGAATTTTTTATGTTTGATTTCTGAAAGATAGAAGGCATCTCTGTTGCCATACAAGGTATCTACGATTAATGGATTGCCCAAATACTGCATATGTACTCTGATTTGATGCATCCTACCTGTAAAAATTCTCAGGTAAACGTGCGAAAAATGGCGATAACTCTTGATAACCTTGTAATCTGTTACGGAAGGTTTTCCCCTTTGGTGCACCAACATTTTCCCACGGGTCACCGTTGATTCTGCCAAAGGTACTTCTATCCTGCCACTTTCTGGCTGAGGTGTTCCATCTACGATGGCATGATAATATTTTTCAATATCACGGGACTCAAAAATAGCGGAAAGTGCTTTGTGTGATTCGGCATCTTTTGCAAATAGATTTATGCCTGTCGTAAATTTATCTAATCGATGTACGGGTAAGATATCAGGATTTGATTTTTTGAGTTGTGAAATCAAATTGGGAATGTCTGCATTGAATCTATCAGGAATACTCAATACGCCTGCCGACTTATTCACCGCAATCATATAGGGGTCTTCAAAAAGTATTTCCAGTGTATTGGGTTTGGACATGTTTTAAAAATTCAAATCAGAAAATTTAGTTTTTCGCTCCACAAAATATTTCCATATGATAGATCCACCGTAGCTGCCTTTAGTATTGGCTGGACCTATTTTAGCTTTTCTAATCCAATGAAACTCCTTGTTGCGACGCTCCACTAGTAATGGTAAATGGATATAGAATGACATGTGCGCTTTGATCACCGCCAAGGTAGACTTTGGGTTCTTGTCTAATAAAAACTTAATACCCGCTATACCATCTAAAATGAGTTTTAAAGGTATCAACCAGGCCAATTTAGTGATGGTTTCATTTTTTGCCAGCATATAAAGATTGTTTCTAAAGTTCAGAAAGTCTTTTCGGGGATTCTGGTATTCTAAGGTACCTCCACCTAAATGGTAAACCATGCTTTGCGGCATACATTGAATGGTATATCCAGCTTTTTTTACTTTCCAGCAATGGTCTATTTCTTCTTGGTGGGCAAAAAATCCACCGTCAAATCCACCTAAGGTTTTGAAAAGCTTTGTTCTGACAACCATACACGCGCCACTAGCCCAAAAAATGTCTGATTCTTGGTCGTATTGTCCTTGGTCTTTTTCTACGGTATCGAAAAGGCGGCCTCTGCAAAACGGATAACCCAAAGTGTCTATATACCCACCTGCACCACCGGCATATTCAAAGAAATCTTTGTGCTCAATAGATTTTATTTTTGGCTGTACAATGCCTATGGTAGGTACCTTATCCATTTTGTCTAGGATGGGGTCCAACCAATTTTCGGTGACTAAGACATCTGAATTGATGATGACCGTATATTCAGTATCTATGTTTTTGAGACCTTTATTGTATCCTTCCGCAAAACCATAGTTTTTGGACAAGGGTACGATTTTCACTTCCGGATACCATTCATTTACAAAATCTACAGACAAGTCATCAGAATGATTGTCAATCAATACGATATCTACATCATATTTAGAACTGCTGTATTCCATCATGGGCAAATAGGATTCCAACAATTCGGCACCATTATAATTTAAAATGACGATACTGGCTTTGGCAACTTGTTTTTGATGGACATGCTCGGCTTGGTGTACTTGCAAGGCTTGTTGTTCATCTGCTTTCAGTTGCAACTTTAAGGCATCGAGATTGTCGAACTTAATATCGCCTCTCAAATATTTTAAAATCGATATTTGTATCGTTTTGTCATAAATATTTTGACTAAAATCAAAGATGTTGATTTCAATATTTACGGTACCTTTTTCGGTGACAGAAGGGCGTTTGCCGATATACATCATACCTTCAAAAACTGCTTGTTCTATTTCTATTTTTACCGCATAGACACCTTCCGAAGGTATTAATTTATCTTTTTCTTCGATTTGTAAGTTGGCTGTTGGATATCCCAATTTAGTTCCTAGTTTGTCGCCATGTACTACTTTTCCCGTAAGTTGGAATGGATACCCAAGGAATTCATTGGCAAAAGCGGTATCACCTTCCATCAATGCTTTCCGGATTTTGGTACTGCTGATGGCGATATCTTCTATTTCGTGTTTGGGTATCTCTATGACCTTAAAATGGCCTTCTACTTCGTACTGTCTGAACAATGAAATATCTCCTGCTCGGTTTAGGCCAAATTTGTGATCGTAACCAATGACTACATATGCAGGGTTAAAATTGGAAATGATAAATTTTTCGATATACTCCCGGGGTGATTGTCTGGAAAATTCAAAAGAGAAAGGAACTACCACCACGTTTTGAATTCCATATTTTTTGAGTAAATGCAGTTTTTCATCCAAGGTATTGAGTACACTGATATCGCTTTTAGACGAGTCGACTACATTTCTGGGATGCGGATAAAAAGTGATCACTACACTTTCGCCCTGTATTTCGTCTGCCAATTGAGTCAATCTACTGAGGATTTTTTGATGGCCGGTATGCACACCATCAAAGGAACCAATAGTGATTACAGCATTTTTAAATTGGGGGAGACGATGGATTTCTTTATATATATTCATGGGTGATTATAGAAACATGCTATGGAGCTGCAAAATTAAGCAATTTATACAAAATTATAACTGATATGAACAATTAACACACAAATTGGATTAATAGTGTACATTTTATTTCAATTACAATTAACCCATCTTCCTATGTTAGATCACAATGCGGTAGTAGCCGCTCTGAGAAATGTAAAAGACCCGAAGAGTGGTCAAGATATCATTGCCGCTAAAATGATTGAAGATTTTAGAGTCGAAGGCAACAATATCAATTTTTCTATTGTGCTGAAAACCAATGATCAGGAACTCAAGTCTGCACTCAACTTTGCATGTATGGAGCAGATATCCAAAATATATCCGGATGCACAAACGCATATCCATCTCAAAATCCAATCAGATCAAAGCCAAAACTCAGACAGTGTTTTGCCACAGGTCAAAAATGTCATAGCCGTAGCTTCGGGAAAAGGTGGTGTTGGTAAATCTACCGTATCTGTAAATCTTGCTGTTGGATTGGCCAATGAAGGGTATAAAGTAGGCCTTATAGATGCAGACCTTTATGGACCATCTATTCCCACCATGATGGGATTGACAGGACAGCGTCCCAAAGTAGAGCTTTTGTATGGTAAACATAAAATAGTACCCCTTTTTGCTCATGGTGTTCATGTCATCTCTGTAGGTTTTATAGTGGAGCCAGAACAAGCGGTAGTGCTTCGTGGTCCACGATTAGGCGGATTGCTAAGACAGTTTATACAGGATTGTTTATGGCCTGAACTAGACTTTTTAGTGATAGATTTACCACCAGGTACGGGCGATATTCAGCTGACTTTAGTCCAGACTGTGCCTGTGACCGGAGCGGTAATGGTGACTACACCTCAGGAAGTATCCGTGATCGATGCGGTAAAAGCGATGAATATGTTTTTGCTGCCCAATGTCAATGTTCCTATACTCGGTGTTGTGGAAAATATGAGTTGGTTTACACCAGAAGAATTGCCCAACAATAAGTACTATATATTTGGTAAAGGAGGCGGACAAAAGTTGGCCACTATGGCAGAAGCCAATCTTCTAGCACAGATTCCATTGGTTCAAAGTGTGCGAGAAGCCGGAGATTTTGGAAGCCCTGCTGCTGCTCAAGCCAGTCATCCGTTAAGACCTGTTTTTGAGCAATTGGCTAGAAATACAGTGAAACAAGTAAAACTCAGACATGAACTGTATGAACCTACCAGGATTGTGAAAGTGGAGCAGTAAAGATAATTGGGAATGAATGCCTAAACAAGTTACCTTTTTAGCGTTGGTTTGGAAAGCATTAGGATAAAGAATCGGAGTACTTTAAAAAGTAGTTTTTGAAAGTTTTGTTTGTTGTAGTGAAATAGTTTAATTTTATAGCACCGAAGTATAAAATGAATTTCATCTATTATGAAGAGAGAAATCAAAATATCGATCGCAATCATGATAGGATCTCTATCCTTTCTTTGGCTTGAAAAACCACTGAAATTATATTTATCCGAGTATTGGGTTGATTTGTCTGTGGCCAAACAGATATCTGCTATTGCAGTGAGAAGCATACTCATCGCCACTACTTTCATGTTTATCAAGCATTTGCATTTACTGCATTTTACGGGACTCGATACTTGGAAAAACATTAAAAATATCCAGGCTACTTTGATTGCTTTGGTGTTTATCATGGTGGGCATATTTAATCATTGGAATACCTACTTCTCAGCGGGTGCTAACCTGTTGTTATTATTTGCTATATCGACACTTACGGTAGGAATCTTTGAAGAACTACTTTTTAGAGGTCTTGTTTTTCCTTTGTTTATTCAGTCTTTTTCAAAAACAAAGGGATCATTTTGGTGGAGTGCCATTTTGTCAAGTTTATGTTTTGGTACCATGCATTTTATCAATATCTTCAGTCAACCAGAAAATTTTGTGGGTATCCTTTCTCAAGTGTTTTTTGCCACATCCATAGGGGTATTCTTTCCTGACTTGTACCTTTTAGTGCGGTGGAAATAACTTAGCCACCAAATCTGC
>CAZGMB010000124.1:0-6179 GCA_964526715.1 uncultured Aureispira sp. | reverse complement strand
ACATCAGTGTTTTGGCATATATTTGCTATGGTCAAAAACGTTTTGGACAGATGTGTCTTTGTTTATTAAATACAAAAAATAATATTATTATATCGATTTTATAAGCTTATGTTTTTAGTTATTAATGGCTGTAGTAGTAGCAAGGGATACAAAAGTAACAAAAAAAATGATTTTAGATGAGCAACAGAAATCGATGATTTATATGGTCATTTATTCCTTCCACCTATAAGATAATTAATAAATCTTTAAATTAAAATTTAATGAGCAAAAAGTATATATTTAATCCAGATGTTCCAGGAGAATACGGTGATAATTCTATTTTTGATGATAGATTTTATCCTTCAAAAATCTATCATGTTGACTACTTATTTGACAGACATCCTGATGATATCTTTCAAAATGGCCGCAGTTTTTTTTTACTCGATTCTTTATATAATAAAATTATTGATTTAGGTTTTACTGGAATTGATAATCCAAGATTAATTACGTATAAAATGAATCCACAGTTTTATTATAATACTCCGAATGAAGAAATACCAACTCAAAATTATTATTTTGTAGATGTCATTGGAACGCTAAAGGATGATATTTATTTCGAACTTGAACCTAAGTTTGAATTTTTTGTAACTGAAAGAATGATGCTTTTAATGAAGAAGTTTAGAACCGATTTTGTTGAATTCAAAGAATTTAAATAGTGTGTTTTTTTACATTGCATTATACTTTATTTATTTTTTATTATTTTAATTCTTAATACATACAAATGAAATATTTCCAAACTCTTAGATTATTTCCAATATTGATAGATCTCCAAGCCCAATCCATCACCTGTGGGCCTACCTCCACTCTATTCAATCTAGATGGGGCGTACTGGGCATTGTCACAGCCCATGATACCCACTGCGAGTAGCGCACAAGTTACAAACTTGCGCCACCAAGGGGTAAGCTTTTAGACTTTGCTAAAGAGATCGATAATGAATTTGGTCATTTATTTTTACCTCCAATCAGATAATTTTATTCCTAATTTAATATATAAAATAATATTATGCATTACATTTTTAGACCAAATATTCCAGGAGAACTAGGGGATAATACCGAAGGTGATTTTACAAAACGACCTATAATTACAAATCACTTACACTTTGTTTTTGACTATTTTCCCGATGATATTTTTACAAGCTGTGAAGTTATTATAGTTGTAGAAAATTTATTAAATAAAATTTTAGATAATAATTTAACTGGCTTAAGCACCCCTAAATTGATTGAATACGAATTGAATCAACAATATTTTGTGTGGGAAAATTCAGATGATATCCCCAATAAAAATTATTTCATGATGGAAGTTTGCGGGAATGTAAGTGATGATTTCTATTTAACTAAAGAATTCAATCTAATAATTAGTGAAAAGGCGTTAGAATTACTTAAATTATTCCGCATCTCTTTTGCAAAATGGGAAGAGTTTAAAGGATTAAACTAATGAAATTTTAGTATATTAATTAAGATAAATAAAAATTCATTTAAACTCATTTACCAATGAAAATCCACCAAACCCTATTTCTCTTCCTCATCACCATCTCCTTCCAAGCCCAATCCATCAGCTTTTGGCCTACCACCACATTGTTCAATCTGGATGGAGCGCACTGGGTATTGTCACAGCCCATGATACCCGCAGCGAGCAACGCACAAGTTACAAACTTTCGGCAGCAAGGGATACAAAAGTAACAAAAACAAATGCTTTTAGATGTAGCAACAGAAATCGATGATTTATATGGTCATTTATTCCTTCTACCCATAAGATAAATAATAAAAATTAAAATAAATATTTAATGAGCAAAAAGTATATATTTAAAGCAGATGTTCCTGGAGAATACGGTGATAATACTATTTTAGATGATAGATTTTATCCTTCAAAAATCTATCATGTTGACTACTTATTTGACAGACATCCTGATGATATTTTTAAAAATGGCCGCAGGTTTTTTTTACTGGATTCTTTGTATAATAAAATTATCGATTTGGGTTTATCTGGAATTGATAATCCTAGATTAATTACGTATAAAATGAATCCACAGTTTTATGATATTAATCCGAATAAAGAAATACCACAAGAAAATTATTATTTTGTTGATATTATTGGTAATGAGAATGATGATTTTCATATAGAATACGAACCTGATTTTATTTTAATAATTAGTGAAAGAGCATTGGAGTTGTTTAAAATATCACGAATTAATTTTGCAAAATGGGAAGTATATAGAGGATAGCCATAAAAAATTTTAGGATATTAATCAAGAACAAATTTAAATCCACTTAAACACAAATGTCAATGAAAATCCACCAAGTCTTATCTTTTTTTTTCATCACCATCTCCATCCATGCCCAATCCCTCACCTTTGGGCCTACCACCACATTGTTCAATCTGGATGGAGCGTACTGGGCATTGTCACAACCCATGATACCCGTAGCGAGCAGCGATGGTAAGTGAAAGATGCACAAGGAAGATCATCAAGTATAAAATTTTTAAAAGAACAGAAATATCTATAAAAATACTATTTTTGTGATTTGGTAAACAGATACATAAATATGATAAACTGGAATGCATTTTCTAAAATGGACACTGATGCTTGGATGGAAAATGCCAATCAGGACAGTAAGGGAAAGTATGTTGCTGAAGATTTTGTTTACAATGTGGAAAATGACTTCCTCATCAGTCCGTTTACAGATTTTCAAGGTGACAACTATTCAGATACTTTATTTAACACCCGTACAAAATCAGGAATATTTATCACTTCAATGGATTCCAAAACCGCCAACACCACTGCCATCCATTACTTAGGTACAGGTGTGGAGTCGCTCCTGTTTCACGTTGATACTGAGACTGATTATTCTATTTTATTAAAGGATATTTTTTTGGAGTATGTAACGATCTTTTTGTTGCCTAAAGCAGATTACCATATTTGCCAAAAGTATTTAGATGCTTATATTGAACAAAATCTAACTAAAAATTCAGGCAATATATTTTTTGTATCAGATGACCAAAAAATTCTAAAGGCAGAGCAAAGTTTTAGATACAGACTTACTTTGTTTGTACAATGGATCAAAAATATCCCAAAAGGGTCAACTTTTACGCTATTCGTAGAACCCAAATCTGATTTTTTGGCACAAATAGCAGAACTGAGAGCATTGCGTATCCTTTGGCATGATCATAATTTCCCTCAACATGATTTAAAAATCATAGTCACATCTACGCCCCATCAAAGCAATTCAGATTTCCATCCACTCATCATTGAAAACTACAAACTGATGTCTGCTTATCTAGGAATGAGTGACCTTGTGGCTATCCGTATGGAAGATGATTTAGAAATGACTCGATTGCTCTTAAATATGACCTATATATTTAAGGAGGAAAGTAGACTCAATGCAGTACTTGATCCTGTGGCTGGCTCTTACATCATAGAAAATCTAACTGCTCAGATGGTAGAGAAAGCTTCATCTTTATAATTTTTATCTTTAAAAAACCCACACTAGTCTATAAAACGCGTTATAGTTTTGTTAAAAAGCTTTCTGTATTGATATATTTTTAGGATATTTGAGTTTTAATTTAAGATTTTAAGTTTTTCAAGAAATTGGCAAATTTTTAAATCAATTTCAAGTGGATATTGTTTCACGGGAAAGCATTTTATAATATTAATGGATTCAAAAAAAATAATGAAAATGATTTTGAGAAGTTCAGTAGTGGTGGTAGCCTTATTTGGCGTATACTTTTGGGGATTAGACTCCAAGCAACCACCAATCAATGATAAGGAGTCTTTGGTACTTCAGGGCCTGATGCAAGCCATCGAATACGCGCATATGACTCCTAAAAAAGTAGACGATGAGCTCAGTAAGACGGTTTTTAAAACCTATATGGAAAGAATAGATGGTGCCAAAAGATATCTCAATCAAAAAGATGTAGATAAACTCAAAAAGCACGAACTCCTATTGGATGATCAGATCAATGGATTGACATTTGAGTTTTTTAACGAATCTTTGCCTATGCTGGATGCCGGTATGGAAAAGGCTCAGCAATATTTTACGGAGGCGATAGATGGTAAGATATCCTTTGAAAAGGGTTCGGATTATGAAACAGACCCTGACAAAATGAAGTATGCCGCCAATGATTCCGAACTCAAAGAAAGGTGGAAAAACATCGTTCAATGGGAAGTGACCACCAGATGGGTGGAGAAGATTGAAGAGCAAGAAGAAAAAGAAGTTAAAGAAGGCCTCAAGACTGAAGAAGAATTAAAGACTGAAGTAATCAAAGAAGTAAAAAAGAGATATATCGACTTTTTTGACAGAGTAAAAAAACTCCGTAGGTCTGACAGAATGGAAGCTTATTTGGGTTCTATAGCCAATTACTTTGATCCGCATACGGACTACTTTAGTCCAAAAGAGAAACAAGATTTTGACATCAACATGGGCGGCAAACTAGAAGGCATCGGCGCCAGATTACAAACAGACGGTGATTATACTAAAATTTTCAGTGTAGTTGTAGGTGGACCCGCATGGAAAACCAAAAAAATTGAAGATAATGACATCATCCTGAAAGTAGCTCAGAAAGGTCAGGAGCCTGTAGACATCACGGGTATGCGTGTAGATGATGTTGTACAGCTTGTCAGAGGTAAAAAAGGTACTACCGTGATACTCACCGTAAAAAAGAAGGACAACAGTATTGTAGAAGTTAGTATAGAACGAGATGAAGTCCAGTTGGAAGATGGTAAAGCTAAGTCTGTACTGATCAATATACCCAACAAAGTACAAAATATTGGTTACATCCATTTACCAAAATTTTACTCATCTTTCGAAACTGAAGGAGGAAATTCTTGCGCCACAGACATTGCCAATGAAATCAAAAAACTTAAAGCTCAAAATGTTAACGGTATCATCTTAGACCTAAGAAACAATTCCGGTGGCTCGCTTCATGATGTGGTAGAAATGAGTGGCTACTTCATAGAAAGTGGCCCAATAGTCCAAGTAAAAGGAAGAGAAGAAAGGCCCATGTTGCACCAAGACAAAGATAAAAGTGTTCTATATGATGGTCCACTTGTCATTATGGTCAACCAATATTCTGCGTCAGCATCAGAAATTATCGCAGCAGCAATGCAAGATTATAATAGAGCTATCATCGTAGGAAGCAACTCTACGTTTGGTAAAGGTACGGTTCAACGTTTTTATGATTTGGACCGAGTAGCCAACGGATATGAACAATTTAAACCTCTTGGAAATGTTAAAATCACGATGCAGAAATTTTATAGAGTCAATGGCGGATCTACCCAACTCAAAGGAGTTATACCTGATGTGATTCTTCCGGACATCTATCATTATATAGAAACTGGAGAGAAAGAATATGACAATCCATTAACTTGGACAGAAATAGAAGCGACAAAATATGGTCAGTCAGTGGTATTGCTGGAAAACAAAAGTAAAATCATAGAGAATAGCAGACAACGTTTAGCAAAAAATAATGACTTCAATCTCATCCTAGACAGAGCGCTAAAACTCAAAAATGAAAGAGATGAGTCTAAATATCCACTTAAACTGAATAGCTATCGTGCCATGATAGATAAAAGAAAAGAAGATGGCAAGAAGTACGAAAACATCATGAAAAACGATATTGCTGGATTAGAAATATCTAATTTGAGTGTCGATATCGAAAAGATCAACGTGGACGAATCCAACAAAGCAAAAAATGATGAATTTATTAAGGATCTTAAAAAGGATATATACTTGGAAGAAACCATGTACATCATCAGAGATATGATCAGTTTGGAAAAATCATTTGTTACATTACAAGATAAAATTGGAGATAAATAAATTACTAATCTTAAGAAATTAATCAGAAGTTTCCATAAAAAATACCATCATCTTACATTAGGTGATGGTATTTTTTTGAATGTTTAATTAGGGCCTGCTGAAAAAGTCAGTATCATTCAATTTAAAGGCTGCTATTGGTCTGGGAAATCGTTCAAAAAACAAGCGATAGTAAATAAGAACGAAGTGAAGTGCAAAGCACCAAAGGCAATAAGCCTTTGACGTAGTGAACCGCTAGCGGGTGGGCAGGAAAAGTGCGTCTATCGCCTTTGCAGAATATTAACCCACATTGCTTACTAATCTGACGGAAGTTCCCTTATTGTTGATCTTTCG
>CAZGMB010000123.1:0-7171 GCA_964526715.1 uncultured Aureispira sp. | reverse complement strand
GTGAAAAGTATCCCTATATCTTTGAGGTATTTTTTAACTTTAAAATTATTTTAAATCTAGGTTTAGCCTTTGGTAATAAAGACATCAATATTTCCTAATTCTTTAAATCATTTATGTCAAATTCATCAAGGAACCCTTCTGCTAAAAACTTACAAATTCAAAGTCATTGTTGATCAATTGTAAAACACATATATACTCAATCCCATCAAATTGTTCCTGACCCAAATCTTTCAGTACTAAAAGAAAGTCTTTGAGTGTCAAAAGAAAATCTTTCAGCAACAAAAGAAAATCTTTCAGTGTCAAAAGAAAGCCTTTGGGTGCCAAAAGAAAATCTTTGAGTATCAAAAGAAAGTCTTTGAGTGGCAAAAGAAAGTCTTTGAGTGTCAAAAGAAAATCTTTGAGCGCCAAAAGAAAGACTTTGAGTACCAAAAGAAAGTCTTTGAGTGCTAAAAGAAAATCTTTCAGAAGCAAAAGAAAGTCTTTCAGTGTCAAAAGAAAGTCTTTGATGCCCAAAAGAAAGTCTTTGAGTGTCAAAAGAAAGTCTTTGAGTGTCAAAAGAAAATCTTTCAGCAACAAAAGAAAATCTTTGAGTATCAAAAGAAAATCATGAAATGGCAAAAGAAATATTGATATTTCTACGGAGTGATGAAGCATCGATTTCTAGCCTTTATGCCTGCTATCGTAAAAAAAAAATAACCATTTTAACGTAATTAATTCATTGATAATCATAATGATACAGTTCTTTTTTTTTTTTTTTGAAAAAATAAACTAAAAAATACAAGAAATATTTGATGTTTTCAGTTATACCATATATATTTGCATCAGCTTAGATGATTAAAAGAAGACTTAACTCTATTTTTCTGTAAAGCTGCTTTTAAAAATTATACTCACT
Source organism: uncultured Aureispira sp. (assembly GCA_964526715.1). Lineage (GTDB taxonomy): Bacteria > Bacteroidota > Bacteroidia > Chitinophagales > Saprospiraceae > OLB9. Next base: position 6,279 of record CAZGMB010000123.1, on the reverse strand, counting down.
CGTTGTAAATTTTTGGAAGGTAAAAAGAAATATTTTGTCCGACTTTAAAATATTTTTTTAAACCTAAAATGGGATTGTTTGATGTTTTCGGAATATTCCGAAAGCCTTGACATGATTTAACAGCTTTGTTGCGGGCGCGGCAAGGTGAAATATATCTATATCCATCAACCAAAAGTGGTTGGCGGTCAGTTTGGAATAACGAGTTCAGCCTATAAAAGACCCATTTAATGAACTTGTGGGTCTGAAATCAATAAAGTGAGTATAAAACAATTATTGTAGAACCTATAAAACAAAAAGATTTAGTGACAAAAAGAAGAAACAGCCACACCCAAAGGAATACTGTCTCAGGAGACAGCGCCTTGCAGAAGTTCAATTAGTAATTAATCATTAGTAATTACTCATTAAAAAAAAGCATTCCATGACCATACAAAATAAAAAAGAGCCTACTTTGGCCCATTTCGTCAAAAATGGAGTAAGCTCCCGTACCGCGTGAACGGAGTTGCAAAGATAGGTATTTTTTGATTTGTAAAAGAAATAAAGTTGTATTGTCCTACTCATTTAGTTAGAAAGGCCAATAGCTATTTAAAATTTAATCATTTATAAAATTAAACCTATGCGAATAAATAATTTTTTGGTTTGTACAATATTCTTTGTTATGGCTATAATTGTAAAACCCACTTTAAGAGCACAGAGTAGTATTGATTTATTTAACGATATCATGCCTTCAAATCAAACTCCTGTCCCTGATAATGATGCATCTGATGCTTCATGTTTTGATGTAGAAAAAATCATCACTGATTGTGATTTGATTTGGGTAAGAGTGAATGTTCATTTCTTTTTAGATGATAATTGTGAAGGAGATATAGCAGCATGGGATAAATTATGGTGCATTCAAAACAACCCGCCATATTTGCCGGGTTGTGATTTTTCTGCTGGGAATGTCCATAATATCGCTGAAATGCTCATCAATCGTTCAAATGAGTTTGCGGAAAATATGAGCGATAATAGTTTGTTTTATAATGAAACAATGCAATTAGGTATAGAACCAACAACATCCAGCCCCCCTCAATGTATGCCAATTAGATTTTTATTGGATGGAGTACATATTCATTGTGACACAAAAAGTCAGTTGATTACTGATTTTAACCTGTTTAATAGTAATCAAGTAAATCCAACAGGAGCAATAAATATTTTTATCACTCAAACAGGGACTTTTCCAGGTGGCTCTAATCCTGGAGGATTTACTAATTATGGCGCAAATGCTATGGTTAATGCAAGTCTTACATGGGGAGCACCTTCTACAATAATTCACGAGTTTGCCCACATGTATTGGGTAAGACATCCTTGGGAAGAAGGTCCTGTTCCTTATGATTTATCTGATACTTTTAATCCATCATGGTCATGGGATCATGATTGTAACCCAAATACTCCGGAAATTGAATCGCAAACTTGCTGGGACACCAATCCGAGACATGATGGAAAAAATGCATGTGGTAATCCTATCTTTTGTACGGATCACCCATGTTGTGACTGGGATATCCAAACTTCAAATATTATGGCTTATTCTGGGTGGGCATCTAATGGAGATTATGCTACAATGTCAACTCAACAATTAAGGATATTATTAACGGAATTAAACAAAGATTGTAAAAAGGTTGTTGCTGTAGACCCAGACTGTCCGCCTGCATCCGCAAATATTGTGATTCCACCTTTGGAAGGGACAGGCTCTGATTGTGATTTTTGTATCAATTTTGGAGCATCAATGAATGAAACAGAGTACCAGATTAGTTTTGAACAAATGGTCAATGGGATTGGTATTCCGTTTAGATCTTCAGGGTGGGTGTCTAGGCCAGCTGGCCAGTATTGTATTTCTTTAAGAAGTCTGAAAGGTTATGGAGATTTTTTGGAAGGCGGGTTTAAAAAAGGGGGCAAGTATAAAATAACCCTTAATGTAAAAAATGATTGTGGCGAGGTATCCACAAAAACTGTTGAAATCACTTTGCCAAATAGAACTTGCGTTAATGATCAGGATTGGCCTGTTTTAGAAGTTTTGCCAAATCCTGCATCTGATTTTACTAAAATTAAAATTTCGCTCAATCACAGTGTAACAAATGCTTTATTGGTAGCCAACCATCCTTTAAGGGGAAACTATATTGTTCAGAATCTTGGAAATTTAAATGCTGGAAATACCGAAATAGACTTAAATACTTATGATTGGTCAGAAGGCTTTAATTTTATACAACTTGTCACTGATGATCAGATTTATTCGACCACATTAATAAAACACTAAGTAATGTTTAAATTCAATGTATTCTTGCTTTTGATAATTCTAATTTCAAATATTTCTTTGGCTCAGACCATAATACCCGAATGGAGTACTACCATTTATGTAGAAGATGCCAAAGGAAATAAGGATAGTATTCTTATTGGATATGACTATAGAATAAAGACCAAGATAAATACTGAATTTGGTGAGTTAGAGCTACCCAAGGTTTTAGATAGTATTCTAGATGTCAGGGTAGTGATAAGTACAGTAGGTCCGTATTCTGATGATTTTAGATATGATCATATTTTGACCAAAGTGGGAATTGATGGGTCATATACTGAGCCGCAACATGTAGGTAATTTATGTAGAAGCTATATGCCGAGAATCAATTTTGGTATATATGCTAAATACAAGCCAGTAAAAATATCATGGAATTTAGAACAATGGCAGTACACATGTCACAGTGGATCATTTTTGATCAATCATCCATTTTCTGAAACGGTGATTGGAGGTTATGGGAATTATTTAAAAAATTTCTATTGTCTGGGCAGAGATGAAAAAGAAGTTGTGTGGGATATTACCAATAGTTATCGGTATGGTTGGGTCGAGACATTTCCAACAGAAGCTGGAACAATGGATACCATGTACTTGCACCAAATCGGTATAAAAAGGTATGATTTTTTTGATAACCCTTGCAGGTTTAGTAATGCATCAGACCTTAATGAAGATACTGAAATAAATGTCTACCCCAATCCTGCTCATGATCATGTGTATATCCAAAGCGAAAACAAATTTAGCAAAGTAAAAATATACACTTCAGATGGTAAACTTGAATCAATCATTCGAGATGTAGACGAATTGACAACAATTGATGTTATGAGCATTTCTCCAGGTATAAAAATCATGGAACTTATAGATGATTTTGGACGCGTTTATAGGCGGAAATGGGTCAAAATATGAAACTAGTAGGTAACTTATTTCGTAATTCTAAAAACTTATTATCATGACATAGCGTAAAAACAAAACCAAAGGAATCCTGTCTCAGGAGACAGCGCCTTTCAAAAGTTCAATTAGTAATTAATCATTAGTAATTACTAATTATAAAAAAAAACATTCCATGACCATACAAAATAAAAAAGAGCCTACTTTGGCCCATTTCGTCAAAAATGGAGTAAGCTCCCGTACCGCGTAAACGGAGTTGCAAAGATAGGATTTTTTGGATTGTTGTAGTTTTTTTATGGGGTGAATCATTAAGTTAACATCGATTAAAAAGGAAAAGTCCTTCGAAAATCTAAGATTACAAACAAAAACTCAGCAAGAAACGGAGAAAATTAAAGACAGACTTTTAGGGTTATAGGATGAAGATAAGTAGGACGATGAAGTACACTTTAAAAGATGCTTGACCATGTTGGTCACACGGTGGGAACTGCTGAACAGCCAAAATATTTAATTAATTAAAAAGATGAAAATATTTAAAAATTTTGCGTCAATTTTCTTTTTTGCTGTAATAATTATGAGTTGTCAGAAAGGAGATATCCCTGCTACTTCAACTGATTTAATTATTAATTATAGAAATAATACATATAATGTTTCAACTTATGGGGATTATTTTGACAAACTATACAATCATATGTTTAGTGAATATGGAATGGAATTATGTGCTTGTAATTGTCAAGCATTTGACATTGCAGTTGATGGTTTAAATAAATATGTACATTTATTGCCATCAGAACTTCAATATTCTGAGAAGAATTTAATTTGTCAAGATAGTGATTTTGCTAACTTTGGATGTAATAAAGAACCAGACGAACTTATAAATAGTATAATAAGTCTGCTTGAACCTAAACCATTTATGACAAATGAAGAAATCATATTAATTGAGGAATTATTAAATGATGCGAGGGATGGGAAATTTAATTCAAATCTTGAATATTATAAGTCAAAGTGGCAAAACTTAAATACTAAATCAGATGTCAACAATTTGTTCAGTGGCTTTGTAATTGAATTAACTTTTTCATCTGCAAATTCGTTTAAACCAATATTAGGTACAGAAGAAGACCCTGAGCCTCAAGCTTTAATAAATCATGCGGTGTGTGGCTTGGCAGTTTCATTTGTTGCTTCACTTGAAAATCTTTATGATAATGGGGGTGCACCAGGAAAAGACTTTTTAAAAGACATGGCTTTTGGTTTTGCTTATGGAGCTGCAGGATCTATATAATTAAATTGAATTGAAATGAATTTATTACTAGTTTTATGTTGGATTATTTTTTACTATTTTTTTGACAAATTCTTGATTTTGGAAAAAAGTAATTTCTCAACTAAACAAAATATTATTTTAGCTATATTAAATGGATTTTTAATTTATTTATTAGTTTTATTTTTTTCTAGTATGTATGAAGGACTTATGAATAAAAATATTCTTATTTTAGTTTCAATATTTTTGTTAACTAGTGCAATAAGATTAGTTAATAGAAACTTTAAAAGCATTATTGCTTGAAAATTGGATTTTAAAATCTAATTGAATATATATAATATTACGATGGTTGTTCCAATTTGGGGCACCATCGTAAATTAATATGGCTTAATAGAGTTTAGGGGAATTTATTCAACCCTTAAAAAACGCAATGGTTTAATGGGTATGGGTTTGCAAAAGTCACCTGATGGTCGAAGTTTGCAAGTTTGATTCTTAGCAAACATAAAACACCAAAATCAGAAAGTGTAAATCGTCTTAAAAGATATAAAAATATGCGTATAAAAACATAAAAGGAAATGAATAGAAGGCGAATTAGACATATTTATTTCAGTAATCGAAGATGAAAATGATGGTGAAAAGGCCACTTCAAACCATGTTATTCATGGAAATCCAAAAGGAGCAAGAGAACATTATCATTTAAGACCTGGAATTGAATTGTCTCAAAGTTCTGTTGAAGTAACTGTGGGCAGACTTGGTGCGAAAGGAACAGGTGATTTTTATACCATATTTGTTCCGAAGGACTAAAACCAGAATGATTAAATAGCAGTATCCTGCTCTTTCATATAGTGTTTTTTGCAAATTCGCAAACCGATGATGGAGGCTATGCCGCTGTGGGATTTAATAAATACTCACATGTTTCAGGTTTGCAGGATGTGCTCATGGTAAAAATGGATGCATCTCAGGTTATGATTGCAGTAAAGATACTATCATATTGCGATCATCATTAGTAAGTGTGGATGATGCAAACAATTTTCTTACAAAAATAAACGTTTATCCCAATCCATTCCATGACCATCTAACTATATCCAATATCTCACCTGCTATCCAACAAGTATATATCACTGACTTAATGGGAAATGTAGTCTACAAAAACAACATAGATGAAGCCACAGAAAACCTGCAGGTCGAAGGATCAAGTTGGCCATCGGGCCTGTATATATTGAGTGGACGGGATATGTTTGGCAATGTGGTTAAAACAGATAAAATACTAAAGTTATAGCTTGTTTTTTTTGTCTATATTTTTGTATTTATGAGCCTAAGTCACACTCGCCCAACCAAAAATGGTAAGCGGTCAGTTTGGACTAAAGCGTTGAGACTACATATTAAGACCTAAAAAATGATTTAGCAAATGTAAAGCGAGTATAGAAACAATTATTTTATATCCAAATTAAAACACTAAGTTATGCTTAAAGTGCATCTATTCTTTCTTTTAATATTTTTATTTTCAGATATTTCTTTGGCTCAACAGTTGACTCCTGAATGGAGTACTACCATATATATAGAAGATGCCATAGGAAACCAAGACAGTATTTTGATTGGATATGATGATAGAATAAAGACTAAAATAAATGCTGAATTTGGAGTTTGCCTTACCCAATGTTTTGGATAGTATTCTAGATGTAAGGGTAGTGATATCTACCGATGATTGGGATACTGATGATTTTAGATATGATCATATTTTAACCAAAGTGGGAATTGATGGGACATATACTGAGCCGCAACATGTAGGTAATTTATGTAGAAGCTATATGCCGAGAAT
>CAZGMB010000122.1:0-7638 GCA_964526715.1 uncultured Aureispira sp. | reverse complement strand
GATAAGCTTAGCGTCCTCGCTAAGCTTAAGTTAGTAGTGGCGTCTCGCCAAAAACTTATTTAATTATATACTCAAGGATAAGCTTAGCGTCCTCGCTAAGCTTAAGTTAGCAGTGGCGTCTCGCCAAAAACATACTTAATCATATACCCAAAGATAAGCTTAGCGTCCTCGCTAAGCTTAAGTTAGTTGTGGCGTCTCGCCAGATCACTTTTTGGATAAATATCACTATAAATGTTTTTATTGTACATCACAAAGCTAGAAGCTTTGACTAATACTAGCTTAGCGAGGACGCTAAGCTAATCAAGACCTCGCTAAACTTAAGTTAGCAGTGGCGTCTCGCCAGATCATTTTTGGATAAATATCCATTTACATTTTTAATATACACCACAAAGCTAGAAGCTTTGACTAATATTAGCTTAGCGAGGACGCTAAGCTAATCGAGACAAAAAACAAACAATTAAATTTAATTAATACGTTGAAATACTATTCTAGCATTAAAGCCCTTTTTATCTTTTTGATATTCATAATCGCTAAATAAAATTTCAAATCCAGCGTTTTTTAGTACTTCAATAGTTTTTTCATTATCATATCCACAGTGTCTCATATCATGAATTTCCATTGATATAGTTCTAATTTTAGTAAGGATTCTTGTGCTGGTATTTTGTATAATTTCATGTTCGGATCCTTCGCAATCTATCTTTAAAAAATCTATGTGATTAATTTCATTTTGATTCATGAAGTCTTCTAAACTCAGGCACTTTACATTTTTCGAAGATACCATGTGAGCTAAATAATTTTCAAATAAACTGTGATTTGCAGCCTTAGATGTATAAAAAGGCCTTTCAAAAGTAGCTCCAGCAATAGCATTTTGAAAAGATAAAACATTTGAAATTTTTGCTTTTCTAATATTCCTTTCAAATTGCCTTATGTTATCAAAAGAAGGCTCTACAGCGTATACTTTTGAACCGATTCCGGCATTTTTTGCTGCATATATAGAAAAATATCCATAATGCGCACCAATATCTACAATAACGGTTTTTTTGACACCTCTAGGAAAACCAAGTTCATATGCTTTGTGAAAAAAGACTTCTTTAAATATGGAAAGCTGACTTTGATTTTCTTGAAAACTTAAATTCAAATTATACCTTCCATTGATGTATAAAAAATACAATCTATCTACAAAGGGTATTTTCTTTAGTAATTCTTTTAATTTAAACAAGAATGGAATTTTATTTTCGTGATTTGGTATTTAAAGATGGGCTAATCAATCTATTTTAGGTATCTTTTAAGGTTAAAGTAAACCTAAAAATTAAAGATCAATCCACCTGATAACTTCAAAAGCTTCCGCAAACAAGGTATTAATTTGAGTGCCTCTCACTACTGCTAAAGAACGAATAAAATCAGGTGACATATATGATTTGCCCTCCTGTGTTTTATATTCTTGTAATGCTTCTATTTTTTTGTTTACGTCACTTTCTTCAAGTACACAAAAATAATCTGTTTCGAAACTGAGATTGTTCCAAATCAGCTCATAGCCTAAAATGGTACAATACTTAAATGCTCTGATACCCTCAGATGTGACCGTACTATGATCTTGGTGGATATCATTCCGGGAAGGAAGTATTACAATATCAGGATTTACCTGTATTCGAAGATTTATCATTTCTTCCAAGATTTCCTGCCTAACGTAATTTAGTTTTCTTACAGTATGTTTATAAACGAACAAATTTTCAGCTTTAACACCTATGATTTTGGTGGCATTTTTTACTTCTATTTCTAGCTGATTGGACGGAAAACTTGAAGGTACACTTTCGTCTGCTGTAGAAAATGCCGCATAATAGACTGTTGCTCCAAGTCTTACAGCTTTAGAAATTAATCCACCGCAACCTAACTCGCCATCATCAGTGTGTGGGGCAAGCACCAATATTTTTTTATTTTCTAGCATTTAGGTAATTGATCATTTCTTTTACTATTCTTTTACCAGCATTTCCATCGCCAATACAATTACTATGAAATTTTGGTAATTTAACTCTTTCAACAGATACTAAGATTTTATGTTTATTGGGTCCAGCAACAGTATTCCAGCCTTCACTAACCGTTTCTACCCATTCTGTTTGTTTATCTAGTATGATCGCTGGTATTTTATGAACATATGCTTCTTTGATGATGCCACCCGAATCTGTCAAAACCATATGCGCATTTTTAATTAATGATTGAGTTTCCCAAAACCCAGGAGGGTCTACCAATTTAATATGACCGTGACTTAATAGATGGGTCAAATCATAATCCAATATTTTTTGTTTTGTTCTTGGGTGTATAGCAAAGATAACAGAAAATTTCAATGCTCTGATGGCATCCAATATTTGCTCTAAATGATCTCGGTTGTCCGTATTAGCTGCTCGATGACATGTTACAAAAATGTAATCTTCAGACACACCATATTTGGATAATATTGCTGATTTAGTCCATATTTTTTTATTCTCGTACAACAAATCTAAGCTAATATCTCCCGTGAGGTAAACATTTTGATTTACCCCTGCACTTTTCAAATTCTCGATACCAGTCTGTGTAGGCACAAAAAACAAATCAGTTACCGCATCGGTAAGCAGTTTATTGATCTCTTCGGGAATTGATTTATCAAATTCTCTGAGTCCGGCTTCTACATGCGCTATGGGTATATTTCGTTTAGATGCTGCTATGGATGCAGCTGCGGTTGTATTGGTATCACCATAGACTATAACAATATCCGGACTTTCTTTTTCCAATATTTCATCGACACCAATGATACATTTAGCAATTTGAACATTATGGTGACCACTACCAATACCAATATTATAATGGGGTTGGGGAATATCCAATTCTTCAAAAAACTGACCTGACATTTGGTGGTCATAATGTTGGCCGGAGTGTACGATGACATGTTCTATATCTACTTCTTTCGATATAGCCAAATGCATTCCCGCTAACTTTATAAATTGGGGCCTTGCTCCTACCACAGAAAGAAACTTTTTCATTTATTTTGCTTAGCCTTTAAGACCAAATCAACTACAAGTTGTGCTTGCTTTTCCCAACTCATATCATCGATGATTTCACTTTTCAAATGCTTTCTTTTTACTAACCCAGACTCTAAAAATTCTAAATATGAATCCTTAATGTACTTATACAAGTGTTCTTCCTGATAATGCACTTCTCCCAAGTTGTATTTAGCAAACATAGCTTCAATTTCTTTGTCATGTGGACCATTAATTAGGCATAAGATTTCGTTTCCAGCCTCGATATATTCAAACAGTTTACCGGTAAGTAATCCTGTATGCTCATCACTGGACGATGTGAGTAGTAAATTAATGTGGGATTTATCTTGCATTTCTAAAGCTTCAGTTCTCCTGACCATTCCCTTACAATTATATATATCTTGAATACCAGATTCTTGGACCCATTCATTCATTAACCCAGCATCTTTACCAGCGTATAAAAAACTTATTTTTTGTCGATCTACGACCCTTTGTTGAATCAAAACAGACAATACTCGAAATAACGGTCTAGGATCTCGGTATTGCTGAAATAGCGAACCAGAATAATGTATAGTAAATTTATCAAAATGTTGTTTCTTAGGCCTGAGCGTTACCCCTTTAGTAACAGTATGTACATTTTGGTGCAAAGAATGCATTTTTTGTGATATACCTTGGGAGACTGTGGTTACTACATCCGCTTTTTTAAGAATATATTTTTCTATCTTTTTTTGAAAATCTGGCCACAAAACATTTTTGTAGATGGGCTCAACGTGCAAATCTCTAAAATCTGCAACCCATACTAGTGAAGGGAACGTTTTCTTTAGCATCCATGCAATAATGTGATCCGCATAAGGCATAAAAGAAGAAAAAACGACTCTTACATTCTGACTTTTGATGATTTTGCAAGATCTCAAATAACCATTAAGAATATAAATGAAAGAACCTTCAGCCAATATCAAATTAAAAGGAAAACTTCTCTGCAATTTAATAAGCCATACCACAAGGGATGATTCTTTTGTCTTTTCAGAAAATTGAGCACCAGCTTTTTTATCCTTCCTATTGAGCCAAGCGATAATGCGCCTATAGTCCAGAGTAAATACTTCATATTTTTCCAAATTTTGGTGAATTGGCAATTCCTCATTAGGAAGATATCTCCGATTATCACTGGTGATCAAAAAAGTATGACCTGCGATTTCCGAAATGTGGGATGATAGAAAGTAATTTCTATATACACCACTGTTTTTTATGGGTGGATAATGATAATGAATAAAAAGAAACTTACAGTTATCATCCATTAATTCATAGCATTACTTATGGTATCCCAAATCTCTCCAGCTATTTTCTGATCATCGAATTCTTTCATCGCTTTTTCTCGACCTGCTAGTCCCATTTCCTTTTGTTGCTCATGAGTCAATGAAAGAAATGCATTAAATGCTTGGGTCAAACCTTGGGTATCCTTCAAAGGCACTAAATACCCATTGACACCTTCTTCAACCGTCTCTTCACATCCAGCTGTATGGGTAGTAATCACAGGTTTAGCCATAGACATGCCCTCTATGATTATTCTAGGTAATCCCTCCCTATACGACGGCAACACAATACAATCAGAAGCCGCTATGATATGCCGGACATCTTTAATAAAGCCATGATAATACACCACATCTTCGTCTACCCATCGTACCAAATCATCTTTGTCTATGGTAGCCGGATTTTCTGCGTCTAGCTCGCCCACAACCCAAAAGGCTACATCTTGCCTCATCGACTTGATTTGTCGGGCTGCCTCCACAAACTCGCGTATCCCCTTGTCATAAAGCAATCTGCCGATAAAGGTAAAAATAGTTTTTTCTTTGATTTGTCCGTTGGGAAAAGGATGATACCAGGTCGTATTGACACCACAACCTTTTACAGAAATGGCTTTAGGACCGGATACAATACCTAACTGATCAAATAACTCTCGGTCTTCTATATTTTCAAAAATAAACTTGCTATGAAATGCAGCGGTAAATTTATACAAATAGGTCATCACTGCCCTAACAAACCCTTTATTGATAAAAGCATATCCCAATCCGGTGACTACAGCTATAGACTTTATACCTGCTATTTTTGCGGCGATGCCACCATAAATATTGGGTTTATTGGTAAAATGTAAGATGATATCCGGTTTTATCTTTTTATATCTCCTAACCAGTTCGAGCAATAAAAGTATATCTTTGATAGGATTGGTGCTGTCTCTATCCAATAATCTCAGTCCATAATGTCGTACGGTCGGGTACTTTTCCTTGTAAGTCAGGTACTCATCCACCGGAGCTATTACTACTACATCCATACCTTCGGCAATAAACTTATCGATCAGATTAAGTCTGAAGTTGTAAATATTCCACGTGGAATTGGCTACGAGCGCTATGGTCTTTTTATGTTTGATATTGCTATTGTTAAACTGACTATTGGATAATAAATGGAGCATTATTTTTTAAGGTGACTTAATCCGACATAGCTACTTATGAGATTTCAACCTACTCATGCAATTTTCGCCAATTTTTCAAATTAAAATCACTCAATGCGGCACTCTCCGTTCCGTCATAAATCAAGTTGATCTTTAGAGTAGATAGGGCTTGCTGAAAAAATCAAATTCTTCAAAAAATATAATTGCTATAGGTCTGGGATATCGTTCAAAAAACAAGCGATAGAGAATGGAAGAGTCAAAAGTGCGTCTATCGCCAAAGAAGAATACTAAGAATTAACCTTTGATAATCAAGGCGATAGAAAAAGCATTTTGACTCGGGAATGAACGGTGCTTCGCAATCGCCTTTTTTTGAACTGGTCTTTTTTGTTTACTTTTTTTGACAGGAAAAAAAGTAAAAGCCGTGCCGGCTAGAGGCAAAAGTTAAATTGAAGTGCAAATGATTCAGGAGTTTTGCAGAAATTCCCGTGCATCGAAAAAAATAAATTTAAAGATATTATATTGATAATCAATTACTAAAATTATATCAAGCAGACCCTAGATATATATAATACAAAGGAATAAACAAATATTTCAAAGTTTAAACTGACGAATTTTCATACTTTAAACTGATAGATTTTCATACTCTAAACTGACGAATTTTCATACTTTATTCTGCAATTATTCATACTTTAAGAACCTTAACCTTTATAAGGTCTTCAACAACCCCTTTAATCTCTTGTTCGTCAGATTTTGGATAAATCAACAAAGCATTTTCTTCATCCACCACGATATAATCTTTGAGTCCTTTGATCACTATTTGTTTATGGTTATTGGATATCACGATGATATCTTTTGAGTCCACCAAATGGATATTTTGTCCTACGCTAACCACATCCGTATCATTACTCATAAAGGCATGCAAGCTATTCCAAGTACCGAGATCACTCCATCCTATGTCTGCAGGGATGGTGTAGACATTATCTGCGCGCTCGAGTATGGCATAATCCACAGAGATCTTTTGTGTATCGGAATATACAGCATCTATGTATGCCTGCTCATCCGCAGTCCCATACAATGCATTTTGCTGCATCAGGACATCTAAGATTTGTGGCGCATTGATCTGATAAGACTTAAGAATAGTCGGTACACTCCACACAAACATGCCCGCATTCCAGAGATAATCACCTGAGTCTAGATAAGTTTTAGCTGTCACCAAATCAGGTTTTTCCTTAAATGAAATGACTTTATGGATGGGGTCTTCACCTGCAGTTTCCCTTGTATAATTGATGTAACCATAACCTGTATCCGGTCTTGAAGGCTGTATGCCGAGGGTCACAATCGCTTCATGAGCGGCAGCAAATCCAAATGCTTGGTCAAGTTTGCGAACATATTCATCCTCTTTCAGGATGACATGATCTGATGGAAGTACAGCAAAAATTGCTTGTGGATCTACCGAATTAATGCGCAATGCTGTATATGCGATACATGGCGCTGTATTATTCATACTCGGTTCGCATAGTATATTTTCCTGAGGCAGCTCTGGTAGATGCTCCATGACCAATGCCTTATACTTCTTGTTGGTAACGATGAATACATGGTCTGCAGGTACCAATCTTAGCGCGCGCTCGAAAGTCATCCTGATAAGGGACTTCCCTACCCCGAGGATATCCAAAAACTGCTTAGGTCTTTCATTGGTGCTTGATGGCCAAAATCTGCTACCTACACCGCCTGCCATGATGGCTATATATTTGTTCATATTAAAATATACTTTATTGCAACCTCATTATGTGGTTACCTATTACTTTTTATTCAGTAAGTAAATAATTCCAAATGATTGTCATAATTGACAAAAATGAAGGTACTATTCTTACAATTTTCAAGCCATGACTTTGGTCCTTTGCCAACTTTTTCCCAGCTTTAATTTCAAAGCCAACCAACAGTTCGGCTTTAGCTTCAATAAAATCTACTGCTGCTCCTGCTTAAGTTCGCCAAAAGTAATATTTACAGCGCTCACTTTTTAACTTTGTGATCCTTAATGATATCTGGGTGGCCTTAGTGATAGTATACTTTAAATAGGGCCTGCCGAAAAAGTCAGTATCATTCAATTTAAAGGCTGCTATTGGTCTGGAAAATCGTTCAAAAAACAAGCGATAGTAAATGAAGAGTCAAAAGTGCGTCTATCGC
>CAZGMB010000121.1:7585-7717 GCA_964526715.1 uncultured Aureispira sp. | reverse complement strand
CAAAGATGGTAGTTTGGAGACCTATTCTGGTGATGTGACGGTGGTGAGGTGATCCCTATCCCGATCCCGATAGCTATCGGGATCGGGAGTGATCTTGTTATACCGCTTACAGCGGCACAAGTTCTGGTGGCT
>CAZGMB010000121.1:0-7485 GCA_964526715.1 uncultured Aureispira sp. | reverse complement strand
GAGCGCCATGCAATAGAGCCGAAGTCACTATAAAGGTTTGCCAATTCGGTGGCTGAGCGTCGTAAAACAGAGTCGAAGCTACAGTGGCACAAGTTCTGGTGGCTGAGCGCCATGCAATAGAGCCGAAGTCACTATAAAGGTTTGCCAATTCGGTGGCTGTGCATCGTAAAACAGAGTCGAAGCTACAGTACCAATTCAGTGGCTGAGCGTTGTAAAAAAGTGCCGAAGCTACAGTGAAGGTTTCACCCTTCAATCATTCAACATTTACTGCCTATACCTATAATGCCCAACCATAGGATGCAAAAACAGCCAATCTTCTAGCACTTGGCCCCAACCTGCATTATGTACGACCAAAGGCGTGCCTGCGTCGCTTTTTAAATGGGTGACGATACCTATATGGGGCATCTTCCCACCAATTAGCCAGGTTACTATATCTCCAGGTTTATAGTCTTCTGCTACTGCTGTGATCTTCTGTTCGAGGCCCTTCCTTGCAAAAAAAACTTCCAAATTGGGCACTCTTCTATGATCGATGTTAGGATCTGTTTTGGAAAGTCCCCATCGCTTGGGATATTGCGTAAAATTTTGCTTCATATCTTCATGTACTTGTTTTTGAAGATCAATTTGTATTTTTCTAAATGCCCTAATCACCACATCGGTACATACTCCTGTATGTGAAGGCACGTCACCACCTGGAAAATCAATAGTTTGATAATCTGAAATGTAAACTACTTCGGGATTTATAATGGTCAAAGCAGCATTAGATAATTTTTCTCCCGTATTTTTAGGATGGGGAATGAAAGTAACTTCTACATCAGGACTATATATGATGCTCTGTAAGGAACCCAATGCCTGTTCATGTTTACATTGAGATAAAACTAATACTATAAAAAAGCCAAATAAAATTCTCAAGAAATCAAGTTTATACCGATAAAACTACATTAAGATAAAAATTATTGTGGTGTATCAATTAAGTTAGGAATGTAGGATTTTGTCACAAAGGTAGAAGACTAGCCCGATATTGGTTTGACTTCGATACCATATCCTTCCGGTTTCAATATGTTCCAAACCTGACAAGGCTGACCGAATCTACTAGACCCGTTTATAATACTTTTAATTTTAATCATTTCCATGCGCTTTTATGTTTAGCTTGGTCAAAGTTACATATTATTTGATTAACATTCAATAGTATATCCCATTTTTCGGCTTGAGATGATGTTATACTTTCAAAAAGCGAGACGCTTTTACTAAGGCAAGCTTAGCGAGGACGCTAAGCTTATCGACCAAATGTTCGACTCCAATATGTATCTGTTTATCTAGGCTACAACCAGGGCAAATCTCACGTATATAGTATGATATAAAAAATACAAGACTTTTTCACTACCTTTGCGGTCAGAAAATAAGACCATGTCACAAATTGTAGCGATCGTTGGTAGACCCAATGTAGGAAAATCCACTCTTTTTAATCGTCTGATAGGCGAAAGAAAAGCCATTATTGATGATGTCAGCGGTGTCACCCGGGACAGGATCTATGGTTATTCAGATTGGAATGGAAAAAATTTTACCGTAGTGGATACTGGCGGATTTGTAAAAGGTTCTACGGATATATTTGAAGCAGAAATCAGAAGACAAGTTCAAATAGCTATAGATGAAGCCGCTGTCATTTTATTTTTGGTAGATGTCACCACAGGAATCACCGATTTGGATGAAGAAATAGCACGTATGCTACGCAAAAATCCCAAAAAGGTAATCCTTGCTGTCAACAAAGTGGACAACTCACAAAGACAAATGCTTGCCAACGAATTTTGGAGTCTTGGGTTTGAAGATACTATTTTTCTGTCATCTATTTCAGGTAGCGGTACGGGCGAATTGTTGGACATGGTAGCAGATGTGCTTCCCGAAAACGCAAACGATACTGACAACCTGCTCAATCCTGACATACCCAAAATAGCCATCGTGGGCCAACCCAACGTTGGAAAATCATCCATGACCAATGCTTTGATGGGTGAAGAACGAAATATTGTGACTGACATTCCGGGTACTACGCGTGATGCTATTTACACCTTGTACAATAAGTTTGACAAACAGTTTTATCTTATAGACACAGCGGGTATCCGTAAAAAAAGTAAAGTACACGAAGATCTTGAATTTTACTCCGTTATCAGAGCGATCAAAGCACTAGAAGAAGCCGATATTTGTTTGCTCATGCTAGATGCTACGGTTGGTATTGAGTCACAGGATTTAAGTATCTTGGGATTGATCCAAAAACGTAAAAAAGGATTGGTCATTTTGGTCAATAAATGGGACCTTGTAGAAAAAGAAACCAATACTGCTCGGGATTTCGAAATAAAATTGAAAGAAAAGATAGCACCATTTAATGATGTGCCGATACTTTTTACTTCCGTTCTAGACAAACAAAGAATTTATAAAACCGTAGAAACCGCATTGGAAGTCAATCAAAACCGAATCCAAAAAATAAAAACTTCGGTACTTAATGACTTGATGCTGGATATCATAGAAAAAAACCCACCACCATCACATCGAGGTAAATATATCAAGATAAAGTACGTAACACAATTGCCACTTTACTATCCTGCATTTGTATTTTATTGCAACTATCCAGATCATGTAAAAGTGAGTTATCGCAATTTTATCGAAAACCAGCTGAGAAAGCATTTCAACTTTACTGGTGTTTCTATTAGTGTTTATTTCAGGGAAAAATAATATTGAGCGTATATGTCTTGGAGATCTACTCATTTGGAAGGCGTCTGGATTTTCGAACCCAAAGTATGGTACGATGCCAGGGGATATTTTGTAGAAACTTTTAATGCTTCAAAACTGCCTGAGGAATTGAAAAGTACGATATTTGTTCAAGACAACGAAGCCAAATCTACCAAAGGCGTGCTTCGGGGACTTCACTATCAGCTGCCGCCATTTGCTCAAGCCAAATTAGTACGATGTGTGGAAGGAGAAGTACTTGATGTGGTAGTGGATGTACGACCAGGAAGTGATACATACGGACAACATCTTTCGGTAATTCTCAACGATATAAGTAAAAAGCAACTTTTTGTTCCTCACGGATTTGCCCATGGTTATGTAGTTTTATCAGATACGGCAGTTTTTGCTTATAAATGTGATCAGTTTTATCATCCTGCATCAGAAGGTGGACTTAATTATAACGATCCAAACCTTGGTATCCATTGGATATTACCTACTGAAAGTCTTATTGTATCTGACAAAGACTTGATTTTACCTCATCTAAATGATCACAAACCTTTTGTGGCACCATGAAAAAAATCAAGATTGCTGTTTTAGGAGCTAATGGACAATTAGGTCGAGAATTTAGGTTTATTCACTCATCTTATGAATATATGACCTTCGATTTTTATAGTCGAGAGGAGTTAGATATCCAAGATGTACATGGCATTAAAGAAATACTTGGAGGAGATGCTTACCAATATGTGATCAATTGTGCTGCATACACTGCCGTAGATAAAGCGGAAAGTGATCAAGAAGCTTGTTTTGCAATAAATACCGAAGCTTGTAGAAATATAACCGAAGCTTTACAAGGATCAACTACGAGATTGGTGCATTTTTCATCGGATTATGTTTATCATACTTATCCCAAATTTCCGTTGCAAGAAACTAGCACTACATCACCAATGGGTGCGTATGCCATTTCCAAACTCCAAGGCGAAAACGTCGTCAGAAACTCAGGAATACCATCTCTTATCATTAGAACATCATGGGTAGTTTCTGTTTTTGGCCATAATTTTGTCAAAACAATGATGAGATTAGGCAAAGAAAAAACAGAATTAAACGTAGTGGCTGACCAATATGGAGCACCTACCAATGCGAGACACTTAGCACATGCTGTCCTAGAGATCATCACACAAACTGAAAACAAGCCTGAACTGATAGCTGCCTTCAATGATACTTACAACTATGCTCATGAAGGTATCATCACTTGGTACGACTTGGCCAAGTATGTGATCAAAGCAAGTCAATCTGAATGCCAAGTCAATCCAATACCTACATCACAATATCCAACTCCTGCTAAAAGGCCTCACTGGAGCGTCATGTCCAAAAAGAAAATCAAAGAAGCATTTCAAATGGAGACGACGCATTGGAGACAAGGAATACAAGAAATAATAGATGAGTTATTGGCAAGTCAAAATGGATAACAGTAATCAGCTAAATCCATGACAATACAATTTCAGAATCAGCACCTTATTGTTTTTGAAAGTGCGTTGTATAGAACCACAAGTACCATAATTGATCTTGGTACAGATTTGATTATTGTAGATCCCAATTGGTTACCTGTAGAAGTAGCGTTTATTAAAAATTGGGTGGATACTTATTTTCCAAAACATGGTCAATACTTATACTTTACACATTCTGATTACGACCACATTATTGGGTATCAATCATTTCCAAAGGCTAAAGTAATTGCATCCAAAGCATTGGTAGATCAACCTAATAAAACTCAAATTTTAAAGCAGATTTTAGATTTTGATCAAGAATATTACATCAATCGGTCCTACCCTATTTTGTACCCAAAAGTAGACATTATCATTGATCATAATCAAACTATAGAAATCGGAAATCACGAAATATTTTTTTATGATGCCCTTGGCCATGTTAGCGATGGATTATTTATGATCATTCCCACAATACATGTATGGGTAGCGGGAGATTATCTATCCAATATTGAAATTCCTTTTGTAGATCATGACTATACTGAATACTGTAAAACATTGCTCTTAGCAGAAAGTCTTTTTGACAAATTTAAGAATGTAAATATTTTGATTCCCGGACACGGAGATGTGACCACCGAACGGTCGGAAATAGCTAACAGAATTGCAAGAGATAAAAAGTACTTGGAAAATCTTACAAATGAAGATAACCAACCAAGTAGGTTCATGTTAGATCTAATACAATCTTACTCTAGCAACCCAAATCTGATCAAGGCACATCAGAAAAATAAAGATCATTTAAAATCTATTTGATAGAGCTTTAAGTTTAGTTTTTTGAATAGTGGTTTCGACTTCAAGCCTTAGTTCATAGCTATCCATTGCGCTCAATCACCATATAGTTTTTGTGGTTTCGACTTCATACCTTGGCTCATAGCTCTCCATTGCGCTCAACCACCGTGGTTGTTTTTTGTGGTTTTCCTCGTTCAAAATATTCGAATCGTTTGAATCATGCTTGAATAAATTTAACTTTATCTCCAGGTTTTATTTTACAATATGGAGCCTGGTAAGGATCAAACAAGGCAATGTCCGTTTGGCCGATTCTATGCCATCCACCGGGACTTTGCTCGGGATAAATACCTGTTTGTAAGCCACCAATCGCTACTGATCCCTTGGGCATCACTAAATCGGGCGTTTTTTTTCTTGGTACTTGAAGAGATACATTCATTCCAGACAAATATAAAAATCCAGGTAAAAATCCAATAAAATTGACGTCATAAATAGTTTCAACATGCTTAGAAATCAGCGTTTTGTGATCCAATTTAGTATAGTTCAAAACCAATTGCATATCAGGCATATCCGATGCATCATATTGCACAGGTATTTCCCAAATGGTAATATCATAAATATTGGTTTGGAGTGTTGGCTTATATGAATAAATTAAAGCTATCACTTCATTTTCTTTAATTTTTTCGCGCTCAAAAACAACCATTAACGACTGATATGCAGGTACCAATTCCAAGATACCATGATGTCGATTTTGTTCTAAAAAATGATAAAGTGACTGTACTTGGTAGGTATTCTGAGCATGTATCAGATAAGGCCATTCTATCAAAACTGCGGCTTGACCATAGGATTTTATGGTAAAATTAAAGTAATCTATTTCCATGATTCTTTATTAATCTTAAAGCTTCCAAAGCTTGTGGATGATCACCGTGAATACAAATCGTGTTTCCTTGAGCAGGAATCAAGCTGCCATCTATAGTCAAGGCAAAACCATTAACTAATTGCTGATAATGTCGAAAAATATCTTCGGCCGATTTTATTACTCCCAATTCATTGTCTCTTGAAGCGAGTTGCCCTGAAACTTCATACCTTCTGTCGGCAAATAATTCACCATGCACTTGTAGTCCCAAACCATCAGCTGCTGTATGCAAAGCAGAACCCAATTGAGTTAGAACTAATAAACTATGATCGATATCATTTATAGCTTGGGCGATCACATTAGCTGTTTTAGTGTCAACTGCCGCAAAGTTATACAAAGCTCCATGCGGTTTTACATGATGTAGCTTTCCACCTTGAACTTCAGTCATAGATTTAACAGCACCTATTTGGTACATCATAGAAGCATAAAGTTCTCTTTCGTTCATTTGCATGTTCCGACGACCAAAACCTTGTAAGTCAGGATATGAAGGGTGAGCACCGATCAACTTTTGGTGATTAATAGCCAAATTAATAGTATTCCAAATGGTCAACGGATCACCACCATGAAAACCACAAGCAATATTACATGCATCCACATATGGGATAATGTTTGGGTCATCTCCAATCTTAAAATTGCCATAAGACTCCGCCACATCACAATTGATATACATGTTGCTATTTTTTAAAATTAAACAAAGATAATATTTATTTGTAGCTTGGTGTTGAAACCAAAAAAGAAGTTAGTTGTTCGATTATTCGAAGCACAAATGTGGCTTCGACTCCGTTTTACTGCGCTCAGCCACCATCATCAATATTTTTATATGTCCCCAACAATAATATTGCATAGTGGTGATTGAGCGCAAAGAAGTGAAACGCATTGAAGTCGAAATCACAATCAAATGTGGCTTCGACTCCGTTTTACTGCGCTCAGCCACCATCATCATTTTTTTAAGCCCGAATCAATAATATTCCAACATTGAACAAAGAGTAGCTAAATGTAGTTTCTAAATGGTCTGATATTTCTGACAGATTTTGATTATCAAAATAAGGAACAAAACATAAATGCAACTTAGCAAAATACCTTTTCATAAAATAAGTGCTTTGGCGGCACGTGATGTATTTTATCAAGAAAACTACAATCAACTATCACCTTTTATAGCTTTCGAACCGACCTTGGAAGGTCTTGAAAAAGCCATAGCAGAACGTAAAAAATATCCTGTAAATCGCACCTTGCTCACTGATGTGTTGGCTTCGCATTATGAGCGTGTGACAATGTCAGAAAAACAATATCACCATCTGTATCTTCTTAATGAAGAAAATACATATACCATAGTCACTGCCCATCAACCCAGTCTTTTGGGTGGACCGGCCTATTATTTTTATAAGATTTATTCAGTTCTCAACCTTTGCAAGCAGCTAACTGTAAAATATCCTGAACTCCATTTTGTTCCCGTTTTTATTAGTGGTTCTGAAGATCATGATTTTGATGAAATCAGCACCGTTAAACTCTTTGGAAAAAGCATCACTTGGGAAACTCCACAAACGGGACCCACAGGAAGATTTAATACAGCAGGACTGGATGAAATCGTAG
>CAZGMB010000120.1:0-7912 GCA_964526715.1 uncultured Aureispira sp. | reverse complement strand
CATAGTGATTATATTAAGTTTGAATTAGATGCATTGGTTAGACCTACATTTAAAAGAATCAAAATTGAAAGTAATGCTTTACTTTTCTTATTTGGGCTAGTAGATACAATTGACCCAATTAAATATTTTATGAAGGAAGGTTTTGCCCCTGAGTCTATTCTAAAAAGTTTGGACATAGAATGTTCAGATGATTCCATTACAATAATTAATAAGGAATTCACACCAGAAATTTTTAAACAATATAGGGATGATAATGCAAGGAATTTTGAAGGGTGGCTGGACTTGACTATTGAAGATTTAATCGACAATAAATTTAGAATTAGATTTAACTAGTAAAATATATTATTTATGACAAATACAATTTTAAAAGAAAAGCAAGCAGAATTTATCAATAGTAAATACAATGATTTCATACAGGCAAGGCAGCCACTTTACCAATTGAGAGAACAATTTATTGATAAATTTAAAATAGAAAGCATAGGAAATTTGCCTATAGAAAAGTACGTAAGTGGTAAGGATGCAACTTTTTGTAAGACTTTAGAGAGAACTTTGGATAAATTAGGCAGCATCAGGAACTCTCCTGCTTCAAAATTTGGAATATATTACGGTAAGGAAAAACCAGATTATAATATTACCTATAGATTTAAACCAAAATGGGGAACAAACTATAAAGAAGCGTATCTAAATGTTTTAGTTTCGATTGAAAAGCTTCTGAAAGATGGAGGATCCGAAAATATAGAAGGCATCACAAATAATCCCCTATCATCAATGTTTAAAGGAAAGATATTATCTACCTATTACCCAGAAAGGTATCTAAACATTTTTTCGCCCTTTCATTTGGATCATTTTCTATGTGCTTTTAATTTAGATACAGCGTATAATGTAAAAAGTGATCCAGTCATAAAAAGAGAAATCCTATTAAAATATAAAGAATCAGATAGTGTTTTCAAGGAGTGGACGATAGATATGTTTACCTATTTTCTATATAACATATATCCTTTAAAGCCTGTTAAAGAATTGGATTCTGCCTATTTAGAGAGTGTCAAGGAGTATCTTCCGTTGAAATTTGAAATTGCCCCTATTACGGAAAATATTGTGATGGAAATTAATGCTCTAAATGACAAAACACCAAATTCTTCAAAGGAAAAGATTATAAATAAGCATGTCGATTACTTTGAAAAAGGTAAAAGGGATTGTGAAGTTGGGGCCAGAGGGGAAAAAGTTGTTTTAGAATATGAAATACTAAAGTTTAAAAATAAGAGATTGTTTAATCTTGCCAATGCAATCACACAGGTATCAGATGAATCTAATTCCTTTGGTTATGATATACTGTCTTACAATATTGATGACCACAAAGAAAGGTATATTGAAGTTAAAACAACAATTGGGAAGCCAGGAGAGACAATTTTTTATATATCCCAAAACGAATTGAACAAAGCAAAAAGCCTAGATAATTATTGGATTTATATTGTTTATGATATTCAATCTAAACATCCTAAAGTCTGGGAGGTTGGTAATTTGTTTAGGCCAGAAAACCCTGATATTAAGATTGAGCCAATGAATTATAGGGTGTCTATTAATGCCAGTAAAGTGGAGAATAAATAATCTACTTCTTTTAAACATTGCTTAAAATAAAATATAATTTCTTAAAAAATGTATGAGTAAACCAATCAAAATATTCTATTCATGGCAATCCGATTTGAATAATGATACCAATAATTATTTTATTAAGACTTGTCTTAGTAACGCTATTAAAAGATTGAATAAGGATTTTAAAGTTGAGGAAAGAATAATTATTGACCACGATACAAAAAATAAATCAGGAAGCCCAAATATTGTCGATACAATTTTTAATAAAATAGAAAAGTCTGATATCTTTATCTGCGATGTAACTATTATTAACAAGTGTAAATATTTTTCATTTTTACAAAAAAGAATTACTCCTAATCCAAATGTACTTTTGGAACTTGGATTTGCTGTTAATTCCTTAGGATGGGATCGTGTTATTTGCTTAAATAATTTATCATACAGTGCAATAGAAGATTTACCATTTGACATCAAACAAAATAGAATATCCAAATACCAATCTGGAAATATCGATTCAAAAAGCAAGTTGGAAAACTTAATTCATAATGGGATCAAATCAATATTAGAAACTAATCCACCAAAGAAGAATAATAAAGAGGAAAAGTTGGTACAGCATGACTTAAACATATTTAAAACGATTGATACAATTATTCCTGAGATAGAATTTTTAGACATTGTAGAACTCATCGGAATAATAAAGCGAATAAACACAGAACAAATACGGTTCTTAGATCAAATTATTACTCATTCAAAATTACAAAGCAATAAATTTTTAAAAAATGAAATAGACTTAGTTTATTTTAAATTCATTGACACATTAGAAGAGTTTCTAGAGTATACAGGAACTAACATGTTTTCATTAGAAGTAAAAGGTGAAAAAACTTATATTGATAAGTCTGGAAATGTAAGAAATTTAGATTATTTCGGATTTACAGACTATTTTCCCCAAATGGACTATGATGCTTGGGAAAAGAAAATACAGAGACAGAATATTGAGTTAACGCAACTTTCTTTAAGGGTCACAGAAACATATAATGATTTCCGTAAGGTCGTTAAAGAAAATCTATTTATATAATATATTTCTTAGGCTTCTAACTAAAGAAAGGATTGTCTTTCAATTTAAACGCATTCTCTTCAGAATTAATCTTGATATAATTAAGAAGTGTCTTTTCTGTCTTGTGCCCTGTGATCTTCATTATGTCATATGGCTTCACCCCATGACTATAAAGAAGAGTTGCACCAGTACGTCTAGCGGTATGAGTCATAATTAGTTTATATTTGGGTATAAATGAAATTTTCACTTTGGAACCAACATTTGTCATAACTTCCACTTCAGAATCAATACCGCACATCTCTCCAATTTGCTTTATATATCTATTGACTTTTTGCTCATGACTCTTTGGCAATTGATTGTTATATTTGTTTAGAATGTCAATTACCAACGGTTTTACTGGAATGATAACTCTTTGCTTGGTCTTTTGTGTGATCATATCTATATAATATTGACCATCTCTCTTAACAATGTACTCAGCTTTCAATCTACTGTAATCAGAGAATCTGAGTGCAGTATAGCAGCCGCACAAAAAAATATCCCTAGCCTGATCAAAATGCGGTTTCTCCGACAAATCAATCTCTTGGATAAGTTTCAGTTCTTCATTGGTTAGATAAATACTATCAACTTCTGCTTTTAAGGTTTTAAACTCCTTCTTTTGAAAAGCTTTATTGGAATGGATGTCTTCATCAAGGCCAATTGTCAATATGGTTTTAAGACATTTAACTTGTTTGCCAATGGCGTTAGTCTTATAACCTTTATTTGAATAATAAGCAACATACTTCTCATAGAAAGATAAATCTATATCATCAAAATTCAGTTTTGATTTAGTCACTTTTTGAAAAAGGTCAAATTGAGTTTTAAACTCACGATACACTTTAACAGATGATGGTGCATATTCATTTCTTTCGCCACCTCTTGATGTGTATGTTCTCTTACCTGACGCAATGTCTAAAACAAACTGTTCAATAAACTCATTGAGTGATATTGACTTTCCAACAGCATCTTCAATTGATTTTTGCTTGCTGCTAAAAATTGATTTTAAATGGTCTCTAAGTTCATCAAATGTAAAAGCCTGTTTTTGAAACTCTTTGTTGTTTATGAAACTTTGGATTTCACTATTAACATTCTCAATCCTTTGATTAATATTACTAAGTTCATGTTCTAGGTTGTAGTTATTAATACTTATTTGTTTGATAATATCTTTAATATCCTTTGTTCCTTTAGTCTTAGCAGTTATAGGCCTCATTGTCCTTTCATCCCATAATTTAGGGAAAATCGTTTTATCATCACCTAATGAATATAAAAATCGCTTCCCTTGATAATAAAACAAGCATCTAATTGATGTTTTAAAATCAGCTTTTGGGTCTTTTAACTGGAACTGAATGTTTACCATTATTTAAATTTGTTTTTAATTAAGAAATAAGAGGTGCGGCCAAAGGTGTGGTCGTTCCTTTACATTATTTAACTCTATTTTATAAAAATTAGTTCCATTACACTGATAATGAGCAAATTATTATATAATAAAATAATATAATATAAATAGTTTGACGTCCCGTCCAGTCCGCAAAACATAACGCCAAATTGTAGTAAAATACAGTTTGGCGTTTGTTTTTCAGGGAATTATGAAATTGGAGATTGGGAAAATGAAGTAAAATTCATTAAAAATAATGCAGCCAATTTGCAGCCATTGCAGCCAATTTGCAGCCAACAGATTTTCTGTTTGAAATGGCTGCAAATTATAAAAATCTTTCAAACTGTCTTCTAAAATACTTCTTTGTAAATTTTTTGCATCGGATTTAACACAAAATTCATTTGTTAACCGTTAAATTATTAAATCATGCAAAAAATTGAAACCATGAACCTTAAGTTCATTATTAGAAAAAATCGCATAGCGAATGGGCTTGTTCCGATCCAAATGCAAATCACAATTGATGGAGAAAGAATTTTTTTCTCGACCAGTCAGAAAATTGAAATTGATAACTGGGAAGAAAAAACAGGAAGGGCTATTGGCAAATCTCAAAAAATAAAGGTTTTAAATGAGCTTCTAGATAAAATGAATGTTGATGCACACAGAGCATTTAATGAAATGAAGCATTTAGGTGAAGAGATTTCTGGAGAGACTTTAAGGAAAAAGTTATTAGGGGAAGAGAAGTATTCAAGAAAGAAAATTTATGAAGTTGCTCAAATTTACAACTCCCATTCTTCAAAACTTATAGGTATTGATTTGACAGAGGATACTTGGGAAAGATACAAAACTTATGCTCAAAAGATCACAGAATTTATAAAGCATAAGTTTAATGTTGATGACTTGTATATACACCAACTCAAATACAACTTCATTCTGGAATATGACTTCTACCTGAAAACAGAGATACAACTGCACCAAAACACCATAGTCAAATATATCCAATATCTTAATCGAGTGATGGACTTTGCGGTCAATAATGAATGGGCAGACAAAAATATCTTTCAGAATTATAAGGTATCAATTAAGGAATCAAAACGAGAATACCTTACTCAAGCTGAACTTGACAGAATTTTAAACAAGGAGATCAGATTGCCGAGACTAAGTGAAGTTCGTGACTGTTTTATTTTTTGTTGCTATACCGGATATGCGTACAAAGATGCAGCTTTACTAACACCAGAGCACATTGGTACTGGTATCAATGGTAAAAAGTGGATCTATACATCCCGACAGAAAACAGAGAATGTAAGCAATGTACCACTACTGGAGCCAGCTTTAGAAATTATAGAAAGATACAAGGATCATCCAATTTGCGCTAACAAAAACAGACTGTTACCTATGAAAAGTAATCAAAAGCTGAATGCTTATCTAAAAGAAATGGCGGATATATGTGAGATTAGCAAACCAATGACTATGCACATTGCACGGCACACATTTGCGACCACTGTGTTGCTTGCTAATGGAGTAAGTATGGAAGCTACCAGTAAAATGCTTGGTCATAAGAGCATCAAGACCACTCAGATCTATGGGAAAATAGTAGAACGCAGAGTCAGTGATGAAATGGATAGACTCAGTGAAAAACTTTTTGCGCCAAAAAAGAAAGATGACCAAAGTGGAGATATCAAAAAGGTAAATTAATCTATCTATTAAAGGAAATTAAAAGCAGTCACTTGGCTGCTTTTTTTGTTTGATGTGTCGCCAAGGTAAAAGTGTTAAAGTTTTTAACTTTTATACAAAGAAGCGAATTCTTACGTTTTACGTTAATATTAAAAAAAACAAGCCGATACCAAATATAATGACGATTGTTAACCTGAGTGTAATAGTATGCTATTGCAAAAACTTCATATTGCCTATACTGAATTTACTGGGTATTGTCAAGGAAAGCCTTTGAATTGGACTATATCCTTTGAAGAAGTTAAGTTAAGATTAAATACATTTAACGCTCTCAATGAAGAATTGATTGCAGCGGAGTCGAACTATGTTTTTGAAACCATAGAACAAGAAATAGCATATTACAAAGTGGAGAAACCTGAGTTTCAGAAGTTTGGTATGGTATACAAAATGATATATGATATTGAATTAAAGATGCGGCCTTTAAAAATCAGATATTACAAAAGGCAAATCAAAAAACTTGACAAAGATTTTTCAGAGATTGAGCCCTATATGATTTATTATCGTTCTAACAGTACGATAAATGATGATATATATTTTCGTAGATCATCTGAACATAACCATATCATATCACTTGTAAAAGCAAATGAATTGTTAGTTGAATATCTATCGTATAAATCTGGAGGTAAAACCGAGGAAGTATTGGTCAAGAGTACGCCTAATATAAAATTTAAAATAAGTCAAAATGATATATTGGAGTTTTCCAAAGGTATGTTGGCGATTGGTGCGGTTGAAGGTACTCTGATTGAAGTTTCAGAGTATCTTGGAAAATGTTTTGGAGTAGAAATGAAAAATATTTATCAAAAGAGTAGCTATATTAGTAGCAGGTTGAATCCTTTTTCGTTTACAGAAAAGTTACTTACTGGTTTAAAGAAAGCTTTTAGATAAGAATTTGGCTTATCATAAAAAGTGTGAAGCTAAAGAAACTTCGCTGATCCCCATATACTCACAAAACTCCTGGACGGTGACTACCTGATGTTTATCTTTATTGTAGAATGAATGTATTTTTCTGAGTAATTGCCAGGATGCTCGGTAGCTTTTACCGGTGATGATGGCCACGTCTTTTGGGTAGATAATAATTTTTGATAAACTGTTCATAACACACTCTATTTTGATCAATAAAAAGACAATCCATTTCATAGGGTTGTCATAAGGTATCTATGGCTTATCCATAGGGATGCTATGGAGTATCCTGCACGAAAAAAAATTACATAGAGTGGGTTTGAAAATGTGAGGATTTTTATGAAAATCAGATCATAAAAAACACAGCTTTGATATATAAAACGCAAAATTCTTCTGCAAAGGTATATGAAAAAATCGGAAGATAATTGTCATTTATTACCATTTATGATCCTGGGACTTGACTAAGTATTGGAAGGTGAAAAGATTGCCCCTACTTTTGGGGTATTGTTTCACATTTTAAAATAGAAAAGTTATGGCAAGACAAGGTGGTTTGCTGAAGGTTGTGGGGAAGCTCGATGACCTTTCATTTTACAAAAGTGCTGATGGTTTCCTGGTAAGGACCAAAGGTGGCGTGTCCAGTGACAGGATCAATAATGATCCGACGTTTCAGCGGACAAGAGAAAACAATGCTGAGTTTGGCATGTCGGCAGCGGCTGGCAAGCTGTTGAGAACAGCATTGAGGAATTTTATGATGAGTGCGAGTGACAATCGCGTGGTGTCCAGGCTCACCCAATTGATGACAGATGTCAAAAATTTGGATGCGGCCAATGAGCGTGGTGAGAGACATGTGCATGAGGGCTTTGACCTTCCTGAAGGGAAGGCGGTATTGAAAGGTTTCAACTTCAATAATCGGGCGATCTTGAGTAGTATCTTGTTTAAAGCGTATGCATTGAACACTACTACTGGAGCGGTGAACATCACTGGGTTGGTACCGAAGATGGATTTGGTGTCTGCACCTGGATCGACGCATGTGACGTTTAAAGCTGGATGGTCGAAAGTGGATTTTGCCACTGGAGAGTTTGAGACTGTAATGAGTAATGAGGTAAATCTGCCGATCAATAGCACTTCCAGTAATGTGGCATTGACTCAGGCAGCTGCGCCGACTTTGGGTACCGGTCTTAATGTATTCACTCTTCAGATTGAGTTTTACCAAGAAGTGAATGGTAATCAGT
>CAZGMB010000119.1:0-8093 GCA_964526715.1 uncultured Aureispira sp. | reverse complement strand
TCCAAATGATGACGTTGTGGATGAAAGTCCAAACGATCCAAATAGTCCAGGTGATCATGACGAAGATGATAGCGATCCTGCTGGACCTAAAGTCTTTGACCTTGCCCTTAGAAAAGTACAATTGACAGCATTGCCAAGCTTTAGTTACGGGCAGAATGTACAATTTGGAATATCTATTTTCAATCAAGGAAACATTGCAGCTAAGGATATTGTAATCATTGACACACTTCCTTGTGGATTGGAATATATCGTTACTCCGGCAAATACAGCTGCGGGATGGGTATATAATCCAGCTACACGAGAAGTACGTACGACATACTCAGCTGTTTTGGCAGCGGGAGCAAGTGTTCAGCTTACTTTAGATAACAGAGTAATACCTTGTTACACTAATGTAGGAAGAGCATGGACCAACTGGGCAGAGATATCGTCAGCGGATGATAATGATCCAACGACACCTACTCCACCAGTTGACATAGACAGCACACCTGATGGTAATAACAATAACGATCCGGGTGGACAACCGAACACACCAGAAGATGATGAAATCAATGGTGACCCTAACAATCCAAATAACCCTGGAGCACCACAAGATGAGGACGACCATGATCCGAATCAGATACAAGTGTTTGACTTGGCATTGCGTAAGACAGTGGACGACAGAGGTCCATACATGATTGGTGAAACAGCGACATTCAGAATTGAAGTATTCAATCAAGGAAATGTACCAGCACAAAATATAGTAATCAATGACTATATGAGAAGCGGCTTTACCTTCAATGCGGGAGCAAATCCGGGATGGTCGCTTATCACAGCACCTACATCGTCAGCAGATGGATTGTTAAATTACACGATCACAAGTGTATTGATGCCAGGCCAGAGTGTTATATTACCATTAAATCTGGTAGTAGCGTTGGATGGAAATCCAGCGGTGAAAGATTGGTGGAATTATGCAGAGATCAGATCATCACAAGACAATGTTGGAAACAACAGAAATGATGATGCCGATAGTGTTGGTAATACGAATTCACCACGGGAGAATGAAGTAGAGCCAGATGGACCATGGGATAATGTAATCAATGGTAACGGACCAAACTTCAACCAAGATGAGGACGACCACGATCCAGAAAAAGTGATCGTAGTAGGAGGACTTGGAGACACAGTTTGGAAAGACCTTGACGGTGATGGTATACAAGATCCAGGTGAACCAGGAGTACAAGGAGTAATTGCAACCCTTACAGATTGTAGAGGCAATGTATTACAAACCACTACAACTGATGCTACAGGATTCTATTTCTTCAACAACTTGATCCCTGGTGATTATCAGGTTCAGTTTGATATCAGAAACCTTCCAAGAGGATGTGCATTTACCTTCCAAAATCAAGGTACTAATGATAAATTGGATAGTGATGTGAATCTTGATGGATTAGGACCATGTACCAACATCACAGGTGGAGAGTTTGACAGTACATATGATGCAGGATTATTGATACTGGCAGCAATAGGAGATTTTGTATGGCATGACCTTAACGGTAATGGACAGCAAAATGCAGGTGAACCAGGAATTGGAGGTGTACAAGTGAACCTGTTCCAAAGTAATGGTACATTCTTGAGTTCGACATACACATCGCCAACTGGTTACTACTTGTTTGACTTCTTGTATCCGGGAGATTACTATCTTGAGTTTATCGACCCAGCTGGTTTTGAAAGTACATTCTTCAATAGAGGAAGTGATGTAACAGATAGTGATACCGATAGATCCAATGGACCACGTACAACAGCGACCACATATCTGGCTCCAGGTGAGAGAGATATGACATGGGATGCGGGATACTATAAGTGTGTTCCTATCGGGGATATGGTCTGGTATGATATTAATAAGAATGACGTATGGGATACTAATGAAAATGGTATCAACGCACTCACGGTTAATCTTTGGAAAAATCATTTCGGATCTTGGGTACTTTGGGACAATACATTAAGTGCAGCTAAACCAAATACACCGTCAGATGATGGATATTGGAAGTTCTGTGCGCCTCCGGGAGAGTACTATGTAGAAGTGATCATGCCTCCATTAGGATTGGTAAGAGCACGAGCAAACATAGGCACCAATGAGGAAAATGATAGTGATATCACCAACGCTAATGGACCTACCACTACAGATAAGTTTATGGTGTTATCAGGTCAAGAGAAATGTGACCTTGGTGCCGGATTCTATCCACAGGCTACTGCAGGTAACTTAGTGTGGTTAGATGGTAATGCCAATGGAGTACAGGAAGCTCAGGAATCCAGAATGCCAGGAGTTTTGGTAGAAGCAATAATGCTTTCTAATGGTCAGGTTACTGAATCTGCAATAACGGATAGTGATGGAGTTTATATTATTGAAGGATTGGAAAAACAACAATACTTCTTGAAGTTTACACCACCGGCAGGATATATGGCGACTGTAGCTAGAGCGACAACAGATCAAATTGATAGTGATGTTGATCATACCTTCGGTCCAAATACCACTAGAGCATTTGATATGCAACCAGCAACGGCATATGAAAACATTGATATGGGACTTTTATTTGCACCACTACCTGTAGAATGGTTGGATGTGACGGCAAGACGAGTTAGCAATACACACTTGATAGAGTGGACAGTAGCGCGTGAGTCAAATGTCAGCCATTATGAAGTAGAGAGAAGATTTGGATCAGAGAAGGAATTTTATACCATCCCAGGTAAGGTCCTTGCAAAAGGCAATACCCATGAAGTGACGGCATACAATCTTTCTGATCTAGATGTTGATAAGTCGGGTATCTATGTGTACCGCGTAAAACAATACGATTTTGACGGTAAGTCAACCTATAGCAAGTTAGTCAAAGTAAGCCACAATGGTGAAAACTCCATAGAGCTTTACCCTAACCCTGCTAGAAATGAGACTAATGTTCAGATTGTAGTTTCACAAGATGCTGAAGTAAGTATTGAAATATACGATGCTGCATCCAAATTCGTTAAAGTGGTTCAGGTGAGCAACATCCAGGTAGCAGGCGACATGATATACAACGTAAACTTACAGGATGTACCTGCAGGTGTTTATAATGTTGTCATCACAATAGATGGAGTGCAGACCCAGAAAAAACTGATTAGAATAGAGTAGAATTCATCATGATGAATGATCATTTTTTTGAGAAGGTTCAAATTTAATGATTTAGTCCATGGTATTGTACAAATAGGCATTGAGGAAACTCAGTGCCTATTTTTGATTTAGAGAAAATCCTAAACATAAACACTTTAAGAATCCCATAATAAATCATACAATGAGATACATAGATTTTTAATAATTTTAGCCATTTAATTTTATTATTACAAATATCATGTATATATTTGTGCTTTAATAACGTGATTGTAATACATTTAGAATTTAATGTATATGTATTGTGATGACTTACCTTCCTTCCCTAGAAATCGATTTATAAGGTTGTATTTTTTAATTTTAAATAAATCGTGATGAAGAAATCACATGTTATTCATGTTGCCAAGGCTGTATTGTTGAGTAGTTTATGCATTTTATCTACTTTAGTTTCAGGCCAAAATAACCAAGTACAAATATATGGAAATGGCGGTATTTCAAAACCTTTAGGCGCTTTTAGTGATCCACATATGTTTGCAAGTCAAGGATATCATTATGGAGGTGGATTTGACTATTTTATCAACAAATTTGGTTTGGGGGTAGCAGGCGGATACTTTCAAAATGGCAGCAAATCCCTTTTTGAAGATTATATACAGCATAAATATTTAGAGAAAGCCAAAGATACTCGTTTGGAAAATTGGGAAGTAAAATATATTTTAGGTGGGCCTTCAGTGAAATTTACCTTGGGCAGATTTCAATTAGATTTCTCTGCTAAGGTTGGCGCCAGTCAGATCACCGTCCCACATTTATTGTTCTCAAAAACATTCTTTGGACAAAGTTATGATATTTATGATTTTTCTGGCACTACAGAAGCTTGGCAATTGGCTTGGAGTGGAGGCTCTAGTCTGACATTTAAGTTAAATAAATGGCTTGGCGTCCAAGCTAAAGCGGATTATTTTAGTACTCAATATCTGAGTAGATTATCTTATAATTATGCTTACAGAGATGTATATGACAGCAATAGAAATGGAGTTATAGATGATCCGGAATATTTTGAAGCTCAAAAAGTAAGAAAGGAAGGTAATACGATTTTAAGTGTTTTAAATCTAAATATGGGTTTGGTGTTCCAATTGGGTAGTCAAAACAACAAACCCACAATGATGATGCCTGAACCAGAAGCTGTTGAAATCATTAAAAACCCTGAAATAGAAGCAAACAAAGTAATTGAAGAAGTCGTTACTGACCAGGTAATTAAAAAAGATAATCAATCCAATCCACCAACTCCAATCGTCAACGCGAATGAAGTTAATGACATAAGTCAGGCGGATGACACACAAAAATCAATGGAGATAGTCAACGTTCCGTCAACAACATATGATGCACCTGAGTCAAATTACGATGCAGAAGCCGCTGAATTTTTATACAAAGCTGGCGAATCATATTTTGCATTGAATGATTTTGAAAACGCTCTCCCTTGTTTTAATAAGCTCAAAGCCGACCCTAATTATCCAAGGGCCCAATACATGTTTGCACTGTCACTTTGTGCTATGGGCAATTGTGAGGAAGGTAAGAAAGAATATAAGGATTTTGCAAAAGTTTATAAAGAAGGGGATGCCCGTACTTTAGAAATCATTTTTGCATCTCAATTTGAAAAATGTGCTCTAGCGCAGAAAGAAAGCAAGTTGCTAGCTGCCAATAAGACTAAATCAGACTCAAATGCTGATACAAAATCTGTATTGCCAAAAGAGTACAAAATACAGTTTATTGCCATCAAAAAGTCAGATGCTACTTTCCCTGGTGTGGCAAATGTAGGTTCGATTGTCACTGAGTTTTATCCCAATAAGTCTGTTTATAGATATACTATTACAGGCTACACAGATGTCAAAAATGCAGCCGAAGATTTATATAAAGTTCGAAAACTTGGTTTTAGAGACGCGTTTATAGCAGTATATGAAAACGGTCAAAGAGTGAATACCATATACCATCATAGGAAATAATCCTGGAGAAATAAAAAAGGTAGCATCTTTAATGAATGTAACATTTTTTGTGAATACAATGTATCGGTAATAATTTATGTTACCTGTTGATAAATATATTTGTCTTAATTATATTTTTCATGGTTATCTCATTCACAGGGAATTTGTTTACATATTATTGTTTTTCAATTATTTATAAAATAATTTACATCCAACCCAATCATATAAAAGAAATTATTTATTTTTTTATTGCAAAAAGTATTTGCAATTCAGAAATAAGTCATACCTTTGCGTCGCTTTTGAAGAAAGGCAGCTGTAAACGGAGATCTGGTAGCTCAGCTGGTAGAGCAATACACTTTTAATGTATGGGCCCTGGGTTCGAATCCCAGCCAGATCACGAAACATAACGCCAAATAGAAGTAAAATTCTGTTTGGCGTTTGTTTTTCAAGGAGTTATGAATTCTACTCATGCTAAAATCCACTAAATAGCATATAAAATATAGGCTACCAAATAGCTACCAGATCGCAAATACACCTAAAATGGACACCAAATAGATACCAGACTTTTTAATTAAAATCATGGTGTCCAATGTTTAAAATGACGTTTAGTTATTTGACTTACAATTTTTTATCCTACTGGGGCAACACTTTTTATTTCTTAATCGTTTTAAAAACATGTAAACCCATGAGAAAATTAGAGTATTTAAAAATTAGTTACATCCTAAGAAAGGATAGAATTGTAGACAACCTGGCTCCAGTGTATCTCAAGTTATTATTAGAAGGCAGAAAAGCTTATGTAAGTACTGGCCAAAAGACCAAATTAGCAGAGTGGGATGAAAAGGGAGGAAGATTTCTTGGTGTGTCACCATTGGTGAATTCTAAAAATGAGTTGTTAGATAGAATGAGGCTTGAAGTTATAAGTATTTATAATGAACTAAAAGCCTTTGATAAAGACATTACTGTTGATGTCCTCAGAGCAAGGTTGGATAATCCTACTCAGGATAAAAGAAAGTCTCTTTTGGAATGTTGTGAAATTTACAATTCAAGTTTTGAGAAGTTGGTTGGAATCGAAATTAGTCCAATAACTTTTGGGAGGTATTCGACTTTTGCTGATAGAATAAAGCACTTTCTTTCAATCAAGTTAAAGCAAAAAGACATCCTTTTAAATGATGTCAAATATTCTTTCGGTATTGAATATGAACACTTTTTAAAAACAGAAATAAAACTTCACCAAAATACTGTGGTCAAGTATATTCAATATTTAAATCGAGTCCTTGATTATTGTGTAAAATATGAATGGTTAGAAAGGAACGTTCTCTTTGGATATAAGTGTCCGGTAAAAGAAGCTAAGCGAGAATATCTGACTCAAGAAGAACTTGATAGAATCATCAATAAAGATATCAAATTACCGAGGCTAAGTGAAGTTCGGGATTGCTTTGTCTTTTGTTGCTACACAGGTTACGCTTACAAAGATGCAGCTTTACTAACTCCTGAGCAAATAGTAACAGGAATCAATGGCCGTAAATGGATCTATACATCCAGACAAAAAACAGAAAATGTAAGTAATGTACCACTGCTAGAACTAGCGGTTGAAATCATAGAAAGATATAAGGACCATCCTATTTGTGTTAATAGGAACAGACTGTTACCCATGAAAAGCAATCAAAAGCTTAATGCTTATCTTAAAGAGCTGGCTGATCTATGTGGTATCACTAAGCCAATGACTATGCACATTGCCAGGCATACATTTGCTACGACGGTGCTACTTAGTAATGGTGTCAGTATGGAAGCAACCAGCAAGATGCTCGGTCATAGCAGCATTAAAACCACTCAGATTTATGGTAAAATTCTGGAAACTAGGGTAGGGTCTGAAATGGAAATGCTTAGTGAAAAACTAGCTAAGAAAAAAGACAATCAATTAAGAAACGCACAGTAGAAAATACATTGTAAATAATGTAAGAAAGCCCATTAATTTGGGCTTTTTTGTTTTTAACAGATTTTTAAGTAAATATTTTAGTAAATTTTAACATTTATAATTGTAATTCATTAAAATAAAGTTAAAAATGAAGCGTTTATATATGAACTTACGTTATTAAAAGAGCCCAGTCGAGTAAAAATATTAGTGGAACAAAATTTATTTTTAGGTGCTGTTTCAAAAATTGCAAAACATAATTACACAATTTGAAAGTCAAACAAAAGGAAAGATAAGTGGCTACATGCGCTCCTTTGACCAAATCAATAACAGAGTATGTTTATACAAAAATCTACTTTCTGAATTATTAGAAACTGAGACAGAACATACATTTGATGATCCCAATGAGGAAATCAGGTATTATAAATATGAGAAACCTAAGTTTCTAAAATATGGATTTTATTATAGTAATCTATATAATATGGAATTATATTTGCCTAATGGATCAAAAGAATGTAAAAATGAATATTACCAACGAGCATTCAATAATTTAAATCAGTTTTTTATTGCCAATAAAGATATGGTAATATACATGAGAATGGACAGAACTGATAATGACAGCACTATTTTTGTTAAAGATTCGCCAAATAATCATATCTTTGCGATGATAGAGGCAACGAATATGTTAGAACATTTTTTAAATAGTGTCGATGATGCACAAACAGCTGAAGAAAAGTTAAAAAACTTTCCACTAATGACGTGGACGGGTACTTTAGCTAGTTTAGTTTTATTGATTAAAGCCTTAGTTTTAAGTAAAAGCATCAATAACGGCAATGTAACTATTGTAGATTTAGTCAATTATTTTCAGGTGATGTTTAATGTGGATTTAAAGGATCATTATCGAAAATACCAAGATATCAAGACAAGCCAGGAACCAACAAAGTTTTTGGATTATCTTATTGAGCTTATAGAAAAAGATATAGAAGAAAGCGAAGAAAAACTTATCAAGAGAAGAAAGATGAGATAACATCTTCCCCTATCCCCATATACTCACAAAACTCCTGGACGGTGACTACCTGATGTTTATCTTTAT
>CAZGMB010000118.1:0-8877 GCA_964526715.1 uncultured Aureispira sp. | reverse complement strand
AGATCTGGCATCAATACGCCTACAACCCTCTCTTCATCAATGATGACGGTACCGTACCTCAGTATATGCAAAATCCGGCCACCTACAAAAATGGTAAGTACAACAACTTTATGGTGCAAGAGTCACTGCTCGATGAGAATGGCAACTATCCCGTGCCTGCCGCATCCCTTACAGGTGCTATATCTTGTATAGACTATGATGTGGCTACACAACAATATACGGTAGATTTTAATATCCACAATCGGGCAGACGCATCTGCATCGGCCTTAACCGGTGTGCCCGTGGCTTTCTACAATGGTAATCCAGAGTCCGGTGGCTCGCTTGTCGGCACTTACCTCACGGTAGCAGATATCACCGCAGGTAGTACCCTTACCGGGCTATCCTATTCCTTCACTGCCACAGACTTGAGCTCGCTATTTATGATCGTCAATACCGACAAATATCCCATCATCGTAGCGGATACCTCGTACTACGGCATCGATGAGTGCGATTATACCGACAATGTATTTATCGCCCCTGCACCAAAATTTATAGATACGGCACAAGAAATATGTCAGGGCGATAGCTATACTTTTTATGGCACGGCCTTGACGGCATCGGGAACATACTATCAGGAGATACCGAATGTCTCAGGATGTGATAGTGTGATCGCTCGGCTAGACCTGCAAGTGAGCAATATCAAAACCAATAGTGTCACCACATCCGCATGTGACACCTACGCGTGGAATGGACAGACCTATACCACTAATGGTGCCTACACCTACCAAACGCTAAGCGTCAATGGCTGCGACTCTATAACTACACTAAACCTTGTCGTAAATCGCTCTGATCAAATCAGTCTAAATCAGCAAAGTTGCGACACTTATACTTGGAATGGGCAGACCTATACTCAAAGTGGCACCTACACCTATCGCACCCAAAATATTCATGGCTGTGACTCCATCGTCTCGCTAGATCTCCAAGTCTATCCGTCGGTAGATGTCATTCAGTCACGCGCTGCCTGTGAATCCTATACTTGGAATGGCCAAACCTATACCCAATCCGGCACCTACACCTACCAAACCCAAACCCAATATGGATGCGATAGCACCATCACGCTCGATCTCACCATCAGCAATGTGCTACGAACGAATCATCCGGTGACCGCTTGTGATACTTACCTTTGGAATGGACAATCTTATACCACCTCCGGTGACTACATCTATACCGGACTCAGTGTGCAAGGTTGTGACTCTATAGCGACACTGCAACTCGTCATCCATCCATCTACCACATCCAGCCTGGTGCAAACCGCATGTGAACCTTACTCATGGAATGGCCAGATATACGATCAAAGTGGCACCTATACCTATCGAACACCAAACGTTTTTGGCTGTGATAGTGTAGCCACATTAACCCTTACTGTATATCGTGCCACTACTTCCACATCAGACGTCAATGCTTGTAGTCAATACACCTGGAATGGGCAGACCTATACCCAAAGTGGTAGTTACAATTACAAAACTTCCAATAGCTTCGGCTGTGATAGCATTGCCACCTTGCGCTTGAATATATCTCAGCCCGAAGCGGTGGTGATGCCCATATCTGCTTGCGGCAGTTACCTTTGGAATGGCCAAAACTATACCCAAAGTGGTTCTTATAGCTTTCTATCGCAAAACCGATTTGGATGCGACTCCCTGACTACCTTAAACCTGACGATACACAATGCTGATGCGCCAAAGGTACAAAGGACCGCATGTGACCCGATCATTTATCTCGGCAGGACATTGACGCAATCGGGTATCTACACTTTTGACCTACAAAATCAATACGGTTGTGACTCCATCATCACCTTAGAACTGACCATCTCAGGCAACAAATCATCCACAACACAGTCGGCTTGCTCATCTTATCTATGGCCTATCAATGGGCAAACATACACCCAATCAGGTACCTACACCGAAAGGTATACCAATGTCTTAGGTTGTGACTCCACGTATACTCTCGATCTGACCATCCATCCTGAGTATGAAGTGAGCACTGCCGCAGAAGCTTGTGCACAGTATGTTTGGCCGGTCACACAACAACGATATACGCAAAGTGGCACCTACAATCTTCCCCTTAAATCAGCTCAAGGTTGTGATTCCACTGTGACTTTAGATCTGATGATTTATCCTGAGTTTGAATTTCGAGATACCGTAGTAAGCGAAGAGCCGTATCTATGGCCAATCAATAATGAGACTTATGAAAATTCAGGTGTATATACGCAAACATTCAGCACCGATGTCTCCTGTGATTCTGTCCACTATCTTTATCTCACGATCAAAAACAGCACAGAAATCTTTTTTCCCAACATCATTTCTACTGATGGTGCTAATGGCTTTTTTA
Organism: uncultured Aureispira sp.; assembly: GCA_964526715.1. Lineage (GTDB taxonomy): Bacteria > Bacteroidota > Bacteroidia > Chitinophagales > Saprospiraceae > OLB9. The sequence goes on along the minus strand of CAZGMB010000118.1, from coordinate 6,510 downwards.
CTGGCTATAGCAATAATGCCTCAGTGATGATAAACTCTCTAGCGGTATACGACCGATGGGGAAATCTCATGTTCAGCAAAGAAAACTTTCCTGTCAACGACCCACAACAAGGATGGAATGGGAAGATATCTGGTAAGGAAGTAGTGCCAGGAGTGTATATCTGGCTGGCTGTAGTCCAGCTCAAAGATGGTAGTTTGGAGACCTATTCTGGTGATGTGACGGTGGTGAGGTGATCCTTGTGACGTTGATTTTGACTTATTAAAGATTTCTCTTTGAGCGAAAGCCGTGGTTGGGCATAGTCGAAACCACAAGGGGGAAAGCAGTGATTTAGAGCGCCCTAGTGGAGTCGAAATAACAAGAATGAGAGCGGTGGTTGAGCGTGCCATGCTGAGCTTAGCCGAAGTACAACGAAGTGGAGCCGAAACCACAAGGGCAAATTCGGATGTCCGTCATTCGATAATTCTTTTTCTTCAATTTTCTTAATTTTTTCCCTTTGGATAATCAAATAAACCATACCTTTGTACTTATTGTCTAAAATACAATATCCTTAATCATGCGCCATATTTTAAATGTCTTCTTTGTAATGCTTTTTGCTTCCAGAATATTGGGACAAATCGTATCTCTTAACCCAGCTATATCTGGACCTGATGATGCCATCACCCTTACTTTTGACGCCAGTCAAGGCAATAAAGAGCTATTGGGAGCTTCTAAAGTGTACATACATCACGGTGTAGTCACCGATAAGCCGGATGGTATTGCCTGGAAATATGTTAAGGGCAATTGGGGCAAAGATGATGGTATAGGTGCTATGACCAAAGTTGCTGGTACAACTGATAAATGGCAAATCACCTTTGGACCTTCCTTAAGGAGTTATTTTGGGGTACCCGCCGGAGAAAATATATTTAGAATATCATGCGTATTTCGCTCAGCTGATGGCACTACCAAAGGAACGATTGCAGCAGGTTCATACGGTTGGGGACAAGTAGCGTCTAATTTGGACTTCTATGTCAATCTTAAAAACGATAATTTTGTGGCCATCAACCAACCTATCGGAAGCGAAGGCTATTTAAATGCGGGAGAAACTCTAAAAATTCAGGGTGACGCATCTGCCAATGTTTCAGATATGAAAATTTGGATCGATGAAGGCAGTGGTTTTGCTGAAAAGATAAAAGTGACGTCCGGAAAAGTCGTTACCTACGACTACCAACCTACCACATCCCGTGACATCAAAATAAAAGTCACCGCCATCATCAATGGACAAAGCTTTGAATCCACTAAAAATTATAATATCATTATCCGGACACCATCCGTTATTGCACCTTTGCCTGCAGGTATGAAATCAGGTGCCAATTATGATGCTAATGACCCTACCAAAGTCACTTTGGTGTTGCTAGCACATCAAAAAGACTTCGTGTATGCAGTAGGTGATTTTTCTGAATGGAAAATTAAATCAGAAAATCAAATGAAAAAAACACCGGACGGAAAATACTTCTGGTTGGAAATAGGCGGATTGACACCACAAAAAGATTATGTGTACCAATATTGGATAGATGGAAAGCTCAAAATAGCGGATCCATTTACCCGTCAAGTGGCTGACCCTTGGAATGACAAATGGATAGAATCCTCAGTTTTCCCCAATCTACCGGCTTATAGTCGTGAAGATTTTGGAATCGCCTCCGTGTTTAAAACATCAGCACCTGTGTACAACTGGGCAGCAAGCGAATCTAATTGGAAAAAGCCCAATATCAACCATTTAGTGATTTACGAACTACATATCAGGGATTTTATACAGTCCCATTCGTACAAGGATCTCACTGACACCTTATCTTATTTAAAAAGATTGGGTGTCAACGCCATAGAGTTAATGCCACTCAATGAGTTTGAAGGCAACGATTCTTGGGGTTACAATCCATCATTTTTCTTTGCGCTCGATAAGTATTATGGGACCAAAGATGCGCTCAAAAAATTTATAGAAACAGCACATCAGCATGGAATGGCTGTAATCCTAGATATCGTATTAAATCATGCTTTTGGCCAATCACCTATGGTGCAGATGTATTTTGATGGTGGAAAACCTGCTGCAAACAACCCTTGGTTTAACAGAGAATATGTAGGGCCATACCAATGGGGATACGATTTCAATCATGAAAGTCAATTTACCAAGGACTTCATTGACGAAGTAAATCAATACTGGCTTGACGAATTTCATTTTGACGGATTCAGGTTTGATTTTACCAAAGGATTTACCAATTATGCTCCTGGTAATAACATAGATTTATTTGACCAATCACGGATCAATATACTGAAAAGAATGGCAGATAAAATCCGTACTTATAATAATGATGCGTACATCATTCTAGAACATTGGGGCCCTGCCAATGAAGAGACCCAATTGGCCAATTTGGGTATGAAATTGTGGAGAAATAAGTCCTATGACTTTGTACCTGCTACTGTGGGAAATATTACAGGTAGTTTTGCTGGGTCTGACGCCACATCTCATGTCACGTTTTACAATAGTCATGATGAAAGACGCATTGCAGAACATTGTCTTGCCGAAGGTAGGGCTGCAGGAAGCTACAATGTCAAAGATTCTATTATTATGTATGAAAGGGTAAAAATGGCAGCAGCCTTTCTTTATCTCCAACCCGGACCCAAAATGATATGGCAATTTGACGAATTGGGATACGATATCGATATCAATTTCAATGGCCGTACGGGCAGAAAGCCTAGTGTTTGGGGCAATAATTCTTTAAAGTATTACAACAGTACACTTCGCCAACACATATACAAAACCTATGAAGGCTTGTTGCATATCCGCAATACTTTGACTCCTGAAGTATTGGCAGCAGCTCAAAAAAATCACGTCAACACCGGTGATACCCGAAGACTCTCTTTCAATACACCGGATACAGACTTGGTAGTCATCGGTAACTTTGGTCTAACCGCAAAAAGTGTTAATCCTCAATTTACTCAAAGTGGTAAATGGTATAATTATTTTTCTGGTGACTCCATCACGGTGACGAATCCAACTGCGCTTATCAGCCTCAAAGCAGGTGAGTGGCATGTGTACACCACCACAAGAATGTCAGCAGGACAAGCGGAAGTTGTAGCCATTTTTGAAAATCCAGTAACCATCACTCCGTACCCATTCAAAGGAAGCGATGTGATCACTATCAGATTTGATGCCACTAAAGCTACCAAAGGAAATACCGCTGGCTTGGTAGGTGCTGAAAAAGTGTACATGCATTCTGGTGTGATACTTTCTGATGCCGTAAATACATCTCTCACTAACATCAAAGGCACGCTTACGGATGATGGCCTAGGCTTGATGACCAAAGTAGCTGAAAACATTTGGGAGATTAAAATCACTCCAAACCAATACTACAATATCGCAGCCAATAAGGAAATTTTTCAAATAGGCATGTGGTTTAGAAACGAAGATAATACACGAAAAGGTTTTGGATTTAGAAATGGTGTGGTGCATTTTGATGTACAATCAGATCAGCCCATCATTACCGTCAATCCACCAGCCTTCACCCCAGATACGGAAGTGACGATCACCTTTAATGCCAAAATTGGAAACCGCGAATTGGTAGGTGCTGACAAAGTCTACATGCATTCAGGAGTGATATTAAATAATACAGCAGCTCCCAAAGGAAGTGATTGGCAAAAAGTGGTTGGCAATTGGGGTGCAGATGATGGTGTGGGTCTCATGACTAAAGTTCCTGGACAGATCGATGTGTGGCAGATCAAAATCAAACCAAGGGCTTACTATAACATGACGGGTACAGAGTTTCCTTATTGGATTGGTGCTGTTTTCAGAAATAGTGGTGGCACGGCCAAAGGTACGATTGTTCCAGCAGTATATCCATTTGGATTTGTAGAATCAGCCAGCCAAGATTATTTTCTTAAAAACCAACAAACCGTAGGCACACACGAAAACCTGCTTCCGGACGTAAATCTACATCCCAACCCTGCAGACCAAGTTATTATGATCTCGGGTATAGAAGGAAGTTTTAGTCTTGATTTTTATAATATTCAGGGACAAAAAGTATTTACGCTATCAGAAGTCAAAGCTTTGCAAAATATTGATATCAGTACACTGACTTCAGGATTATATTATTATCATATACAACAAGGAGATCACTTTAAAAGTGGTAAGTTGGTGGTGAAGTAACACGCTTAAAGTAGTAAAGTCTGATTGGCCAAATAATGAGTAATGTGATCTCATTCATTAAAGCATTATTGATTAATTACAACCGTTAGGATTTAAAAGCAGCGTACTTCCTGGTTCAATGATGACAGTGTTTGATATATTGACATTTGGCGAAATTAACGTCAACTGGGAAGCATTAGAAATAGTAATATATGACAGTTGAATCGAATTTACTGCTTCCATGGTAGTGTTTTCAGCAATATTAATATTGTCAACTATGAGACTATTTTGTAGCAGTTTGGCTGTGGTATTCCCTACAAGATAGATAGAGTTATTTGAGAAAATTGTAAAAGATTTTGTAGAATTACTCCCCGATACCAGGCCTACCCAACCATTTGTACCATCAGCATTTACTTTACATATTGCCATATTAAAGAGATTACCTGCAGATAGGTAAGCATTATTTGCTGCATCTAATTTTAATATACCGTGAAGCAGTAATACTTCAGGGCCATCGGCATTCAAATTTTGCCAAAGCACAGAACCACTGGAATTATATTTCATAAAAGCGGCACCTGCGGTTCCTGAATTGGGAAAACCACTGATGACTGGCTGATTGTCCGTACCTATTTCAACTTTATTACCAGCCATGGTGTTTGTATGCGTCCAAATTGTATTGCCATTTTGGTCTAATTTTTCAAGGATACTGCCTGCATTTGAAACCAAATTTTCGCCATTAATGAGATAAGTATTGCCTAGTAAATCCCCGGCAGCATCTCCGATGGTAGGACTTACAATCCCTGCCCTACTCCATATAAGATTACCCGATAAACTGAGTTTAAAATAGCCGTTTATGGTTCCCGTTGCGCCTCTACCTGATACTAATAAGGCATTGTCTGCAGTTAACTTAAAATTCTTTGGTGCCCCAATGCCGTGGATGTCGTAGTATGTCCAAATGGCCACTCCTCCTGAGTTAAATTTTTTAACTTTGGTAACTTGTCCATTGGGTCCCGTTCCTAAACCCAATACATAAATATTGTCATCATTGTCCAACAGTATTTTTGTGGTATAAGAACCATCAAAAGAAGATTCAAATACATTTCGCCATAACAAATTTCCATCACTATCATACTTCATCAGTAAGCTCGCGGCATTGACAGGATTTGAATATCCTGAACGTATGGTTCCCGAAACCAAAACATTATTTTGACTGTCCGTGTCTAACCATGTTACGACCTCATGCCGGGTATTGTCTGTATTGTCAAAAGTAGCATTCCACAAGACATTACCGTTGCATGTTCTTTTGGTCAATGTAATATCACCACCCGCATTATAATCCCAATTGGCAGAATAGATGCCATGATCCTGATCTACCGCCAAAACAACACCTCCGGGATAATTCGACCATGCTACATTTACTTGTGATGATATCTCAAAAGAAAAAATTAAAGAAAGTAGGATAGTAATAACGGACTGCATCTGTTTTATAATCGAGGCTATATTTTGCATGCTTTTAAATTTGGATTCTACTGCATTATTGCGCCACAAGATTAAGACGTTTTAAACTTCTTTGCAATGACCTATGTCACCATGAACCAATAATATTAACTACACCCGCTTTTTGATCCGTATTCCCGAATGTTAGCCAGGCTTTTTTAAAAGATTCAACACGTTAACAATATTATTTTGCTGAATCGTAGTATCGTCTCCCATTGAAATAACCCTTACCTTTGAGCAAAATTAAATCCAAAGATTTATGAAAGTCTTTTTAACCACCATCGTAGTATTAATGTACACGATGATTTATGCCCAAAATAGTAGTTTGACGGTCCATATCACCAATTGTAAAAACAATAAAGGCAAAGTGATGGTGGCCATTTTTAATACTTCAGAAAGCTTTCTCCATAAACCACTCTATGGTAAGGTGAGTGAAATCAAAGCACAAGCGGCTAAAGTTGTTTTTGAAAATTTACCAAATGGTGTTTATGCCATTTCGACCTATCAAGATGAAAACGATAATCAAAAATTGGATACTGGTATGTTTGGGATTCCTAAAGAAAGATATGGATTCTCCAACGATGCCAAAGGAAGTATGGGACCACCCAAATATGAAGCTGCTAAATTCCAGCTAAACCAACAAAAAACTATGGTTATCAAACTACATTAAAATTAGAAAGATGTGGAAGGATTTTGACTTTTCCAGTAGACTTCGGTTAAACCTGTGAAAAAACATACCACATCTCTGCTGCTATTTGTAGACTTCGTTCCGCATATTTGGCATCCATTAAGTCAGTTTGGTCAAAAGCTTTTGGATCTTCATATTGGATAGCAAATCTTACCTCGGCTCCGAATAC
>CAZGMB010000117.1:0-9547 GCA_964526715.1 uncultured Aureispira sp. | reverse complement strand
CAAAGCCTTTGCATCCAAAGAAGCGATTGACTATTGGCAAGATGTAGATCTTTATGTAGGTGGTACAGAGCATGCTGTAGGTCATTTGATGTATAGCCGTTGTTGGCACAAATTCCTTTATGATTTAGGATATGTGCCTACTATAGAGCCATTCAAAAGATTGGTCAATCAAGGGATGATTACAGCTTATGGATATTATGCTGAAAATCTTAAATTTAATGATGATCAAACTTTAATCGGAAATATTAAGGATATCAATAATCAAAATAATATTCAAGCAGGTAGCCCAATTAGACTGGCCTATATCAATGATTTCCTAGATCCGCAAGGAAGAATAACTAAAGAAAAATTTGTAGAATATTATACCAGCATAGGAAAAAATTTCAACGTAAATGGTGATCTTTTAAAATATCATTGGGTTAAAGACGAAAATGGATCAGAATGCTTTACCGTCAATATCGTACAAGAAAAGATGTCCAAATCTAAGTACAATGTACAAAATCCTGATGAAGTAGTAGATAAATACGGCGCTGACTGTTTCCGTATGTACGAAATGTTTTTAGGGCCTATCGAGCAGTCCAAACCATGGGATACCAAGGGAATAGATGGAGTCAATCGTTTTCTACGCAAATATTGGAGCTTGTATTTTAATGAAAATGGCTGGAATGTTTCTAGTGAAGCGCCAACAGCAGAAGAATACAAAGTGCTTCATACTACTATAAAAAAAGTGACCGAAGACATAGAGCGTTTCTCATTCAATACCTGCGTCAGTGCTTTCATGATGTGTGTCAATGAACTCAAAAAATTGGAGTGTAATAAAAAGGAAATCCTATCACCATTGAACATACTTTTGGCTCCATTTGCACCTTTTATCACCGAAGAGTTACATGCATTACTAGGAAATGTTGATTCCGTACATAAGGCGTCATACCCTGTTTTTGATGCCCAATATATGGTGCAGGAAACTGTAGAATATCCGGTATGTGTCAATGGTAAAAAGCGAGATATGGTAGAAGTATCTTCCAAACTTACGCCAAAAGAAGTCCAAGATATAGCGATGACACTTGACAATGTTAAAAAGTATGTAGAAGGCAAGGAATTGCAAAGAGTTATCGTAGTTCCAGGCAAGATGATCAATTTGGTGGTGAAGGAGTAAGTTTTATCTAGTGATCTTGTGAGCGAGTGATATGGTGATTGCAATCGTACGACTTTCAGGCATACCACCGCAGATGTAACCATTATGATACCGCTTTTAATGAAATAAAATTTCACACAATGCTGTTTGAAGAATGATTTAGTTTTTGAGTTATTTGTTTGATCATTATAAAAGTAATTAGCTTTCCCAAATGTAACTTTCGTCACTTTTCCTTCAATATATTGCCCTTATCTTTGTGGTGTTAAATCATTATTCATTTTTATTAAATAAATATTAATCACATGAAGTTAGAGCAAATTTACACTGGATGTTTGGCACAAGGTGCTTATTACATTGAAAGCAAAGGGGAAGCCGTAGTTATCGACCCACTTAGAGAAGTACAACCTTATCTCGACAAGGCGACTGCAGATGGCGCTAAGATCAAGTACGTTTTTGAGACTCATTTTCATGCAGACTTTGTTTCTGGTCACATAGATTTAGCCCAAAAAACGGGTGCCAAAATAGTTTATGGTCCTACGACGGCCAAAACAGGATTTGAAATGTACGTGGCACAGGACGGTGAAGTATTTAATGTCGGTGATGTAAAAATAAAAGTCATCCACACACCAGGACATACCATGGAGAGTTCTTGTTTTCTTTTGATAGACGAAAACGGAGATGAGAAAGCTCTTTTTACTGGTGACACATTATTCATAGGTGATGTAGGAAGACCGGATTTGGCACAACATGTGATTTCAGAACTTACCGAAGAAAAACTGGCCGCTCATTTGTATGAGTCTCTACAAAATAAAATCATGCCCCTTTCGGATGATCTGATCGTTTATCCTGCTCATGGTGCCGGAAGTGCTTGTGGAAAAAATATGTCAAAAGAAACATCAGATACCTTAGGCAATCAAAAAAAGACCAATTATGCTCTTCGATCAGGATTGACAAAAGAAGTCTTTATCCAAGAAGTACTCCACGGGCTAATGCCACCTCCAGGCTATTTTCCAAAGAATGTACTCATGAACATACAGGGTTATGATAGTATCGATACCGTAATGGAGCGTGGTCAGAAGGCATTATCTCCAAAAGAATTTGAGTTAGTGGCCAACGAAACCCATGCATTGATTTTGGATACTAGAGCCGCTGCTACCTTTGCCAAAGCTTTTATTCCAAATAGTATCAATATCGGGATCGACGGAAGTTTTGCAGTTTGGGTCGGTACTTTAATTCCTGATATCAAACAAGAACTCTTAGTAGTAGCTGATCCAGGAAGAGAAGAAGAGATCATTACTAGATTAGCTAGAGTTGGATATGACTTCACTATTGGATATCTGGATGGCGGTATAGATGCATGGATCAAAGCAGGTAAAGAAGCAGACACCATTCCTAATATTACAGCTCATGAGTTTGCTGAAATAGAAGCTATAAATCCTGAAATAAACATTCTCGATGTCAGAAAGAAAAGTGAATACGATTCTGAACACATCATAGGCGCTGAAAATGCACCATTGGATTATATCAACGAAAGTATGAAAATGGTCAATCCAGCCAAAACCTACTATGTACATTGTGCTGGAGGATATCGTTCTATGAGTTTTGCTTCTATCCTTAAATCGAGAGGATACGAAAATTTGATCAATGTCGACGGAGGATTTAAAGAAATCAAAGATTCAGGCAAATTTAAGTTGACAGATTACGTGTGTCCAAGTACTATGCTTTAAAGAATACTCAATCGTTATCTTAAAAATTAAGAATTGTTGTTTTGATTTACACCGGAGTACCTTTTACGATGTGCTCCGGTTTTTTATTTTCTTTTTGATGGATTATTTGCCTACTTCTTCCAACGTGATCCCATCCTGAAATGCCACTTTGATATGATGATGGTTATACAAAGCTTTGATTTTTCGCATCACATCGTAATATACTTCCCAATAATCACAAGGAAGTACATAAGGTCTTACAGAAATCACGAGATTAGGCTGACCAAATTCTTCAATACCAATTTCAGGTGCAGGTACATTTAATATTTTTGGAATAGTCGCTAATTCTTCCATAATCAAAGCCTTAACCTTGGGAAAATCTTCTGTGTATGGAAGCGGCACTTTGAGCTCAATTCTGATATTACCTATAGTACTGAAATTGGTGATGATTCCACTGATGACTTGACCATTAGGGATGATCAGAGTTTTGTTTCCCGGAGTATTTACAATAGTATTGAATATCTGGATACTTTTCACCTTACCAAATTTATCATTGACTTCAATCCAATCATCAATTTTATAAGGTTTGAAAGTTACAATCAAAATTCCTGCTGCAAAATTGGACAAACTTCCTTGTAATGCCAATCCCACGGCTAGCCCCGCAGCTGCCAATACACCTACAAAAGCTGCCGTGTTTACGCCCACCATTCCTGCTACACTTATGGCAAGAAGTACCTTTAATCCAATATTAGCCATGGTCACTAAAAAAGAGCTAATTTCTTTAGTAAAACCCGATTTATTTAAAGTCACATCAAGCAATCCTGCGAGCTTTTTTATCACCCACAATCCCACAAATAATACAACGACAGCCAAAACTAAACCAGGCAAAATCTTGATTACCCAATTTACAACTAACATACTTAATTGACTTAACTCTTCCACGTTTTTTTAATATTTGTCCACAAAAGTAAGGATTGTTATTTATTCTTGCTTGGTTTTGGTTTATAAAATGTATCAATTGCCTACCTTTGCGGTTATAAAATTTGAATGACATGAATTTTGATTTAATTGTATTAGGTAGTGGTCCAGGTGGCTACGTAGCTGCTATAAGAGCATCACAATTGGGTATGAAAGTAGCCATAATCGAAAAAGAAAACTTAGGTGGTGTTTGTCTCAATTGGGGATGTATACCGACTAAAGCTTTATTAAAAAGCGCACAGGTATTTGATTACATCAGTCATGCCAAAGATTATGGTATTTCCGTGGCGTCTCCTACGGCTGAGTTTGGACAAATGATAGGTCGATCTCGTGGCGTAGCAGATGGCATGTCTAAAGGTGTAAATTTCCTAATGAAAAAAAACAAAATAACGGTAATAGAAGGATATGGTAGGCTGGTAAGAGGTAAAAAAGTAGTAGTCACAGCTACTGACGGTACGAAGACAGAGTATGCCGCAGAAAATATCATCATCGCAACCGGGGGAAGAGCCAAAGAATTGCCAAACCTAAAAATAGATGGAAAAAAAATCATTGGTTACCGTGAAGCCATGACCCTACCTACCCAACCTAAAAAATTAGTAGTAGTAGGTGCAGGTGCTATTGGTGTGGAGTTTGCGTATTTCTATAATTCTATTGGAACGGAAGTGACTGTAGTAGAATACATGGAACAAGGACTATTACCTAGAGAAGACGCAGAAATATCCAAAGAATTGACCAAAATATACAAAAAGGCGGGAATGAATATTTTGGCTAACTCATCTGTAGAAAATGTAGACATATCCGGTGATCAATGTAAAGTTACTATAAAAAGCAGAAAAGATGAAACCGTTCAAGTCATCGAATGTGATGTGGTACTTTCTGCCGCTGGTGTTACTGCAAATATTGAAGACATTGGATTGGAAGCACTAGGTATAGAAACAGAAAGAGGAACCATCAAAGTCAATGCTTATTATCAAACTAATGTGCCTGGTATCTATGCTATTGGTGACGTGATTCCAACTCAAGCGTTAGCTCACGTAGCCAGTGCTGAAGGAATCACTTGTGTAGAAAAAATCGCAGGACATCATCCAGAAGTTATAGATTACTCAAATATTCCTTCTTGTACTTATTGTTGGCCAGAGGTATCCAGTGTAGGTATGACAGAAGCACAAGCCAAAGAAGCAGGTTATGACCTTAAAGTTGGTAAATTTCCGTTTTCAGCTTCCGGAAAAGCAAGTGCATCAGGAGCAAAAGAAGGTTTTGTAAAAGTTATTTTTGATGCCAAATATGGTGAACTATTAGGTGCTCACATGATCGGTGCCAATGTTACGGAAATGATTGCTGAATTGGTTTTGGCCAAAAAGCTCGAAAGCACAGGACACGAAATACTCAAAGCTGTGCATCCGCATCCTACGATGAGTGAAGCTGTCATGGAGGCCACAGCGGCAGCATATGATGAAGTGATACATTTGTAAGTTTAAGGTTGAGATTAAGGTTGAGAAGGTTTATATTTATTCTAAACTTTCTCAACCTTTAAACTATCTAAACCAATAGTAATACGCTAAAGATTAAGCAAAAGAAAGATTTGATAAAAATAGCATTGATATCTGACAATCATTCTTACTATGGAGAAGAAGTGACATCTCATTTACAAGATGTAGATGAAATTTGGCACGCAGGAGACATAGGAGATTTAGCATCAATATCCAAATATAGGGAAATGGCAGTTTTTAGAGCCGTTTATGGCAACATTGATGATCAATCTGTTAAAGATTTTTTTAGTCTCAATGAGATTTTTGTATGCGGTGGTATCAAGGTCTTTATGACTCACATAGGTGGATATCCTGGAAAGTATAACGCAAGAGTAGCCAAAATCATTAAAGAAGAAAAGCCTAATCTGTACATATGTGGCCACTCTCACATTTGCAAAGTAATGCCTGACAAGACGAATAATCTTTTGCATATGAATCCTGGAGCTTACGGCCATCATGGATTTCACAAAATCAGGACCCTTTTAAAATTTGAAATTGAAAATACTAAAATCGTTAATCTTAGGGCTGTAGAATTGGGATTCAGGGGAATTATAGAAAATATTTAGTATTTTGGATCAAATTATAGAAATATGATTACTTTTATTCCATCAATGAAAATCTGTTTATGCCTAAATGCTTTTTTCTTTTTGGACTGATGATCTCGATAATATTAGCTGGAAAAGCTCAGTCGGGTTTTTCTTCATTGGGAGGAGCACATTTTTTAGGGTATGCCAGGGCTGGTGTAGCTATGGATGGCGGAAGTTCTATTTACCTAAATCAAGCAGGAATAACTTCAGTAAAAAATTGGTCAGCAGATATAAGTGTTGAACGAAGGTTTAATCTGCAGGAATTAACGCAGCTATCATTTTCTATGGTCAAAAGTTTAAAAGTAGGAAGTGTTGGCATTATGGCGTCGAGTTTCGGTTTTGACCAATATAATGAACAAAAGATCGGATTGGTCTATGCCCGGAAACTTTCCCCTTCACTCTCTTTGGGAGGACAATTTGATGTTTTACGGTATAATATTGAAAATATAGGTAGCAAAAATCTTTTCTCATTTGAATTAGGAATGTTGCTAAAAGTCAATCGACAGCTATCCTTAGGGACACATATCTTTAGTCCTGTCAACGTTGAAGTTACTAATGGAAATGAAATCAATACCCGATTCAGAGCAGGTATTAAATATTCGCCTTCCCATAAAGTCTTTCTTTTAGCAGATTTAGATAAAGTTTTGGATAGAAGTTTAGAATTTAAATTCGGATTTGGTTATCAACCCATTAAAACACTAGAAGTCAGAGCAGGTATGAATCCAACTATTTCGCAATATACTTTCGGTTTCAGGCTGGCCTTAAAAGAAAAATTCAAAATTTCATCTGCATTTGGCTTAAACAATATTTTGGGCAATACGCCTGCCCTATCCATCCAATTCGAAGAATAATTAAAATACTGTAACACTATACATTTAAATCCAGGCTTACCATTACCTTGAAAATACTTTGTCTCACATCCAGATTTCCCTATCCACTTGAAAAAGGAGATAAGTTGCGTATTTTTCATCAGATCGTAGGACTTGCTGCTAATCACGATATATATCTCATTGCAATAACTGACAAAGCACATACGAAAGCCGAACTAGAAATGCTTGCACCATACATCAAGGGGCTCTATGTCATTAGGATTTCTCCGTGGGAAAGGTGGGTCTCATTAATCAAAGCTTTGTTTAGTGGATTGCCTTTTCAAACTGCTTGGTTTTACAGTCCGTACGTTCATAATCATATAAACTACATCGTCTCTGAGATTAAACCTGACCACATTTTTTGCCAGTTGGCACGTATGGCGGAATATGCTATCCATCAACCGTTCAAAAAAACATTGGATTACATGGACTGTTTTGGCAAAAGTATGTCAAAAAGAGCGAAAGTAGCCAAAGGCTTAAATGCTTGGATACACAAAATCGAAGCCAAAAGAATGATGGCATATGAAGCAGAAATAGCTACAAAATTTGACCACCTAACCATAATCAGTCAGCAGGATAAAGAACAGTTTGAGTTTGCTTTGGCGAAAGATATAAAGGTCATTCCCAATGGAATCGGCTCCTATTTCAATGTAACCAAATCTCTTTTGCCAAAGACCTATCAATTTGTTTTCGTAGGCAATATGAGCTATTTGCCCAATGTGGAAACGGTTGAATATATAGTACAACAAATCCTACCCTCTTGCCAGTCAAACTATAATTTATTAATTGCAGGTGCCAGTCCAAATCCTAGGGTAAAATCATTGGAAAGCAAAAATGTAATAGTGAGCGGATGGATAGAAGATATTAGAGACGCTTATTTGTCAGGAAAAATATTTTTAGCACCCATGTGGTCAGGTACAGGACAGCAAAATAAAATTCTCGAAGCTATGGCATTGGGTATACCATGTATCACTACTCAGATAGTGAACAATGCAATAGGCGCTACCCACTTGAAAGAAATTCTGATTGCCGATACTAGGGATGAATTTTTAAAAATGATCCAACTTTTGGAAGAAGATCAAAAACTTTATGATAAAATTAGCATTAATAGTAAATCATTTGTCAAACAAAACTTTGACTGGAATCAAAGTATATCTGGTTTAAACAGTATTTTTGCACTCAATTAAACATTATAAATGACCACCACGGCCCAAATTGTTCAGGAAATCAAATTGAATACCATAGAAGAAGCCATAGAAGATATCAAAGCAGGTAAATTACTTATCGTAGTCGATGATGAAGATCGTGAAAATGAAGGTGATTTTATTTGTGCTGCTGAGAAAGTAACTCCAGAATTGATAAACTTTATGTCAAAACATGGTAGAGGGTTAATTTGTACACCCATACTTCCTGATAGGGCAAAACAACTAGAATTGGATTTAATGGTAAAATCCAACACAGACATGTACAACACGGCATTTACGGTATCTATTGATCTTATAGGCCAAGGTTGTTCCACTGGGATTTCAGCATATGACAGAGCGACAGGAATACAAGCATTGATACATCCGGACACCAAACCGTCAGATTTTGCAAGGCCCGGTCATATCTTCCCTTTAGTGGCCAAACCTGGTGGTGTATTACGAAGAACAGGTCATACTGAAGCCGCGGTTGATTTGGCAAGATTAGCAGGTTGCTATCCGGCAGGAGTTTTAGTAGAAATTCTTAATGATGATGGTTCTATGGCTCGTCTGCCTCAATTGGTAGAAATAGCAAAAAATTTAGATGTCAAAATCATATCCATCAAAGACCTGGTAGCATACAGAATGCAAACTGAACGCTTAGTGGTTAAGGAAATGGTCACGCAATTGGAAACTTTTTATGGTAAGTTTGATGTGACCGCTTTTAGGCAAGTAACCACCGGAGATATACACTTGGCATTTACTATGGGTACTTTCCAAAACGACAATCCATCTCTAGTTAGAGTCCATTCCAATACAGAGACTGGAGATATACTAGGATTACTTTTTGAAGGATATGCTGAACAAATTTCAAGATCCTTACAATTGATATCTAAAGAGAAAAACGGAGCGCTCATTTTTATGCGCCATGGGGAAAATACTTCATCCATAATCGACAAATTAAAATCTTTAGATACCAATCCAGCCAACAATCCACCCATTTCAGATGAACAAAGAGATTTTGGTATTGGGGCACAAATCCTGAGAGAATTAGGCATCTCAAAAATAAAGCTTATCACTAATCACAAAAAGAAAAGAATTGGATTGATAGGGTATGGATTAGAAATTGTGGAGAATATCCATTTGGATTGAAGAGAAAGTGTATTTCGTTAAAACTTCAGATAGGTAATTTCAATTATAGTTAATCCGGGTCACTAAAAATTTTAGGGGAGTACCTACATTAAGCGAATAATTTTTCAAGTATAAACAAGAAGATTTTTATGCCTGTAACTCGGCTAAGATTGGCCCTAGATAGCTTTGTCTTCGAATTAAATGATTCCGCATTAGCATTTGTATTTCTATTGTTGAAGAAGTTTATTATTGTTTAAAAATGAATTTTAAAACTGTTGGATGCCGGATTGAGATTAAAAGCTATTTTCAAAACCTACGAATTTAAAAAACAGGTGACCTGAATGTTTTGATGGAATCTTTAAATCAGTGGGTGTTTCTGTACTGTAGTGGGAACTCGTGGGAACTCAGTGGGAACTCGTGGGAACTCAGTG
>CAZGMB010000116.1:0-9564 GCA_964526715.1 uncultured Aureispira sp. | reverse complement strand
AGGTGCAAGTACAGCGTGAGGGGATGATTTCATGCAAGGTGGAACGCCTGAAAGGAGCAGGCGTGGATGTAGTGAGTGGCAGACCTTGCATTTATCAGACCCGTAGCTACCTTAGTGCCTGTATGTTGTGGTGTGTGTGTGCGTGGCTGTGGAATTGTTGAATTGGAAGAATTGCCGAAATTGCTAATTTTACCACTAAGAACACCAAGTCTATCACTTAGAACACTTAGTTAAGATTAATTTTTAACCACTCTTGTGACGCTATAGCGTTAGAGAGCACAAAGGCCTTCACTAAGAGCATTTAGGTAAGATTTTGTTTTTTTTTTAGAACACCTATTGGCTATCGTAGGGTGAAAACACACGATGGGCAAACAAAAACCGATAAGCAGCAAATAATTAGGGTGGCGTTTTTGTCAAGATTTTTGGACTAAAATATATACCCAAGATGGAGGTATATATAATTTGGGCCAAAAACGTAGGCACCGATCTTTACAAAAACAAGGTGAGCTTTATCTTTGCTGATCGGTTTTTTTTTGTTAAAAATTATCATTTTAATTTGAACGGTTTTGCAATACTTCACTGGTTGTTAGTATTCATTTCAAAGTCTCTTTAAATCCATTATCCTGTGGAAATTCTTTTAAACGCTTAACCAATTCATAGTATTCGTTTAATTTGGAAATCGATTTCAAAAAGGAAATAACCGAATCAATATTTTTTCCATCCCAAATAAGTTCTTCGGCGGGTGTCAATTCTGAACCGTCATTCAAATATAAAATAGTATTGCCTCCAAGTTTTTTAGTAATATCAGACAAATAATTTCTTGTATTATTCCATTCAGTTAAAGTTTTATCAAATCCATTTTTATCCCAAGAAACAAAGTATTCATATTGTTTTGAGACTAATTTTTGCCAAATATGTGTTTTAATATTTAGTTTACCTGAAATGTCAAACTCGACAAAATGTTTGTGTACAACAAACCTTTTGCAAAGGTTAAAATTAGAATATACCCAAATTGTCCGATCTTTTTTATACCGTTTTTCAAAATAATTATGATTAGTAAAATAATTTATTTTATTTTCATCATTAAAATGTTCAGATTGAACATTTTCAGAGTCCTGAACATTTATTTTCAATAACTTTTCAATTAATCCTATTCCATCCGAGTAATTATCGAACGAAAGTGTATGGTTTGAGTAGACTTTGATAATAACGCTCAATCGCTTCTATGTTTGTAAAAATGCTTCTTAATGTTTGCTATCAACGTCAAGGCTCTGTGATAGTTTTATATGTTGATCGAATTATGGCTATGATAAAAAATTAGTAATCTAACCAAAATATTTTATTGATATTATTGTACATCTCTTTACCTTTTTCTAATTTCATAAAAATAACTTCAAAATCGATATTATCAATATTTCTTTCAAATTCATCAGGGTTAAAAAGTTGTCTAATTGTTGCCAAATATTTTCCATTTTCTAATTCAATAAATAAATCTTCATCATGGCTTTCTGGTAACATTATATCTTCAAATTGAGCAGCCATAGTTAAAGTATCATAATTTGTAAGATGTAACTTGCCATTTGTGATTTCAATTACACCTTTATCTTCTCTATATGATTTTAAATTAGAAGTTTCAGTGCCAAGTTTTACTTTCCAAATATTCTCTAACCCAGTTGCCCAAAATAAAATGTTATTACTGTTTGTTTCATCAATAATTCTCCTTTCTATCATTTTAAAATCCCAATCTGCTGAAATAAAAGCATTATATCTTTCATAATTTGCAACTCCTATAAATCCTGAATCATCTGATATTTCCAATATTTTCATTTTTTCTTGATTTACTTTTACTTTATAAAGTATTACGGTTCCTAAATAATTTTTTCAAAAGCATTTGGTATATTGTATATGTTATGATATACAGCCCCATGTCTTGCAAATGCAAATATAAGTAAGATTGATAATTTCCAAAAAAAAATGGATAATAAAAACAAGTAAAACAGCCCTGCCGTCATACCTTGGCAGGCAGGCTTGAACCTTGACTCTGTAACTAAAATCTGAAAATAGGATCCTGGCCAAGTTCAAAAGTGTATTTATAGATTATTGGGCTATCGTAGGGTGAAAACACACGATGGACAAACAAAAACCGATAAGCAGCAAAAAATAGTGTAGGGTTTAGCGCAAAGCGCTACAGGTTCGTCAAGATTTTTGGACTAAAATATATACCTAAGATGGAGGTATATATAATTTTGGCCAAAACCGTAGGCACCGATCTTTACAAAAACTAGGTGAGCATTATCTTTGCTGATCGGTTTTTTTTTTGATTGGTTTTGAATGTCGTAGATTGATCAATAATCAGGAGTAAAAAACTTAATTTCGTAATTAAATTTTAGAGAAAAAAGAGAAACCAAATTTAGTATTTGAATTTCTCTAAATGCTATATCATGATTCAATACCAATTTATGAGCCGATAAGTACTCTATTAACCCTGTGGTGATTGTAGCTAAGTCTTGGGATTTGGCGCTATGCCAATCTTCAGTATAACCATATTTATCCTGCCTAATTATTTCTAGACCAAATATTTTCTCACCTTCATATTCCCAGTAGTTCAAGGACTTTATCTTATCTGAAGATAAGTAAAAATTATAAGGTATTACATAATCTCCAGACAAAGTCCTTTCTCTATCAAAACTAAATTGATTTCTAATCAATTCAAATGTAGGTTGATAATTTATTTGAAAACAATATGTCTCCATATTATCCATCCATTTTGTTGGGTTTAAATGAGTAATAAGGTTTTTAAATTCAGGATCGTTTTCATATTGAGACCTATGACCTTCAATTATTACTGTCAATATAAAATTTGAATCCATACGTTTGTTTTTGATTTATTTTAAAGATTGATTGATAATTTATTTTGAGATCTTCAGAAGAAATAACCGGAACATAATAACCTTCATAGAATATTATTTCCTTATTATTAAATATTGCTTCCGTATTTAATCCATTTAACTTTGGTAAAATATCTATCGAAAACGGGTAAGACTTGACTCTTATAATACGATCTAATTTTAAATCATCTGAAATTTTTATAGAATTAGAATAGTGAGTTTTGATTAAAGAATCAAGAGACGCTAAATTTCTTTCGTTAGTAAGAACAAGTATATCAAAATCACTAGGTAATATCTCATCACCTTTAAAATACCTAGATAATGAGCCAACAATTATATATTGAATATCAAACTCAATTAATTGTGTCAAAGTTCTTATAATAAATTCTTTAGTCAAAAAAAATATAATTATTTGTTTTAAAAATCAAAATTAAAAAAATAGTGGCCATGAAAGAGAATTTTGTATTTACATGGGAAAAATAACTCTCAATTGTTGTAAAGACCTTATTTAATATCGTTGACTCTTTGCTTTATGTTTCGTGTACTTTCACACTTCCATAATACGTTGGTTAACAAACCTTATTACAGTTAAAAAATATACGAAAGTTTATAATTCGATTAAACGCTTATAATAAGTTTTTGTACGGTTTATAACTCCTTTCGGTGGCAAATATAAACGTTGTTTCGTTGTTGAAATATTTTTCAGGTATGAAATTTTAAAAAACAGGTAAAACAGCCCTCCCGTCGTTCTTTAGCAGGCAGCCTTGAGTCTTTACTTTGCCTTAGTATACAGTTTTTATCTTAGTCCCAAAATGTATTTTATAGATCATTTGGCTATCGTAGGGTGAAAACACACGATTGACAAACAAAAACCGATATGCAGCAAATAATTAGGGTGGCGTTTAGCGCAAAGCGCTACAGGTTCGTCAAGATTTTTGGACTAAAATATATACCCAAGATGGAGGTATATATAATTTTGGTCAAAACCGTAGGCACCGATCTTTACAAAAACAAGGTGAGTATTATCTTTGCTGATCGGTTTTTTTGTGATAATGAAATCTTTCCAAAACTTAACGGCTTTATCTACTCTGTTTGCGACTGCGCTGGACTTGCCGCAAATAGGCGTAGATGCTTTGTTCTGCGATTTTATGAGTTTTCAAATGCATAACCAACTTATATGAGAGCATACAAATTGCCTAAAACTATCAAAAGGCTTACTATTTTGAACAATTCCTTCATAGACTGCAACTATTGTTGCGGTAAGTATACTACTCAAAACTAAATATAATATTGTTATACTTTTACTCCGTTTATTCGGAAAACGTTGAGTTAATTCTTTGTTCAGTTCATTTAGCACGCCGTATCTATCTTTTTTTATTAATTCTTCAATCATTAAAATTGCATCTTTGCTATCTGTTATGTTAGTCCATTGCTTAGAGATGTTAAAAAACAATCTTTCGGGACTAATAAAAGTTAAAGCGACTCCGCTAATTGTATTAATGTTAAAGTTAGAATGCAAAAAGAGCGAATGATATGTAACGAGCGAAGTAATAAAACCTATAATTGTAAGTTGCCATATTCCATTAATACTCATATCTGCCTTTACAGTAAATAGCCCAATAAACAAAAAGACTATATTAATATGTGAGAAATAACTGCCAATGTTTGTAAATAATTTATTTAATATCATTGAAGGCTTGGATATTACTATAAATAGAAAAAAGGTATAAACCAACCCGCCAAATGTTGATATGTAAAGAAAAATATTAGAACATGCTTTATCAGAAAATAAGAATGAAAAACCTGAATTAATTACTCCACTTATAACTCCAATAGGCAAAGCAAATCCTATTCCTTTACCTCCATAAAGATGATATAAATAAATGTTAATGATACAAAGCAATGAATTAAGCAGGTAAAAAAAGGAAAGTCTGTGACCTACCCTATCTGTCCATTTGTTCTTTTCAACATTGTTCAGTGTTTCTGGTGTTTCCAAAACTCTATGAAGATTATACATAGACATAATTATCCAACTGAACAAAACATAATTTAGAAAACTTAAATTAGTTTTTTCGTTTAAAACCTTAAAGAAAAAAAATAGACTGATTGCAGCACAAAGAAAAAACTCAAATAGGAATCCAATTTTTGCACTATCGAAAAAAGCAAAATGATTGTATTTTGAAAAGCCTCCTTTAACGACCTCCCTTAAAAATACACTATATTCTTCTTTCGTTAACCTATCTTTAAGTAGTAACGAGTTTATTACCTCTTTGGAAGTTGGTTCACGAGTCGGCTTAGCGTCTTTATTTCTATTTTTTTTCTTCATTATCTTTCGCAAAACTTTCTAAATTGCTGTATAAAAAAAAATTTATCTGCTTTACCAATTTTCTCGACGGTTTTAAGTTACAAATCATAAAGCATTCCATACAAGACTTGTTCTTTAAAACTATTTTTTTCCTTTTTGAAAGGCACCAATATCCATTATAAAAACAAAGATCAAAAATAATCAGGCTATCAATGCTGATGTATGTCTGCTCTTGCTACATCTTCTGGAAGTAAACAGAATTTTGGTTGGTTTAGTACCTGTGGGCATTATAATGCATAGATACACTGTGATGGACACAAGTCCGAATAATGATTATATTTGGTCAATAACCTTACATCTAAGGTTGTTTATAAAATTTGAAGCAAATATAATGGCTATAAATAAATTTATCAGATTTTATCGTTTGATTTTTCACTTTGTAGTCTTAAACTTAATATGAGATGCCATAAATCTTAATTTTAGCTTTATTAAGCAATTCAAAAAAAAACAGCCTTGCCAGCGATCCTTTGCAGGCAGACGGGAGCCTATACTTAACCTAATAAAATAGGCTTCTGGGCATATTTAAAAATGTGTTTATAAATTTTTTGGCTATCGTAGGGTGAAAACACACGATGGGCAAACAAAAACCGATAAGCAGCAAAAAATTAGTGTAGGGTTTAGCGCAAAGCGCTACAGGTTCGTCAAGATTTTTGGACTAAAATATATTCCCAAGATGGAGGTGTATATAATTTTGGCCAAAACCGTAGGCACCGATCTTTATAAAAATAAGGTGAGCATTAACTTTGCTGATCGGTTTTTTTTTTGTAATAGGTAGATTATAAATAAAAGTCTTGATGAAAAAAAGAAATAGTTTGATTGCTAGTTGGCTTAGTGTAAAAATGGCGCTATTATTTTGAAATCATGCCATAAAATATTTTTAAAATAAATATCTATATACAAAAATAAAACTATATTTGTCACTTTATTTTACAAGTCAAAGGAAATCAAGAAATGGACGGGTCTCGATACCCGACCGTGCCCATAAAGCCAGGTAATATCTACTTGGCTTTATGCTTTTTAAGGATTTTGTACTTATTGTTTTCTAAAGAAAAACCAGGATGTTGAGTCCAAATAATTACGGAATCAAAAAGCATTAAGACCATTTTGCTATGCTAATATGCCCAGTGAAAGAGAAGGTAAAGGTGAAAATTTATTTGTATTTGTATTTATACTACCTATAACAGGGAGGCACCGATCAAAGACTTGCACAAAATGCATGATATTTGGACAGCTATCAATTTTCAGTTTAGAATATTGTGATTAAATTTGTCCATTTGTCATTGTCAGAGCTCGAAATGAGTTTAATTTTTATTTTTTATCCCAAAAACGTAAAATTGAATTTATCAGGAGATAAAAAATAAATCCCAAAATTATTCCAATCCACCATTTATAGAAATACCATCCTAAAAATAATCCGAAAAGAAATAAAGCACCTCTGATCGAGTTCATCATTTCCTCATTCTCATATGAAGTGATAATATCTTTATATCCATTTTCTATACCTAATTTAAATACATAACTTTTTGCCTTAGATTCATTCATGTTAAACATAATAGTTGCTTTTTTTATGGCTTTGTCTATATCACCAGTTGAAAGGATTAATTCCAATTCCTTATCAAAAGATGCTTTTTCTATTTTTTGCTTATCTAATTGCTCAAGCTTTTGCCTTGTATCTTCTTCCATTAATTTAAGCTTATCTCTTTTAAGCTTTTCTTTTTTGTATATTTGTTGACGGTGCTCTAATAACTCTTGTTCTTTTAATATCTTATGTTTGTATGCCACAAGTAACTTGTGATTGCTTGGAATAAAAAGGTGGGTGTCTCCATTTTCAGTGAAATAAATTGGACTGATATCTTCCATAAGATTAAATGAATACAATATCATGTCATTTAGAGAACACGAAACTGATTTAGTTCTCTCACTATTTGCTTGACTGAAATCAATTATTGATAATTCGATGTTATGTTTTTGCAATTGGTTATTTAAATACGAAAATTCTTCTGCATTGCTTACCTCTATTTTAGTTTTACATCCATTTGTAATTAATGTAGATATTAAATCAATCTCATTAAACGATTGGCCGGTATGTGAAGCAAATTTGTCATATGACCCCTTCCTTATAATATCATGTAAATTAGAACTTCTAAAAAGGTTATGCTTTTCTGAAAAGTCCACATCTAGTGTATCGTAGTTTTCTAATTCTCCATATCCTTCACATTTAAGGCATTTGCCATTTGTGCAAGAACATTTTTTTCGTCCATAACCTTGACAAGAAGTACAAGATAGCTCACCGCGTCCATTGCAGGTAGGACATGCACCTGACCCTCTACAACTTTGGCACTTAATCCTGCCACCACCACGACATCTAGAGCAGTCCAGCTTTCTACCCCTATCAAATCTATAACCTCCACATCCAGTGCATTGAACATCCCCTCTCCCAGCACACTCCGCACATTTACCGTTAACACATTTAATACCTTTACAATTCGATATTCCACGGCCTCTACAAGCAGAACAATCGATGCTTGCAGATCCATTACAATATTGATGATTTCCTGAGCCCCTGCATTCATTACACTTAACAATCTTTAATGAAGGTAAAATTAAAAAGGACCTAGGGCTTGTAGTAATTATATTATAATCCCAAATATCCATCAGTGATTCAGACATTATCTCTTTCTCTGATTTAGATTCGATTCTAGGGCTAGTTAAATTACCATATTTTCGTTCTTCAGTTTTTTGTATTAATGCAGCATATAAGACTTTAATTTCTTTAAAATTTGCAATCTCATCACTTGCATCTATGATATCGCCATATTTCTCATGCAGATTAGAAAGTGCCTTTTTCACACGTATCTGTGTTTCTTTTTCATTGTATAAATGTGATTTATGATTAATTTCAAACTCTGTTATCTTTGCAATAAAATCATTTGATAAATTATTCATAGTACTTACATTGTATTTATTCATTAAAATTTGAAAACAAACACAAATATATACGTTATTTTTAGATGTTCAAATCATCTTAGAGATATTATAACCTGAAAATATTATAATTATTATAATGGCAAGTTTTACAACATTGTGAAATATGATATATAAGTATTATAAAATTTATTGAAATAGAAATAACAGTTATATTTCATTTTAATGTTAACTTATATGTGATGTAAACAGACATAGAATTTTCTCCGATGCCTTTAGGCTCGGTTAAGGAGTTTGTGAGGTACGAACACTCAGAATCAGGTAAAACAGCCTTGAGCCTTGATAATGCCTTAGAAAACAGGCTCCTGGAAGGAGCCAAACTATAAAGCAAGAATTCACAGTGGCAGCGGTGCATCTGCTGAGCATAGGAGTAGTCTGGAGACAGATGATGAGATTGAAGGTGAGACTAAGGTTAAGGTTTAGAAGGTGGAGAATGTTTAGAAGGTTGAGTGTTGACTTTGGAACATGGAGTGCGTTGGTGGTGGGAATGGTCTGGCTCCAGGCGGCTATGCCAGCAGATGCACCCGTAAGGCTGCCACAAAGACAGATAAAATGAACTGCGGTAGATGTGGATACAAACAGGTGGTGCAAACGAAGTGGTCCTGTATCTTGCGGAGCTTGTGGAGCATAGGACAGGATGCACTACCTGAGCAGGATACACAGATACAGGAAGCAGTGAAAGTGCAGCGTAATGGTGTGCCGTGATCGTGTATGTGCCATACCCCGCTCTGGAAGAGTGACAGAGTACCTGAAACGAACAGTGAAACGTATATGAGTGAAGGGTCTCTGGCAGGTATGGCGCAATATACGATACGATAACCACACCATAGACTGCACGCCGCTTTACCTGCGAAAGCTCTGGGCTGTGAAATGCAATGAACAAGCAGAGCGACAACTAAGTAAGGCGAAGCCGCAATATGGGAAGCTGAGCATTGTGCGTGGGAAAAGGAGCGTGGTATTAGAGCATGGGTATCATGGTACTAAGCTGTGGAAAAGCCTGGAATGGAATAGGTGGAATGATTTGTGTAAAGAATAGGTGCGATGCAATCATTCGCCTATGGAAAGCCTGGCTAGTGTGGTTGTAGCATGATACTTATGCTGCGGGAATCCGAAGGCTCTCTGACTATATGAGTGAATGGAGTGCGGCGCAATGGGAACAGCGTGAAATGTAGCAAACGGAATGAGGGAAGGAAGGAAGTGTGCCGGAGGATGGAGGATAAAATTAAAAGTAGGATTTGTATTCTGTGATTTTGGCTGCGAGACGATCTTCTAAATATTGATTTCCACCTTTTAGGCTGTCTAGAATGTATTTTGCTTCAGTATGGT
>CAZGMB010000115.1:0-9594 GCA_964526715.1 uncultured Aureispira sp. | reverse complement strand
TATAGAGGGTCTTTCTGGTTCGCAATTGGTAGTAGAAAATGGAAGCAATTATTCACACTCTATTTTAGCTTTTGTGGGAGGTTATGTTGAGAATTTTCCGGAAGTGCGAATGGATAATTACGCCAGTATTATTTTATCAAGCGGGGCGGCATTTGCACATAATAAAAAGGTTTTAGTCGATAATCATAGTGTGTTAATTAATTATGGAAGTTTGTTTTTAGAATCTCCTGTTGAGGCTGACCATAGTAGTACCGTTGCCAGTTATACTGGTTCAATTTTTGAGACAGATTGTATGGAAGAGACTTGTGCTCCTGCAATTTCATTGAAACAAAATTCTAGTTTAGTCGCAAGAGGAACTGCCTTCTTTGACAGTTATTTAGGTATAGATTGCACTAATTGCGCTGTTATCAATTTATTTGAATCAGAAGTTAATACCTTGGTGGGAATAAATAGTCTAAACAATTTAAATTATTTTGATATTAAAAGTTCATATGTGGGGGACCAAAATACAGAATTTGGTACAGCTGCAAATATGTCAAATGAAATAAATATAGAGAACTCAGGCCTGAAATCTGGATATTATGTTCCGCTTGGCATTGAAGATGTTGGTAAACTTGATATACATTCAAATCCTGATATTTATGGAGAAAAAATAATAATCGGTAATGCAGTGCAAGGAAAAATAGAAAATAATAATTTTGATTCAGGGATATGGTTAAATGATTGCAATTTGGACATGCTTGGTAACCAAATTCATGGTTCTCCTTTTAATACTATTTGGGATTACACAAGTATAGGTGGTCATTCAGGTTTGATTTACGATAATTGGTTTTTTGATGGATGTTCTTTAGAAACTCCTATGGAGACTTATTTTGAATGTAATTATTTGGTTGGTGTTAGTGATTTTGGATACTCCTTTGAATTAAGTGATGGAATGGATGTTTCAGTTAAAGCAAATAAATTTTCTTCAACAATTTTTATCGAAAATGATTTTATACCACAAATAAATCAAGGAAATAAATTTGAAATTGGTGTACATGGTGCTGAAGGGGTAGCTGTTGATGTTAATACATCATTTTTTAAAGTTGCTGATGATCCTGCAGAATTTCCATCTCATACACCAGCAGGTTTATTCATAAATACTGGCAAAACAAATGTTTGTGGAGGTGGTATTGTAAATGATGATGATGATAAGAATAAATGTTTTGGTCCATACCTGAAGTATAAACTGAAACTAGTAAAAAAATTATTGGCCTGCAGTAAGCAATCTTTAGCAATAAAAGGAAAATGTCATGCAAATATCAAATTGGCATTGCAGATTATTAAAAAATGTCCAAATTTATTAAGTGACTCACTGATAAATGTCGAGTATTATAAATTTATTGAAAGTGATTTTAATAAACTTTATAATTTTGATGTGTTACAATCTAAATTATATTCTCAAAAAAGTACACTCGTATATCCAAATATAAATTTTTCTGAAATCAGTAATTTGGATGAACTACAAGAGGGCTTAAGTGTATTCAATAGTCTTAATCAAATAAATGATGATAGATATCAGATTTTAATAAATAAAATAAATGTTGAAACTGCATTTTTAAATTCAATATATTTAATGGAACCTTCAGTAATTAATTATAGAAATGCTCTTATTTGGTATTTAGAAATAAAAGCTGGTATTTTTCCTGATCAAAATAGAATTAATGATATTAAAACGTTAGCTAATGATTGTGAAGAAAATGGGTCTCCTGGTAGCAAATTAGCGAAGTTGTTATGCAAGTCATTAAGATTGGAATATAACGATTCGGAATGTAATGATGTAGAAGGTAGAGTTAACCTTAATGATGAAAATAGCGATAAATTTAAAATTTGGCCCAATCCGACTAATGGTATTATAAATATTGAATCCAATTCTTACCTTGATGTAATTGAAATTTTCAGTGTTTATGGCATTAAAGTTTCTGACGCAATAATACTTTCTGACAACAAAATAGACGTAAGTTATCTAGAGCCTGGTATTTATATTTTAAGACCTAAAGGGCAATCAAACGTAATTAAGTTTATTAAAATTGATTAAGAAAAATATAATTAAGTTTCCCAAGAGTTTTATTTTGGGAAACTTTTTATAATAATTAAAAACTTAAGATGAAATTTACAGTGTACCCAATAATTGTGATTTTTTGCAATTTCTATTTTCTTGTTCAAGCAAAAAATATTATTGAATTTTCAAGACAATCACAAATAGACAGTTTTAATTTTATTTATCCAAACATCCATAAATTAAATCAAAGTATAACTTTTATTGGAAGTGGAATAATAAATATTGATTCACTTTATAAACTTAGGGAAGTTGAAGGAAGTGTAGAGTTTATTAATTGCAGTATTGAAAATTTAGAAGGATTTAGGGCCTTAGAAGCAATTGGTGATTCTCTTTTTATTATAAATTGTGGTAATTTAACTTCATTGATTGGATTAAATCAATTAAAATATATCAAATATTTTATAATAGAAGGGAATACCAAATCATTAAATGAGATTAATGGGTTTAATCAAATTAAAGATCTGCAAAGATTTGTAATTACTAGTAATACTGGAATAAAGAAGGTGTCTGGCTTCGAAAAATGTGGAAGTAATATTACTTTAATAACAAATAACGAGAATTTAGAAGAAGTAACATTGTTTAATAAATTTGTAAATATTTGTAATCAAAATTTTTCAAGCAGATTTTTGGATGTATCAAGCAATAAAAAATTATCAAATCTTCATTTGTTTGATTCTCTAAATTGTGCAAATACAATAAGAATAGGATATAATGATGAACTAATTAATTTTCCCCAATTTCCAAATTTGGAAAAAATTAACCAGATTGTTATTGCAAAAAATTCCAAACTAAAAAAAATTGTTTCATTTAATTCAGTTATTTCTAGTTTCAATTTACTTAGCATTGATATTATTTATATGGACTCACTTTTGGTACTTGAAGTATTGAATAATCTTGATCAAATTGGAAACATTAAGATATCAAATAACATAAGTCTAACACATATAGTCAATAGTTTTAATAGAATTGATAGTATAGGTAAATTAACAGTGAAGAGAACTTTAGAAATTTCTAATAATATTAAACTTACTGATATAAGTAGTTTTAAAAACATTTCGTATATTGGTAAATTAATAGTATTAAACAATAAGAATTTAAGTAATTGTTCTATAGAAAGTATTTGCAATCATTTATCTAAAGGAGGTGAAAGCCAAATAGGAATAGATAATTATCCAGGATGTAGATCAGTAAATCAAATTTTATCTAAATGTACAACATATTTGAGTGAAATTGCATTTGAAAAGGTCAAGGTGTTTCCTAATCCTACTTTAAATTATATTAATTTATTAAATATTTCATCAAACGAGATTTTAATTTTTAATATTTTGGGCGAAATAGTAAAAGGCTGGAAGATTATAGATAATGCAACAATAGATATAAGTAGTTTAGGTTCTGGTATCTATATATTAAAAGATAAAAATTTAACATTAAGTAATTTTATTATTAAAATTTAGATGAGAATATTAATATTAATTACAATTTTATTAGTTTTAACAAAAAACTTATATTGTCAAGGATTTAACTTTGTTTTTCATCCTTCAGGTGTTAATGAACATTTATCTTTACGATTTGACCACAAAGAAAATAAATTGGTATGTGACAAAGTTAAATCTATGGGTATCATAAATCAAGCTATAACTTTTACAGATTCTGATGAGAATTTAATTGGGTATTTTAATGGACACCAAGTTAGAAATAAAGATGGTAGTTTAGCATTAAATGGTGATAGTTTGGCTTGGACACCATCTTTGGATTGGTTATTAAAGAGAAATACTTCAGATAAGAATGAGGGATTAGGTATATGGGAAAATGCATTAATACTTCCTACTGAAAATGACTCAATTTATTTATTGTTTTATTTAGATTTTATGCATCTTACTGATATTGATAATTTTTTATTGCCTTATATGTTGGAGGCTAATGAAATTGAATTTAGATGGTACAGTAAAGCTTTGTTAATGTCACAAGTTTGTTTGATGCCAAATGGTCAGCTACGAATAGATAATAATAAGAAAGACATTCCAATTATAGAGGACTTCCTGATGTATAGAAATTTGATGGCGGTACCACATGCAAATGGAAAAGAATTTTGGATAGTGGTGCCATGTCAGCACGAAAATACTGCTTATTCAATTTTGGTTTCCGATACAACAATAGTTGTGAATGGAAAACATTATTTTTCTGAAAATAATACAAAATATTTATGGCAACAACAAGGTACAAGTAAATTTTCATTAAATGGAGAAAAATTATTAAGATTTAATTACCGATATGGAACTTCAGAAGCATATGAATCTGGGTTTATACCATGTATTCTTGAGGTTGTTGATTTTGACAGATGCAAAGGAAAGGTGGTGCCAGGAACATCAACCACTGACATTCTGGATATACCGTGGTTTGTGACTGCGGAGTTTTCTCCTTCAGGTGAATATTTATACATAGGTGGTGTATATTTTTTAGCAAGGTGCAAAACAAATGCACAATCATTTTTTGACAGATTGGATACCATTTACCATATCCCTTATGAAGGTTTGACTACTTACGAGTTGTATAATAATTATGATCACTCGGAGTGTATGAATCGATTGCCCAACGGGCAAATCATTTGTCATAGTTATTGGCAAACCCCTTATTTTCATCTCATTACCAATCCTGACGCTGAAGATATTAAGGATATTGGTTATCAATCCAGAGCGATTACACTACCAGAAAAATCAGACGGTTCAGGCAAAAGATATAAAGCAGGTGGTATGCCACGCCACGTACATCTGAAGATGGCAGAGATAAACTGTACAACAAATGTCGATGAAACTCCATATGTTCATAACATATCAGTCTATCCCAATCCAGTTGAACATACATTGAATATTGAAGATTTAAATCAATTTGGTGCTGAAGATATCCAATATGAAATTTACCACCTTACACAAGGGATTGTTGTCCAAACGGGCAGTTTATTAATCTCATCTATAGATGTTTCAAATTTAAAGACTGGATTTTACGGTATTAGAATCAAAGACAAAATTGTTAAATTTGTAAAAATGTAAGCATTATGAAAAATATTTACTATGATTTCTTCTTTTAAGTTTTGTGGATGATGTTAATGAGTACCAATGCTTACTCAAAGAGTTATAGCATACCAGTACTTAGTCGGCAATCACAATTAGACTCGTTTCATCTATTGTATCCTGGCTGCAAAGAGATTTTAGGTGATTTGCATATTGTCGGCTCGGATATTTCTAACGTTAACTCATTATCAGATATAGAAATAGTGGCCGGTGATTTATTGATTCTGGACACAAAGATAGATAGCTTTTTGGGACTAACCATGCTTAGAAGTGCGAAGTCTTTCCGGTTGTTAAATAATCAATAATTGTCTTATGTAAATACATTCGAATTCATTCAAAAAATACCAGATAGTTTAGTAATAGGAGTGGTTCAGCCCCCTAAGATTCGGACAAAATTACAAACGATTATTAAAAATAAGACTTCAGTATTATCTTTGCGGTGGCAAGGATGACCAATGGCGACCTTTGTACCAATGGTTATTGTAACTCGTAGGCCTACAGTTACATTGTAAAATTGAATGACCCATTTAGGGATCATCCAATTTTGGCAAGGATTCCCTCAGACTCCCATTACCCAATTGGAGATTTCTTTTGCTTTTTTATTGAATCTAATCTCCTGTTTGCTCTCATTGGTTGCAAATTTAAGTTCTGATTTTGATATTATTAGAATTTCAACCTTATTTTCTATAAACAATGCCCAAAACATGGTTGGAGCAAAGTTCATTATGGATCCATGGGCACGTTGTGTGTTGTATGTGTTGTAGAATGTTTTTAGACGTTGTTCTAAATCTACTAAATCTTTGAAATATTCTTTATCCAAACACTTGCCCAAAGTGGAATGAAAACTTTCTATATGGCCATTTTCTTCAGGGGTATATGGATGCGTAAATACCTGATTCAATCCGTTCTCACTTAAGAAATCCCTCACCAATTTTGCATCAAATTGCTTACCATTATCATTTCGAATTTCTATTTCTATATCTACTAGCTTTGTCTTTTCTTGCTGTAAATACTTGACTATAACATACTCCCACGAATCCTTGACTTGATGTTGGGTCATCTGATATCCTGCTCTCCAGTGAAGTGCTACACGTGTAAATGTGTCTATAATTGTCATCACAAATGCATACTTTTTGGTCCCGTTTATCCATACATACTTTATATCTATCTCTAAAATTTGAAGTGGCTTATTGGGGCAAACCCGTCTGTATTTCACATAATTACGCTCCCCACGCTTAACTTTCGGCTCTAGTAATGAATATTCAAACATAATTCTATATACCTTTTTATGATTAATATAATAACCCTGAAAATTCAACTGGGCACATATTAATCTATACCAATTGCCTAAGTCTAGGTTCTCTTTTATCGATATGATTTCTTTGACTATAACATCTTCCTGTACCCATTCCATATTACCCTTATTATCAATGAGCTTCTTGGTATTTACCGAATTTGCAACTCCTACTCTACGCCCATTCGGTTTATAGTAGAGTTGATGGCGGGTTAATCCCAAAATATCTAAACAGATACTTCGCTTGAGTCCTGCATTCATATATCTAAAGGCTATTTCAACTTTTTCATCTCTGGATACTTTTTTTTAATAAGTTCATCCTTGAGACTACTTTCAAGTTCCTTTTCAGCCAATAAAAGCTTAAGCCTATGATTTTCTACTTCCAAGGCCTTCATTCTCTTTAGCTGATCTGTTTGTGTCTTATGATCAAGACCTTGCTCCCCAAAGGTATTATGCTTCCGCTTCCAATAATAAAAGGTGGCAGGAAATAAATTATACTTTTCAAGGGTGACTTTTACTCCATTCTTCTCTGCTTCCAAAAGAATGTTCATTTTCTCTTTAGTGCTATACTTAACACTCTTCTTACTACTTTCCATGATTACAAAATTACAAAATTATTTTTGTAATTCAGTCTGACTTTTCAGGGGGCTGTTACAAGGAGACTATCCCCAATTACTCAATTTGAATTGTTGGAATCATATAGAAGAAGTTGGATGGTTTATTCTAAGAGGAAAAGTTTCTTCTATGGATAATTTAAAAGGCCTTGATAAATTAAGAAAAGCTAAAAGTTTTCATATTTATATCACTAAAGGCATTAGGAGTATTGAAGGTTTTGATTCATTAACATTAAATTCAATCGGATTTGAAAATAATTCAAATTTAAAAAGTATCAAAGGGTTCAATAATGTTCAATATTTATTACCATGTCAACAAATCATAGGTGATTTGTGGTCAGGGATAGAATTATTGTTGGTGCAAAATGATTCGTTAACTTACCTAAATGGGTTTCATAATTGTAATTGTATTGGTAGTATTTATGTAACAAGAAACAAGCAACTTGACACACTTAAAATATGTGAAAATACAAAATATTTGGGTGATTTAAATTTTAACAATAATGATAGTTTAGCATGATATCATGGTTTTAATCAAATCGAAAGACTTCCTATTCAAGGGATATATTTGTTTGATACACATACTAATATATCCGATCTACAGATTTTCAAAAGGCTAAAATATGCACCTTTTGTTTCCATATCGGACATGGCTATTAAATCATTAAATGGTTCTTATGGTATGCTCGATGCTATATATACAATATTAAATAATGATAGAGGTGGCCTCTCGATCACAGGAAATCCTTTTCTAACGGATATTTCAGCCTTGGAAAATTTAAAGTATGTCAAAGAGATTTCTATTTCAGGAAACAAAAGGCTTGGAGAATGCAGTATAAAAAGTGTTTGTGATCATATTGATGCAGGTAGAGCACTAAAAGTTGATATCAATAACTTTCCTGGGTGTAGATCTATTAATCAAATAAAAACAAAATGCGTTTCTTCTGTTGATGAAGATTTAATTCATGCATTTCACATTTTTCCCAATCCCACAACAGCAGACATCCATATCACCATATCTGACTATGTACCCGCTGATGCTCGCGTGGTGATCTATGATGCGATGGGCAATAGCATCGTCGATAAAAGAGTGTATTACGGTCAGAATCCTATAGATCTTAGCCATGTACCTCCTGGAATATTTTTTTACAGACTCAGCGAAAACGGAAAAGATATTAAGACCGGAACATTGACTAAGTTTTAACCTGCATTATGCGTTAGAACTTCGTAATGAAGGTCGAAAGGCCAATAAAATAAGAATTTTCACGAGGGAATCATAGTCACCACTATGGTGAGTGAGCGAAAATTAGCGGAGCGCCTTATTTTGCAGGTATTTCGGCGTGTAATAGATTTTCTAATGCATAGTGCGGGTTTAATTTTCTTCGATTCTTTTTTAGAGAATCATAGGTACAAAAACAAAAAATCTCGTTCCATCGGATCTAAATTTTGTAGCATCCACTGATGTAAATCTACATCTTCTTGGATATAGTACTGCAGATAACTGTCAGATCGTTCCTGTAGCCCGTTATTGGGAAATAGTTTGGATTTTAGGGCTTTGAGCTGATTGATTTGGGTTTCTTCTTTTTGTTTGATACTGCGTTTGAGTCTCGTTTCTATGCCTTCGAGTACTTTCAGCGTTTTATGTGATTCACCATTGACCACTTGTACAAGTGTGGGATCAATAGATTTGGCTCTAGCGGCAATGGATTCGAAGATATCGGCTATGTATTTTGATTCTTTGCTTAGCTGAAAATCTTCCTGGCCACTTTTTTGAAGATATTGGGTGATCAGTGGCTCTTCATCGAGCAGGATGTCGTCTTCGGTCACCGAAAGCTTTTCCATCGTTTTTTGTAAAGATTGCGGAATGATCATTACCGAATTCCTACGTATTAGTATGGGGAAAAACACGCCAAAAGCTTCGAACTGTGCTTTTCGTTCCATCCAATAGGCCAACTCTCCGCCGCCACCTATGTAAGCCAGATTGGGCAGGATGGTCTCCTGGTACAAAGGGCGCATCACTACATTTGGGCTGAATCTTTCGGGATAGGTGTGCAAGAGATGCAGCATTTCTGACTCTGAGTAGCATAGATCGGTATGGTTTATCTTGTAGCCGTCCTGATCGTGAGTGATACGTTCGCGCTGTCCATCCATCATATAAAAGAGATTGATATCTCGAGCAAATGCTTGTGGTCTGAATCCCATCTCCAGGAGTTGACTTTGGGTTTCCATGACGATGGGACTACTCATTTTTTCGAGTATTTCTCGCTCCATTAGCGGTACGAAGGCTTGCTTTAGCTTAGCATCATCCATATTGATAAAAAGCAGACCATCTTCTTTAAAAAAGGCATTGACCCAATGGAATACAAATTCATTGTATGTTTTGGATGCGTCCAATGCTTCTTTGAGTATGGTGGCTATTTGCGTGGCCTTGGGAGATGTACCTAAGATTTGACTGAACTGGGCTACGATTTCATCCAGTCCTGCTGTATTAAATCTTCCTGTGGGTCCCGTTTGTGG
>CAZGMB010000114.1:0-9628 GCA_964526715.1 uncultured Aureispira sp. | reverse complement strand
ATATTTCAGAACTAAAATTGGTCACATGGAAGTGAATTATGGTGACCAACACTTTAGAAGATCAGATGGTGGCAATACTATATTCAATCCTTTTGTGGAAAACAATATTATGGATCAATTTGCTACTGAGATTGGCGCGGAAGTATATGCGTTTCCAATAGATGGTTTGATGTTGATGTTTGGTATGACTAACGGACTTATAAGAAATAATATTTTTGATTACAGTACTAATCCAGCTGGCCAAGTTCAGAAAAAAAGTCCAGCAATATTATTAAAAGCAGCATATGATAAAAAAGCTTCTGATGATTTAAGATACAGATTGAGCGTATCTATGTATTCCAATTCCGAAACTCCTGGATTTACATTATTCAGTGGAGATAGAACGGGATCAAATTACTTTGGAGTATTAGAAAATGCAGCTTATACCAACAGTACATCACCATTTACAAGTGGTAGATTTACTCCAGGCACTTACAACTCTGTTACTGCATTTATAGTAAACCCATTTATCAAGTATAAAGGATTGGAAGTATTCGGTACCTATGAAGTGGCCAAAGGAAAAGCCATTACAGAAACTGAAGATCGCTCAACCAACCAAATAGCAGTAGAAGGTATTTATAGATTTATTGGTGAAGAGCAAGCTTTCATCGGTGCAAGATACAATACCGTAACCAGCAGATTAGCAGGATATACAACTGACGTTACTGTCAATAGACTTGCCTTTTCAGCAGGATGGTTCCCTACCAAAAACTTACTCTTGAAAGGTGAATACGTAAATCAAGACTATCTTGATTTTAAAGGAACAGATTTAAGAAATGGAGGTAACTTTAACGGATTTGTTGTTCAGGCTGTAGTAGGCTTTTAATAAAAATGCTTTGATTTGTTAATAATAAGAAAGTTGGGATTATAATGATCCCAACTTTTGTTTTTATTTGTATTTTGCTTGTGGTTTAGAAGGTCAAAATTTTTAAAATCATACATTTATGATTGTATTTTTTCAAATGCTGATGTGGATTTCATGTTTCCATGGGACGCTTTCCAATAATACAGAGATTGAAATCTGGGAGGTTTTGAATTATAGCACTATAGAAGTATTAGGCCAGACCAATATCAATAATTTCACTTGCAAAATACCGTCTTACCAAAAAGAAAAAGACATACTACATTGCGAAAAAAAATCAGATGGAAAAGTGAATGTCAAAAGCATACTCACCATTCCAGTGACTGATTTTGACTGTTATCATCGTATCATGACCAAAGACCTGCAAAAAACATTAAAAGCACAGGTTCATCCCAATCTGTATATCTACATTAAAAATTTCACTGACCTTCCTTCTCAATATAAGAAAAACAAATCAATATTGAGCAATACAGAAATCCAACTGGCTGGTGTAAACAGAACTTTTAGAATAGAATTTGTAAGCTCGCCCACTCAAAATGGTTATCTTGAAATCAAAGGTGAAGTAGACATGCATTTTACTGATTTCAACTTGACGCCGCCAAGTAAATTGGGTGGAACAATCAAAGTAAAAAATGAATTAAAAGTAAAGGTAAGACTGTTGCTCAAGCGCGTACAACCACTCTAACCGCTCCAAAAACTAAGCTTGATTATCTAGATACAGGTTTTAAAGGCAATTATTTCTTGCGTAAATGTAGTATATAAAACACCATGCCTCCTACACTGCTCTGAAATATACCATAGATCATCCATGAAAATACCATTTGAAAATCTACTTCCATTGCTGCAAAAGTAATCCACAAAATAGGCAACAATGCTACAAATCCATACGTCAGACCAAACTCCAAACCTGTTAAGAAAAAATTACCCCGAAAAAATTTATAAAATCGACTCCAAAATATGGATAGTGATAAGCCTAAAATAAAAGGATGTAAATAGAAGTACACATCCCTGCTTCCATCAGAATTAAAAACCGGATTGATATATTGAACAAAAAAGTCTGGAAATATTCTGATCGCCAAAAACAAACCGCCGTAGCTTATGACGAAAATAACTAAACCCGCCACGAAAGCATTACTCAATATTTCTTTGATATCAATGCTATGATGATTATTTGCATTACTGTTATTATTATTATTTTGGTTCATTTTTGATTTGGTCTAACTTATTTAAAAACTTACAGTTTGATAATGATATTGCGCTTATGCAAATAATAGGCAAACATACTTATGAAGATAATATTGGCCACTGCATACATAAATGACCCGAAATAGTCTCCAAAAAAAGGTTGAAAAAAGTCTGTATACAATAAGCCACTCAAACTTCGGTCTCCTACTTTGATCAGCATAAGTAACTTAGCTGTGATACCCGAAAGCACAAAACAAGCTAAGGGATTCACTCCAAACCAACCAAAAAGTGGTGTCCAATTCTTGTATTGTAATATATCGATGATGTAATACAAAAATGCCCAAAAAAGCATTGCCCATCCGCCAGCATACAGTACGTAGGAGCTACTCCATAAAGGTTTATTGATGGGGACGTTCCACTCATGCCAAAGGATTCCCACCAAGATGATACCTAAACCGTAAACCAATAAACCGTAGATAAATGGCTCTCTTTTTTTGGTTTTCATCCATATTCCAGACATAAATCCTAGCAAAATAGTACCCACTGACGGAAGGGTGCTGAGTAAGCCTTCAGGGTCAAATGGAAGCCCGTAGCCTTTATAAATATGATTTTCTCCCAATAAGAATAAATCAATCTTTCTCACAAGATTGCCTTCTAATGTCAAATCACTATTTCCTATAGATAACAAAATCAATGAATAACTCACCAGAATAAATGCTATAAGTCCGAAGATATACTTTGGTCTGCACCAGGTTACTAAAATACTCGCCACCAAATACGCCAAACCTATACGCTGCAAAACACCATAAAGTCTTAATTCAGCTATGTTTTTATTGTAAAAAGGAAACCAATTGAGTAAGAGTCCCACTAATATGATCAGTAGACCACGTTTTACAGATTTTTGAATCCATGACTGATGATTATCTGAAAATTTTTCAAAGGAAATGGCCATAGAAGTGCCCACAATAAACATAAAGAAAGGAAATACCAAATCCGTAGGTGTGCATCCATCCCATTTTGCGTGCAGCAAAGGGGCATAAACATGAGACCAACTCCCCGGGTTATTGACCAAAATCATAAAAAAAATGGTCATACCTCGCATGATATCTATGGATAAAACTCTTTGCCCCATTTTGGTTAAATTTTAGACAAAAGTAATCTTTTTTGGTTAACCCATCACAATTATTTTTTGCTGAGAAAGGCGTTTACTAAGTCCAAAATGGCTGCGTATATTTTACAATCTATCCCTTATTTGTTGTTGTTAATGCATGTCCTTTTACGGTCTCATCAAACTTGCCGTGATCGTAAATCAAGTTGCCATTGACAAAGGTATGAGTCACTTGGGTGGTAAACGTTGTCCCATCCAAAGGTGACCAACCACATTTAGATAAAATATTCTCTTTACTCACCATCCAACTGGAATCTAAGTCAACTATAATTAGGTCAGCAAAGTAGCCTTCCCGTATAAAACCCCTCTTTTCAATTCGGTAGAGAGCGGCCGGATTATGACACATTTTTTCAACAATTTTTTCTAATGTGATCAGTCCTTGTTTGTAAAACTCCAGCATAATATTTAACGAGTGCTGTACAATGGGTGCACCCGACATGGATTGGAAATAAGGTTTTTGCTTTTCGGCTAAGGTGTGTGGCGCGTGGTCTGTAGTTACTATGTCTATTCTATCGTCTATCAAAGCTTTGAGCAGTCCTTTTTTGTCCTTTTCTGTTTTGATAGCTGGGTTCCATTTTATTAAAGTACCCAATCGCCCGTAGTCTTTGTCTGAAAACCACAAATGGTGAACCGATACTTCAGTAGTGATATTTTTATCTTTTAACGGAATATCATTACGAAAAAGATGCGTTTCTGCTTCTGTGGTCAAGTGCAAAATATGAAGCCGTGCTTGGTGCTTGTTGGCAATTTCGATGGCTCTTTGGGTGGCTTCAAAACAAGCCTGCTCGCTTCTAATGATAGGATGAAATTCAACGGGCACATTATCGCCATATTTTTCTCTGTAGATATTTTCGTTCTCTTCCACGATTTGTTCCTTTTCAGAATGGATGGCTATGATGGATTTGCAATGGGCAAAAAGCTTCTCCATGGTTTCTGGATTGTCGGCAAGTAGGTTTCCTTTTTTGGTAAAGTAAAGCCCGTCATCAGACACACCCAACAATTTACTCGTGTCTAGTTTGATAATTTCGTCTAGATTGTCACCATTTACACCCAAAAAAAATCCATAATTGGCCAGCGACTTTTCCGAAGCTATCTGATATTTTTCATTCAGGAGTTCCATGGTCAATACATTGGGCAACGTATTGGGCATGTCGATAAATGATGTCACACCTCCAGCAACTGCTGCTTTACTTTCAGAATGAAGGTCGCCTTTATGGGTGAGTCCAGGATCCCGAAAATGTACTTGGCCGTCTATAATACCTGGAAATAAATATTTTCCGGTTCCGTCAATAACATTCGAATTTTGATCATCATCATGCGGACCAATTTTTTGAATAATACCCTGATCTATCACTAGGTCAGTAACGAATATTTGTCCTTCGTTGATGATGCTAATATTTTTGATAAGCGTTCTTTGTGCCATTTTATATTATTTGCTTGTTTAGGACCGATAGGCATTACTGCC
This sequence comes from uncultured Aureispira sp., assembly GCA_964526715.1. Taxonomy (GTDB): domain Bacteria; phylum Bacteroidota; class Bacteroidia; order Chitinophagales; family Saprospiraceae; genus OLB9. Next base: position 4,909 of record CAZGMB010000114.1, on the reverse strand, counting down.
AACATCTATCTAAAAAAAAATCCTATTTCCACCCCAAAAGTAGGCAAAAATGATGATTTAGTTGGTTCTTGATTTATTATTAAAGAGTAAACTACCGTCGCCGTAACTCAAAAATCTAAAATCATGATTTAATGCATAGTCATAAATCATTTTCCAATCATCACCTACCACAGCTGCAACAAGCAAGAGGAGTGTCGAATTGGGCTGATGAAAATTGGTAACCAAAGCATTTGCAATTCTTAATGTGTAAGACGGAACAATCAACAATTGCGTTTTGCAAACCAGTTTTCCTACATTATTTTTTCTTAACCAAGACAGCAAGCTATGGAGAGACTCCGTTGCTGACATGCTTTGTTGTAGGTCATAAGCATCCCATTGTTTTACTTCTAATTCTTCTGTTGTCACTTCCATATTTTGACTAGCCTTCACTCCCATCCAATAAAGGGATTCGATAGTACGCAAGGAAGTGGTACCAACGGCAACAATATCTTTATGGGTGTGATCATCAGTAATTTGTCCTATGATTTTCAATATGGATTCTTGTGATACTTCTATCCATTCAGAGTGCATATCATGTCCTTCAAGCGTTTCACTCTTTACCGGCTTAAAAGTACCTGCACCCACATGAAGCGTTACGTAATCTATGATGACATCTTTAGACTGGAGATTTTGAAAAATTTGATTGGTGAAATGAAGTCCGGCTGTTGGTGCTGCCACAGAACCCTTTTGTTCGGCATAAACGGTTTGGTATCTACTTACATCTATAGCTTCGCTCTCCCTCTTTAAATACGGCGGTATCGGCATTTCTCCGAGTTCATCCAAAATTTCAGCAAATGAAAGATTTTGGGGTTCCCAACTAAACTTTATGGTAAATACATTTCCGTTTCGATTTACGATTTCAGCTTGTAGTGAAAAACGCTCTGTTTCCAGGCTGATGGTTTTATCTTTCCATTTATCCACACGGCCGATCAAACAAACCCACTCAACAGATGATTTTTTGATCATTGCGGAAGATGGTTCCACATTGGCTTCACTGGGTTCTAGACAGAAGATTTCAATTTTGCCACCTGTAGCATTCCTAAAATGAAGCCTTGCCTGTACTACCTTAGTATTATTAAAAACGAAGAGTGACCTTTCTGAGATATATGTGTCCAGGTTTCTGTAGATGTCTTCTGATACATTACCGTTTTTATATACGAGCAACTTGCTTAAATCTCTTTCATCCAAGGGATATTTTGCGATTCGATTTTCGGGCAAATCGTAGGTGTAGTCTTTTATTTGAAATTCCTGAGCTTGCAATTTATTACTCCATTCCATTTGATAATTATACGAATTTTTAATCGTTCACGCAAATATATATCAAGTTGCTGAATGGTGCAATTTTTTTTTAAACCCACCATCATCAATCCATGTACAATCAATGGATTGATCTACTTTCCAGCATAAACTGAAGTCAACTTTGCTTATTTTTTGTAAAACTTTTATTCCAACCACTTCATTTTCCCTTCAGCAACTTTACCTGATTTTCACGAAAGGTGTTCTTACCAAAGTATTTTCGATCGTAGTCTCTAAAATATATTGACCGCCAGCCAATCTAGAGATGTCCACTTGGTTGCCCTGAACGGAGGTAGTCAATAATAATGTACCATCCATATTATAAATCTTGACTTCTGAGATGATTAGACTCTGATCAAACATGAGATAATCACTAGAAGGGTTGGGAATGATGCTTAGACGTGGGATATTTACAGATGAAATATGAGAAGGTAAATTCCACACTTGACCTTGTTTGTTTCCCCAAATATACTCTACCATTTCTGGCATATCTATAAAAGGATTTCGGTTATACTGCCACTTTTGGACCACATTATTTCTATTCATTTCAAAATCATCAGGTGGGTCATTTCGGTGCCACTCTAATAGTGTGGCTAAGTCGCCAAATTTGCCCACTTCACCTTCAGGATAACCATTGACCACTTGCAGTGCGTTGAATCGTATGGCTAGATAAAAAATGCTTCTGGCTACATCACCTTTAAAACTTCCAAGATTTCCTGCAGGTCCGATATACTGACCATAAAACTGATTGCCTCTTTTAGTATTTTCTTGACCATCAACCGCCCTTATACTGTGAGCATCGCTATTGCCATGTCTAGTAGAATCTGCATTGGTGGGCCAAAAAACATCAATACCGTCAAAAGCTTCGTCTGCTTCGATACTATTAAATCCGCCACGTGACCTAGGCCAAACGTGTTCTCGATTCCAGTAACCTGCATTATCTGATGACAACTGCAAATCGATTTTCGACCTGCCTTTTTCCAAATAAACCAGCCATACTTGATTATGGTTAGCCGGATTCTGGTCTGCTTCTTTTAAGATGTCGATCACATCGTTGTAGGTTTGTGCTCTCACTACATTGGGATCCGATATAATGTCACGTAAACCTGAGATTAGGTTTGCACCTGAGAGCTTATCGGTTTTTTTGTAATATCCGGGCGAAGCCGTAGTAGAAACTTTGCCAAAAGTGGGCGCGAGAGGTGTTCCAAAGGGTGATATCTTGAAATCATTATCTTCTACTCTGATCTTAAGGTTGTTGTTTGATGTGACAAATGTAACAGGCAACTCTGTCAGTCTAAAAATCATTTCTTCATCACCTTCATCTGCGGTATCATCAATGATTTGTACTTTAGTAGTGATACTTTTTTGCCCTTTAGGAATTGTAAGTCTGGTTGTAGCTGAAAAATCGCTACCATTAAACCCTCCATTTTCCAAAGAATAAGCTATAACCACATCGTCTGTCAAAGTAAATTCGGTTTGAAATGTAATGTCAAAGGATTCGCCTTCAGTAAAAATATTTTTAGGGAAAATGGTCCTGATTCCGTTGAGTTCAATACCACTACCGTCATTATTTTTTCTGGGAGTCGGTGCAGCGCTGAAGTAGCCACCATTATTATCTCTTTGGATGGAGTTGGTATTATTGGAACTGCCTTCATTGATCTGTTTGATATTGGGGTTGAATACTTTAAAAATATCTAGCATGGTAGTAGCGTCAGGGTCCGCTGTACCGTATATCAATACATCAATAAGGGTTTGATCCACAAAAGCCAAAGTTCCCTCAGGAAAATCAAGAGGATTTCTTTTGTAAATAGCTACACCGTCAGCGCCGTTTTGGATGGTATTATCTGGAATGACTAAATTGGGAAATGGAGAAAGCCCTTCATTGCCCACAACAAACAAGCCATTGACATCCGTTTTCTGACCAGATAAATCCACTACCCAATAACTAGAATTGTTGGCATTAGAAGAACCATTAAAAAATACGATCGCATAACCATCCAAACTTAAATTGGGCACTGATGATTTGATCTCTACAAACTCTTTGGTATCCAAGCCTGGCGTGTCACTATCCAACTCATTGATATATAAAGTCTGTGCATGAAGTGACACAGAGACAACGAGGATTAGAAAGATATGAATGAATTTGGTCATGATGTTGGATTAGGTATTTGATAACAAAGGTATTGCATTTTTAGCTGTAATTAAAGCAAAAATGAATATTCAGATTTTAGTAACCACATATTTTTTTTTATTTTATATAAAATAGTCCGTTTCATAAGTGTCATATTATCAATAAATATCATAATTTATTTTTTATATAATTAAGCTACAATAACTTACACATGACAAATTAGTAATATAAAATGTATTTTATATTTTTTTTATCAATAATATGAATTACCTTTGTGACTCTGATCGATTATAAAGATTGTCGGCAGAAACAACCGATTTTTTGTTAACCCAAATCCGATTTTATGAATATAGAGCATTACACACCTATGCACTTTAGTAGGAGACATACGTCTGCCTCACACTTTTTTACTACTCACATAGAGCCAGTCCTACTGAGTTTATTAGTCCTAACGGGCATCATTGGTTCGATTTATTTATTTGGTCAGAAGTTTATTGGTAACGAAAGCCCGGGCATGCCTTCCGGAAATCAGCTTCCGCAATCATCAGCAATTGCTACTTTGTTTGTTGGAGAAGATGACAAACCTTCAGATGATTTTGACCAATACATCAAAATGGACAGTAAACAGGTAGCCGGTCAAACTTTCAGTTTTTCTTTTCTTAAAGATGAAAAAGCATCCCGTTATGTAATGGAAATGGGTGACGGTGTAAGGCTTATAGTCACCCAAAAAGAATTGATCTACAAATATGAGCAACCTGGCAAGTATGTGATCGAACTCAAAGAAATCAAAGATGGATTACTCAATATCATAGGTACCAAAAAGATAAAAGTGAAGTAATACCTGATATTAAGTTTCACACAAAATATATAAAGCAAAAGCCTTCCATTTGAAAAAACGGAGGGCTTTTTTATTGTTGGATTTCATGTTAATTTATTCTTATAGTCATTTTAAAATAAGGTTAAAGTATCAGCCAATATTTATCTATGTCATTTATTCAACCTATTTTGTAGAGTATTACAATATTTGTTTGATTTAACTCAATGCACATCATGATGACACTTAAAAACACTTACATTTACTTCTTGATCCCTTCATCTTTATGTTTGGTGGGATGCAGCGGTATCCACAAAGTACCATTATACACTAAACCTGTCCAAAGCAATAAGGAATACACCATTTCCTAACTTTTTGAGCATGACGGATGCAAGGTATATCGATTTGTGGACATGGGCGAATATGTTTATTTTACCAGTTGCAACGGTGAGACCAATAATCGTGCAGACAGTACTACTGTGATCAGAAATAGAACTAAGAAGGAATAAGAATATTTGGAATAAAAGCTTAGTTTATATATCATAGCCCATAAACAAAGTCTAGAAAATATACTATTCAAAAGCAGCCAATGGACGTTCAAAAGCAGCCAATGGACATTCAAAAGCAGC
>CAZGMB010000113.1:0-9762 GCA_964526715.1 uncultured Aureispira sp. | reverse complement strand
ACTTTACAGGAGACGTGGCACTTTGCAAACATTATGATATTGACCTTCGTAAAGGGCTTTTCCTTTCTGGAAAGACTGGGGTAGGGAAGACCTGCCACATGAAGCTCGTAAGACAGTTTTTAGGTTTTAGCGAACGTTTCAAGATGAAGACATGCCAGGCATTGGCATTGGAGTACATGGATACTGGCTCGAACGTCATCTTGCAGTATGGTAGAAACTTTGTGGAGTATATAGACCACAATACGATCAATACATCATATTGCTTCGATGATTTAGGCGCTGAAGATGAAGTCAAACATTACGGCACCCAAACCAATGTTTTGGGACAGATCATCTTAATGCGTTATGAGCTTTTCCAAAACCGTAGAGTGCTGACACATTTCACCAGCAATCTTTCGGCACCCCAAATTGAGAAATGTTATGGAGAGCGTGTCCGCAGTCGCCTCCGCCAGATGTGCAATTGGATAGAATACAATTCTTCATCCAATGATAAACGCAAATAAGTCCTTCCTTTTTAAGGGAAGGATTTAGCCTGCCTGCCGGCAAGGCAGGGAAGGGTATAAAGAAGCATGGGTTACATAGTTTTGGGTTACGCGGTCGCTGCAAAGGCAGCGACCCGTTTTAATTGGATTGCCACAGCCTTAAGAAAAGACCATAAACACCTTTGATGTGTATTCTTTTCATGATCATATATAATGTTTGATCGGTGTATGACTGATTTTACGATCCACAAATATATATAGTCGAGTTAGCGATGTACCTTCCTCATAAGGATAGGTTTGATGAGGTGGTTGGCGAGATTGAAGATTGGCATGAATTAAAGAAGTTTAAATACGTAAGGCAAAAAGTTGGTATAAATAAGACTAAGAATTGGTTAACATAAATTTTTTACTCTTGTGAAAATTTCAGGCAAAGTATTCAGACTGTGAAAAGAACAGTCTCCCGTCTTTTTATTTTAAAGTTTTGAACTTCATTAATAAAATCATGTAAAGAGCTTACTTTTATTTTTTTTTTGTAAGGAAAGCTCTTGGTCTTCAAGAATGCTTAGTTTATTGATCGCATTAACTTTACTTTTGACATTAAACTTTTTATAAATCGTTTTAATGTAATATCTCACAGAGTCTAACGATATATCAAGTTCTTCTCCTATTTCTACATAGGAGTAGCCTTTTTTAAGGAGTTCTAACACTAGTTGGGCTTTAGGTTTCAGACCTGAAGTATGAATAGCTAGTTGGCTTATTTTAGTTAAATTGGGTTTTATGGAGGCCATAATCAAAGGATCAATAAAAGATCCAAATTGGATGATGTTTTCTATTACCAATTCAAAATTATGTAAGAAAGAATCCATAGAGACCATATTATTAATACCTTTATAAAGATACTTAATTATGACTTCTGGCTTATCATTCTCAATGACTTTTATTAATGATTGACTTGGTTTTTGGTCACTTAATACATCATTTATTTCTTGGTCCAAAAAATCATTAGGACCTATGATGATAAAGTGAAAAGGCGATGAACCTAAATCTTGGATTAATTGATCAATTTTGTATACGGATGTGACATGAACATTGAAAATGTGACTATTAGCAAAATGATCATCGATCTTTCTTAAAAACTTATAATCTTTGTCACATACTAAAATGTCTTTTGTTTTTTCTGGTGAAGGTGGATTTTGACTCATGGATTGTTTTATTTTGATTGAAAGGTGTGTTAAAAAATCTTAATATTTACAGGACGGTAGCTCAGATCACTTGCATTTACCTGTTTGAATATAACAAGTCAAAGTGTGGCAAATACCTACCACCTTTAAGTATCATGGATAAAGCTACAGCAATTTCATTGGTATCTGCTGCCATATTGATGTACCCTTTTATGCCTATTTTATATAATTCTTTTATTTGTGTTGGATTCGCAAATTCATTAAAGATTACAATTTTTGCGTGTTTTTGCTTGGCCACGTTTTTAACCAATTTCCATTCTTCTTTTTGAAATGGGCTATAGTCAAGTATCATGAGGTCGTAATTATTTATATTAAGCTTTTCTTGCAATTCTGCTATATCGCAAGCACAACTGATCATATTCTTGATGGGCATAGCTTCTATTATATATTTGACGCCATACATAACTATCGTATTTTTACTAAAGACTAATACTTCTTGGACTTGGTTTAACATAAATTTTTATATTTTTTACATTTTATGATAGGGTGCTCATTTTGCATCTATACATTACTTAGGGTGAATTGGTCAATATTATTTTGTAATCCATAAGTAAAAACTCAAAATTATTTTAATTATATCGTCTTATTTATCAATTATTTATCTTTAAATGTCTGTTATTGGTGTCAGTATACAATTTGATGGTGTATAATGAGTTTGGAAATTGATGTTGTACTTATGATATAGTTTCTATTTTGAAGTTCCTTAGTTATTTTTACTATAGTCCATCTTGTTTTATCTTTGGGTTGAGAAGATACTATAGATTTAATTTCTGTAAGTAGGTCGGGGTATTTTTTTATCGAAGTTGTGATATATGGTCCACGTTTAACTTTTTTTGATACTCTTTTTTTTAATGTTATACATTCAATACCTTCATCTTTAAACTTATTGTATACTCTATATATCATACTTATACTACATCCTGTTCTCTGTTCAATATCACTCATTATGGTTTCTTTGTTGAGTTCCAAACATATTTTGGCTCTCATTCTGCTTATTTTTGGTACTTCAGGATTGTCTGATATCTTTAAAAGTTGGTCTACTTCTCCCTGTGACAATGTTATTTTCTTTTCACCTACATTATAATTTTTAAAACTTTGTTGTTTTAACATTTGCCACTGTGGTAGATAATTTTTCAGTAGATTTGAAAATTTATAGATGCTGAGTTTGGGCAAATTATAATGATGTTTGTATTTTAAAAATACATTTATAATGGATATTGGTCTTTTTTGATCAGATAAATCTTTAATAATTTCTTCAGTCAAGGGTACGTCTAATTCATAATCTTTAATTATTTTAGTAACTAGATCATCATTTTTACTTATTAAGTTTGTGATTATTTCGAAGTTTTCATCAGTGATCTTCAAAGGTGCGTCTTTCCAGGCGTTTAAATCTATTTTTTTTGAAAGCATAATAGCTCTTAGTGTACACAAACTAATGTTGTTTTCAAAGATGCTAGAGTGATTTATTGTTTCAGCTAATAAATTGTATGTCCATTTATTATGATTTTTTGGCGGTTTGTGTCGAACTAAATTTTGTAAAAGGTTTAGTTCATCATTAGTAAACTTTTTTTGATCTTTTTTTTGTTTTAATCCATAATCTCTTTTTAAAAGAGCTTTTAAACCATAATTGTGAAAGATATTGATGATTTCTTCACAATATTTTTCTTTTATCGCTAGTTGGCGTGCTATATATGCCTTACTATATCCCATATTATAATAGGTAATGATAAGCAATCTCCTATTTACAAACTCTGGGGCATTAACTTTTTGATACAAGAGTGGAGACTCTGTATAAACGGGTGGATTAGTTGACACGGGTATACTATTTAAGAGCAAATGTATGTGTTTAACATATTGTAATAATACACAATGTGTTTATGTGGTTTTTTTATTAGGTTATGTCATAATATTTGAGGATTTTTTAATAGAAGGGCGGTTGTAGTCAACGAATATGCAAAATATGTCAAAAAGAAAACGGATAAAGTCGTAATGAAACCATTGTTATATATTTATGTGAGGGATACCTATATATATTGAGTTAAATTATAGATTTACAAAAAATTTAATGTTTATATGAATTTATGTAAGGTTGAAGGCTTTGAAGATATTTTAATCTCCTTTACAAGTTAGTTTAGGGTAAGATTACAGATATCAAAATGTAGATGATTTCAAACTCCAAAAAACGGCATATTTCCAGTTCTCTACAATATATACCCTACTGAGCAAATTGATATAGTACTAATCAAACGATGGAAAGTGTAAGTTCTTATGTGGTACATCTATCTTTTGGATTTCTCAGGCAGAAGGTTTTGATGACAAGAAATAATGGATTGTCATCGAATTTTTATATCAGTTAGAATAACCACACATGCATTATATACTAGTATATAGCAAAAGATTTAGGTTTTAAGTTAATATATTTAGAAATTTAGGATAGTTAGGTATTGATATACGTGGATATGTATCTCAAATTTGGTATTTTTATGTAGGCCAGGTGATTTAAAGAAAAGCTAAAACTAAGTTCCTTTTGTATTGATTTAGGCTTACTAATATTGATATTTATAATCTTGAGACAAAAATGTGTGATATTACCTACATCCTAAAGAATCTTCTATCATTAAAGGACAATCGCTGCTTCCTTAGGTATTGAAAGTTTGAAATCACAACCTGTATTATCGTATTTATCTACCCATATTTTTCCACCATGTTTTTTAATAATCTCATGGCTTATATATAGACCAAGTCCATTACCACTTTCGTTTTCTGTACCAGGTCTTGATTTGTTAGGAAGCCATTTAAACAAGTTTTCATGATCAAATGGGGTGAGACCTATGCCTCGGTCCGAAATGATAAAAATAGTTTCACTTTCTTCATCTTGACTACATATATAGATATCACTGTTTCTTTTTGAATATTTTATTGCATTCAATAGCATATTTTTCAGAATATAGGTCAAGATATATATATCTGCATATATATATATATTATTTGTAGTAATCAAATGTACTGATATTTCTTTTCTTTTAGCATCTGACTTAAAACTATTTATTACATCTTGAGTTATCTGGCAAAAATTTATCTTCTGTTTTACAACAAAATTAGTTTCGGTTTTGGATCTTAATAGCATGACTAGTTGGTCAATTATATTCCAGGATTTTACGACATGATCTGAGACAATGTTAATGTTTATCTTATCTTCAGCAGAAAAGTTTTGGTCTTTCATGTTATTTTTGATCAAGTCAAGATAACCAATAGCTGTATATAAGGGACTTTTAATATCATGGGCTAAAAGACCGCAAATGGACTTATCTATTTGCAGAAGTGCATCCATTTTTATAATATTTTCCAGATTGGTTGCATTCAAGGATTCATTTATATTTTTATAATACATCAAAATATCTCTTTTATATAAAAGGCCGGCAAGTTTATTTTTATTACCAATAGCTATAACATTAGTTTTGTTAGTCTGCATGTAATGTATTATATCATTAATAGCAGTTTCAATTGGGAAAATTTGGTTATTAATTACACAATCAATAACAAGAATTTTTTGTTTAATGGCTAGGTCTTTTAAAGTGAGTATTCCATAAAAGGTATTGTTTGATACTACAGCTAAAGCATCATAGGTAAGCAAGTATTTTTTTGCAATCAATGTACTGAGATAAATATCCACTTCTATATAATCTTTACTTAAAATCCTGGCAAAATCCATCTCAAAATAATTACAATATAATGTAGTAAATTTAAAAATCAAATAACAAGATCTACTAAAATTTTCATTTTGTTGGCTGTAAAATCAAAACATTAAACATTATCGTTATTAAAATCTACTTCGATATCATCAATTGATATTTTGATTTTAAAGTCTACCTTCAATATTTCGTAATCTGATACATATGGGAATACTTTTTCTTCCAATATTTTAATGATTTTTTTAGGAGACATCTTAGAAGTAATCCGTTTATTAACAAATACACAATCTATATTCTCGTGCTCACATTCTAAAATCTCAAAACCATTTGGGATTAAGTAGTTGAATGATTGGGAAATACCTTGGCGACCATGCTGGGAATTAATACCTAAAACCAATATCTCATCAAAAGGCGGTAGTTTTATTTCTTCAAAACTAAGATTAACACTATATTTAACTGATTCACTCATATTTTAATGGAACATATATAAAAAGTATTTTAAAAGCATAAAACATGGATGGTTGCTATTTTGTTTAGAATTTCTTTCTATAATTTAATGCTTTACCTATTTAATAGTTTTATTTTGTATTATATTCGACTTAAATGGTAATAAAATCTGTTTATTCGGTATAATTTGATTTTTATGTTAAAACAGCCATTTACTCCTTATATTATTTGCTAATCATTTATAAAATATTTGGATAAATTATGTATAAATTCCTATTATTCAGTAAAATAATTAAAAATTTCATTTGTATGAATTAAATCATGTTTATTTAAAAATATGTAGTATAATCCAATTTGTATGTAGTTTAATGTAAATATTGTGAAATTGTAGTTTATCTTTGCTTCTCGTAATATCAATAGATATCTATCTTCTATTTTATCATTATGTGAAGAGATATCCATTATTTTACATTATTTTTGCTCGTTGTTTACTTTGTATTTTTTTTAGTTATTAATTGTAAAAATTTGGTCATGAAAGCAGGTGAAACTTTTATGTGTTTTATTTTCTTAAATGTTATGATGATTACAATTAAAGTTTATATTTGAAGGCTAAATAAATGTTTATTCTAAAGTGTAACATAAAATAAACTTTTATTTTATTCAAGTTTTTTAATAATTTTATTATTTCATAAATCTTATTAATAGATAAATAAATGGTTCTATTTGCTTTATATTTTCTATTAAATCTGTAAAAATTTAACATATGTCGAATCATTTTACAAATGTTGATATTCTTCTTATTGAAGACGATGAATTTCATATGAATATTATTAAACAAAAACTTAAAGCGATAGGTTTAAAGGACTTAAAGTGTGTAAAATCTTTTAGGGAAGCAAGTGATTACTTAGAATCCTATCTTCCTGATATTGTCATTGCTGATTTTTATTTGGATCATGGGCATACAAGTAGTGAATTGGTGAAGGACTATCTACTTAATAAAAATATTCCTGTGATTTTTGTTTCATCTTTTTATGGTAATGATGTACTTAATGAGATTGTAGATTTTGCACTTGTAGATTTTTTGCCAAAAAATTTGACAGAATTTGATTTGCAAAAATCTATTGAGATCGCATTGGCAAAAAAAAGAGAATCTACTAATAATTCAAAGCTCAAAGAGTTTATGTTTGTAAAGCTAGGTAAGGATATTAAAAAAGTAGCATTAGCAGATATAAAGTATATCGAAGTAGAAAATAAATATCTCAACCTTATAGTATCAGAAAATAAAAAGTATTTGGTAAGATCAACATTAAATGATTTTTATAAAAAACTACCAGATAATTTTCTCAAAATACATCAAGCTTTCATAATTAATTTAAAATATCTAGACTCGATCCAACTTGATGAAAATCTTGTCACAGTATCTGGTAAATCATTGCCATTCAGTAGAAGCTTTAAAAAGGATTTGCTAACTTCGTACTATTTTACATGATAAATGATGTAGCTTATGCATAGGTGTAGGGTGTAGTTTCTCATTATATGATGATGGATATTCATCCAAGACTTCCTTAGATTAATGGATGGTATACCTTGACATGCTAGTCATATAACTAATCTGCTTTTATTAGTGACCTTTTAAACTAAGCTTTAAAAACTACTTTAACTTATTCATCGATATTATTTGATTGGCCATATCAGAGTATTATTTTACTCCAATATATCTATCAAAGCATCATCTCAAAGTGGTTCAGTTTGCTCCGGAATGAGTGGTTCAATTTACTCCGCATACTCAATGGACGGTCTGTTTAAACAGAATATCCATGTAAATGCTACATTTATTTAGTTATTCTAATGCATAAAGCGGGTTTAACTATCAAATCACCTTCTCAAAGCGGTTTAGTTTGCTCTTGAATCACTGGCTCACCTTACTCAGGGACTACTCAGGATGTGGTATAAACAAATTTGCAGATAGGTTAATACTATGTCACAGTTGAGTGTAGGTGTCTCAGGGGCGCCAAGTAGAGCCTGAAGTTCTTGATGTAGGATGCAGGAATCTATTAAACCACCTTATCATCAAAAGCAAAAGTTATAATCTTTCAATAGCATAGACATGATGGGATAAAGCCTAAGTTGCTATGTTACTAGGGCATGGGCATTGTTGAGCTATGTTGATTACCATTTGTCTTTATTAGGTTTAAAATATAATCCTTTATATTTTGCCAATGAGATTTATATCTAGGTATAGATAGTGTAGTTACATTCATTTTGTCTATCCTTTTGTATGTAAGTTTAGATTTGGTTCGCAATAAGAAATACTTAATTAAAATGCTTCCTATGCCTAGTTTTGGTGATGTGAAGGTAGTGTTATTAATTTCAGTCATAACCATCTTGTATTTATAAGGCCATTCTACACCATTATCTTCAATAATAACATTGTAATAACTATATCCCTGTTTATGAGCACTTATATTTACTATTGTAGCTTGTGAATGTCTTTTAATATTGCTAAAAAGATTTCTTATCAGGATTTCTATATTTGCACTATCCAATTGTAATTTTAAATTTTCATCTTGATTTTTTTTATATTCCCATAGTTGAGCTGTGCCTTCATATAAGTTCTGAACATTATTAATTTGTTCAGAAATAATATTTTGAAAGTCGGTATAATTTAATTCTGATTGAAAAACTTTGACACTGTCATAGGTATATATAGATAGTGTATTTTTGAGTACACTTTCCATCACCTTGAGTTTTTGGGATATGGTCATAATCATTGTCTTTATCTCGTTTTCATTAATTCTATCTTCATTGTTTATTTGATGTTGTATTAAATAATCGATTTGGCCTATTGGGCTTAATAGGTCATGCCCAATGGTGGTAAACATCATATCTTGAAGTATTAATTTTTCATTAGTTAAAAAAGCTCTCATCCTAAAGAAAAGATGTGTTAGTAATAATATAATTATGGATGATATTAAAAATATTATTCCATTCATCCTTTTACTGCTTAAACGTTGCAGTTTTGCTATTTTTTCAGTATTTTGTTCCTTTTGAATTAGTGCATTATAATCTGAAGTAAAGGATTTAAAATTGGCATCTTTGATTATATAAGATGTTGTCTCCATGTGTTTTAAGGCTTCATTAGCATGTTTGTAATCTTTGATATGAAAATAGGATTTAAAGAGTAAATAATAGGTGACATAATCCAAATCAAAATGATAGTATTCGATTTTGATGAATTTATTATTTTTTATAAGGTGCACAGACAGTTTTAATAAATTAATTGCGTCGAATGCTTGGCCATATTCTAAATTCATAGATGCAATTTTTGTCAGAGTCGTTCTGTACTTTATAACATTAAAGGTGTCAATACATGCTAAAGCTTTAGTGTGGTAGACTCTAGATATATCATGGCATTGGTTTTTTGAGTGAATCAAGCCTATTGCAGAGTACAATAGATAAGCATAATAATCTTTATGGCAATTTATTTTAGAAAGTGATTTAATTCCATTGTCTATATAAGGTAAATAAAAGTCTAAATTTTCAAATTTGGAATGATAATCATGATAAGTGAGCACACTTACCGCATATAGAACTTTTGATATGGGATCAGAATGTGACCTACTTAATGATAAAAGTTGATTGTAAAAACTATTGGTCAATTTAATATCTGCTAACTGATACATTCTAGTATCATAGTTCATTCTGAGACGGTGATAAAGCGCATGAATGGAGCCCAAAGTATCTTTCGATTTTATGAAATAATTTGATGATTTTTCTAAAAATTTTGAAGCTAGGATGGGGTCTGCTAATCCGACAGATACGCCTATAACATAGTGTTTTACAGCAATTTCTAAAGTCTCAATATTTTCACCATTGCCATTTTCTTCTGCATCGATTAAA
>CAZGMB010000112.1:0-9768 GCA_964526715.1 uncultured Aureispira sp. | reverse complement strand
AAAATTAATGATTTATCCTATATTTCAAATTCCTATTGCATAATTCAGGTTAAATTAAAAATAACTAATATTTAAATGCCCCTCCTCTTAATTTCCTTATTGATCAATGATAATTCTCTACTCATCTCGCCGGTTACCGAAGCATTTTCTTCAGTTCTTCTGATCAGATAAGGAATGACATCTGATATCGGACCATAAACCACATACTTTGCAGCGTTAAATCCTGCTCGAGACAGGTTAAACGTAAGATTGTCACTCATACCGTAAAGTTGGCAGAAATTTAAATGAGGATGATCATGAGCAATACCTTTTTGGTCCATAAGTTTAGCTTGTAGCAGATTGCTTTCAGCATTATGAGAAGCGCAGCAGGATGCAATACTTTCATAATGTTCGATACAATAAGTAATTCCTGCATTGTAAGCCTGATCTGTGAGCTGTTTGGTAGCATGGATAGGAGATGGATAACCCATACTTTCAGCTCTTTCTCGTTCTTTGTCCATGTATGCGCCACGTACCAACTTAGCTCCGAAAAGTACGTTGTTTTTCAGGCATCTCTGGTGGTCACGTTTCAGATGATCCAATTTGGAGACATTGTAAAGCTGATAGGTATTGTACACACAGACCTTTTCTTTATTGTATTTTTCCATCATTTGCAGTACCAACTCATCTATAGGGTCTTGCATCCAACTTTCCTCTGCATCTATAAATACAGCAATATCCAGTTCGTAAGCCTTCTCACATATTTCGTCGATGCGTTCTACAAGGTGTTGGTAATTGCGTTTTTCCCCATCAGAAAGGGTCTCTTTGTTTTGGAGCTTTATGAGAACGTTATTATCTACCAGTCCAGTGATTTTAGTGCTCACTACAGGAACGGAATTATTTGATGCTGCCATTTCGATGGCTTTTAGCGTTTCTTTCATGGCTCTGTCCAGGTCGTCTTCATCAGACTTGCCTTCTGCTCCAAAATCCAAAATGGTAAAGGTGTCGTTTTCATACAATTTATCGATCACCGGCTGACAGTCCAAAAGGGATTCACCACCACAAAACTGTTCAAAAATGGTATTTTTTACTATGGTTTCAGTAAAGGGTAGTTTAAACCTGATGGCTAAAAGGCCAAGTTTTGACCCAATTTTGACTAAACTTTGCTTATTCATCAGTTTGAAAAGCCACTCAGTCTTTTTAAGTTCTTTATCTGATTTATGCGAAAAAGCAATTTCTGTATTTTCAAAATCTATCTGAGAGTAATGCTCGGGGTCTGCCATAAATTATTATTGTTTTTGATTCCAGATTTTCCATGCATCTTCGGCTTGATGGATGAGCATGTCATATCCGTTTTTAATGTTACTGTTTCTATTAAAACCTTCGGTCAAAAATAAAGTTTTTTCCGGATTGTATATGAGGTCGTACAGGAAATATTTTTCATTTAGTAAATAATACGGTAAATGGGGCGCTTGATCCACGCCAGGATACATGCCCAAAGGTGTCGTATTTATGATGATTTTGTGGTCTGCTAAGATCTCTTTGTTGACATCTTCATAGACCAATCCACGGTTTGGATCTCTGCTAACTATTTGATAATTAATGTTTAGTTTCTCTAAAACATAGTGAACTGCTTTTGCTGCGCCACCATTTCCAAGTACCAAAGCTTTTAATGGTTCATCTTTGGGAAGCCATGAGCTCAATGATTTTTCAAATCCGGAAGCGTCTGTATTGTAACCTTTAGTTTTTCCATTTATAATATCAATGGTATTGACTGCACCTATGGCTTGGGCCACTGAATCAATGTCGTCCAAAAACGGCATGATCGATTCTTTATATGGTATAGTGACATTGATACCTTTAAAGGTGGTGTTCTGTATCAAATCACAAAACTGGTTTATATTTTCCAATGGGTAAGCAGCATAATGTGCATCTAGACCTAACTCCTTAAACTTTTGATTAAAGTAGGTAGGCGAAAAACTATGCGATAACGGATATCCTATAAGTCCATACTGATCCATGCTTATTTTCCTTTTTGGTTTTTGAAATAAACATCACGGGCAATCCAATATGTTATTCGCATTGGCAAAATTGGTTTACTTCGGTGATCAATGCAGGAAAAAATGTATTGAAACATTGGTCCAATCTTTCATAATGGATTTGCATGTCGTCATATGCAGTATGAATCTGGTTCTGGAATTTGGCCCTTTTTGATACATGAAACAGCGTTTTAACAAGTCGCTCTTCATTTTTACAAGACATCAAAAAATCATCAGCCACCATTTTAGGGAAAAGTGTTTTTAGTCTTGACGGAAAGTGTTCTTCGTGTTCAGCAAGCTTATCGTAGGTTTGAGTTACAAATTCAATAATGGGTATGGAACTGTACGAAGCCCAGTTTTTGGTTAAGAAATAATCAAAGAGAATATCCACTACCACGGGCGCATACTTGGATTGGGTAGGGTAGAAGAGCCTAGTCGTCTTCCTGACTTCATCGTTGTTATCTGTAAAATGATCTATCTTTTTATGAAGTTCAATGCCTTTTTGGATCCTTTCTGGAAGCGTTTTGGCCTCCTTATTGGTGATAAAATCTGCCATAAAGTTGCCTGTCATATGATGTGAGTCGGTACAGGATAAAAGCATGTGAGCCAGATAATTCATGGGTGTGGTTTAGTTCAGGCTTTCTAAGATGGGTTCGTGTTTCAGAGCTCGGAAATCTACAGAACTAACTGCGGATACTCCGGGTTCTACCATGTAGACGCCATACAATACATTGACCTCCGCCATCGTAGATTTGTTGTGTGTCACGATGATAAATTGAGATTCTTTACTGAACTTTTGTATGATCTTATTGAATTTCTGAATATTGGCATCATCCAAAGGCGCATCTACTTCGTCAAAAATACAAAATGGTGCAGGTTTCAGTAGATACAATGCAAAAAGTAAAGCTGTTGCCGTCAGGGTTTTTTCACCACCAGACAATTGACTCAATGATTTAGGCTTTTTACCTTTGGGTTTGGCTATGATTTCGATATCAGATTCCAATGGGTTAGCTTCATCTAGGAGTATCAGGTCACAGGTATCATCTTCTGTAAACAGACTGCGGAACACATCTATAAAATAGGTCCTGATCTTGACAAAGGCATCCATAAACTGCGCTGTAGCGGTGGATTCTATTTCCTTCATCGTATCCATCAGGCTATCTTTGGCATCCAAAATATCTTTTCGTTGCACTTGGATGTTGTCGTACCTTTCTTTCATTTCATTGTACGCTTCAACGGCAAGTGGATTGATATCGCCGTAAGACTGCATTTTGGTCTTTATCTTTTCCAATTCTTCAGAGAGTTGAGCATAATCCACGTCTTTTTCTGGCTCTTTGTTGACGATATCATTGATGGCGATACCAAATTCTATTCTCAATCTTTCACCCACCGACTGTATTTGGAATTTTTGCTCTGAAAACTGATCCTTAAGCGTTTGAATAGTTTGTTGAAGCGCAGATTGAGTCTTGGTCAGTTGTCTGATTTGGTCATCCAACTCATTGATGGCATTTCTAGCTTTGAAAAAATCCTGTTCTGCTTCGCTAAGTGTAGATTGGAAATTTTTCTTCTCTTCATAATAATTGCGCAACTCGGTTTCAAGTTGTATGAGTTGATCTTCGATATCGATACGTTCGCGATCTTCTGACATCAAACGTTGCTTATCATTATTGAGTTTTAGGGTCAGTTCTGATATTTTCAGGTCCTTAAACTCCTTGTCTTTAATGAAGTTGTTGAGCAGGTTTTGTTGTCTGATTTGTGATATATTGTCATTATTGTACTGCTCAGATGCCGCTGACATTTTTTCACTCAACACATCTATATCCTGATTTTGATCACCGTCGGGTTTGTCCAGCTCGGATATCCTTTTTTTAAGCGTATTTTTTTGTTGCTCTGAGTATTCTATTTTCTTTTGGGTATCTTTAATCTGTTCAGTCGACCCCTTGATTTTGAGATCACTTTCATCTTTGAGCTGCGTAAAAGTCTGCGTCTGATGTTGAAGCCGGATTTTGGACTGTTCGAGTGTTTGCGTCTCTTTTTTGATCTTTTCTATGAATGCAGAATGGTCATTTGATTTGAGCTGAACGAGTTCTGTTTTGATCCCATTTAATTGTTGGATAAGCTCATTTTTAACTTTATTGTTTTCCTCCAAAAAAGCGGCCAACTTATCGAGATTCTGCTTTCGTCCTATTTTCTTACCTTCGAAGAGCCCCACAGAACCACCCGAAATCGTGTAATGTTGTTTTAAAAAAGTACCGGATGAAGAGATGACCGTAATATCATCATTTTGGGCGTTGAATTGTTCCCATTCCCCATGGAAAATATATACATCATTCAGGATGTAAGCCATCAATGAATCATACTTGGGATCACATTTGACCACATCTGTTGCCAAAGTAAGTCCGTCGATTTTTTTACCTTTATTTTGGGTTTGTTGGATTTGGTCCAGAAGGAAAAAATTGGCTTTACCTTTTTGTGAATTTTTAAGCAGTGAAATACCTTGCATAGCTTCTTTAACATCAGCCACCACAAAGTAATTGAGATATTGCTCCAGATACAACTCTATGGGTGCCTTAAAGCCTTCTTGCACATCCAGGATATCAGATAGAATGACCAAATCTTTTTTCCACTTTTCGTTCAGGAATTTGATAGACTCCGGAAAACCTTCAAAACTTTCGATCATACTTTTGAGCAAGTCGAATTCGTTTTGTTTGGAATCAATATTTCGATTGATTTGATTGAGTGATTCTTGAGATTTATCTCTTTTGGATTCTAGGTCAGCTATTTTATCTTTCCTTTGTTGTTCTGTTTGCAGGAGTTTCTGCAATTCGGTATTCTTTATCTCAATGTCCGCATTCAGAGCTTCGAGTTGTTTCTGAACACTTTCATTTTCTTTCTTTCGTGAAGATAAAGTTTCCTGAATGCGTTGTATTTCTCTTTCGTGATTTTCTATCGTGTTTTTAAATATGGCTATGGTCTTTTCACTATCGAAAACCTGTCTTTCTAGCTCTTGTTTTTCTTTTTGGCGGATGTCAAAACTCGTTTTAGCCGTATTGTATTCCGTCTTGATGGCGTCATAAATGACTTTGGATTTGCTCAGTACATGGATGATTTCCTGCAATGCAATATTTTCTGAAGCTATTCTTGCTACCAAATGATTGACATCCTGAGTAGCTCGAGCTAATTCATTTTCGTTTTCAGCGATGTTCTTTAAAAGCTGTTCTTTATTTTGCTTTTTAAATCCGGCTTTCTGTTGCAAAAGACCTTTTTCATTTTCACGGCTACGGATCTGATAGACCAGTTCGTTGAGCTTTTTTTGATGGTCAGAAAGCGCCATTTCTTTGCCCAAGTTGTCTTTTTTCTCTTTTTCCAACTTGGCTTGTTGACCCAAAAGCAATACATCATTGGCGCGGTAAGTATCCTGATCTCGCAATAATTGTTCAGATATACCTTTGTACTTTTGTTTGAGCTCATAAATAGAGTGTACGGCATGTTTGATGCTCAGCTCTTTATATTCACCCTTGAGGTCGAGATATTTTTGAGTTCTTTTGGCTTGTTTTTCCAGGCTTTTGAGATTGCCTTCTATTTCGAAGAGCAAGTCATCGATTCTATTGAGATCTTCAGTGGCACTTTTTAGCTTACTGAGGGTCTCCCTTTTTCTGATTTTATATTTTGATACGCCGGCTGCTTGCTCAAACATCCTTCTACGCGCATTTTCTTTATCAGCCAAGATATCATCTACCATACCTAAAGCGATGATGGCATAGGAATTGGACCCAATACCCGTATCCAAAAAAAGCGAATTGATGTCTTTCAGCCTGCAGACCACGTTATTGAGCTTATACTCAGACTCACCTGATCTGTAGAGCGTACGGGAAATGGTGACGGTTTGGTATTCGGTAGGTAGTAAATTTTTATTATTGTCAAAAGTCAATGCTACCGTAGCAGTAGCGGCTTCCTTTTTGGTCTTGGTACCATTAAAGATAACATCTGACATCGCTTCAAGCCTGAGTTCCTTGCTTTTTTGTTCGCCAAGTACCCATCTTATCGCATCCACAATATTGGATTTTCCAGACCCATTAGGACCCACGACCCCGATGACATCCTCACTGAAATTGAGGATGGTATCATTAGCAAAACTTTTAAAACCCTTGATTTGAAGGCTCTTTAATCTCATAAGGGGCAAAGATATTGAAAAATATATGATAGATAGAAAATCTAAGGAATGAAATTTTTTAAACTCATATTATACATTACAACTTCGGTATGAAGTTTAAAAAGCCACCCTGCCAAAAAACTACTTCGTAAGCGGATAGGTAAAATAAATGATTTTGTAATGGAATCATCATTTCGGAAACCATGACTTAAGGTCACCAATACTGCCTTGGGCTGCGTGGTTATTTTATAAATTGGAGCTAAAATCGCCCTATGGCAAGGAATTTTTGAAGATCAAGAAGGAGATCAAACGTCTATAAATGTCAAAAGAAACCCATACCATCCAAGAATTAAGCTTTAAAATTTGGAAAATAAGAAATTTTCTTTAAAAAGTACAAAGTATGATGGTAATAGTACGCACTCATCTGTTAAAACTACAATGTATATTGCTAAAACTACGCATTAATCTGTAAAAAGTAAAATATATGTTGCTAAAACTACGCATAAATCAGTTAAAACTACAATATATGGTGTTAAAAGTACACACAAATTTATTAAAAGTACACACTATTTTGTTAAAAGTACGCACTGTTATTCAAAAAGTACACATTAATCTGTAAAAAGTACGCGTTGTTATTCAAAAAGTACACGGTTTTATTCAAGTGGTAAGAGGTTTGGTTCAAGAATATCTTCCTCATGAGTGTTTACACAAAGTATGCTACACTCCCGTATTCTACACTCTCCTCCCTGTACACCAAGTATGCTACACTGCCACATTCTTGACTAGCAACTCCCCAATTTTATACTTTCTTCAACCGAATTCTTGTTAAAACTTTCCGAATTCTTGATTTGTGGATTATCTTTATGGAAATGCTACTACATTTGATTTCGAAATTATAATATGAATAGGGCCAGACTTGAAAAATAATACATTTTATTTTTTACAAAATGTAGCAATAGGCTATTCTGTTAAGCTTATTGTTACATTTTTTTTTTAGTAAAAGCATCTTGCTTTTAAAAAAATAAAATCACGCTCTAAAGCCAAAATTGATGTATTGAAATATCATACATGTTCAGAATAAAATGTAACTTTGACCAAGCTAAACATTTAAGCACATGGAAATGATTGAAAATGGACACATTAAAAACTGGACACTTGAAATCGGTCAGCCTTGTCAGGCTTGGAACATATTGAAGCCGGAAGGATATGGAATCGAAGTTGCACTTCGACAACTGGGTTATACATCTCTGAAATAAAATGTGATGAGAGTAATTCTGATTTTGTTTATATCACTTATAGTAATTTTGCCAACGTTACATGCCCAAAAAAATGATCATGTTTGGATCATCGGTGGTAATTCGATAAATATACTTGATAATGGTATCCAATGGGGAACGGCGATAGCTGACTTCAAGCAAGAACCCGTAAAGTTTCTATACGACAGTACTATCACGATGGACATACAAGGTACCAATGGTATTATTTCTGACAATGATGGTAATCTACTCATGTATAGCAATGGTATGCATGTGCATAATAAATACCACACAGATATAAAAGGTCTAGATACAATCTCATATAGCAAACATTGGGAAAATTTTAATTCAAAAAATTACCAGCCCGATGGGTCAGATTGGAAATCTGGGCTTCCTGGTCGTCAATGGTTAATTATGTTGCCTGATCCAGCTAGCAGTTCATATTTGATTTTTCATCCCTTATATGAAATAGCTAATGGACCTTCTTATATTTCAAAATTATTAGTATCTAAAGTGTCATTTACTGATTCATTGAACAAAGGTATTGTGTCCTATCGCGACAAACCAGTGAGGACGGGTACCTTTCAATGGGGCTTAAATGCCATCAAGCATGGAAATGGGCGGGATTGGTGGTTAGTGCATGGTACCATATTTAGTAAAACAATGGATTTATACCTGATTGATAAAAAGGGCTTAAAGTTTCATTCCTCCTTTGACGACATCACTCGCTCTACACTTAGATATAGCTATCTGCAAGGTTATTTTTCTCCTAAGGGAGATCATTATGTTACAGCTGAAGGTTTTGATTTAACGGATACTTTAGCTTTGACCATTTATACTTTCGATCGATGTAACGGGAGATTTAATAAAGTTGACTCAAAAAAGTACGCCAATAGGGAAATATTAGTTGGTGCATTGAGTTTTTCTCCGGATGGTAGGTATCTCTACACGACAAACGGTGATAAACTGTATCAATACGATATGGATGCCGTTAATATCATAGATTCCGAACAAATTGTCGCTGAGTATGATGGAACCATAGATGCTATTCATAAAACTGATCTAATCTTTAGTTCTATGGTAACAGGTCCCGATGGACGAATTTATTGCATACCACCAGGAAATACACGATCTATCCACACTATAGAATATCCAGATGAGCGGAGCACAGATGCCACTGTGCTTCAAAATTCTATTTCCCTGCCTATAAAAAATTTTAATTCTTTACCCAATTTTCCACATTTTCGTTTAGGATCATGGGATGGCAGCACTTGTGATACGTTAGGGATAGACAATATTCCGATTGCGAAATTTAGATACGAACAAGATACATCCAATCATCTCAGGCTTAGGTTTACTGACCTAAGTTATTTCAGGCCAGAATCATGGTCATGGGATTTTGGAGATGGTCACACTTTTGAAGGGAGAAAACCTTATTGGCATGAGTTTTCTAAACCTGGTACCTACCACGTCTGTCTCTCCGTCAGCAATGAAAATAGTAGCAATACAAGCTGCCGTACTATCACGCTGGGCACGAGCAGTAGTGATGACGAGTCTATAAGCAGAGCAGATGTATCTCTTTTTCCCAATCCTGTACAAGATTATCTTCTCATCACACTAGGAGAGTATGTCCCTGCTTTTGGTCAGGTCATGATCTATGATGTCACCGGCAGACCCGTGATCACGCAGCGTATCTACTATGGGCAAAATAGTGTGGACATGAGTGCTTTGCCAGCAGGGATGTATGTATGGAAGGTAGTGGATGGAGCGTATGAGATCAAAGAAGGGAAAGTGGTGAAGATGTAGAAGGCTTTAGATAAGCTAAGCGTCCTCGCTTAGCTTACATTAGTAAAAGCGTCCCGCTTTTGAAAAATAAAATCACGCTCTAAAGCCAAAATTGATGTATTGAAATATCATACATGTTCAGAATAAAATGTAACTTTGACCAAGCTAAACATTTAAGCACATGGAAATGATTGAAAATGGACACATTAAAAACTGGACACTTGAAATCGGTCAGCCTTGTCAGGCTTGGAACAGACTGAGACCAGAAGGATATGGTATCGAAGTTACACCTGTCTGCCCTGGAACGGGCAGAAACTTCGACAATCGGGTTCAGCGCTGGAATATATTTTATCACTGTACATTTGGAAAATGGAAGCAGTGTGACCAAAAAGGTTGTAAAATTGCAATAACACATCATGGAGTAGACCATCTCGGTCTACTCCATTTTTAATCTATTATACATTTTTAAAATAATATGTTATGAGAGTCATTTTAGTTTTAATTTTCACTTTAACATTACTTTTTTCGAAGACACATGCTCAAAAAAATGATTATG
>CAZGMB010000111.1:0-10252 GCA_964526715.1 uncultured Aureispira sp. | reverse complement strand
GGATGGGTGGGCTATATCTACATCCGGAGCTAAGGGGAGATTTATTTGGATTGTGTAAATTGAATTATGCCAAGGTTTGACAAGTTTTGAATGGGCAATAAAGCTTGGGGATGTTTTTTATTGCAAATTGAACTATCGCATAGCTTGGGAAGTTTCGCTATGCCTGAGTGCCCTATTTTTACTTATAAATTGAATTTACATGGCCACTATATTAGGGGGTGTTATAAAATGTAGAAAACGGAATTTGTGAAAGAAGGGAGTATGACGGATGATCAACGGTGAATTTTAAAACCTACTTGTAAATGGACAAGTCATTTTAAGATAGGAAAAGAATGAAACTTGTCAATAACAATTTAGCCGAATATAATTATCGATCTAAAAATGTAATAAAGTTGAAATAAATTTATTATTAATTCTGAGTTTAATTAATTTTGAGCTTAAAATAATTAGAATAGTTAAGGAATCCTTTAATTTTGTTCAAATAATACTAATAGTTAAATATGGGAAAGTCGTTCAAAGCAGAAATAAATTCTTTACCTATTATTTGGGACTGGGCATCTAATCTTGACGTATCTAATTTTAAAAATAAAATTCAAGTAGTCAAATTTAATCCACTTTTAATTGTTGGGTCAGGAGGTTCATTAAGTGCATGTCATTTCGCATCAAAATTGCACCAATCAAAAGGGCAAATTGCAAAAGCAATTACTCCATTAGAGCTGAATTATTCTAACCCAATAATTAGTAGCTGTTCAATTTTGTTACTAAGTTCTAGTGGACGTAACACCGATATATTGACGTCATTTAAAAGTACGTACTCAGAAAATACAAAATCTATAATTGGACTAACATTAGCATTAAATACACCATTAAAAAAGTTAAGCTTAAAATGCAAGATTGATAATATTATTGAATATAATAATCCAATAGGTAAGGATGGGTTTTTAGCAACAAATTCGCTTATAGCATTTTTTATAATTTTACATAAGGCATATGGTAATGAAATCGATAAATATTGTTATGAATCATATGAAAGGCAAAAATACGTTACATCCAATTTTGTGAAAGATGTAAATAAAGATTATACCTTTAAGGTATTATATGGAGATTGGAGCCAACCTGTTGCTATTGATATAGAATCGAAATTTTCTGAGGCGGCACTAGGTAATGTACTACTTTCTGATTATAGGAATTTTGGCCACGGAAGGCACAATTGGCTAGATAAAAGATTTAATAACACCGCTATCATTGCTCTTATTACTCCAAGCGACAAAGAATTGGCAGAAAAAACTTTGGCACTTATACCCAAAGAGATAAAAATTTTAAGAATTGAAACAGAACGTCTTAACTCTTTGGGTTCTATAGATTTATTAATAAAATCATATTATATTACATTATTGATGGGGGAGATACAGGGTACTGACCCAGGTAGACCAGGTGTACCAGAATTTGGTTCTAAATTGTATCATCTAAATTATTTTAATTTATTAAACAAAATAGAAAATAGTGCGGGTAGAATTGCAGCTCAAATGAAAATGGGGAATCAATCATATTATAGTCTAGAAAATGAAGTGCAGCAGCAATGGATTAATTCATATTCTATTTTTAAAATTAAATTGAATAATCAAAGATTTAAAGCAGTTGTTTTCGATTATGATGGTACACTTTGTAATTCAATAGATCGACATGTTGGAATAGATAAAAAAATGGGTGACAAATTAAACTCTTTATTAGAAAATGATGTAAAAATAGGAATAGCAACGGGTAGAGGTAGTTCAATCAGAAAGGATTTGAGGGATGTAGTTTTGGAAAAATTTTGGGATAAACTAACAATTGGTTATTATAATGGTGGAGAAATTGGAAAACTTTCTGATGATAGCTTTCCAAAAGTAAATTTTAATAAAAATATTTTATTAAAGAATATTGGTGATAAATTGGAAACAAGATATACCGATCTAATAAAACTAAAATATAAGCCCAAACAGTTAACAATTGAATTTGATAATAATTTTACAAATGATGAAATTGATAATTTAATACAATTTGTCAATCTTCAAAATAATGAGGGATTGTTATGTTTAGTAACTGATCATTCGATAGATGTAATAATAAGACCAGATGTTTCAAAATTAAATGTGGTAGAATATTTTAAGGATAATAATAGTATTGCAACCGAAGAAATTTTATGTATTGGAGATAAAGGAAAATATCCCGGTAATGATTTTGAGTTACTAAGTTTACCATATTCATTAAGTGTTGATGAAGTCTCAAGTGATCAATTTTCATGTTGGAACATTGGGGGGGCGCATTTAAAAAATGTTGACAAAACTATGTTTTATTTAAATTGCATAAAATTTTATTCAGGATATTTCAAAATTAATTTATGAGAGATGACGTAGTTAAAGCTTTGCTCCAAAAAGTAATTAGTGATATAGAAGGGGTTGATGAAGACCAAACTCAAAATTACATTAAGTACTTTCAAGCATTGGCAAGATATAAGTATGATAATTACCAGCAATATTCTGCGGGACTGAGGTTTATAGAAACTTTAGCTATATGGGTAAATCAATTTGATAAAGATGATAGAAAAGCGGCTTTAGATTTTATAAAAGAAAAAGTAGTCTATATTTCTTCACAAGAAATTAATTTAATAGCTGAATCTTGTTTTACAGATAAATTGCAATATCTACTGATGAAAATTACAGCACAAAATTTAAATATTCCTGAATATCAATTAAATAAAATTGAAAACTCTGTTGAATATAGAATTTTAAAAAGGCAATCCCTATTTTGTGGATTAAGTGATGGTGCTAGACTAGATATATTTCGTAGAGCTAATACAGGTGTTTTAAGTCATGAGCAAATATATTTAACTTATGAATTAACGAAACAAAGGATAGAAAAAATGAAAATTGAGTTAATCAATGATTTAAATACTAATTTTAACTTGGGATTTGAGTCAAATTCTGAAGAAGCAAAATTTAAAACACTTTTTTTAATTGATGACTTTTCTGCTAGTGGTACAACATATTTAAAAATGAATTCCCAAGGAAAATTAACAGGTAAAATTGCCGCATTGTATGAAGATATCTTTGGAAAAAAAAACGAAATTAATGCTTTCAATAAAACAGATCTTAAAATTTATATAATTCTTTATTTGTGTTCGACTCAAGCAAAAGAAACAATTGAGAGTAATTTTGATAAATTAGGAGAATTTTATTCACATAAACCAGAATTAATTATAATGCATGAATTAGGTGAAGAATACAAAATAGGAAAAAATGATAACGAATATTTATTATGTATTAAGGAAAAATATTATGATAAAGATTTAATTGAAGATAAACACACTAAAACAAATATTCAACTAGGCTTCAGCAATTGTTCACTTCCACTAATATTAGAACATAATACGCCTAATAATTCAGTCCCTATCCTTTGGACATATGACAATTCAAAAATTTTTAAAGGTTTATTTCCAAGAATTCCTAGACATCGTGTAATATGAGAATAGATATAAATCCTTTTTTTTCTAGACCTTCTGAATCATTAGGTGCGGATGATAAGTTTATAAATCTTTTTTGTCCTGATGTTTTAGATATTTTTGACGATAAAAGACCTTTATGGGATATTGTCAAC
Organism: uncultured Aureispira sp.; assembly: GCA_964526715.1. Classification (GTDB taxonomy): domain Bacteria; phylum Bacteroidota; class Bacteroidia; order Chitinophagales; family Saprospiraceae; genus OLB9. The sequence continues at coordinate 6,616 of CAZGMB010000111.1, read as the reverse complement.
GTTATACGCAGTGCACCAGGTGGTGGTAAAACTACATTATTAAAATTATTTACACCTGATATTCTATTAAGAATAAAAAATAAACAAAAAGACGAATATCAACTTGTTGATATTTATCGTAAGCTTAAGTTTTTAGGTGTGTATGACGAAGAAGACAAACCATTATTAATTTCTACACTAATCCCATTTACAAGTGAATACTCAACATTAGAGTATTTAACAATAAACGAACCAATTAAAAAACACTTATTTTTTTCATTACTAAACACGAGAATAATTCTATCTGTTTTGTATTCATTTTGTAAAATAAGAAATTTAGAGTTTCCAGAGGATTTAATTTATTTGAATGTTACACAAGATCCGGCAAAGACAGGTCATAATCCTTTTAGGAACAAAAATACAGGTAAAGAGATTTATGATTGGTGCTGTGAAAATGAAGAAAGAATATGCGGAGAAATTGATAATATAACAATAACGGATATAAATACAAATGATAAAGTTGTAGAACTTTATGCTCTTCATTTATTTAGTGACAAAAATTTGATTTACAAAGGAATACCAGTTAAGGAAAAAATATTAGTTATGTTTGATGATGTTCATAATTTAAGTAAGACTCAACGTCATTCGTTAATGAAAAACATTATTGATAAAAGACCATTAGTAAATGTGTGGATCGCTGAGAGATTACAAGCTTTAACAATGGAAGAAATTATTTCAGATGGAAATATTCTAAATAGAGATTATGTCTTGGTTAATCTTGAACAATTTTGGAGTAAAGGAACTAAGTTTCAAAAATTTGTAAGTGATGTTGCAGAAAAGAGACTGTTAACTATTGCCGATGGAGAATCAACTCTTTTGTCCACATATTTATCTGAGGAAATCGACAATGAATACTCAGAAAATTCGAAAAAGTACATTATGAAAATTCAAGACAGGATAAAGTCAAGACATAATAGAAAAAAATATGAAAAGTGGCTCAATACAATTGAAAATTTGAATGAAAACGAATTTGAAACATTAGTTGAATGGAAAAGGCTTGAAATATTAATAAATCGACATTACGGGAATAGTCAACAAGAATTGGCATTTGATGAATTTTTGGATGAGGGGTCTCTAATTCATCAAAATGGTTCAGATATAGAAAACGCTGCAAGACTGTTCTTACATGATGAATTTAGAATCCCATATTATTACGGGATTGAGAAAATTAGTAGGTTATCTTCTTCAAATATTGAGCAATTTTTAAACATAGCTGGAAAACTATTTGAAGCAATTAGTTTAAATCAATTAAAAAAGATTTCTCAAAATAAAAGTAGTCATATTTTAATAACACCGAAGAAGCAAGATGCACTAATTAAAAAATTATCAGAGGAAAAATGGAGAGAATTAGATATAAGAATTCCAAATGCTCTAAATATTAAAAACTTTCTTAATAATTTCTGTTTGATATGTCGTTCACATACATATATTGACAATGCTTGGAATTCGCCAGGAATAAATGGAATTGCAATAACAATGAGAGAAAGGGAAATATTAAAAAGTAAAGCTATAAACGATACGAAGCACTCTTATCATGAAATTGCTAAGTTATTAGCAACAAGCATAGCCTATAATTTGCTTGATTTTAGATTAAATTATAAAGTTCAAGGTAAGGAAGTTATGATTTTATACATTAATAGAATTTATTGTGCTAAATATGGTTTGCCTTTAAATAATGGTAAATTTAAAATTTTAAAATTAGACGACCTTAAGGGGCTGTTAAATAAAAATAACATTAATCAAATAAATAATTAATATAAAGGAATTGAAAATATGGAAATGCGTTGGAAAAATTATATACTTAATCAAAACACAAAAAATTGTATTAATTTTTGGGAAAATTATTTAAAAAATAAAAAAGATATTCTTTACATACTTGGATTGGGTTTTGACCCACGAACACTTAATGGTATCAAGTTGATATACAATATAGCTGGTATAGGTAAGAGGGATGTTCTAAGTGTAAGATATTTTCAGAGTAAAGAAGAAGAAAAAAATAATATTACTACATCTGAAGTTAGTAAACATCAAATGGAATTAGAGTCTTTTCTACAAACCAAGCAAGCAGAACATGAAGTAAAACCTATCATCATTAGGGATGAGCAAAAAAGCATTGCATCAATTAAAGCAAATAATATTGTTGAGAATTTTGAAAGAATAAAATCATATACGGATGTTATTGTTGATATAAGTGCAATGCCGAGAGGTGTATTTATGCCACTAATTAATAAGTTATTAAAAATTATAGATGAAAACGGATGTGGAAAAATTAATCTTCACATCATTGTAACAGAAAACTATCGAATGGATTCATTAATTGTAGACCAAGGAGTCGAACAGTCTGCGGAGTTTATATACGGTTTAAGTATTCCAAATATAACTTTGATTCAGAAATATAAAGAGGTGTGGATAACAATTATTGGAGAACATCAATTAGAGCAATATGAGAAAATTAGGAATTCATTGGATCCTGTTTCAACATGTGTGATTTTACCTTTCCCATCAAAACAATTAAGAAGGGGAGATGAACTAATAAATGCCTACCAGGATAAAATTTTAAACGATAAAGATTTTGATATAAAAAATATACTGTATGCTGATGAACAAAACCCATTTCAAGTTTATAGATTAATTAGAAATACAATCGAAAGACATCGTTTGTCATTAAAGATATTTGACGGTGCAAAAGTTATAATTTCTGTTTTATCAAGCAAATTATTAACAGTTGGGGCTTTTTTAGCAGTTTATGAATCGAAATCTCTAGAAATTAAAAATAAAGATTTAAAGGTAGGAATCAAACATGTTGATTCAATAAGTCATAAATTTGCGGCTGATGGTGAAAGTGCAGAGATTTTGGAACACAATGAGCTTTTTCATATGTGGTTAACAGGCGAACCTTATGTAAATTAATGTTTAATAATGAAAAGTATAATAGGAATTGGTCTTGTAGCACTAGATATAGTAATTGAAAAAAGTTCAAATACTAAGCCTAACTTATTTGCAGGAGGGTCATGTGGGAATGTTTTAATTATTTTATCATATTTGGGGTTTGATACATTTCCTATTGCTAGATTGGCAAATAATAAAGCAACAGAAGAACTAATAAATGATATAGCATTTTGGGGTGTTAATAATGACTTAATTATAAAAGCTGACGATGGTAGCACGCCAATAATAATTCAAAGAATTAGTAATTCTAAAGATGGTAACTCAATACATAGATTTGAATTTAGAAATCCTGAGAATGGAAAGTACTTACCAAGTTTCAAGCCTGTTTTAGTTAAGAGTATTGAAATGCTTTATAGTAAAATATCCAAATGTGACTTTTTTTATTTGGACAGAATAAGCAGAAGTTCAATTGAGTTAGCTAAATTATATAAAAATAATGGTGCAATAGTCATTTATGAACCATCTTCAATAAAGATTGATAATTTAAGTTTAACCAATGAGTTGATTGAAATTATTGATATTATAAAATTTTCAAATGAAAGAATACCAAATTATAAAGATCTTATTCCCCAAGGAAAGATACCACTAGAAATTGAAACTCTTGGCAAAGATGGAATTAATTATAGAACACAAAATCTAAATGATTGGAAACATATAATACCATTTTCCGTAAATAAAGTTGTTGATTCTGCAGGAGCAGGTGATTGGACAACAGCAGGAATAATCAAATCATTAATTGACTATAATATAACAAAAATTATAGATATTGATAATACTACACTTGAAAGTATTCTGAAATATGCACAAGCTTTAGGCGCATTAAGTTGCTTTTATAAAGGAGCAAGAGGTTTAATGTATCAAGTTGAAAGGGATAATTTAAGTATTCTCATTAATGAACTGATAAATAATAAGACAATCAAAATAGAGCTTATGGAGTCTGGGTTGCCTGCTCGATCAATGATTTTCGAAAATTCAATATCTTCATTAATTTAATATTCACAATTATAGATGGTATGAAACTTTTTTCTTGAAATAAAATCAGATTCCTAATTTATCATAACCATAAAAGGAGTCCAAAATAAGTAAATCCAACAAAAGAACTCCTGCTATTGAACCAACAAACTGCGTTTTGTTGAAAAGAATCAGCATATTGGATGCACTGGAGCATGTTGACCCCCATTAAACAGAATGAATTTTATGTTGAGACATACTTGTTTTTTTTAACAATCTGGCTAATAATGACCCGCTTAAAGGGCGGTAGAAATAATATTCTGGAGCATACTGACCCCTTTATAGATGTGATTGTTAGTGGCTAGTATTTAGTTTTTAATTTTTATAACCACATCAAATTTCAAATAAAGTGCTTCAGTTTGGAGTGGGATAAGTGGTTCAGTTTAACAGGAATATACAATTGATTTTAGTGAATTTGAAACTTAGTAGGGGAGGGATATAACAAAAGTTATATTTTCAGATTTTCAAATCGCCATAACTTTGCATAAAATTAATAATTATTACATCACCTTAAATTAGTAAAATGTTATGCAAAATCAAGTAATCTCAACTTTTGAAATTTTAGTTAAAAGAATAGCTCCTTTAGGACCAGTTTTTCCAAATAATCCGTCGATTCCGGATCAAGATGAAGGTTTCAATTCAGTTTTTAGACGAGTTATTCAAGGTCACTTTCTTACCATTACCAACCTTGAGCTCAATAGGCCTTTATATTTTAGTGTGAGTTATATCATGGCAAGTAATCAATCTACCTTAGACCCATTAAGAGAGTTCACACTTGATGCTACAGGTATTCGAAATTTTGATTTAGCTTATGATGGTAACTTAGGAGATAATATTAATGCAAATATTGGAGCTCAACTCTTAACGACTACCGTACCTCCATTTCCATTTAGGTTTTACAAAACGCTAAAATCAAATAATCTACTACTTGGTCCGGGCGAAACTGGTATTCTTGCTTTATTTCCAAACATTATACCTGGCCCTTTGCAGGCACCAGCTTTAAATGGAATATTAACTGCTGTCTCACCTAGCTTTGAATTAAGAGGGCATATAAGAATTAGACAGGAAGCTACTGCCAATAATGAAACTAATCCATATATAAATCTTCCAGCCAATATCTTGATCAACTCAGAACTAAGAGGGACATTCCTTGACAATGATTTTAATGGTGTGAATATTGAGAGACCTTTTGGCGGAGGAGGTCCAAGAATTGGTTTTGACTTTGACCAGCTTGCATATTCACTGCCACTTGGAAATGGTGCTTCTCTCTATAGTTTGGATGGTGTCTAATTAGCATAATGTAAAATTTGTTTTGGGAGTGGTTCAGCCCCCTAAGATTAGGACAAAATTACAAAATTATTTTTGTAATTCAGTCTGACTTTTCAGGGGGCTGTAACAGTTGGTATAATATACTAAAGAATATTTAGGTGGAACTTAGTCGATTTAACTACGTATTTATACTTATAAAAATTACCGTAGAAATACGGGGTTTTGATAAATCTCGAAAGTATATATTTGCCCTTTTTAAATAAGATACATCCTTATAATACAAATGGCAAATTCAGGTTTATGCTTGTTTAGGTGTTTTAGTTTTACATTGTGTTTTGTGTTAATTATTCAAATATTCAAACATTCATTTTTTGATATTAACCTCAGGGGTTACCATTATAACTTTTGTTATATATCTTAATAAAAAAGTTAATTTTAATTATGCGGTTTGGGGAGTAAATGATATTTTGTCTTGAGAAATATTTATTTGCGTAATTATCGAGGTTTGAATACAGTAATCATTGATTTTTATTTTTAGAAAATTTGTAGATACTAATTACATAAATTGTTGAAATAAGCTTAAGAAAATTTTAAAATTTTTAACTTTCTATATTATGGCACTTACAAGTTTAATTGATTTTAGAGATCAAAAAGATCAAATTGGAAATTATATAAAAGACAACTTAAATTACCTATACGAAGATGAAAAAAATGAATTGAATATCCTTTATCTAGGAGTACATTTTACTGAACAGGTTTTATTTCCATATCTAGAAAAATTGTTTATTGATGATGAAACTACAACTGTTAATTTAGATATAATTATAAATGAAGTTTTTACACCAACTATTTTTGGCAACTCTTTGACTGACATTTATATATGTATTGACGAAACAGTATTTCCAAAATGTAATGAAGCTTATAAAAAACAAAGACTTAAATCAAATATTTCACTTGAAAACATTGATAAATGCAAAATTGATAAGTATTCAATTAATTTCCCCTTTAATGAACCTGAGAAATGCAAAACAAATCATTATAATATTATCTTTTGCCTGTTTGAATTTCATAGAAGTATAAACTGGAGAATAAGTTTTGTACATATTTTTAATATGTTATGTAAAGATGGGGCTTTGCTTTTTGCAGAAGTTAATGGGAGTATAGAATTATTAGATGGAAATTTTAAAAATTCTAATTCTATCGATCCCAGCCTTAAAGATCTTAAGGATATGTTACTTACTTTTGACCAAGATAGACAATCTGAACACTTTTGGAGACCAGAGATTAGCTCATCAAACTATAAAGTTCTTGCAAATCAAATTTCATTTTTCTTTAATTCTGTAATAGG
>CAZGMB010000110.1:0-10665 GCA_964526715.1 uncultured Aureispira sp. | reverse complement strand
TAAATGGAATCAAGGCTTCTGCCTACCATGCAGGATTGGATGCCAAGACCCGAACTCAAGTGCAGGATGATTTTTTGATGGAAGAAGTAGAAGTCATTGTAGCTACCATAGCTTTTGGAATGGGAATCGATAAACCAGATGTTCGTTTTGTCATCCACTACGATATACCCAAAAGTATCGAAAACTATTATCAGGAGACTGGTCGTGGCGGCAGAGACGGTCTTAAAGGAGATTGCCTTGCTTTCTATTCTTACAAAGATATCCTAAAACTCGAAAAATTCCTTAGAGACAAACCTGTGGCAGAGCGTGAACTCAGTGCTCAATTGATGGACGAAGTCATTGCCTATGCCGAAAATAATACTTGTCGTAGAAAATTCCTTTTGCATTACTTTGGAGAAGAATACGATGACTCTAAGTGTTCTAACATGTGTGACAACTGTAAGTATCCAAAGAAGAAAGAAGAAGTCATGAACGAAATGAAGCTTGCTCTTCAAGTCGTCCAACAACTCAATGAAAACTATACTATCAAAATTTTGGTAGAGTTTATCACTGGAAAGGCTTCCAAGGAAATGAAAGATTTCAAATTTGACAAGCTACCGTTATTTGGTGCAGGGGCCGGTAAAGACGAATTATTTTGGCACACTATATTCAGACAAGCTGTACTCCATGATTTACTCTTTAAAGAAATTGAGCAGTATGGTATCTTAAAACTTACCGATGAAGGAAAAGCTTTCATAAAGAAGCCACATACGATCATGATTCCATTAAACAGGGATTTTTCAGTAAAAGATGATGGTGATATAGATTTAGGAGGCAGTCAAGGCGCAGCCTTAGATACTGTGTTAGTAGAATTGCTCAAAGACCTTAGAAAGTCAGAAGCCCGCAAACTCAAAGTACAACCTTGGGTCATATTTTCCGAACCATCACTTCAAGACATGGCCACATACTATCCGATCAGCATGGATGATATGTTACAAATATCAGGAGTAAGTCAAGGAAAAGCGCAAAAATTTGCCAAACCTTTTATAGAACTGATCAAAAAATATGTTGACGAAAACGAAATAGACAGACCCACAGAAGTCGTCATCAAGCAAGTAGCCAATAAATCTAGAAACAAAGTGACCATCATACAGTCTATTGATCGCAAAATGCCACTAAAAGATATCGCCAAAAATGTAGAAATGACATACGACGAGTTGCTTTACGAACTCAATGGCATTGTAGATGGAGGCACTAAAATCAATATAGATTATTTTGTAAAAGACAAAGTTGATGAAGATATAGTAGATGAAATATTTGATTATTTCAAAAGTTCAACAAGTGACGCGATAGATACAGCCATCCGAAAGCTGCAAGAAGACGATATTAGCGAAGAAGAAGTACTATTGACTAGAATAAAGTTTATTTCTGATATTGCAAATTAAATACTTTATGATTCAAATCATCATTATCAACGGTCCCAACCTCAACTTGCTAGGTAAAAGACAGCCTGAAATCTATGGTTCCAAATCTTTTGATGCATATTTTGTGGAGTTGGAAAATATGTTTCCTGAATTTAACTTGCACTACTATCAGTCCAATCATGAAGGTGACTTGCTAGACAAAATACACGGTGTCGGCTATAGATATCATGGTATCATACTTAATGCAGGAGGATTTACACACACATCTATTGCTATAGCAGATGCTTTGAGAGCGATTACAACCCCTGTGGTAGAAGTCCATATCACTAATATATATGAACGTGAGCCTTTCAGACATACCAACTATATACGTGAATCCGCAGTACACAATATCGTAGGAAAAGGATTGGATGGGTATAAAGAAGCCATAGAATATCTTAGAGATCATGTGATCAAAAATGATTAAATGAACTTTTTGAACGAATCCAATTTTAAAATTTTTTATTCAGAACATTTTTCTGGCGTGAGAGCATATTTATGGTCAAAGTCAGGAGATATGGACCTAGCTGAAGATTTGGCTCAGGAAGCTTTTGTTAGATTATGGCATCACAAAAATAAAGTAGAAATAAGTAAAGCTAAATCATTTCTCTACACCGTAGGTGGTAATTTATTTTTGGACCATGTCAGACATGAAAAAGTGAAGTCCAACTACAGTGCGGGTATTCATTTCCATCAAGACAACAAAGACCCGCAATACCTCATGGAATTGGACGAATTTAAAGTCAAACTGGATCATACTTTAGCTAGTATGCCCGAAGGTCCTAGAGAAGTTTTTTTGCTAAACCGAATAGAAAAAATGACTTATGCTCAGATAGCTGATTCATTGGGCCTGAGTGTAAAAGCTATAGAAAAAAGAATGCAAAAAGCCTTAGAAATTTTTGCCACGCTAAAAAAATCAAATCATTAAAATGGCGCATCCTGAGTTAGTTAGTAAAATGATACCAGTCGTTTTGCTTCTAGTATTAGGTATCCTAGAGGCTATAGGTGGTTTATACTTTGAAGATAAAAGAACAAAAAATGATTGGACTATTGAAGTCATAAGTCTTTTGACACTTCCTACACTGATACAACCTGCCATTTTTATTCTGGTATTCTGGCTAGGGCTGCAATGTTTTCCTCAGTATGAAAATCAGTATTTAAACTTGGGTATAGGATGGCAAATACTGGCGTTTCTCATTTTGGATGATATGACACAATATTGGTGGCACAGACTATCTCATGTAAATCGCATGATGTGGAAACTCCACAGACCACATCACGTAGTAGAAGAAATGGGCGTGATGGTTACGTATAGAAATGCCGTTTTATATTATGCCTTAATGCCTGGCATTTGGTTATCTGCAATGTTGATTTTTTTAGGCATGGGCTATGTATATTTATTTTATTTACCTATCAAATTGACAGTAATTATTTTGGCTCATAGTGAGACCAAATGGGATAGTTTTTTGTACAAGCACCATTTTTTACACCCAATAGCGTGGATCGTAGAACGTACAATTTCTACACCAAGTACCCATTTTGCACACCATGGACTGACAGCAGATGATGGCGTTTCGCACCCCAATGGAAATTATGGCAATTTATTGTTTATTTGGGATGTCTTATTTGGCACTGCAAAAATCACCCGTCAATATCCCACTACATTTGGAGCATGGAACAAAATTAAAGAACCTTGGTATGTCCAACTCTTATTTCCTTTGATTCGCTCTAAGAAACCAGAAAGTGAGCTACATGCTTTGATCACCAAAAATGACTACGACCCTTCGATTGAGCACAAAGAATTTAGTAGATAATTACTGAAAAATCAGTTGTAACCGCTAGGAAATCAAATTCTTTAAAGAAAAATAAACTTTTCATATTTTTTTTACAAAAAAAAAAGTAGGGTTTTACCTGAGTAATTCGTTTAAGGGTTTACAATGAGAAACGAAGATAATAATATGATGGTAGATTGGATTGAAGATGTCATTGATGATGTCAAAAAAAGTAAGCTTGATACAGAACTCGACCTTGTGGCAATGACACCCGAGTTGGACTTCCTAGAGCATGCTCAGTTAAAAGGCAAATCAATTTCTCAAAGTTGGGAAGCTTTTGAAAAGAGAATAGAAACTAAAAAGTCATTATCCGAGGTTTAAGTAACGACAGCATTCACCTCAGTGGTAAAATTTGCAGTCATTCTTACTACAATCAGTGTGATTCTAAATATTGAACTTCAAACCTTTATTGCGAGAAATTATACTAATATCTATTGCCAAATGGTACACTGATACTAAGCCAAGGTGCGATGAGAAATTGGTCCTGACCTGGAAACACCGGCATGAAACCTCCGAAATCAATGGCTAATCTTTTCCCCATATAACGAGCGCCGCCACTTATCAAAGCACCATATGAATCTATCGTCAAAATATAGTTTTCGGAAATAAACGCCCAGTTTTTACTGGTCCTGATTAAACCACCAACATTAAAAACTGGATATTCGCCCAATCCAAATTCAGAACTATATCCAATTCCTACACCTATAGTGAGTTGTTTATCTCTGTTGCCAAAAGTATTAGAACCATACAGTATGCCTAAACCTTCTGCATTTTCACCTATTGCTGAGATGTAAAATGTCCCTGCCCCAAAAGCTCCCTTACCATTTTTGTAAGGGAAATTTAACTTTGGTGTAATCCAAAATGGGAGTGCCTCATTAAACCCAAACAAAAAGAGAGGCATCACACCAGCACCCATAGAAAAATGATCGGTAATGCCATAAGATACTTGATTAAATAGTACCCAAGCGTTTTGATAATACCCTTCACCTTTGCGTAAACCATATCCACTTAGACTAAAAAAATAACGACTTGAGTGTGGATTAGATGGCCAATATTCACCATCCTTAATATCTGATTTTTTAAACTTAGTGATATTTAATATATCTTTTCGCACCAGATTAATGGTACCAATAGAAGTCTGAACTTCAAATTTTTCATTCATTTCAGCACCTATTACTTTACCAATGTAAGTATTACCATCTTTCATCTCAAAAATATAGGTACTATCTTTTTTAACGATGACCTGAGCATTCATATCGCCACCCAATATCAAAAATATCAGTAAAGAAAAGTAGGCAGGAAATAATTTCATCCCATAAAGTTTTGAAAAGTAAAAAATACCAACACAAATATATGGTCATTTCGCAACAAAGTCGAATTTATCTACCTTAAGTGATAAAGATCATAGTATTTCAAAACTAAAAATTTAATAGTTTTCAGTTTTGACATTTCAAATCAATTTCCAACCCTTCTTCCTGTGGGTCTTTCCCGATTTACTTTAGTAATGCTAGATTTACGAAGATCTACCATAAGGTATGCAAATGCACTCTCGGCAGATGTACGGTAAACTTTGTTACCATAAGTTACTTTTCCATACCTTCTATCCCATTCTTTTCCTAAAAGCACATACCTACCATTAACTTTATCTGATGGACCAAAAATTAGAAATTTGGAGTCATCTTGTGCATCAAAACTTATTGCGTATTGTTTTGCTTGCGGCGAAAAAACAAAAGCCCCAGGTGTCCCCCTTCTAATAACCACTTCTTCTACCTTTCTGCCTTCCACCATCTTGATCTTACCATCTGAAATTTCGGAATCTCCCTGACTAATATCTCGCCACAATACAATATCGTTGGATATATAAAACTGGATTTTACTCAACTCACTATCAGTCCAGTTATTGCTATCATGTATGTTTTTAGTGTAAAAATCTAGGCTTGGTGCACAGGAATACACAGTAATAATGAATAAGGTAAAAATGAAATTTCGCATTTTGAATTATATTTTGATACCAAGATAAAGGTAGATTTGGCAAAATAGTAACACCCTTAACGGACTTTAACACAGATTTTAACTTTTTGGTAATAAATATGTTTAATGTTTAGATACAATAAACTCATATGTCAGACATTCAGGATTGGATATATCAATACGAAGATGATCAGAGAAAGGTATTGTTTTATTTTCATGAATTACTAACCCAAGAATTCAATTTACAAGCAAAAATCAGATATAAAATTCCTTTTTATTATGGCCAGACTTGGATATGCTATTTAAACCCATTGAAATCTGGAAAGGTTGAATTGGTATTTATTCGAGGCAATGAATTGTCAGATGACCAAAATATATTGGATTACAAAGATCGGAAACAAGTGCGTGGTGTAGAATTTGGAAACCTAGCAGAAATACAAAAAAGTTTGATCGTGGATGTGATACAGGAAGCTATATTGTTAGATGAGACCAAAGCATACGAATCAAAAAGAAAACCTAAGTTATAAACTTAATGGCAGCAAGACATCAACAATTCATTTAGAAGTTTCTTTTTGTCAGCAAACACATTTTTTTTTCTCAAATATCAAATCTGGTATGATTAAGTAAATACAAGATTTTTAAAATATTCCCTGCCCATACTTTTCCTAAACCACTTCTAACGCTGAATATCCCTGACTATTTTTATGCACCCTGATTTGTGTAGTAATTCGTTCCTTCAGGCTATCCACATGAGAAATTATACCTATACTGCGATTACTTTCTGATTGTAATTTTTCGAGTGTTAACATAGCCGTTTCGAGTGTTTCTTGATCCAATGTTCCGAAACCTTCGTCGATAAACAAACTTTCCAGTTTTACATTTTGTGATGCCATATCTGATAAACTAAGAGCCAACGCCAAACTGACAATGAATGTTTCTCCTCCAGAAAGAGTTTTTACACTTCGATCTATTCCCGCTTGGTACAAATCCAAGACCCTGAAATCATCTTCGATTTCCGTCATCTTTAACAAATAGCGATCGGTAAGTCTGCTTAGTCTTTGGTTAGCTAAAAAAATAAGATGCTTAAGGCTGATATTTTGAGCAAATTTCGCATATTTATTTCCTGTTTGATCACCAATGAATTCGTTGAGATGTAGATAAGGGTTGGCTTGTTTTTCCTTTTTATCTATAATTTTTTTTAGTTGTAAGGCTTCATTTCTTTGGATGGCGTCTTGTTCCAGTTCTTTTTGAGACCCTCCAATTAAATTATTAATCTTGTCTTTCTCATTTTGCAACGACGATATTTTTATCTTCAAATCTTCTAACGTTTTATGATCTCCTTCTATCGTGCTTAGCAATTTCAGATCAGCTTCTGCTTGAGATGATTGAGCCACAAGGCTGGTTTCTTCATTGGTCAAGGCTTCTTTTTCTAATAGATATTGCCTTAAAGTGTCGTCAGGAAGTAAGTTTTGAATGGCATCTTCAATAGTCTGATACCCTAATTGTACTAAATCCTTTTCAAGTTCTTTAGACATTTCTGTCCATTTCAGAAATATACGTGAGGCATCTTCATCTTTGGTTTTTATCGTTGTAGAAAGACGCTGAGCAGATTCTTTAAAAGCTATAAATTGATTTTGAATAACATTGGCTTCATTGGATACATTTTGACCTTTAAATAAAGATTGTCTCTTGGTATGGATACTAGCATGTTCTTCTAGTAAACGATGGATTTCTTGAAGGATTTGGTGAATTCCTTCTAATACCTGAATATTTGATAAAGCTTCGATTTTGCTATTTATCACTCCTAGTTCAGTTTCTAATGTGGAAATTTCTAACAGAATTTCTTTACTAGTCAATACATTGTTACCATGTTTCTTTAATAAGATATCGATTTCTTCCTTATTTTTTAAAATCATTTGCTGGTAATTAGTTACCGTAGATTGATCTTTGGATATTGAAATAGTCATTGATTTAATTTCCTCCTTTATGCTAATGACTTCTTGCTTTACTGCCCGTATTTGTAATTCTACATCCAGAACTCTTACAGGTAAATCATGTGCATAAGGATGATGCTCAGCGCCGCACAATGGACAAGGTTTTCCATCTTCTAGTTTTGCCCGATGATCATCCAAAGTGGCAATCTGTAACCACTTCTCTTTTTCTGTATTAAGCGCAGATTCTTTTTGGTCTAATAATGTAATTTTCTTTTCATGCTCGGATAGTAATCTTGTAGCATCTAGAATGGAAATATTAAGTTTATCAATTTGAAGCGTAAGATTGGCATTTTCTGTTCTATTTTTTTCTAATTGTGACACTCCATTTTGGATATTAATGAGTTGTTCACGCTTTTGATTGCATTTATTTCTATGGCTGATTAAATTTTCAATATCTACATCTCCTGTGATTTCCTTGTTTTGATTTAGAAGCATTTCCACTTCTTTTAAACCATCATTTGGTTTCATCGCTGCAATGTATGCAAAAGTACTATTGGCTTCTTTACTAAAAATTTGTTGTAATCTTAGCCTGGCTTTAACCCCATTTTCCTTTATAAAAACCAGTTGAGCATCCAAATGATTGACTTCTTGTTCAAATTGTTTCATCACGATCATGAAGTTTTCTTCATTAACCTGCTGCCCAGTAAACTGAGACATTTTGGACAAAACCTCCGAAAACGAATTTGAAACCTTTTTCAATTCCAATTGTAAGCTACTGATCTCATCACTGGTTTGGTGCCAGTTTTTTTTATCCATTTGCCATATTGAAAACCGTTCTCGATATAAGTCTAGTTTTTGATGCCTTTGCAATTTTTCAGCTTTGGAAGCATAGGCACTTTTTTTGTCTTGAAGCAAATGCAAACTTTTTTGTATTTCGATTATTTTTGCTTTCAACATCAAAAGTTGGGAAAGCTCTTTGTATTTCTCATTGGACTCAGCAATCTGAATATCCAGAAGACTAATACTTTGCTGAGCTTCCATAATGAATGCTTTCTTTATGTCTATATCTTCGTCTGAAAGATACTTTATAAAACTCAATTGCAATCTCAAGGCTTCTATTTCCTGACGTTTTAACTTTGCGGTTTCAAATGTCCTTTTTCCAATTTCTCTATATATACCTGTGTCCGTGATGTCTTCCAACAGTGCTGCACGATCTTTATCATCAGACCTGAGCAACCTCGCAAAATCACCCTGAGATAAAAGTATAGAACGAATAAACTGCTCATACTTTAACCCAAGCAACTGCTCATTCTTCTCTGGTACTTGAGATTTTTTAAGATCAAAAATATGACCATCTGATTTTCCTGCAACCAACTCAGAAAGTTGCATTTCATAATCTTTGAGATTACCTGTTCTTGCTTTGCTTATACTCCATCTAGATCTGAAAATACCTTGATTTGTTCCATACTCAATCTCTGCATATGCATCATCTGCAAAATGTGTCATCACAGAACCCAGTTTTTCTATTTCTGGCCTAGAAATAGACTCTGTTCCCTTTGAAGCAAACCTAGGTATTTTGTTAAATAATGCCAGCGTAATCACATCCAATATGGTAGATTTTCCCGCTCCAGTAGGTCCAATTATGGCAAATAAGCCAGCATCTACCAACGGAGCAATGGTGAAGTCCAACGCATGCTCTCCTTTCAATGAATGGATATTTTTAAACCTAAGTCTGAGTACTTTCAAAGTGCAAAATTTAATATATTATTGAAACATTTCTAAACATAGATCAATCATTAAATGTCTCTAAAATCTCACTGTACACGCTAACTATTTCTTGCCTGTATACGTCATCTAGTGTTTCTATATCCAGCCTTCTATTTATCATATCATTAGGAGTAAATGAAGCGGCCCAACGATCATTGTACTCTTGGTCCTTTAAAACATTTCCTGGAAGCGTAATTTTACTTTTAATAATTTTATAATCGGTATTTTGATGCTCCTTAAAAGATTCTACCTCATAGTTTATTGAAATATTATAAACATCTTCAAAAACATCAATTTCTACATATGTAATGAGATCATATGGGTTTCTATACTTATGGAGAGCATCCTTTATTTCTGACCAACTTCCCCTTAACCTCAAAAGTTGACGAAAAACTGGAATTTTTATAGGGTGAATGGCACATTTCCCATCATTAAAATCTACGGAAATAACTACTTTTTCGTATCCTGCTTCAGAAAAATCTAAATAAACAGGTGATCCTGAATATCTAATATGATCTTGTTTACTAATCCTTTGAGGCTTGTGTATGTGACCCAATGCCATGTAATCAATTTGCGAATGCACCATTTCTCCATCAATGCCTTGAAGGTTACCTACGTGAATTTCTCTCTCACTTTCTGATGTTGTGGCACCTTGCATAAAAAGATGGCCCATAGCAATCAATGGAATGCCCGAACCATATTTTTCTAAACTCATGTCTACCAATCTATCATAATGACTTTTTATTGCCGTGGCAGTAGTATCTGTTTTTGTTTTTTCTTGATCCGCGCTTATGGAAACCTTCAAATCTCTTTCTCTCAAAAATGGAACCGCTAAAACTATAGCAGCAATATCTCCGTTTTTATTTGTGATTGGAATAATTTGATTTTCGAAATCTTCTGGTACTCCTCCTATAACATGGATATTCATGTGGTCGAGCAGTTGAGCCGGTGCGTTGAGTAAACTAACTGAATCGTGATTTCCTCCCGTAATGATGGTTTTTATTTTAAGTGCTGATAACCTATAAAGAAAATGATAATAGAGTTTTAGATCCTTATTTGAAGGATTGGCCAGATCAAAAATATCACCTGATATTAAGAGTACATCTACCTTTTCGTCTATAATTATTTTTTCTAACCAATCAAAAAACAACCCGATTTCAGGATTTATTTCATGTCTATGAAGTACTTTGCCCAAATGCCAATCTGCTGTGTGTAAGAATTTCATAAGATGTAAATTCAACTAATTTTTAGATTATTAGCGTGAGCTAAAAATGCTAAGGTTAGAAAAAATCAGCAAGTCATTTTTTTATCTTTTAATGGATGACAAAATGATTTTTATAAGACCACGAATAAATTATATAATCCTAATGACTTGGTCGTTTGCTATCGCAAAGATAATGGTATTTTCATGAATGTCTACTAAATGCTTCCCTGTAAAATGACCAAAAGCTGGCATAAGGCCTTGTCTTTCACCGAACCAAAAGCAAGGTAACGTCAGACTTTGCTTGCCTTTCCCTCTCAATCTGACACCCGGATGAACGTGTCCTGCCAAATTAAACCTAGACTCTTCATTAGTAATTATTTGTGGCTCATGTGTCAACCAAATAGATCCTATATCATATTCAGAGTGTATCTTTAAACCTAAATCATAATAGTCTTGGTTTGAAAGAATATCATGATTACCATGTATCAAAATCATTTCAATGTCACCATATCTTA
>CAZGMB010000109.1:0-10765 GCA_964526715.1 uncultured Aureispira sp. | reverse complement strand
ATAAAGATCTACATCTTGCCAATAGTCAATCGCTTCTTTGGATGCAAAGGCTTTGTCGTTGACCGCGTCCATATATCTCAGGAAGTACCATGATGACCCTGCAAATCCTGGCATCGTATCCGTCTCTAATTCCATACCGGGAAACTGATTGACCCAATCTTCTGCTCTGGCTACGGGAGATTTTCCACCGGATGCTGGTTGGAAGTTTTCTAATTCAGGAAGTTCCAATGGTAATTTGTCCATATCCAAGGCATGGGACACACCATCTTTATCATAAGCTATAGGGAAAGGTTCGCCCCAATATCTTTGACGTGAATAATTGGCATCACGGAGTTTGTAATTGATTTTTCGACTACCGATACCTAAAGATTCTATTTTGGATAACATGGCAGAGATCGCTTCTTTTACTTCCATGCCATTGAGGAGGTCAGAGTTCATCATTTTTCCAACTTTATCATGGGCAGTTGCACCTGGGTACGCTGTTTTATCCACTACTTCTATGATTTCCAATCCAAACTTTTTTGCAAAAACTTGGTCTCTGTCATCATCACTTGGAACAGCCATGATCGCACCCGTTCCATAATCTTTGAGTACATATTCTCCTAACCAAATCGGAATATTCTTACCCGTTAATGGATGTATAGCGTATGCACCTGTGAAGACACCCGTTACTTCTTTGACTTCTGACATTCGATCTACTTCCGATCTCGAGCTCACATAATCAATATAATCGGCAACAGCTTCTTTTTGATCTGCTGTAGTTATTAGGCCTACCAAGTCGTGTTCTGGTGCCAATACCATATAAGTAGCGCCAAAGATTGTGTCAGGTCTTGTGGTGAAGATTTCAAGTTTTTGATCATGACCTTGAATGTCGAAGAATACCTGAGCACCTTCTGACCTACCTATCCAATTTCGCTGCATAGCCTTAAGTGCATCAGACCACTCTAACGTATCCAGATCATTGAGCAATCGCTCAGCATAAGCGGTTATTCGAAGTGACCACTGCATCATAGCTTTTTTCTCTACCGGAAATCCACCACGCTCTGAGAATCCATCTTTGACCTCATCATTGGCCAATACGGTACCCAAAGCTTCACACCAATTGACATAGCCTGTTTTGCGGTAAGCCAGTCTATAGTTCATCAGGACATCATCTTTTTGTTTGGCATTCATGTTTTGCCATTCTGATGCACTGAATATAAAATCTTGGCTGTTAGCAGCTTTTACACCAACGTTTCCTTCTTTTTCAAAAACAGAAACCAATTGATCAATAGCAACTGCCTTGTTTTGGGTCAGATCATAATAATGTCCATAAAGCTGCAAAAAGATCCATTGTGTCCATTTATAATAGCTTGGGTCTGAAGTTTTGACCTCACGACTCCAATCATAGCAAAAACCAATATTGTCCAATTGCTCGCGATATCTTTTGATGTTTTCGTCTGTGGATACCGCAGGATGTACGCCGGTCTGAATAGCATATTGCTCAGCAGGTAAGCCGAAGGCGTCATATCCCATAGGATGGAGTACATTGAAACCCTGTAATCTTTTGTATCTTGAAAATATATCTGAAGCTATATACCCTAATGGGTGTCCTACATGCAGCCCTGCGCCTGATGGGTATGGAAACATATCCAATACATAGTATTTTGGCTTGTCTGTATTATTGGATACTTTATACAATTGAGTCTCAACCCAATTTTTTCTCCATTTAGGTTCAATATTTTCCGGATGGTAATGCATGTGAAATTATATTTTTTTATGGTACTGAAATACTCAGAGATGCAAAATTAAATATTTTGGGTGGAATAGTGACAAAGTTTAGCGGAAAACGTCAAACCTTAAAGGTTTTCAAAACCTATAAGGTTCAAAATAACTGTTTTCAACTAAAACCTATTAGGAAACGCTTCTCTTGCCATAGCCATCACGGTATCAAATACATCCTCCGGATTGGGCTTAGTGAAATAGTCACCATCGGATCCAAAAGGTGTTCTATGTGCTGCGGCACTTAAGGTGACAGGTTTGGCATCCAGATATTTATATCCATCCCACTTTTCCAATACTTCTCGCATCATGTAAGCAGTAGCTCCACCAGGGATGTCTTCATCCATAAAGATGATTCTGTTGGTTTTTTTGAGAGAGTTGACTATGATTCCTTCGAGGTCAAAAGGCATCAGAGTCTGAGCATCAATGAGTTCAACAGATACATCAAATCCTTTGAGCAAGTCAAGTCCCTTTTGGGCTTCACGCACACAAGAACCGTAGGTGACTAACGTTATATCATGGCCTTCTTGGAGTATTTCTGGTTTTCCAAGTGCTACTGTAAAGTCAAGTAAATTTGTAGGAAGTTTTTCTTTTAGCCTGTATCCATTAAGGCATTCTACGACGATTCCTGGATCATCAGATTTTAGTAAAGTATTATAAAATCCTACGGCTTGAACCATATTTCTGGGTACACATAGATAGATACCTTGCATGGATGTCAATATCATACCCATAGGAGATCCTGCATGCCATATGCCTTCTAATCTATGTCCTCTCGTTCTGATGATGGCAGGAGATCTTTGGATGCCATTGGTACGATATCTTAAGGTGGCCAAATCATCTGACAACAAGGAGAAGGCATAAGCCATATAGTCCAAATACTGAATTTCAGCAATGGGTCTCAGTCCTCTCATAGCACCACCCATGGCTTGCCCCATGATGGTCCACTCGCGGATACCGGTATCAAATACTCTTTCTAGTCCATGCTTTTGCTGAAGACCAGCAAATCCTTGATTTACATCTCCAATTTGTCCAACATCCTCACCAAAAGCTAAAATATTGGGTTTAAATTGCAGTAATTGGTCAAAATAAGTATTTAAAACCTGATAACCATTAACAATTTCGGGTTCTAGTCCGAATTTTGGTGGAACAATTTGAATGTTTAGCGCAGAATATTTGGTTTCGCTGTACAGATTGGTGTGGTATCTTGACGCACCTTTTTGTTTGGAAACTTCTATAAACTGATCTAATTCCGGAATTTGTTTGATGCTCAGTCTTTGTAATTGTATTTGCAATTTTCTACCCAGTGCTAAGACTTCAGAAAAAGTCAGGAAAGGTGTTGTGGTCAACTCTCTTTCCAAATGCAAAATGGTCTCTGTTTTCGAATCTTGAGGTAGATTATTAAAAATGGTCTTCAATTTTGCACTGTCTACCTTTGCTTTTTCTGAGTATGCTTTCCAAGCATTATCTTTTCCATTTTTTGTAAATTCTACTGCTTCATTTTTTATGACTTCAATTTCCTCAGGTGTCGCGATGTCATTTTTGATGATCCATTCTTCAAATTTCTTTATGCAATCCATTTCTTTTTCCCATTGTAGTCTTTCTGGAGATTTGTACCTCTCGTGAGATCCACTAGTGGAGTGACCTTGAGGCTGGGTAAGTTCTTGCACATGAATCAAAGCAGGCCTGTGTTGCTCCCTAGCTTTTTGTACCACTTTTTCAAAAGTTGCAACCAGCTCAGGATAGTCCCAACCCTTTACAGTGTATATCATGATGCCATTTCCGTCATCTCCTAATTGTAAGCCTTCCAAGGCTTTAGAGATAGAACCTTTAGCTGTTTGCATTTCTATGGGGACACTAATACCATATCCATCATCCCAAACTGCAACAACTAGCGGAACACGCATTACTGCAGAAGCATTCATCGTTTCCCAAAATACGCCTTCTGAAGTAGAAGCATCCCCTATGGTCACAAAAGATACTTCATTTCCATTGTCTGAAAATTTCTTATGTGACGGTATCTGCAATTTTCTATATTTTTTGGAAGCCATAGCCAAACCAAGTCCTCTTGCCATTTGACCACCCGTACACGAAATGTCAGAAGAGACATTGTACATTTGGGTTTGGTCCAGCCAATCGCCGTCAGCGTCCATCATTGGTGTGGCAAAATGACTATTCATCTGCCTACCCGCAGAAAAAGGATCATTGTCACTATCTGCATAAAGTTGGGCAAAATATTCTTCTATAGTGCATAGGCCTCTTGCAAACATGAAGGTCTGATCTCTATAATAACCTGACCTCCAGTCTCCTTTTTTAAAAGCTCTGGCCATCGCTATTTGTGGAAGTTCTTTCCCGTCGCCGAGTATTCCGAATTTAGCACGGCCATTAAGTACTTCTTTTCTGCCCAGTATACTAGCTTCCCGGCTTACTAAAGCTATCCAAAAGTCATTTAAAACCGATCTTTTGTAACTGTCCGAAGATAGATCATCACTGGACATCAATTCTAAGGTAAAAGCAGGCGCTTCAGTTGTCATGATTTGTGTATTTGGTTATGGTAGTGCAAAATTACGGCAATTTATTTACATTTTATTATAAAATTAAATTTTGTTTTATGATTTTTTTAATACGAATTTTGTAATATTATTTCAAGTTTTGGTGGATTGTTTGTGCTTAATTTATTCATCTAAGTTTTATATTGCGCCACTTTGTGTTTCCAAACCACAGTGTTTTTTCAAAATTTATCATGTCTTAAGTCTAAAATTCATGTATTCACTTTAACTTTTAAAGTTTTCAAATGTTTACAATGCTGTAAAATATTTTTATGTCCTTCAAATTAACTTCACATTACAAGCCTACAGGAGATCAACCTAAAGCGATAGAACAATTAGTAAAAGGACTTAATAATAATGAAAAATATCAGGTTTTGTTGGGAGTAACAGGATCAGGTAAGACATTTACCATGGCTAATGTCATAGAACAGGTAAGCCGACCAACGTTAGTTCTTACACATAATAAAACGTTGACAGCCCAGCTATATGCAGAGTTGTGTGAGTTTTTTCCTGAAAATGCTGTTGAATATTTTGTATCTTATTATGATTATTATCAGCCAGAAGCCTACATTACCCATTCTGATACTTATATAGAAAAAGATCTTCAAATCAATGAAGAAATTGACAAACTAAGGCTCAGGGCTACATCTTCTTTGTTGTCAGGCAGGCGAGATGTAATTATAGTTTCTTCGGTATCCTGTATTTATGGTATGGGCAATCCTGAGGACTATAAAACAGGAATCATCCGAATAGAGAAAGGCCAAATCATATCCCGAAATGCATTTTTGTATAGTTTAGTAAACAGTCTGTATTCGCGTACTGAAGTCGATTTTAAAAGAGGGACCTTTAGAGTTAAAGGAGATACTGTGGATATTAACCTTCCCTATGTGGAATATGGATATAGAGTTATTTTTTTTGGGGACGAAATAGAACAAATTGAACAGCTTGAAATATCCAGTGGTAAAAGAATTACATCACTAGATCACGCGGCTATTTTTCCTGCAAATTTATATGTAGCCCCCAAAGATAGACTTAACATGGTGATCAAAGATATTGAAGATGAGTTGCACAATCATGAAAAGTTTTTTGAGTCAGAAGGTCGTTACCTTGAAGCCCAACGTATCAAAGAAAGAGTCACTTTTGATTTGGAAATGATTAGAGAATTGGGATATTGTAACGGTATAGAGAATTATTCGCGGTTTTTTGATGGTAGAAGACAGGGTACCAGACCTTTTTGTCTTTTGGATTATTTTCCTGAAGATTACCTAATGATTATAGATGAAAGCCATCAAACACTTCCTCAGGTTAGAGGCATGTGGGGCGGAGATAGAGCTCGTAAAATAAACTTGGTCAACTTTGGTTTTCGGCTACCATCTGCTATGGATAATAGGCCTTTGAGTTTTGAAGAGTTTGAGTCTGTGATTAATCAGGTAGTATATGTTAGTGCTACGCCGGGTGATTTTGAATTGGCCCAAACAGAAGGTGTCGTGGTGGAACAAATAGTAAGACCCACAGGACTATTAGATCCGCCCATAGAAGTGAGACCTAGTATAAATCAAATCGATGATCTTCTCGAAGAAATCCAAAAAAGAATTGATGTTAATGAGCGAGTATTAGTTACTACTCTTACTAAAAGAATGGCAGAAGAACTAACCAAGTATTTACAGAAATTGAATATTAAAGTAAGATATATTCACAGTGAGGTGGATACAATGGATAGGGTAGAGATTATTAGGGATTTGAGATTGGGCGAATTTGATGTATTGGTCGGTGTCAATTTGCTTAGGGAGGGACTTGATTTACCTGAGGTTTCTTTAGTCGCTGTATTGGATGCTGACAAAGAAGGTTTTTTGAGAAATACCAGATCGCTAACACAAACAGCTGGTCGTGCTGCAAGAAATAGCAATGGTCTAGTCGTTTTTTATGCGGATAAAGTTACAGATAGTATGCAGAATACCATTGATGAGACCAATAGAAGACGTACTGTACAGATCGCATACAATTTGGAGCACAATATAACTCCGACTACAGTTTCTCGTACCAGAGCAGAAATTTTGAATCAGAAATCTATTCTTGATATCAGAGGTGCCAAAAAGCCTGTAGCGTACATTGAGCAAGAAGATCAAACCAGTATTGCTGCTGACCCAATTATTGGATATATGACTAAAGATCAGATTGCCAAACTAATATACGATACTGAAGCAAAAATGAAGAAAGCAGCGAAGGATTTAGACTTTATTACAGCAGCAATGCTTCGCGACGAATTACTCGAACTTAAAAAGAAGTTGTAAAACAAAAAAGGGCCTTAGCTTTTGCAAACTAAGACCCCATTTATTGTGCGCTATCCTAATTATTTCTTAGGAGCTACCATTTCGTAAGCTTTTTTAAGACCTTCAAGAGCAGCGTCAGCAGCAGTACTCAATTCAGTTTTCTTACCAGTCCACGCAGCAACTTTTTCGTTTGCTTGAGTAACTAAACCTGAAAGCTCAGCTATTTGAGCTACAACATCACCTTCGATTTTACCAGCAGCAAGACCATCTTTCAATGCAGTAACTGCAGATGATTTTTCAGTCCACATAGTAACGAAGTCATTTAATTCAGCTTGTGCAGGTGCGTATGCATCTGTAGTAGCCGCTTTGTATGCTGTAGTTGCAGCAGCCCACTGTGTTGCAGCATCACCTTTCAATTTTGAAGTTGCAACTGAGTCCAACATCATTGAAGCAGCAGCTTCAGTGTATTTAGTCATGTCAGCAGTCAAACCTTCAGAAAAACCAATTACTGATTTGGTTGCTCCATCCCAGTTGGTACCCAATTCTTCAATTGCTTTTCTGTGTGACTCTACACCTGGCTTGCATGAAAATAATAATAATGGTAAAACAAATAATAAAAGATTCTTCATTTGTGATTAATATTTTAAAAATTAAATAATGGCGCAAAGGTAGCTATATAAAAAGATTTCTTCAAGTTTAACGGAGTTTATTTTAGCGATGAAATATTGTTAATTACTTGTTAATATATTGTTGGTCAGTATTATAAATATTGTATTTAATTATATTTGATATGTGTTAACAAACTTTAACATCGGCTTTTAACTCTTCCCTAACGCTTGATTCAATGATAAAAAAAATAATCTATGTCTGTATTAATTTTTACCTTTGCACCGGATTTCAATTAACTAACTTTTTAGTTAAAATAAATCAAGATAAATCAAATAATTACTATCGTAAAATAAAATATATTAAATGAAGCCAACATTACTGATTTTAGCTGCTGGTATGGGCAGTAGGTATGGTACCTTGAAGCAAATGGATGCGTTTGGACCTAATGGGGAAACGATCATTGATTACTCACTTTATGATGCTATAAATGCGGGCTTTGGCAAAGTTGTTTTTATAATCCGTGAGTACTTCAAAAAAGATTTTGAGTCTTATTTTAGAAATAAACTAGGTGATAAAATAGAGATGGAGTTTGTTACCCAAGAATTGGATAATTTGCCTGATGCGTCATCATTTCATGCTGAAAGACAAAAGCCCTGGGGAACAGCACATGCTATATGGGTGGCTAAAGATGTAATAAAGGAACCATTTGGCGTCATCAATGCAGATGATTACTATGGGGTAGATTCATTCAAGCAATTAGCCGAATTTTTGAAAGATAACAATAATAAGAATGACTATGCTGTAGTGGCTTATTATTTAAGAAATACACTATCCGATCACGGTACAGTAAATAGAGGAGTTTGTAATGTAAGTGATGAAGGTAATCTAATTGATGTAAAAGAATGCGTAAAAATAAAGAGAGACACAGATGGATTGATCCGTTATCCTGGTTTTGATGAAAACCACATTTTAGACGAAAGTACCTTGGTATCTATGAATATGTGGGGATTTTTACCTTCCTATTTCAGCTTTTGTGACGTTTTATTCAAAGAATTTCTGGACAAGCATGGTATGGAGTTAACATCAGAGTTTTATATTCCTACTTTGATAGACCAATTGATTAAAGACAATGTCCTGAATGTCAAAGTACTAGATACTGAATCTGACTGGTTTGGTGTGACATATAAAGAGGATAAGCCATTTGTTATGGAGAAGATCAAACAACTCATTGAAGATAAAGTATATCCTGAAAACCTTTGGGCATAATGTTATGGCTACGGAAAGTGGAAAATACATTATTGGAGCGGGCTTCATTTTGATTGCCGTCGGTGTGATTTGGTATTATTTTGGAGATAAATTAGATTTCATAGGAAATCTACCTGGTGATTTCAAAGTAGAAAAGGAAAATTTTAAGTTTTATTTTCCACTTACTACAATGCTCTTAATCAGCCTAATTATCAACATTATAATCAAGATTTTTAGGATTTTTCATTAATTTTATGCTCCGGTATCATTTTTATCGCTACCTAGAGAATAATATTGTTTTATTACAACCCAGGTGCATTTCTTATTCTTTCAAATTCGTCAGCTACCTTATCAGTCATTCCAATCACTGCACCTTCTTCAAAACTTTTTGGTCTTCCATTTCGAATATTGATAATGTTGATATTATTTTCCATCATATCCATTAACACAAAATATTTATTATCTGCACAAGCTCCTTTTCTACAACCTGAAAAGTACAATATCTCTCCATCTTGTGAGATTACATTTTCTTCATTCCAATCTGCTTTAAATTCAGCAAAATCAGTACCTAAAACTTTCTCTATCCTTTGATTTAAATTAAATTGGTCAAACAGCTTTACATCTGTAGCCTTTTTACCCACAAAGTTTTTAGCATCAGCTATAGAAGCTGGTGTTGCTGCAGGTGCTTCTACTGGTTTCGAAGTTTGTGTAGTTTCTGTTTTAGTGACTTCATTTTGATTTTTGCAAGACACTATAATAAACAACAATAAAACAAGAACTATATTTTTCATGATAAGAAAATTTAATTTAAAAATTGTGCAAAAATAATTGTATTTTGTTGCTTCTAGCATTAGTTTTGCCATTATTTTTTACTAATGCCAAAAATAATTATTTATAAATTAAGTTCTGTGGTTATTGGGTTTGATAAAATCACACTACATTCTTTGATTAATTTAGGTTGCTTGTAAAAAATGTAACCTTTTTAAACTTTTATCTTTCAAAATTTAATCTTAATTTTTACCAAATTTAATACATAATGAATACAAAATATCTCTTTATTGCTTCGTTTTTATTTGTTTCGATCCAATTATTTGCTCAACTTACAGAACCTAAAACACCCGAGGCTACTGAAGATTGGTCTTCCGCCCCCAAGGTCATACCGGCGGGGAATATCAAAATAGACATACCTTCAGATGCCATCATTTTGTTAGGAAATAATACGAATACTTGGGTTAAAAAAGATGGAAGCCCTGCAGAGTGGAGTTTTGAAAACGGCATACTTACTGTAAAGCCAGGCATGGGAGATATTTATTCCAAACATAAGTTTGAAGACTGTCATTTACATTTAGAATGGAGAAGCCCTTTGGTCATCAAAGGTGAGGGACAAGGAAGAGGGAACAGTGGTATTTTTCTTCAGTCTCGATATGAAATTCAAATCTTAGATAGTTATAACAATGAAACTTATTACAATGGTCAAGCAGGTTCCATATACAAACAAAAACCTCCGCTTTGGAATGCGTGTGCTAAATCTGGAGAGTGGAATACCTACGATATCATTTATAAAGCTCCTGAATTTGACTTATTTGGAAATAAGCTTAAGTCTGCATTGGTTACGGTTATTCACAATGGTATTGTCATACAAAATAATCAAGTGATTGAAGGCACCACAGAATACATTGGGTTTCCAAAAAATGCTGTACATGGAGGTGCACCTTTTATTCTTCAAGACCATGGAGATTTGGTAAGCTTTAGAAATATATGGGTGAGAAAGTTATGATTGATACTATAGTTTTTGATTTGGGAGGCGTTTTGA
Organism: uncultured Aureispira sp.; assembly: GCA_964526715.1. Lineage (GTDB taxonomy): Bacteria > Bacteroidota > Bacteroidia > Chitinophagales > Saprospiraceae > OLB9. Next base: position 518 of record CAZGMB010000109.1, on the reverse strand, counting down.
TCGATTGGAATCCCAGATATGTATACCAAAAAATATTTAACACTACTGAAGCTGTAGAATATTTTCTTAATCAGATTTGTACCACTGAATGGAATGAATTGCAAGATGCAGGAAGAACTTTATCTGATGCCACCAAGTTGCTTCAGGATGCGCATCCACATTATTTCACGGAGATTCAGATCTATTATGACAAATGGGAAGACATGCTTGGAGGAGTAATTCAAACCACAGTAGATTTACTTCAGGATCTTCATGATAGTAAAAACTATAAAATCTATGCTTTAACTAACTGGTCGGCTGAGACTTTTCCTATTGCATTAACCAAGTTCAAATTTCTTTCGTTATTTGAAGGAATATTGGTTTCTGGAGAGGAAAGACTAAAAAAGCCGGACCCTGCAATTTTTCAGCTTTTAATAGATCGGTATGACTTGATTCCTGATAAAACGCTATTTATTGATGACAATGCAAAAAACATAATTACGGCTCAAAATCTTGGTTTTAATGTCGTACACTTCTTA
>CAZGMB010000108.1:0-11619 GCA_964526715.1 uncultured Aureispira sp. | reverse complement strand
ATTTCAAGGGTAGTAAGGTAGAGTGGGCACATACAGTCAGGGATACCTTTGAGCCCGATGCACCCTTCACATCTCCGAGAGCGTCTGAAAAAGACTTGGGAGTGATCATCACTCGTCCTAAAGAATATGGAAATACTGTTATTTTTAATGTGTCCAATTACAATACATTTTATACAGGTACATTGGTCTCTGCATATGATTTGAAGTCAGGAGATATAATTTGGGAGAAAAATTATAATCCTCAGTATGAAAGTACTTACGGACTAAGTTTTGCTATGGAGATGGATTTCACACTTGGGGGCAATCTAATCATGAAAGGATACAGAAGTAAAATACCATTTCGTGGCAGTTGGTACAATGGGCATTACATAGAAAGGGAGGTGGATTTGGGTAGTGGAAGCACGGTAAAAGAATATCTGAATACAAAAGACATGATAACAACTGGAGTGAGAACTAATCCAGCAAAATCAGCTAACCAGTCATCATTTTTTGTGTATAATGCATGGGGTGGCTCTTTTAAATTTTTTCCTGTTGTAATAGATGTAGAAAATGATACCATAATTACATCGTACGAATTTGATGAACAAAGGATCATGCAATTCACTAATCTTACTTCAGATCAACAAGCTAGCCTTAGAGTGGATGGACCCTTTACAAAAGATAATAAGACATTTACATTTCTGGCTCAGTACGTAATTAATAATAAACCCATACAGTGGCTATGGAAAACAGATAATGAAGCCAGAGTGATAGAAAAAAGAGAAATCAGCAGTAAGTTTGGAGAGTATTATATGCGAGTAGAACAAAAAGATAGTTTGATCGAATTGATCACAGCTACTGATGATGGGTTTATTTTTCATGGACATCAGGGATATATGCTCATGGATATGGATGGTAATGTAGTGAGGAGAAACAGCAAAGTCACCATAGATGGCAAAAAAGCAGGTATATTGTCTGTCAATAGTATTAAAAATACTGAAGACATGGTTTATGTGGTCAGATTTCAGGAAGATAATGATATTTACATTTACAAAGAGACCAAAGATAAGAAATATATACAAGCTGCACATCTAATAAATCCCAATAGCAAGGCATTTGCATTTTTGCCTGGTCATATCTTTCAGTCATCAGATCATGGACTGGTCATATCGGGAAGTTTCTCCATGGATACTGTATTTTCTTCTACACGCAGATGCCTATTGAACTGTCTAGGCTGGCCCGTCATCATGAAGATGACTGCTGAGACACTGGGTATACCTACATCCACATCTGATGTAGGACAGCAAAATGTAGCCTACTCCATCACACCCAATCCATCATCTGATCAGATCACGGTCACCATACCAGAAATAAATAATGCCGTCACACTACACATCACAGATCAGGTGGGCCGCTCAGTTTGGGTACAGGATATATCCGATACGGAGACGGGTATAGATGTCTCGGGGCTGGCATCGGGCATGTATTTTGTATCGCTTGTAGATGTAGCATCAGGTAGGCAGCTCGGTAAGGTAAAGAAACTGGTCAAAGTGGAGTAGGATGGAAAAGAAGTGAAAAAAATACTATCATTTGTGAGCTTTACAAGGTAATTTGGCGTAAATACATTTTACAAATCACTGACATCCTATATATATATATATATAACGGTAATAAATATGTAAAAATAAATGATAATAAATCACCTGTATATCCCAAAAAAGATATAACTTGCGATAGAATTATAAGAAGCAGGAGGAAAAAAAAGTGTGGGATAAAAGTCTATAGTCAGTTAATATTTTAGGAATTTAGTGTTTACTTTAGAGAATGTATGATGTTCCGTCTTATATATTCTTTAAATTAAAAAGAAAACAAATAAGATCAGTCAAGATATATATATGATGTAGATATACTAGACAAAAAAGAAGTATCATAAAAAAAAGGCCTGCTACCCATGCAGGGGCTGCAGACCCATAGTATCGTCGCGGATACGAGTGTCCTGAAGAATGTACACATAAGTGTTTAGGCCCATCTGAATTTGGGGCAGAATAAAGTAAAAAAGAAGGAGAAGTTAAAGCTGCAGCTTTAACTTCTCCTTATCTGAAATCTATCATCTTTAAAAACAATAAACCAATGAAGTTTTATTTCACATTAGTAATTATGGTTACAGTTGCAACTTTAAATGGCCAATTAAACCTGCCACTTAAATTTCAAAAAGATGTAGCCAAGTGGACGAATCTTGTTATAGCACCCGAAGAAAATAAAGTATCACAAAATTATGAAAACAGGGTACCACCTATAATTGTGGATGATACTATCTATACTTTTATGAATTTTAGAGGCTTGTGGGACAATGGAATTTCGTCCGGCTATAGTGGGTTTATCATTAAAAAAATCCATAAGAAAACTGGAAATATTTTTTGGGAGATACAGAGAATCAATAAAAAAAGATTAGAACGATTTGCATTGAGTCATGCAACTCTAAATGATGGTAATATAAATATTACTGTTTTTGATGAAGCCCCTACAAATGCAATCTCTGTATGGAATGATGCTTATCCATCATTTATAGCAGTAAATAGAAATACAGGTGTCATTACTGATAGTATAAATGTAAATCCTCAAGCACCTTTGCTAAGACCGGCTAAATTTTTTTTGGACAACAGAGAAAATGGAATTGAAACTCTTTTTACATTAACAAAGGAAGGGTATAGGCAGATATTCAATGACTATAGGAGCAAGTATATTGCAAGGTATTGGGATTTTGAAGGCAATTTTTTAAAAGAAGATACTTTCTCAAGCCCACATCAATATATCTTAGAAAGAGAAAAAATATTTCCTATCAAAGATAGTTTGTTAGCGTCTCTGATTTCTTCTCAAGAAGATAATTACAAAAAATTTGAAATGCTTTATACATTATATGACCAAGAGTTTAACATAATTAATAAAATTGATTTGTCTCTACATCTTAGAGATAGCTTGACATTTGCATATGCTTACAGGACAAATCATGACTATATCATCATAGAGTCAGGATATCAAGATTTTATTAGAAAAGAAACTTTATTGGATTATCATTTATTTGATGAGGATGGCAATTTTGTAGATCAAATTACTTATACACTCAGGGACGGTATTGACAATAAAATTCGGTATGGTCATTTTTATCCATTGGTAGATATAATCAACAAGCGATTGTTGCTTACAAGATCCATGCAGAGGGAATTTACAGAGAGTACAAGGTTTGAAATATTTTCATCTGAAGGTGATAGTTTGCAACTTATCAATACGATCGAAGTGGAAGGCAAAAGAGATCATTTCAAAACCTTATATGGAACTATGATGGAAAACGGAGATTTACTGCTTTACGTCCAGCAATTTGTATTTGAACAAGGCGAAAACCAAAAGATATTATTTTTTAGTTGGGTCTTGTTAGATGGATAAAAGATAAATATTATATCAAATGTTAAAGATGAAATCAATCAACATGTCATCCTTTACTCCATCACACCCAATCCATCATCCCATCAAATCACTGTCACCATACCAGAAATAAATAATGCCATCACACTACGCATCACTGATCAGAAGAGTCGCTCAGTTTGGGTACAGGATATCTACGATACGGAGACGGGTATAGATATCTCTATTCTTGCATCGGGCATGTATTTTGTATCGCTTGTAGATGCAGCATCAGGTAGGCAGCTCGGTAAGGTACAGAAATTGGTCAAGGTGGAGTAGGATGGAAAAGAAGTGAAACAAAATACTATCATTTGTGAGCTTTACAAGATAATTTGGCTTAAATAAATTTTACAAATCATTGACATTCTATATATATATATATTAATAAAAAATATCTTAAAATATTGATGGAAAAATGACCAACCTATCCCAAAAAAGATATAACTTGCGATAGAATTATAAGAAGCAGCAAGAAAAGAAGTGTGGGATTAAAGTCTATAGTCAGGAAGTATTTTAGAAAAATAGTGTTTACTTTTGAGAATGTATGACGTTCCGTCTTATATATTCTTTAAATTAAAAAGAAAACAAATAAGATCAGTTAAGATATATGTGATGTAGATATACAAGACAAAAAAGAAGTATCATAAAAAAAGGCCTGCTACCCATGCAGGGGCTGCAGACCCATAGTATCGTCGCGGATACGATGCAAAAGTACAGGTTTTTTAGATTATGGTGCGCTTTTTATTATTTTTTGATCACTTGCCAATAGATATTGGATGTGGTCTGCCACGAGAGTGGAGCGTATTTAATTTATTTAATCTTAAATTTTATTAAAAATGAGGTATTTAAAAATTCTTTCTTTTTTTTTTCTATTTTCTATTATTTTTATTCAATGTACTGAAAATCAGAATTTTAATTATGGGGCTGAAAACAAAACTATTGAATTAAGAAATCAAAATTTAATTGGAAATAGTTGTTTGGAAGACAACCTTCCCCCAAATACTGGAAGTTGTATTTTTGGAATAATTCCTTTAATCATTGAAATTCCTGCATATCCCAATTGCCAATTCTACATAGAAGTGGAAACCTATCACTGCTATGGAGGTGGAGGAAACAACTCTCTATTTGTTGGAGATTTTCGATTTACTCAGCCTATAGATTGTCCTGATTATTTTATTGATTATAACAATGCCGTCAATACTAATACATTGCCAGCTTTTGAGTTGAATTTCAATACTTCCATTTGGTTTGCAGCACAAGATAAGCTAGTAACCAACTTTGGATCTAGTATTACTAATGGAGTATTAACAATAACTTATGTGGTGGGTTCATGTAGTTATACCTGTTATGAAATAGGCGAGCCAAATCCGAAAGGGTTTTCGACAATTTTACCAGTTAGTTATAATTGCGGTGAAAATTGTTGTAAAGTCACCCGAGGATTTGAATTTGTAAACGGGATACCAACTGCGGGGCCTCCGATTATAGATATACCTAACGAAGAGTGTGAAGACACGAATGTAAGGTGTGTGTCAGGTGGTGCCCCAAAATGCTCTGGAGGTTGTGATGAGCTTATAGGATTTTAAGATATAGTGATTTTTTAGAAATTAAATCATTTCTTTTACTTTTATAAATTGCAGTGAAGTTTAATATTTAAATTTCACTGCAATATTATATGTTTTTTAAATTAAAAATAATTTGAATATGAGGTTAATGTTACTTAATATATATTTCTGCTTTATAAGTGTATTATATGGGCAAAACTTAGTCCCTCCTATATTAAAATTTGATGGTCTTAAAGAAAATTGGGTTTATATTTCCAGAGATGAAAATTTCAATGATTACTACAAAAGTTTATCTAATACCGGTTTTACTCCATATGCATTGAAATTTTGCAGAGATATTCTCGAAGACAATCAATATATCTACATTTTGGAGAGCTCTTTGACTCCAAGCCCGTTCATAGGAAATGACGGTTTTTTACTACATAAAATCGAAAAAAATACTGGTCACAAATTGTGGATGCACCACAATAATTTTATGTCTGGCAATAAGCACCGTGAACTTTATTGGAGTAATAAGATAAACATTGATGCAAATGGATATATAAAATTATTGGGACATAAAGATTTAGATACCATTACATTTAATTTGCCGAAGTATAACTTTTATGGCAATCCTATTGAAAGAACAATAGATACAACGGGCAAACTGATACAGATCAGAGTCGGAAATAACCTCTCCAGAAATCCAGAAAACGTAGCTTTAAGTCGATATCCAATTTGGGGTAGATCAGAAGCCAAACATTATCATTGTTTGTTTCAATGGGAAGCCACAGACCAATATGTTGAGAATTTGAATTGTTACCCGCTTACCAATCAATTTGAGATCAAAGATGATTCATTTTTTCGTGTACCTTTTCCGAGTGAAATATCACTTGATGCTTCGTTTTCTTCTGTTTATCCTAAGTCATATGTGCAAATTTCAGAAGACACTTTATTGACACTAACGATGTTTGGAACTACTTCTGATAAAGAAAGTAGTCCGGAAAATGTAAAACTTGGCTGGGTTGCTATGGATGATGATGGTATGAAATTGGTCAAAACTGTAGATATCACTGATGATATTTTTAGACCTCAGGATTTAAGCATTTTTCATAGTCAAGTTGAAATTCAAAAAATTGATGGTTATATTGTGTTAAGTCAAATTGTCGCAGTTTCTATACCAACTATAGATGCTAAATTTCTGAGTTGGATTTTGGTCTATGACAGTAACGGAAATTTAGTCAGCAAACCGGAATGGATATTTAATAAAAGTAAAAAATATACAAATGTAAAAATATTGAAAATTCAAAAAAATACAATTTTTGTAAGTGTACAAATGGATGATGGTACTGTCATGGGCTCAGATATATTAGAAATAGATATGTCAAATGGATCCCACAGAAAAATTGGAAATATTGTAACTAATAAAGTAAGCACATATCAAATAGGTAGTATCGAACAATTCGAATTTTTAGATGATAATAATATATTGGTGGTATTACCGATGGATATTAGACATGACAATCAAAGTAGCACTATTCGTTACTATTACAATTTTAAGCTACAGGATATAGGGGTCTTGTCATCTAACCAAGATTTAGATTTTACTCACATTATATACTCCACCACGCCCAACCCATCATCCCACCACATTATGGTCACCATACCAGAAATAAATAATGCCGTCACACTTCACATCACAGATCAGGTGGGTCGCTCGGTTTGGGTACAGGATATATCCGATACGGAGACGGTTATTGATATATCAGGACTGACATCGGGTATGTATTTTGTGTCGCTTGTAGATGCCTCATCAGATAGGCAGCTCGGTAAGGTGCAGAAACTGGTCAAAGTGGAGTAGGGTTTGGGTTTCTGCCTTTGGTCAAAACCATAAATCTCCTTCATCGCCAGGCTCTCCATGGTAGTTAATGGTAATCTCTGAGCCAGCGGATATGTTTTGTATAGCCACGATATCTATGGTGTTATTTTCCAGGTCCAATATGAAGTTGGCATTGGGATGTACTTCATGATTGTATAGGCTTCCAAAACCCAAAGCGATGGCACAATCTTCCAAATGCTCGCCCCAAAGGAAATAATAATCGTGGAGTATGGTCTTGTGTATGATGGGTAGTTGTAGTTTAGGGATGATGATGACCGGACAGATTTCTATCGTGTCTCCCGATGTTATATCCATGGATGTGTAGACGCCACGTCCTTTTTTTGGGATTTCGGAGATAAAGAGACCAGGAATTTGATTCATATTATTTGGATTTTTTAGTGATATACACGCCGGTAAGAATGGTAGCCATGCCCACAAAGTGTAAAAAGGAAATCACTTCACCATCCAATATACCCCAAAATAAGGCTACTATGGGCATCAGATAGGTCACCGTACTGCCAAAAACAGCGCTCGTCCGTTGTACCAAATAATAAAACAAGATACTAGCCATCACTGTGCCAAACAAAGAGAGCAGCACCACAGCACCCAACGAATATAATGTTGTGGGATCAGATGAAATCACATCTGTAAACCCACTAAACATCAAATAGATCCAAGCAGGAGGACCGATCAGAAAAAACGACATACTGCTGATGATGATGGGTTTTGTTCCCGTAAAAAATGCTTGCACCATATTAACACTGGAAGCATAGCATATGGTGGCCAGTATGATTAAAAATCCATACATCGGATTTCCACCCAAAACGGATTTATTTCCAAGTAGAATCAAGGCTGAAGCTCCCAAAAACCCTATGATGACTCCTGCTAGTTGGATTTTAGTAAACTTTAGTCTGAAGATCAATACTCCTAATACTAATGTCCAAATAGGTGTGAGGCTATTGAGCAAACCTGCCACCGAACTACTCAATTGGGTTTGGGCAAAGGAAAAAAGAAAAGCCGGAATACCGCTACCCGTCAATCCTATAGCCAAAAATTTGGCCCATTGATCCCAAGGTATTTCCTTTCTATACTGTATGACCAATGGTGTAAAGGCAAGAGAAGAAATACCCAGTCGCAAACAGGCCACCTGCACTGGATCAAAAGAGATCAAGGCTTTTTTGATAAGGATGAATGAGCAACCCCAAACCAAACTCAAGAAAATAAGGATGGCCCAGGCTTTATTATCAGCGACTGCTTTTTGATGCATATTTCGAAATTGGGTACAAAGAAACAAAGATGTCTCTGCAATCCCAACTAAATAAATTTTTTTAAGAAAAAGTTTTATTTCTCACACAAGTCTATAAGATATGTATCATCAGATCCTATGACTTTTGTCCTGAAGCTTTAGATCTATTTTGAACTACCTTTCGCCTGTAAATATAAAATACAAAAAAGAGTAATTTTTGATATTTATAAAATTTTGAATGATAAACCAATAAGTCACCAGACTTCTCTATTCGTTTTATGAAATTTTAAATAATTTAAATTTGCTGATAAAATATTTTATAATAATAAAAATTGGTTGTACCTTTTGACCAAATTTTTATCTATCGTTTGGATAAGTAGATGTAATTAATTATTTTTTAATCTTTAATTTTTAATATCATGAGTGTAGATACAAAAAACATCCGGAATGTCGTCCTTTTGGGCCATTCCGGATCCGGGAAAACAACGCTGGCCGAGGCAATGCTTTTTGAGTCAGGGGCTATCAACAGAATGGGTACGGTAGCAGGAAGTAATACTATTTCAGATTATACGTCTATAGAGCAGGAAAGGGGAAATTCTCTTTTTTCTACTTTAATGCACGTAAAATGGAGAGATTGTAAAATAAATCTGATAGACACTCCTGGGTCTGATGACTTTATCGGCGAGGTCGTATGTTCTCTTAAAGTAGCTGACACTGCCCTTATGGTATTAAATGGAGCACACGGCGTAGAGGTAGGTACTGAAATACTATGGGATTATGTCAATGATTTTAAAACTCCAACTGTCTTTGTAGTCACTCAAATGGATCATGAAAAAAGTGATTTTGAGACTACGCTTGAGCAAGCGAAAGAAAGATTTGGACCCAAAGTAATTCCTGTACAATATCCAGTAAATCAAGGAACGGGATTTAATGCTATCATAGATGCACTTAGGATGGTGATGTATGTTTTTGGTCCTAATGGTGGCAAACCAGAAAAGAAACCCATACCTGATACTGAAATGGACAAAGCAAAAGAAATGCATAACGCCCTCGTAGAAGCTGCCGCTGAAAACGAAGAAGGTCTTATGGAAAAATATTTTGACCAAGGTACCTTATCTGAAGAAGAGTTGACACAAGGCTTAAGGATAGCATTGGCTCATCAGCAGATTTTTCCAGTTTTTTGCTGTTCTGCTCAGTTTGATAAAGGTAGTGGCAGAGTGATGGGTTTTATCAATGATATAGCACCATCTCCCGCAGATGTTCCGCCTTACGATCTTGCTGATGGCAATAAGATGACCTACGATGCCAAAGCGCCTGCAAGTATATTTATATATAAAACGATATCTGAACCACAGGTGGGCTTAGTTAGTTATTTTAAAGTATACTCAGGCACAGTCAGATCTGGTGATGAACTTATAAACATGAAAAATGGAACTCATGAAAGAATCAGTCAGGTGTATGAGTCAGAAGGTAAAGTCAGAAATACCATAGATTTTCTACAAGCCGGAGATATTGGCGTTACTTTAAAATTAAAAAATAGCCATACTAACAATACTTTAAATGCAAAAGGTTTAGCTACACAGATAGACCCTATACATTTTCCCGAATCCAGAATACGTACTGCAGTAGTTCCTCCAAGTAAGTCTGATATGGAAAAACTGATCAAAGCGCTTCATCAGATAGAAGAAGAAGATCCGACATTGCAAGTAGAGCAAAATGCTACTTTGAAACAAACGATTATACACGGTCAAGGGCAGTTGCATTTGGATTTAATCAAGTATAGAATTGAGAAGCATTTTGGAGTCCATATGGATTTCGAACGTCCTAGAATTCCTTATCGAGAGACGATCACCAGAGTGGCCAATGAAGTGTATCGTCACAAAAAACAAAGTGGTGGTGCAGGTCAGTTTGGTGAAGTACATATGCGCATAGAGCCATATTATGAAGGTATGCCCAATCCGGATGGACTTACAGTAAAAAATGTAGAAATTGATGATTTGGACTGGGGCGGCAAACTAGCATTTTATTGGTGTGTAGTAGGAGGTACTATCGATGCAAAGTTTTCGAGTGCGATTAAGAAAGGCATCATGCAAAAAATGACCGAAGGTCCACTTACGGGCTCCAATTGCCAAGACATCAGAGTATCTATTTACGATGGTAAAATGCACCCGGTAGATTCTAATGATATGGCTTTCATGTTGGCATCCATAGGAGCTTTTAGAGCGGCTTTCAAAAATGCTGCCCCACAGATACTGGAGCCGGTTTATGACGTTGAGATCACATGTTCAGATGCCGTCATGGGAGATATCATGGGAGACTTGCAGACCCGACGTGCTATCATTATGGGTATGGATTCTGATGGACATTATCAAAAAATAAAAGCCAGGGTACCTGTGGCAGAGATGTATCAGTATTCATCAGCTCTAAGGTCGTTGTCCCAAGGAAAAGCAAAATTTACCAGAAAATTTGCAGAATATGTATCGGTGCCATCGGATATTCAAAATAAGCTCATAGCCGAACACAAAGAAGAGGAAGATGACCATCATCATTGATGGGATGGTAAGACAAATTTTTAATTGAACTATAGGTGTGGAGTAAATGGTAACGTTTTACTCCACACTTTTTTTTGAAAAAAATATATGCATTTACTAAGTTAAAGTATTCTTTCAGGTGGATTTGATGTTAATAAATATGTATAAGTTCAAAAATTAGGCAATTCTAAGGAATGATATAAATTGGATTGTCGCTTAGAATTATGTTATTACTAGTTCTATGGGAAGATGTTGGGCAATCACTAGCTTTATTGGTTTACCCGGTTTTTGGTATTTATGTTTTCATCTTTGACCAGTAAATGTTTTATAAAAAAATATAAAGAAGTTAAATAAAACTTAGTAGGTTGCTGAATACTAAATTATTATGTAAAGTAATTTACATTTGTAAAATTTTATGTTGTTTTATGAAAAAATATTATAAAAAATTTTAATATTAAAAATATACGTAATATATTTGCCCCCAATAAACCTAAGCAATCTGCACTTAACGTGCATTTTGAGATAATAGAACACGACCATAAGTAAGAATTTATCTTATTTATTTTTGTATTAATTATTTCAAAATGAACGATATACATCTTTTTTATTCATTTATTATAATCAGTCTTTTTGTCATACTTGTGACAGGAGGGTTAATGTCATTATATAACAATTTCTTTGCATTTTTGAAATATATAATAGATGAAAACTACAAGTTAAACTACCACACAGCTTTAGGCACATTTCAATCACACATAAAATTTCATTCTATGTTTTTCAGGCCATCCTCTTATGAAAGCGTTAAATTTCATGGTAAGCCTCCGAGAGGGGAATTTTATTTATTTAAATCACTTAATCTCAAAGTAATGAAAAGTATTTTACAGACTTTTATTATGGTGCTCTTCCTTACAGGAGCACAAGGTCTTTGGGGTCAGTGTAGTATCACGTCAGCGACGGCGACCAACGTTTCTTGTCAGAGTCAAG
>CAZGMB010000107.1:0-11702 GCA_964526715.1 uncultured Aureispira sp. | reverse complement strand
TCTTCACCTCTTACATTGGCCGTAAGAGTGATTCTATTCCATACTATAAAGGTTTTTTGACCAAATGATTTAATAAGGACATCATGAATCTCAGCTTTTTTGTACCAGATACTCCCAGTTTTTATGATCTCCAATTCTTTGGCTTTGCCCCATGTACCACTCATGTGTACAAATCTGGAATCGTTATGAAACAATGGTTCTAATTTTACCACATCTTTGTCTGCCATCCACTGCCATTTGTCTTTTGACAAGTCTAAGACTATTTGTTCATCAGCTATTTTTATTTGAGAATAGGTGTTTGTGATGACCAATAAAGAAAAGATTAAAATTATATATATTTTCATTTTTTAAATTTTATAAGATTGAAAAAATTAGATTTATTCTTTAACAGGTGCTTCTACACCCATATCATCCATGATTGCCTTTGCATTCCTTGCACCTTCTATTTTAATTCTTGTAAGCCCTTCGTTGAACTCTTTCATCTCAGAAATTGAAAATTTTAAATTGGTTGATTTTAAATTTTCATTCAAATGATTGAATTGTGATGTGCCTGGAATGGGCACTATGTATGGTTTTTGTGTAAGTAACCAAGAAAGGGAAATTTGTGCTAAAGTTGTATTCTTTCGTTTTGCCCAAATTTTCATATAGTCCAAAAGCTTTAAATTCTGTCTTAGGTTTTCATGAACTCCAACTCTTGGTAAATTCCAGCGAACATCACCAAGTCCAAGTATGGTATCATCTGTAACAGCGCCTGCAAGAAAACCATAACCAAGCGGACACCATGGTACAAAACCAATGCCCAATTTTTCACATAGAGGCAATATTGTAGTTTCAGCATCTCTTGCCCAGATAGAGTATTCGTTTTGAATGGCCGAAATCGGTAGAACAGCGTGAGCTCTGCTAATAGTATTAATACCAGGTTCTGAAAGTCCAAAGTGATTTACTTTACCTTCAGCAATCAAATCCTTGATTGCGCCCGCTACATCTTCGATAGGTATTTTTGGATCCACCCTATGTTGATAATATAGGTCTATATAGTCAGACTTCAAACGACGTAAAGAACCTTCAACAGCTTTTTTAATGTGTTCTGGTCTGCTATTTTTTTCTCTGGTTCTCTCTCTTGTTTCCTGATTAATATTAAAACCAAATTTGGTAGAAAGTACAATATTTTTGCGAAAAGGAGTCACTGCTTCACCTAAAATTTCTTCACTTAATAAAGGTCCATATGATTCCGCCGTATCAAACAATGTAACTCCTTTATCATAAGCCTTTCGAATAATACTTATCATTTCCTTTCTGGACTTAGGTCCACCATAAAAACCAATCGTTGGCAAGCAGCCAAATCCCAAAGCTGAAACCTTCAAAGATCCAAGATTCCTGTAGGGCATGTTGCTTCCAATAGTTTCAGGGTGTGTTTTTGCAATTTCTTCACTATTATCTTCATTTGTAGCTGTTCGGCCCACAAAAGTATTTAGTGCAACAGCTGATCCAGTTAACACCAGTTTAGTTAAGAATCCACGACGGCTATTACTATTATTTTGTTGCTGAGAAAAATCTGGTTTGTTATTAATTTTCTTATGCATTTGATATGTATTTAAATAAAATTAAGATTTAATTATTCACATGCATTACATTTACATTTGGACAATTGCTCGTCTGCTTATTCGCATGTCATTTATTTTGTCTTTCAGCAGGTAAAAATAATACAAACATTAAAAAGGAAAGGACTTGATGCTTCATTATTTTCTATTACTTGTATAGGTTCAATAAAATTTAATAAAGCGTTTTTTTGAAAAATTCTTTGAGTTTACTTGTTGCCTGAGTTACATACTCGGGTACATAATATGTTTGAATATGGGTTGCGCCATATATTAAAAACAGTTCTTTTTCTTTAGCATTGGTAGCCAGGTGATATGCTTGATCTGTCATATAATAAGAATCTGCTTTGCTACCAGCCATCATCAGTAAAGGCTGATCTATCATATCGATACCTGTAGTAGCATCAAAGGCCATCAAATCCAGTAAACTACTCATCGTATATCTGAAAGTGGAGTTGGGATGTGCATGTGATTTATAATAATATTCATATCCTTCTCTATACAAGTCAAAAGGCATTTTAGCCGCTTCTTCATCCGTTGGTTTGGTAGCTGCTATATATTTGACTTCACCACCAGTTGCTTCTGTCGCCCTGGCGGCAGTTGCCTGATCTAGCCTTTGTTGGATGGTAGATAATCCTGAATTCATATATCCATTGCGTCTGACCACACCGGAGTTGAACATACTTAAAGTTGCCACAGCTTTAAATCTCTTGTCTGTTTGTGCTGCACTCAGTGCATAGCCACCACCACCACAAATACCTAGCAGGCCAATATTTTCAACATTTACTCCTTTGAATGAAGATATATAGTCAGCCATACCCCTAATGTCTTCTATTCGGTTGGCAGGTTTATCGACATTTCTTGGCAAACCACCGCTTGCACCTTGATAAGATGCATCAGCTACGATAACGACATAGCCCATTTTTGCAAGATTCTGTGCATACAAACCTGATACTTGTTCTTTCACACCACCATTCGGATGTGCTACTACAATTGCAGCATAAGACAAGTTTGGGTCATATCCTGCAGGTGTATACACATTGGCAGCAATATCAATACCATTCAACTTGTAAGTGGTTGGGTGAATGTTAACTTCACCAGCCACATTTTGAGTCAAAGCATCTCTATATACCAATCCAAAAGGATTGGTTTTGGGTGTTTGACTTTTGCCAATATTTGACATCATGGTTAAAAGTATCAAAATGGTGAATAACGATTTTGTTTGTTTATTATACATATTATCAATTGTTTATAATTAATTATTTATCAAGATTTTTGCTCTTTAACCAGACTTCCATTAAGTCAGCGATCTGAATATTATTCAAATCAGAAAAAGGAAAATGGGTATTACCCTTAATGCCTACTTCAGGCAGGTGAACTACCGACACGTCACCCCCATATTTATTGACGGTATCTCGCCATTTTCTGGCCATTTCAAGACGAACGCGCCATCCGTCCTGTCCGGGATTTGGATTTGGTTTGTCTGGAATATTGTCACCATAATAAATAATGATGGGAATCTTAGTCAACTTTAGAAAATCAGATTTTGGAATCCCTATTGCGGACAACGTTCCCCCGGCACTTGGCATAGGTTCAGGTACTTCTCCTTCTGGAAATAGAAATCCACTTCCCGGCTCATAGCTCACAATAGCTTTTATATTTTCATTTTTAATAGCTGTGTTCCAACCCATACCGCCAGAATGAGAGTGTGTAATTAAGATTCCTTGTCCTATTTTATCAAATAATGCCGAAACAGATTGTGCATTAATTTCTATATCAATTGTTCCAATGTTTGGCGTCATAGATCGAAAGTACTGATCTAATGTCGCATGATCCTTAGCAAATTGCACACCTTCAAAATAATCCGGCCATATACCTACCCTAAAAGTACCAAACCATTGTTGTTCGTCGGGTGTAGGTTCTATGGTTGCAGTTACAGTACTTCTAGCGGCATTTCCACGTCTTGGTTGGTCAATAAGATAAACTGGAAATTTTCTTCTTAAAAAAATATTTTGGAAGCCTTCCCTTCCATCAGGTGTCGTTTCCCAAGTTTTGGAAAACTGACCAAATCCATGCCACATCACCAAAGGATATTTCTTTGCTTTTGCAGGAATTTGATAAAATACATATGCATGATCTCCTCTGAATGTTTGACCTTCTTTTGTTGGATTATAAGGATCAAATGTACCAAGACTTTGTACAACAGAACCTCCTGTCATAAAACTTCCTTGATCTACTATAGTGATAGGTTTTAGTTTTATGGACTTCTGAGCAGTCAATGTCCCGGCAAGAATCAATAATATGCCAATAACTAAACTGCCTTGTCGGTAATGAAATCTTGTCATACTTTAAAGTGATTACAAATTTCCACAAAGGTACGATAATCTCATTCCGTGAAAACTATATATATTACGGATTATCTAACCATTTTTACTGATTTGGGAAATTACATATCATCGAATGAAGGGTGTACTGCTTGAAATTAAATTAAGTACCATAATAAAGCCAATGATTAGACAGGCGGATAAATTTCTACGACAAATCAATTCAACGGTCTTCAAAAGTCCTTCCATTTTAAGGATGACTGCATGGTTGTGGAACAAATTGAGTGAACGATTTCACTCAATAATAAAGGAACCACAAACTTCGGCTTGTGGACACCAATTTAGGATGGGTAAATTTAGATAAATGAGATTTTTTCAAATAGTTTTCTAATTTTACATCGTCATAATCATAAGATGATTAAATATTAATAAATGGCCGACGAAGATCTGATATTCAAACAAATTCAACCATTACTAGATTATTTCCAGCAACTAATACCATTAAGTAAAGCAGAAAAAATATTGGTAACAGAATTATTCAATCCAAGACTTTACAGAAAAAGGCAATACGTGCTACAGGAAGGTGATGTCTGTAATCAGTTCAATTTTATAGTTCGTGGCTGCCTTAGAATGTATAAAGTAGATGATAAAGGCGATATCCACATCATACAGTTTGCAGCCGAAAACTGGTGGCTTAGCAATATTGGTAGTTTTCATGATCGAAAGCCATCAGAATTAAATATAGATGCTTTAGAAGATACGATGGTTCTGCAAATTAGCCATGAAAACTTATTGGCTCTATATAAAACTGCACCCAAATTTGATCGCATATTCAGAGTATTAATTGAAAAAAGTTTTATTGCTCTTCAACAGAGATTGTTACAATCCTTTAGCTCGACTGCTGAAGAAAGATATTTGTCTTTTATACAAAATTATTCAGCACTTAGCACTCGATTACCACAAACACAAATAGCTTCGTATCTGGGTATAAGTCCAGAGTTTTTGAGTCGCTTACGCAATAAGCAAGTAAAACGTAAGTCTTAATCTAGATCAATAATATTTCTTGATGTAGTTCATTGGAGTAACCTTGTATTCCGATATACCTTTGCATTGTCAAATTTTAATTAATATAAAAAACAAATGTAATGACATCAGCATTAAAAGTAGCCATCATTGGCTTAGGAAACATCGGCAAAACAATTGCTCAAAACACTGTTAAAGGCAATAGACCTATCTTTATTGCAAGCCGTGAAGACGCAGATGCAAAAGAAATTGCTCAGGAATTAGGAAGTTTAGCGACACCTACAAATACATCAGAAGCCATTAAAAATGCTGATATTATTGTACTTTCTGTATGGTTCAATACCATTCAAGAATTACTTAACCAATATGGGAGCGAACTACAAGGCAAAATAATCATTGACCCTTCCAATCCTATAGCACCAGATGAAAACGGTGGCTTTAAAAAAATTATTGGCGAAACAGAATCAGCTGGGGTTTTGAATGCGCTAATGGTCCCAGAAGGAGCAACATTAGTGAAGGCATTCGGATCATTGGGTGCAGCATCTTTAGCAGTATCTGCATATCAATCTCCCGAAAAAGCTGCCCTATTTTATGCGACAGACGATTCATCAGTTGATGCTATTGTGGAAGAATTCATTCATGACAATGGATTTGATGCAGTTAAAGTGGGTGGATTAGACCAATCCATCAGAATTGAAGTATTTGGTGATTTGCACGAATTTGGTGTTTTAGGAAAAACTGTAACAAAAACTGAAGCTGTAGCTAAATTGTAAGTAAATAATAAAAAATAAAATATGAATATCACAAAAATATTAATGTCCTTGAGTTTCGTTCTTGGAATGATAGTAGCTTCTATCGGACAGAATGCTATATCTTGGAAAACATTAAAACTTGGAAAACAAATTTTCGAACTTCACAATGTCACAGGTGAAATCATTAAATTTCAAGGCAAAAAAGTATTGAAAATTGAAAGAGATTTAATTGCGCTTCCTTTTGATGAAAAAAACCTTGAAGCTACTGTGGATGAACCACATTATGCAAAATTAATGGACTTAAATAACTTCGAAAATGGCACCATAGAAGTAAAAATGTATAGTCAAATTCAAGACCCGTCACCTTTCCCTTCCGCTGCGGGTTTTATCGGTCTATATTTCAGAATAACAGAAGCAGACTCAGCCTTTGAATCCATCTACTTACGTCCAAAAGTGGGTAGAATAAATAAACAATATGCCAGAAATCATGCCGTCCAATATTTTTCTTTTCCCGATTACAAATTCCAAACTTTAAGGGACAAATTCCCTGCTGGAACCTATGAAGGATCTGCACCTGTAGCACTTAATGAATGGATCACAATGAGATTAGAAATAAATGGAGACATGGTAGAAATGTTTATCAACGATTTGAAATATTCGTCTTTTGTTGTCGATAAAATGCTGGGTAAAAATAAAAAAGGAAGTATTGGATTATATGTAGACATAGGAACCATAGGGTACTTCAGAGATTTAAAAGTGATCAAAAGGGCCTTAAAGGCAACTAAAATTACCGGAGAAAAGGTGTCAGATATTTAGTACTAATATTTAATAACAAATCGTAATTATTGGAAATTGATAGGTGTACTCGAAATGATGTATATAATACCAATTAAATTAAAGGTGAAACAGCTTATAAAATACATTAAACTAAATCATATACGTAAAAAGCAAAGGCGAAATTATAATTTTATCCATTCTGCAACCAAAGTATCAGTTCGCTCCAATATGACTGATAAAATCTTCTAATAATCAAAATAAAAACCGACCAGCAAAGATAATCCTTCCCCAGGCTTAGTAAAGATCAAGCCTTGCAGGTTTCGGTATGAATGTCTGTTTCGTAGAAAAATTGACAGCGTCAATTTAAGACATGAACCGTGCTGCACACCAGCACGGCGTATTAGAAAGCTTTATCCTAAGACATTCATCACCGAAAATCTTGACAAAGCCGCCTCCCCATTTTTTGCTGCTTATCGGTTTTTATTTATGATATGTCATGTTTTGGGGACACCACTGGAACAACAAATAACTTAAAATAACTACCAATCAACAAACTACATTGACTTTAGCATAATGCCCATTGATCAAAGTGAGCATTCCAAATCATATCAGCATCTCCAAATTAGCAGATCCCCATCCCACCCAGCAAATTAGCAAATCAACCAAATTAGCAAATCGGCAATTAAAGCAATTCCGCAAATCATCCAAATAAGCAATTCCACATTCCACATAGCTGCAGTTGTAAGCCCGCCCGCTTTTCTACCACACAAAACAGATACAAAGTTAGCTACGGGAACTGGAATGTGTATGGTCCACTACGTTCTCCACCATACACTTATTCATTCCCTCACGCTGTCAGGTACCTGTTAGTATGGTCGAGTTGGCTGTACACTTAGTTTTTCATTTTATTATTTTCCTATTATGAGTACATCAGTTGCTTCAGTTCGTCGTTTTGATTATGGTTCGTTATTTACCAGTGCCACAGTATTTGATGCTAGTTGTGAGCATATTCCGTTTGGGGAGTTTGTTCGTTCATGTATTGCTCGTCATTTAGCTTGTGATTGGGGAGATTGTTGTCCAGATGATGCTGCCCTTAATGATGCTGCCTTAGTAGATGGTAGTCGTATTTTTTCAGTATATCATATTCCATCAGGTTTGTATGGGTTAGATAGTAAGATTTGGATTATTACAGAGTCTAGTAGAGAGTACACTACAGTTATCTTTCCATCAGAGTATTAGTCCATCATCATTAGTAGTCCTGGGTATTGTGCTCGGGACTATTTTTTTATTTCACCTATTTATTTCACCTATTTAATTTTACACGTATGAGATATACACATCGCCTTCCTGAGCTTACTTTTGAGCTTGGTACCATTGTTTTTAGTCCTGGTATTAGAGCAGGATTATTGTCATCATCAGGATTACAGGCTTTTTTAGATCATGTCTTAGAGTGTCATGCAGCTACAGATTTTGGTATCATTTCCAGAGCCATGAGATTTGATAATGTATTAGCAGCTTTGATGGATACAGGTCAGTTGACTTCGAGATTCTTCATTTCTCCTACTATTTGTCCACCAGAGACAGTTGTCATCGTCACTACCCATCTGGATGAGCGTACTACCACGATCAGGTTTGCATCAGAGCAGCTTTAGGTAGTCCATTAGGTAGCTTTGGTCTATTCGACCAGGGCTATCTTTCAAAGTACTTTCTTTAAAATCCATTAAGAAAAATGCAGTACATAAATTTGTCAAAAATAGTCCCTAATTTTTTTTTCTCGAGTCATAGATAAGCCCACCATAAGTCCACCATAAGCGCACCATGATTGCACTTTATAAAGAAATTAGCCTAAAACGAAAAAAGGCCCTAATCACGTTTGATTAGAGCCTTTGGATCAAATTCCTATTATGGTTCTTTAGAAAATCTGTTTGATCTTCATGGCGTTACCTTGATTGAACTTGTAATAATTGCCATTCACTTCTTGGTAAAACTCGATACCTACAGCATTCAGCACTGAAACACTAGCTGTCATCGTAGGCATACCGGGAAGAGTAGCCACTATGCTTTGTGCAGTTGTCAATGCGTTTACAGGCAGATAGTCTGAATATTCGACGGCTGACAATTTATCCAAGGTTGGGTCAGTGGCTTCATATACTTTAGTTGTGGCATTATATGCATAGTCAGAAATAACTGCTATGGCATTGATGATCCTGAAATGTGTAGCACCAGCTGGGGTATAGGTGTTGTTCAACGGGTTGAAGATCGGAACATCCAAGGTCGAACTGTCACGGCCAGCGGTTGGCGTAATGGTCATGGGTGCACTAATTGCACCATCAAATGATTTGAATCTGTTAAATTCAAAATCTACTAGGTAATTTGGAACAGCTGATACGAGTACCGCTCTTTGTCCCCTTGCTTCAGATCCATCTTCGAGATTGATCTTTTTCATGATGGCAGTCAGTCTGCCTGTAACTTGTGGATCGGCCATATTGCTTAGCACACTCGCAAAGCCAATTCTGATGGCTTTACCTGTAAGTGCACAACCACCAAATTCGTTCATGTTTTCACGTGTCCTTGCAAATTCGGGGGATGTTGCAATTTGTTTTGATGTAGGACCGCCAATGAGACCAGCAAATGATCCCTTCAGTCCTTTGATTTTGAAGTGTCGGATATCTCCAATTGTTCCTGTGTATTTCAGCGCTCCTGTTTGGCGTGCCATATTGATATTATTTATAGGTTAAAAAAAACAATTAACTAGACTGCAAAGTTACTATATTGTTGAATATCATACAAGTATAAATATAGAGTATTATAATGCAAACAAGCGCAAACGAACAGACAATTATCAGAAAAGGCTTCGAAGTAGTCAAAATAGTAGATGGTGATGGCTTAATAGTCAGAAATATCATCTCGAAAAAGGAAGAAGAAATTCGTCTCTATGGCATTGACGCCCCAGAGATCAAACGTGGAGATAAGTTAAAACAAGACGAAAGAGAATTGCATCTACCAGGATCATTTCTTTTGACCTTGGGGTACAAGTCGTTTGATTTCCTGCGCAACAAGATCAAACCCGGTAGGAAAGTGACATTAGTACAGGAATCATCCATTCTATCTGACAAATATGGCAGAACTTTAGCCTATGTCATCCTTTCCAATGGGAAGTCAATTAATGAAATGTTACTCGAAAATGGCTTTGCCAAGCCTTATGATAAGGTTTATTGTGAGAAACTACCTATATATCAAGCTATATATTTGAGAGCAAAGAGCAGAAAAAAGGGGTTATTTAAGGAAGTTAGCACCTTTTGAAAAATGTTTACCCTATGTTTACCCCAGAAAGAAAAAACCCTTGCAAATCGTTGACTTACAAGGGTTTGTTTGTTTTGTTTGTGATCCCGACAGGATGATTATTTTCGAAATCCTAAAAATTAAAATTATTGTATATCAGTCTATTATATAGAATTACATATCTTTATATGTTATTGGGTGTCACTGTGGGCACACATAATTTGATGCAATTTACGCAATTTTGATGAACTACCAAAAGATCTACAAATTTATTTTCTATTCAATTATTTATCAAGAGTATAAAGTTAAATTAACCAATTATGACTTCTTTTATTCACTACAAAATTTAACTTTTTATCATGACGCAGACCAGTTCTGAAAATGGTACACGTGGTTCTGATTCTGGACATCATAGTACTAGATTCTAGTCATCATAGTACCATTTTCAGAACTCGTTCAGAACTGGAAGTGGTACCAATATAAAACATATAAAAACAATATAAACTTAAAACATAAAACAGCGAAAAAAAAAAATTTTAAACAAAAAAACACGAGACAATCGCACCGGGCCCGCGCGCCATTCATTTTCAAATTTTAAATCATGAATACATAGTCTTGATTACCCTGTGAGCTCATTACGTGAGTCCTGAAGTGTTTTTTGATCAAGGGTTAATGACTTTTCACTTCGGTAAAAACAATGCGCTTAAGGGCTTTATTTTGAGTTTTACCCTTAGTGTGATTTTTGTTTTGTTACCGTTGTAAGAGTTTTAGGTGTTGTTAGAAATATAATTACGAAAATCGATAATTATTGAAATTATATACCGAAATTAAATCCACCTTGGGTGTTTTTATTCTGATTGGCTTGATTTGATTATTTTTTTTTGATAATGAAATTTATTACAGTATTCTTTTAGTATATTTTACGTATTATGTAAAATTATATGTATTGAAAAATTGAAAAAAATAACACCCAACTTGGGTATACCTCGGGTGTTTGGTTTTGGATATCCCTCCACCTTTGCAGCGTACTAAAATTCTAATCCATGCCAGCACAAATTCTTACCACGGATGACTTACGTGAGTTCAAATTAGAACTCATTAATGAAATTAAGAGCTTGATTTTGCATTCAAATTTCAATGCTTCCAATACCCAAAGAAAGTATTTAAAGTCTGCTGAAGTTGCAGAGCTGCTAAGCATTTCTTTAAATACCCTGTACCAGCTTAGGATAAATCGTCAGTTACCTTTTACCAAAATAGGTGGTACCATTTTTTTTGAAAGGGAAGACGTAGAAGCGATGATGAGTAAGAATAAAAAACAAATAAAAATAAGTTTTAGATCATGAAAGCAACACCACAAACCCAAGTGCAGACGAATTTCATAAAACACCAGGAGCTATTTTACGAAATAGTCAAAAGTGTAGATGTTATCCATTGCTCACATATTGCGCTTTATCAAGCTTTATTCAGATGTTGGAATTATCACTTTTTTACTAATCCGGTGCAGTTTCCCAGAGAGCAAATTATGGGTATGGCTGGAATACGCTCAAAATCTGTTTACTACAAGGTTATCAGGGAATTGGAAGCTCTAGATCTCATTCGATATTATCCATCTAAATCCATTTACGCCAAAAGCAATTTCTGTTTATCCACTCTAGAAAAAGTTAATGATGAGATTTTCATCTCTCTTTGGGGACTAAGCAATCATCAAAGTTTAAGTCAGTCTGAAAATCAGTTAGAACTATTTAAAGAAACGTCAGAAGGGCCTTTGAAACTAATGACAAATTTAACTAATGGAAAGGGTAGGGTAGTTCTATTAAAAAAGTATTCTGTAGCAAAAATTCCTTATGCTTTAGAAGCTGAATCTAATCTGTTTAACATGAATCAGCCAGAATCCTACAACCCTCTCACAGATCCCAAGTACGCATCCCATATCGACAATCGTATTT
>CAZGMB010000106.1:0-11962 GCA_964526715.1 uncultured Aureispira sp. | reverse complement strand
ACCGACAGAAGGCACCCCTTTTCTGTCTTATTTTGTCCGAGCCGTACCAAAACCCACGCTTCCCACCCTAAGAACCCGTTCCTTAAAGATGAAGTGCATGTGTGATGAAATTAGTGTCCCGAGAAAGCAGATACGAAGTAAATGGTATCCTACGCCAAGGGGAGATTTATGTAATGCCCCTTCCTGAACGACCCCATTCTATTGGCCTTTTAATCTCCGATTGAAAGCAACTTCGTTGTCCAAAGTCTTGGACTTTAGGACCCATATTTCACGGTCTCCTGACCGCCGACAAGCCCCATTCTACTGGCCTTTCAATCTCCGATTGAAAGCTTAAAATCTTCGCGCCGTTGAGCCTTCGTGGAATTCCTTTTTCTCCAAAGTCCTGTACTTTAGGCACCATATCCAATAGTCTCCTGGTTCCTAAGGGAACCTTTATCTTACCCTAAATCTTTACCTAAACCTTAGTCTAAACCTTTATCTCAACCTTTATCTTAACCTTATTTCCTTAGAGCCTTCGTGGCATTCCTTTTCGTCCAAAGTTTATGCTAGCGCAAGTTTGTCACTTGTGCTCTATTTCATACACCCTTTCTAGCCTTTTTCATTTCTGTATGTAAGAAGTACCTATCCTTAGTGTCCTTTGTGAAATTCATAGTGCCATCAGTTATTAAGCATAATCTTCACCCAATAATCATAAAAAAAAGCCCTACAACTAACTTCCTAGTTGTAAGGCTTAAAGCATTTTTATAACATCTTACGAATTATTCCTTTACAATCTTATTTTGGTGATAAATACTTTTACCTTGAATAGTTAATAAGTACACACCTGAAGGAATCTCATCTAGTCCAATCTGTAAGGAGTTGGCTCCTTTTGTTATAGCATAGGTATGAGTTGAAAACAATTTACCAGCCATATCACTAATTAAGATATCAACTTGATCATCTGTCGTCACATCTAAATCAATAATTGTATTATTCCGAGTTGGGTTAGGATGTATCGATAGCTCTTTTCCATTATCTTTTCCAGATCGTTGCACCATGACTATTTTAGAAAACTGCTCTTTTCCATCATAATCTAAAGATCTAATTCGATAATAAGATGTAGTTAGTGGTTTTTCATCTATGACCTCATAAGTTGTTTCTTTATTACTGTTGGTTCCTCTTACTTGATCTATCTCAACCCAATCCTTTACACCATCCACACTGCGCTCTACGATTTGTACATCATTATAAGATTCTGATGCAGTGGTCCAAATGATTAGATTACCCAAGTCAGAATCAATGGCATAGATTGATTTTATTTCAACAGGTAATACTTGACCTAAGGGACATCCATAAAAGGTAATAGATCCTGAGTTAAATGTAAAGTCTAATGCATTTCCAGCATCATTAACCACATCATATATTTGGTAATGAATACAACCTGAAGCATCTGTATTAAAAACATCTGAACCTCCTGGCAGGTTATAATCCTCCAGTGGAAAACTAGCTGTGCCACATGGTCCGGAATTAGCTGCTCCAAAAAAAGTGTAATCCCATCCACCTCCTGTACCTCCCGTAAGATTGCCAACTCTAATTGCTGCTTCGTCGCACCAACTTCCATTTGATGTAGTGATGGTCAAATTATCCCATAAATCACCTACAACAGCCACTTGGCTTCCAAAACATACCGTGCCTAATGAATTTCCTGTAGTACCAAGGACCACCATTTGCCAATAACCCAGTTAAGTTTAAAGTAACCATAGATGGCGCACCACCTCCCGAACAAATTTGCCCGTAAATTTGGATTTTAAACATAATAAAAACTCCCAAAATTGTACAAAACTTTCACATAAACAAAAATTTTTTAGTTAAATAAAATTCAAAAAATAAAATTAATAATTAAATAAATAATAAATTATTCATTAGTTTTTTGATTTTTTTGGGGTTTTCATGCCACAAAATAATTATTTATAATGATTTATCCAAACTTTATAAACAAAAATTAATTACATTAATGCATCACATAAATATGTTATACATATAAATATTAAAATATAATGTGTAATACATGATACATAAAAATAATTTGAATTTTCTCTATTTGAAATACTTGGCAAAAGGGACATTCTGTAAAATGACCTTATTTTCATCCATATGCTTACTATTTAATATGAAACGAAATTCCTTTCGGTAAAAAATATTTTACTCTGCTACTTCATCAACCCTTAGCCCTCCATGTCCGAAGTCTTCGACTTTAGGACCCATTTCCCACGGTCTCCTGGCCACCGAAGAGCGCAACTTTGCTAGCTCAAGTTTGTAACTTTTGCTCTACTTCAGAAATACTCATCCTTAGGTCCCTGAGTGAAAAATTTAGTGCTCTTAGTGGTTAAGAGTAAAACTCTTAGTCTCTCTTAATGAAAAACTTAGAGCTCTCAGTGGTTATCATAATCACTTTATTGTCCATAGTCCTGTACTTTAGAACCCACATTCCACGGTCTCCTGACCGGCCCCCACACAATTTAACCTTCCTTAGTGTACTAAATAAAATTGTAAGTTTTCTTAATCGTTAATCTATCGATTGAATGAACTTAGTCTCATTAGTGCCTTGGTGCCTTTGTGGCAAAAATCTCGATCTTACCCTTAACCTAAACCTTTATCTCAACCTCGTTGTCCAAAGTCTTAGACTTTAGGACTCATATCCCACGGTCTCCTGACCGCCAACAAGCTCCATTCTTTTGGCCTTTCAATCTTCGATAATAAATCCCGAAGGGATGCTATGATTATAAGACAACAAGTAACAAAAAGAAAACCCTGAAGGGGTAACACCATCAATGTCAAATATCCACCCCTTTGTGCATTTAACACTAAAGCCTCACAAGAGTGACATTCCTATTTATCCTTGTCCAAAGTCTTAGACTTTAGGACCCATATCAAACGGTCTCCTGTCCGCCACACACAACTTAACCTTTCAACACCCAATTTCACCCTATATAACAAAAGTTATATTGTAGCTTAATTTTTGCCATTCTATTTTTCCCCACAAGACTAAGAATAAATTACGAAAATAACTTTCGACATATTTCATTTCTTTTTACAAAAAAAATCTTAAACATAGGTTACTAATTCGAAATATTGGATAAATGATATTCAATTATAATATTTTATTTCACTAATTATTTAAAACCACCATTATATGGCACGTAAAATCCAGATCAACTTAGACAAAGTCCCACAAGGCAATGACGCATCTTGGGCAGGACACAGGATCTTATCACTCCATTCCAAGGAGGCAAAATTGAATTACAAAATTTTACCAACAACAAATATGTAACGAAGATAGCAGAATATTTAGAAGAACAATTAAAAGAAGGTTTATTTGAAGGCTTTATGGCAATCTTAAACCTGCATCCCAATGGTAAATATGTTACTACTATTTTAAAAATTTGTAAAATTCTTTATGATTCAATGTACATTGAAGATGATTTCGATTTAGATAATACTTTGGAGAAATCTATTAATTTCACCAAAGGAAATCTTACAGAAACTAATTCAAGTGGTACTGTTAATCAAATAAACTCAATTATCCATACTTATATGGATAATGGTAAATCACGCCTGTGGGGAAATTCTAATAAATATTCAGACATTAGTGCGACGGCAAATATTATTATCCAAAGCATTGGAAGTAAATATTATACCCGATCTTTCGGTCCTTTTCCTGCATCATGGCTCAGGCTAAATCAAGAAGATTATATGAAATTAATACCAACGCTCATGTCAGAAAAGAATTGATTATATTTTCCAGAAGTTTAGCAATAATTCCAGTTTTAAACTAAACATTTGCTAAAACGCTGAACGTCATGTTAATACCACCAAAATCAAAGCTCAAAGGCTACGGTGGAGGTGGAATTGTCAAATTCAAAGACGATATTGATATTACTCATACAACAAGCAATCCAAAATCGTTTAAGGCGTTCAGTAATTTTATGCCTAAACCAACCAGTAAAGCGCCAGATATGCCTTACAATAACAATTCTGGACATCAGCACTGCTCCACATCAAAATCAAAATGTTCACCAGTGATGGCGATTTTGAAGTGGATTATGTATAAAATCGCCGGATACTGCACACCCAAATTATCACTTATAATTCCAATAGGATATCCTAATAGGTGCTTTTTTGGGTGTGTTCTATTATATACAATTTTTAACTTGGACAGCCTCTTGTTTTCAGTTTGCAATTACATAGTTAAAGCACAAGTTTACCTGCCAAGTGACCAAGGCAGAGCATCTTTTACCTGTTTTTTTAAAAATTTTCCTTCTATAAATACAACTGACATCCAAAACAACACTTATATTTGCTTATCCAAAACACCTTGATTCCGTTTTCAATCGAATCATAAACGTTTGATAACGTATCGCATTACCAAATTTTCATATTTTGTTATATTTGCATGTGATATGTAAACCAACGAGATATAGAGAATTTACTAAAAAGGGTATTACGTGTAACAATAAGTTAGCTTTAAGCATAAAATAACACTTAAAAATATGTATATGAATATAGAGTATAGTTTTGACAAGCGACCAACCGCAGACCAAATTATTGAACTTTACGTCAATGCAGGTTTGCCAAGACCAACCTTCGACAAAGAACGAATTCAAAAAATGTTTGACAATTCAAACCTGATAGTTACTGCTTGGGACAACAACATATTAGTTGGAGTTTCTCGTTCTATTACTGATTGGGCTTGGGCTTGCTATCTTGCAGACCTTGCAGTAAGAGATAACTACAAAAAAGAAGGCATTGGCACGAAACTTATAAACTTAACAAAGGAAAAAGTTGGCGAGCAATCAATGATTTTACTTATATCTGTTCCAACAGCAATGGATTACTACCCAAAAGTCGGGTTTGAAAAACAAGAAAGCAGTTTTATACTTAAAAGAGCGAAATGGAAAATAGACGAATAGGAATTATAATTAAATATTTTAACGACAAACTAAAAAATCAACCAAAGTTAGCATTTCTAACTCTTGTGTTGTCAAATTTAGACACAGTCAATTATCCAGCCAAAAATACCAGCAGCTTACAACTAAGTTTTTGTTTGGTACGAAATGCCTTAAATGAAAACACCGTTGAATGGAAGCTTCGATAGCGGAGCAACCCCTGAAATACTAATTTTTAGTTTATTACCGCTGAGCATCAAAAGTTATGTAGATATCGTCAGATACCTTGACTATTCCATATCCTTTGCTGATTACAAAGGCTTTAGTATTTTTTTTTCTAAGTTTAATTAATTTAGGGACTCAAATAGAGCATTAGAGTTCATTTGTTAATTCTCTTTTACCAACATAAAAACCGTCCTATAAAGATAATCCTTACAGTTTCATACTTTTAAACCTACATAAGGCGGCAGTTCACCTCAAATTATATTTCCAGCTGCTCTATCGCCTACATCAGCCGTTTTAGAGCCATCAACTTTATATTGCTTGGCATTATTGAAGAACTATTTTGTGGCATTTACACAAGCGTTTATTCCTGCTGGATAAGTATTTTATGGTGCTAAAGAATAATCTACAGCCATTACTTTTGCATTGATTCTCTCACAAAGCTGACGTCAAATTTTATCATGCGAGTCCAAATTAAATTGGGTAAATCCGCAACCATGTTAAAATGAAATACAAGGAAAAAGCTCACCGCCTTCTGGTATACAAATTCGTACAGGAATATTATTCCCAGCAATTATGGTGCTTATGACTTCGCCTAATTGGGTTGGATTTGGGTTTTTAGGTGCTTGCTTGCTTCATCATTTCTTATCTTTGAGCCGCAGGAGCTAAAGGCATTTTGTCAAAATTCATTTGATTTGCTAATGCAAAATTGTCTACAAATTCATATTATAATGCCATTGTATCTTTTTTTGAATTAATTAAATTTGAATTGATTATTGTATTGTAAAAACTACTTTGCCAACAGCTCCTCCATTTTTCGCAAAGTGGTAAGCTTCTTTAAATTCAGTGATTTTAAATGTTTTGGCTATGGGGATTTCCACCTTATTATTAGTCAACAATTCATTGATTTCTTTCAAAATATCTTGATTTGGTGCAGCTTGAATAATAATATTCTTTTTACTTGAAAAAAAATTATTAACAAATGCTTTTAACATATCTACTGGAGTTGGCAAAGTAGTAACATAAATTCCATTTGGTTTAAGCAAATATTTGGCTTTGCTAAAAGGTAAACTTCCTGCTAATTCAAAAATGGCATGGTATTTTTCTGGTTTATTTTCAAGCTTTTCTTTATTGTAGTCAATGATTTTATCAGGATTCCATTTTTTGATAAAATTTAATCCTTCTCCACTAGCTACTGCAGTTACTTTTATGCTTTTTAATTTTGCTAGTTGTAAAGCAATCACACCCACACCACCGCTTGCTCCATTAATTAAAATGTCGTCTCCACATTTAGCTTTAGATTTATCCAATAAAAAAGTAGCGGTTGTTGCTCCTGTTAGTATAGCCGAAGCTGTTTCAAAAGACACATTTTCAGGTTTTGTATATATTGTTTCTTTTTTTACAACAATATATTCTGCCAAGGCTTCGCCTTTCATTGCATCTAATGTTCCAAACACTTCATCGCCTATTTTGTATGTGTTTGTTTTGTTTCCGACTTTTTCTACAATTCCTGAAAAATCGAAAGCAATACCTTTAGGAAATTTTTTGCCGGTAACAATTTTTAATTGCCCCTCTAGTTTTTTCCAATCCAAAGGGTTTATGGCTACTGCTTTTACTTTTATAAGAAATTCGTCTGCTTGAAAGTTTGGCATTTCAGCATCACTCATTTGCAAATCATCTATTGTACCGTAATGGTTATAAATTACTCTTTTCATTTTTAAACTTGTTTAGATTTGCAAATGTATGGAATTAGGTATAAATTTGCTACTAAGTAGTTAATGAATACAAGTAGTTTTTAAGATACTTAGTTTAATAAAGAAAATGGAAATTAAAAATAAACAGCAAGGCATTAAGGTTGTAGCCGATGTTTTAGACATTGTTGGTGGGAAATGGCGTGGACAAATTCTTGCCCATTTGTGTGACAATCCTAAACGTTTTAATGAGTTAAAAACAGTTCTTAGCAAAATCACATCATCCACTTTAACAAAAGAATTGCGTTATTTGGAAGACATCAAAATAGTCGAAAGAAAAATTATTCAAGAAACGCCAATAATAGGTGAATACAGACTTACAATACATGGCAAATCAATAAAGTACTTATTAAAAACAATCATAGAATGGGGGCTTAAACACAGAGAAGTTGTTTTAAATACAAATGAAATTTCCACAAAGAGCAAAACGCCTACTGCTGACAGCAGTCTATGATGTGTTTATCGTATCTTATATTGCAACTAAACCTTATTCTTATCCTTCATCTCAATTTTTAGAAGATCGCATCGCAGCCAAAATCGCAGAATATAAGTTTTACTTTTAATTTATCCTCCATCCTCCGGCACACTTCCTTCCTTCACTCAATCCGTTTGCTACATTTCACGATGTTACCATTACGCTGCACTCCATTCACTCATTCAGTCAGAGAGCTGGGTGACTGAGTGTGTTATACTTAGCCTGTAGAAGTACAGAGAAGCAGAGTCGAAGTCCGCACAGCATACCTGTACCGCTGTAAGCGGTAAGTATCATGCAACAACAACACAAGCCCGGCTTTCCATAGGCGAATGATTGCCGCACACATATTCTTTACACAAATCATTCCACCTATTCCATTCCAGGCTTTTCCACCGCTCAGTAGCATGACACCCATGCCTTTTGCTCTGCTTCTTCATATCCGTCGTTGGTGTGAGGCTGTTCGTTTTGGCCTGGTATTCTCCACCTCCTAAACATTCTCCATCTAAACCTAAACCTTAACCTTAATCTCAATCCTAGCTTTAATCTCAATCTTAACCTTATTCTTAGCCTTAACCTTAACCTTATTCTTAGCCTTAATTTATAGTTCGGCTCCTTACAGGAGCCTGTTTTCTAAGGCATTTTCAAAGCTCAAGGCTGTTTTACCTTTTATTTTTATGCATTCATTTGAGAAAAGTTAGCATCAAATTTAATAAGCATTTATATTTGCTCTTGAAATTTATAACATCTTTCGTACCTTAACGAATCACAAGTTCTAAACCTTCACAGTTATCACTTGTCTTTTTTACATCATAATTTAAATTATAAATCAAACAACAACTAAATCTATCTATTTTTTGTACCTAAATATTAAAATATTATATATGAGTGAAATGAAAAAATGTAAAAGTAAAGATTGTATAAATGACACAATTACTTTTTCAGATTATTGCGGCCTGCATTCATCAAAGAGAAAAATTAGATCGATTTTAAATAAACTTGAATTAGGCGGAAATTATAACAATATTAAACTTTCAAGAATAGCACCAAAGAATGGTTATTTTGATAGTTTAAATATAAATGAATTTCAGATTACTGATGCATTTTTTACATCATTCCACATAAAAAATTCAAATTTCGGGGAATTAAGCGATTTTTCAAAATCAAGTTTTGATGAAGTAATTATAGAAAATTGCAGTTTTCAAGGAGTAGTTTTTGAAGATGTGAACTTTACGGGTGTTGAAATTATAAATTGTAAGTTTTCAGATTGTAACTTTAACCAATGCCATTTTACATATGAAGGAAGCATATTAAATTCCATCTTTGAAAAATGTAAATTTTCAGGATGTTTTATTGATGATAATAAAATCGAAAATTCAAAATTTATTCTTGGTGAGTTCCTTATCTGTTCATTTGAAGAATGCAAATTTCTATTATCTAATTTTCAAGACATAGAATTCTCATCAACTAATATTTACAATAATGAATTGACTGACGTACATTTTCTAAGAATTGAACATGATTTTAACTCATCAAGTTATATTCGCTTGTGCATATTTAACAACTGCACATTTTTAGACTTTCGTTTGCCTGAAGATTTTAAGTTTTCAAATTCAACTGAAGAACCTCCATTAATATTTTATAAGCGTATTGTAGATCAATACACAGATAAGCCAGATATAAACTTTCTAAATGTTCTAAATGCTGCCCTTTTTCGCATTGGTAAAATAGATGATAAAGAGTTAATGCCACTTAGAACTAATTTCTTTAAAATTTACCAAAATCTACTTGAAAAGGTTAAAGAAAAAAGAGATTATATTTTATTTTCTAAACTCATTGAAAATTTTGCAATTTCGCCGGATAAAATTAAGGACACAGATAGATTATTTCTACCTCCACCTGTTCAGTCCGAAATTTCGGAAAGCGAAGCAAATATAAAAATTTACATTAATGTCGATGATTGGGACATCAACAGTATCTCAAAAGTCCAATTAAAATTAGCAACTATTTCAAATAGTTTGCCACAAAGTAAGTCACCAATAAGAGTAGAAAGGATAGAGAAAGGTAGCCTAATTGAAATATTGTCAGGTGAACTTTTGCCAATAACTGTATTTTTTTATTTCCTTTATAAGTATGGAATAAAAGGTGTTATTTCTGATTTTGCAGATGTATATTTAAAACTTCAAACGATTGGAGTAAAGAAATTAGAAAACCAAGAAAGAAGACTAAAAATAAAGGAATTAGAAGCAAAATTGAATATTCAGGATAAATCTGATAAATTAAATCTTCAAAAACTGGAAAATGAAGTAAAAAAACAAGAACTTGATATTATTGATAAATTTCTTCAATTGAAGAAGTTTAGCGTTGAGAACTATGGTAATACCCAAGAAGGAAGGGATATTATAAAAGCAATTGAAGAATTAAATCAAGAAAATAAAATCTTAGATTTAAAATTACTTTTGCCTGAGAAAGTAGAATCTACCTAAGTAGACAAATTATACAATCAATCTTTAATAATATAAGGTGGTTAATGTTTATCCAGAATAACCATCGATCTTTTCACCTTTGACTAAGTAAGTAGTGGTAATAAAAATACTTTTGTATAAAGATATGGGCACTCAAAATTTATTAAGATATCATTATTAAATTAACCCAAAAAACCGCCCAGCAAATCTAATACCCTTCTGTTTTTGTAAATATCGGTGCCTTCGGTTTTGACCAAAATTATACATACCTCCATCTTATGTATATATTTAAGTCCAAAAATCTTGACGAACCTGTCGCAGTTTATCATGCTTTAGCATGACTTTGAGTGGACCACTACCCTTATTTTTTGCAGCTTATCGATTATTGCTTTCTCATCGTTTGTTTTCACCTTAACAAACAAAGGCTGTCTTCTAACTTCTTAGACATAGTCAAGCTTAAGCATGCCTGCCAAGGAACGAGGGCAGGGCTGTTTTACCTGTTTTTTTAAAAATTTCCCACCTTAAAAATAACTCACGTCCAAAACAACGCTTATATTTGTATTTGTAAAGCAAATTGCATCAGTTTTCAAACGAATCATAAGCGTTTAATAACGAATGGTATTAACAAACTTTCATATTTTGTTAGAATTTAATATGATTTGTAAATCAATAGGTTAAAAAATGAATTTTGAAAATAGCGTTTCGTCTAACACAAAGTTGGGCGTAATTATAACGAAACAAAACAATAAAAAAATAAATATGAAAAGAATATTGGGACTAATTTTTATTTTAGGCTTGACATTTAATCTAAATGCTCAAGCAAAAACCACTAAAACATCTGTAATTAAAGCTGAAATAAGTGAAGCAATTCCCATTAAAATATGGAATGATTTAATATTTATTGATGCTAAAATAAATGGTGTGCAAGGTACCTTTTTATGGGATAATGGATTCAGTTATTGTGGGTTAGATTCTGTATTTGCTAAAAAATGTGGCTTATCCTTTATTGCCAATGATCTGGAAATGATAGATGGTAATAATGTTGAACTTGATATGAAGCTTGGTGAAATTGATGCTGTACAATTCGGGAAATTAATCATAAATAAAACAAGCGCTATACAAATAAATGTTCAGGCTTTTTTAAATTCAAAAACACTAAAAGTTGATGGCGTAATTGGTGCTTCAGCTATAAATCGCTTAAATTGGAAATTTGATTTTGATAAAAACAAAGTTACACTTTCTGAAAAACCATTTTTCAACAAAGGAATAAAGTTAAAATACAAAATCGATGAATTTTATATTCATAAAATAGCAATGAACTTAAATGGTTATGACTTGGACGCAAGAATAGACTTCGGTTCAAATAGTGTTGATTTTAACGTTAATCTTGGAGCTTTGCCTTTGTTTGCAAATAATAAAGCCGCTCAGGAATATGGTATCACATCTATGTCCGTAAGTGGTATTAGCCCTATAGATACCACGTATATTGTTAAGCGTGATTATAACTATACTTTGGACGGTGTAAAATTTGACATATTACCCACACTGAATTTATATAATAATATAAATGGTGTGAATATTGGCAATCGCTTTTTTAGAAGATATAATGTTATTTTTAATTCTTCTGACACAACGATTATTCTCAGCAAAAGAAAAACTACTTTAAAGGAACTGCCTGTAAAAAAATATGGCGTTAAATTACTGTTTATTGATAATAAAATTATTGTTGGTTCTATCAGTACAAATCCTAACTTAAAAGATAAACAAATAGAACTGAAAGATGAAGTAGAGAGCGTAAATGGAAAATCAAATATTGACTTTTACGATACAATTGAATTAATAACATTTCAGCGAACTTTATTATTGAAAAACAAGCCCTTAATTGTTAAAATGAAAAATGGAATTACTTATACTTTTTTGCCAGAAAATGACATTGAAAAATAACTACGCCCAACAGCAGTTTGGCAAAATGGCGGTTTCAGTGCTAAATTGAACATTCGGTTTTCAAATAAACATTAGTGCTAAATTGAAAGTAAGTGCTTCTAAATCCGCCACTTCGCCAAGCGCCAAACCGTGTGTGTCTTGAACAATCTATGCAAATAGGTTGATGCTGTATGATAGATGAGA
>CAZGMB010000105.1:0-12306 GCA_964526715.1 uncultured Aureispira sp. | reverse complement strand
TCTCTAAGTACTTGATAACCTTCTCTGAGTACTTTACAAGCTTCTCTAAGTACTTGATAACCTTCTCTGAGTACTTTACAAGCTTCTCTGAGTACTTTACAAGCTTCTCTGAGTACTTTACAAGCTTCTCCAAGTACTTGATAACCTTCTCCAAGTACTTTACAAGCTTCTTCGAGTAAGTTATAACCTTCTTCAAGTGCTTGATAATCTTCTTCGAGTACTTCACAAGTTTCTTTAAGCACTCTGTAAGGGCTATTTATTTCATAAAAAAAGGATGACAAAAACCATTATGAATCTTTGTCATCCTTTTTAATTAAGAAATTGATCTGAAAGTTAACCCAACAGAACAAAGGTATTTCTTACAATAAAACTATTTTCTTTGATGTCTTTTGTGCACCTGATGTCAAGGTAACTACATGCATTCCTTGCTGATAGTCAGCTTCTATAGAAATACTTTTGGTATTAAGGCCATTGATGTTTACTACTTTGATAACCTTTCCGGATATGTCAGTAACTGAAATAACTGCATCTTTGGATAGATTGGTTTGATCATCAAAGTTGACCACCAGATTTCCACTTTCTGCTTGATAAACATTAAACTCAGTGGTGGCAACAGCTGTGTGTTCAGTAGAAGATGTAGATTTTACATCAGTAACAAAGGCATTGAAAAAGATGAATTTGCCATTGACTTTGGTCCAAATAACTCCCAATACTTTATAATTTTCTTTAGCCGAATTGACGTTGTCCACTGTGCCTGAAAGGTTGAAAACGGTACCACTTTTTATTCCACCAAATTTTAATGAATTTTCAAAAGTATTAGGTAAAAAGCTTTTTCTAAGTACATTTTTGTGCAGTTGTTGTCCAGTACGGCTTGCTTGGGTATTGAGTACATCTTCAAGCAAGTATAAACCAAAATAATAATCCCCACTTTCGACATCGCTTAAAAACTCTATTTTTGCATCTGCCTTCATCGTTTTTGAAGCTTCATTTAGATTAGCATTGATACCTATACCAGCGATTACTGTAACATCTTTCTTGAATTGAACTTCCAGTTTTGTTTCTTCAATTTTAGTATTGATATTAGATGATGTTGCATTGATATTAAAACCATCAACATAAAATATAGGCTGGCCACCACCTGCGAAGTTGTTTCCAAATTCAGTAGATGTACTATTGACCAAATCACCACTGTGGTGTGATGCTACAAATACAACATTTTCACTTTTGAACTCATCTAGAAAACGATCTTTTAAAGTCCAGCCCCAGGTACCACAAAATGGACACCAAGAAGCGGTGCGCTCATGTATCAGGGTCCAGTTTTTCTTGTTTACTTCTTGGCCGTTTACCATTTGAGCAGCTACTAATACAATGAATAAGAATAAATTTTTCATCACTTTTAAATTATTTATAAAATGTTATACAATATACTTTTGGGGAGTACTCACATTAAAGCTGTATCATTTGTAACTCCAATGGGTACCTTCTTTACCATCCTTTATTTGGATGTTGATCTCATTTAGGGAATCTCTGATTTTGTCTGATGTTGGCCAATCTTTGGTTTCTCTAGCTTGTTGCCTAAGATCGATGATGAGTTGCATTAAACCATCTACAGGGCCTGCATTGGATTCAGATTCATCTTTTAACCCGAAAATATCAAATATTATTGCCTTGAAAGTCAATTTTATTTTTTCTAGTGAATGGTTTGTTATTTCTTGAATAGATATTTGACCATCTTTAAGACTATTGATAATGGTGACTAACTCAAAAATTTTCGCTAAAGCTCTAGGCGAATTAAAGTCATCATCCATATCAGCAAAAATACCTCTGATGTTTTCGTCTACTTTTAAATCTAAGTCACCTTCCTGAGTAGATGTTGAAATCAAACTTTGTAAAGATTTATTGGCTTCCATAAGTCTTTTGAAGCCTTTTTCTGCTGCTTGTAAAGCTTCATCGGTGAGATCGTTTGTAGACCTGTAATGAGATTGTAGTGTAAAAAATCTCACCACCATAGGGCTATATCCTTTACTCACATGAACACTATCACCAGTAAATAATTCTACGGGTGAAATAGTATTACCGTCACTTTTGGACATCTTTTTGCCGTTCATGAGCAGCATGTTGGTATGGAGCCAATACTTTGCTGGCTGGCATCCACAAGCGCCTACGTTTTGAGCTATTTCGTTTTCGTGATGTGGAAATTTCAAATCATTACCACCACCATGAATATCAAACTCTTTGCCCAAATACTTTGTACTCATAGCACTACACTCCAAATGCCATCCTGGAAAACCCACTGACCAAGGAGAGTTCCACTTCATGATGTGTTCATCAGAAGCTTTCATCCAAATAGCAAAGTCTGATGGATGGTTTTTTTCATCTTGATTTTTCAGGTTATCTCTAGATTCAGCCAAAAGTTCATCAATGACCCTTCCTGAAAGCTTTCCATATTCACCCGTTTTTTCTGCAAACTTTACAGTATCAAAGTAAACAGAACCATTTTTTTCGTATCCGTACCCATTTTTAATGATTTCTTGTACCATCTCTATCTGTTCTAAGATATGTCCTGTCGCTCTGGGTTCTATACTGGGGGACAATACATTAAAGATTTGCATCATATCATGAAACCCAACCGTATATTTGTGTGCTACTTCCATGGGTTCAAGATTGTCGAGTCTTGCGCCTTTTGACATTCGGTCTTCTCCATCATCCAACAAATGTCCCACATCGGTGATATTGCGGACATATCTGACTTTATACCCCAAATATCTCAAATATCTGAATATCATGTCAAAACTCATGAAAGTACGGCAATTGCCTAAGTGAACATCATTGTAAACAGTAGGGCCACAGACATACATACCTACATGTCCTTCGTGTCTGGGGCTAAATTTTTCTTTTTGTCTGGTGAGACTATTATATACAGTCAGATTATGATTTAAAATCATGCTTTTGTGCCTTTTTGATATCCTAATTAAATAGAAAAATGTCGGCAAAGATAGTGTTTATTCGTAATATGTAATGTTAATGTCTTGTTATAAAATTACGTTACAGAGATTTATTTAGTAGAATATTTGGAAAATCTGTCACTTATAGGCTTCCAATAGAATGGAATTAGCATTAGACCAAAAACTGACCAGACTATTATTTCCAAAGAAAAAATATATTGTGGCCATGGAGCAAGTAAGTCATAAAAAGTTTTTCCCGGAGGTTTACCATTGAGATACATGTAATTGGCACCTAAAAATACGTTTATGGGGTAGAGGATGGCCGCTAAAATATTGAGTCCTATGGCTGATCTTATGGCATCTTTCCAAGTTATAGTCCAACCTATGGCGTACCATCCATACAACGCTCCTAAGATGATGACACCATGTACAGCCCAATATCTAATCGCTTCGTAATGTGGCAAAGACTCTGTAAGTGTGGGTGTAAAAATAGACTGTGCACAACCCGCTATAATCCAAAAAAAGATAATTCCCCAAGCTTTTTGCCACTTGAAATACATGACAAAGGGCATAAATAAGGTCATAAGATTGCACAGATGTAGCGGAAAATCATTGGTAGGATCAAATATACCCGTTGCCCACTTGTAAAATACTTTAAATAATTGTGTTGCGGCCCCAAAAATACTGATATAGATAATATACTTAAATTTCTGAGCTTCTGTCCATTGGTTTTTCCCTTTTTGGAGTACATAAGATATGAATGCGATAGTTAGAAGGAAACAAACTGTGTGCTCCAAACCATAATTGGTAAATGCACCATTATCCACTAGAAAAATGTCAAGCATGGCTCTAAATTTCGTACAAAAATAGGTAAATACATTTAAAATAAAAAATAAATGATCAACCAAACAATCCAATCTTCCATGGCTTGTACTTATAAGAAATGTAGCGAATGTATTCTTTGCTTAAATCGGGGTTTAAAAACAAAATACCTATGTCGTAAAGGTCAATAATCAGACTGACCTTAGGATGCTTTATCACTTCTTCCCAGGCTTGAGTCATACCTTCTGACCAGTATATGTCATCCAAAATGATGATACTACCAGCGTGACACTTTTCAATGATCTGATCAAAATACTTTTTGGTGGCTTCATATTGATGATGACCGTCTATGAAGGCAAGGTCTATTTTGGGTAAGTCCAAGAGGGTAGGAGCGAGGGTTTCTGCAAATGGTCCTGTAATGATTTTAATATTTGTTAATCCTGCCTTGTGATGCATCGTTTGCGCTACTTTGGCAATATTAGGGTCGCCTTCCAGCGTTATCACATTTTTGTTTCGGGCAGTGGAAGCCATATAGGCTGATGAAATACCCAATGAAGTCCCAAGTTCCAAAATATGCTGACATTGATAATGTTCAGAGATTTGAAATAGTATTCTGCATTTGGTTTTATGGGACAATGAAGTTGAAGCTATTTTACTAATTTTTCTCGAGTCTCCTGAGATAGAGTGGCTGCCGGCACCAAAATCTTTTACCTGTATCACGTCTTGGCTTAGCAGCAACGATTTTCTGAGTTCTTCTATTTTTTGAAATACATAATATTCTTTTCCTGTATCTAATACATTAAGCACAAAATCATACAAAAATGAAGAGTGGACATTGAATTTTGTACCGGCTAATAGATAAAATTTAATAAACGATTTGATTCGATACCACATTTACAATCGCACTTATTTCGCTTTTAAGAATGCTTTGAGTTGTTCCGCATTTTGGGTGCCAATCAGCAATTTATGTCCATTTTTAAATAGGAGTTGTAAGCCTTGATTGCCTTTGATGGTTAAAGCAGCACCTGATTTGCCATGTCTTTTTCCCCATCCACCATATTCTTTGATGGGTGAAAATGTTCTGACTTCCCATCGTTCCAGTTCAGTAAAGGATGCGGTTTGCCAACTCAAATGAAAAGGTCGCATTTTGTAATGGATGATATTCTTCTCTATTTTTAATGAAAGTCTTTGTAATCCAATAAAGGCACTTAATATAGCAGCCGACACAAAACTAACATAAAAAAACATCAGATCTTCATATCTAAAATAAAAATACAATACCCAATTTCCTACTAAGGTAATCGCCAAAATTAACAAAGGCCAAAGTGTATCTGCGTGCTGTTCTTCTTTGTATACTTCCATTAAAAAGTGACCTTTTTGCTGATTTCTTTTCCTTGTCTGAGTATAATAGCATCTACCGTTTGCCCTGGTTTGAAAATGGATAAACATTTCATATACGCCTGTATATCAGTGATTTCATATTCATTCATTTTGATGAGGATGTCTCCCTTTTCCAAACCTGCCAATGCTGCTGGTTTTCCATCTTTGGTTCCATCTATTTTCATGCCTTTACCATCATAGAGATAGTCGGGCATGACACCCATAGTAACTGAAAAGCTCATTCTAGTTTGAGACTCATCTTTCGTTTTGGTAAAGGTCAGTTTTTCTTTTTTATCCAAAGCAACGACCAAACTATGAATATAAGTTACCACATCTTTTAATCCATTGTAGTTGATTAGTTGATGATCATCAGAAGGTTTATGATAGTCTTGGTGTTGGCCTGTAAAAAATCCTAAGACTGGAATACCGGCATTATAAAAGGATGCATGATCTGATGGTGCCATTCCTGAATATTCTTTTTTGATGTCAAATGCAGGTTTTTTTATGGCATCAATTTCTTTTTCGAATGTTGGTGAAGTGCCGATACCTCCAATGGACAATTTTCTTTCAGCATTCAATCTTCCAATCATATCCATATTGATCATATAGTTGAAAGAATAATTTTTTGCTAAGGCAGAATTTATAAAGTAGTTAGAACCCCAAAGACCCTTTTCTTCACCTGAAAAACAAATAAATAAATAATTATAGGTGTTTAGTTTAGACTTTTTAATAGCTTCAGCTAGGTATAAAACACCAGAAACGCCACTGGCATTGTCATCAGCGCCATTGTGTATCTCTTTGGAGCCAGTATGCAACGAGCCAAAATCACCATACCCAAGGTGGTCGTAATGCGCTCCAATAACTACTGTTTCTTTCGCATTATTATTTATTATACCGATGATATTATTTCCTATAATTTCCTGTCCCGTACCTTGGTCTTCCCCATGAGGATTATTGCTCATTTTTCTTTTGAAGGCTTGAACGAAGCTATTGCTTTCACCCGCGGGCGTAAGACCTATATTTTTTAATCTACTTATGATATAATCAGCTGCTTTCTGTTCTCCTTTTGTTCCAATTTCTCGGCCTTCCATTTCATCCGAAGCCAGCGTCATGATGTCGATTTTAATTGCTTGCTCTGGTGTAGCATCTCCTAATTTGGTTTTTGGACTGCATGCAAGCAAAAATAAGATTAAAGAAAGGTAGGTAAATTTATTTTTAAACATTTGATGCAAAATTTATTAAAACACAAAGGTACAACTATAAAAATAACGATTGACGCTTTTGTATAAAAATTGCTATACTTTTTAAATTTTACAATTTTCTGATAAAGGCTAGTATCCAATACATTATTTTTGCGACCAAAAATAA
Organism: uncultured Aureispira sp.; assembly: GCA_964526715.1. Taxonomy (GTDB): domain Bacteria; phylum Bacteroidota; class Bacteroidia; order Chitinophagales; family Saprospiraceae; genus OLB9. The sequence goes on along the minus strand of CAZGMB010000105.1, from coordinate 5,791 downwards.
AATCAATGTACAAACTTGTTGCTTATTTATGGGTGTTTTTAGTATGCTTATCTTGTAGTTCACCCAAAAACAGTATTTTAAATCTGACTTTGACCAATGACCAAGATACGCTGCGATATCCCAAAGAGGTACATCTTAAGAATGTAAAACAACTCACATTTGGTGGTGACAATGCTGAAGCTTATTGGAGTTTTGATGATAAAAAAGTGGTTTTTCAAGCGACTAATAAAATGTGGGGAGCTGATTGTGATCAAATTTATTATTTTGATTTAGAAAACTGGCAAAGATCTCAAATCGCACCACCCATTCTGAGCACTGGAAAAGGTAGGACGACGTGTAGCTTTTTTATGAAGGGAAACAAGTCTATTGTATATGCGTCTACCCATGAAGGCGGTGCAGCTTGTCCACATGTGCCTGAGAGAAGGGCTGATGGTAAGTACATTTGGCCTATTTACGAGACTTTTGATATTTATCATGGCGATTTAAAAGGCAATATTATAAAAAAGTTGACCGACGCTCCGGGGTATGATGCAGAAGCTACTGTGTCACCCGATGGCAATACAATTGTATTTACATCCACTAGAAGTGGAGATTTAGAATTATATACCATGAATGCCGACGGAACCAACGTAAAACAAATAACTCATGAACTAGGATATGATGGTGGAGCATTTTTTTCGCCCGATGGTAAAAAATTGATCTTCAGAGCTTCCAGACCAAAATCAGATGAAGATATTAAAGTGTACAAGGAGTTGTTAGCCGTGGGTCAGGTAATGCCTACCAATATGGAACTTTATGTCTGTAATATAGATGGTACAGAATTACGCCAACTTACCCAACTCGGTAAAGCTAATTGGGCGCCTTATTTCCATCCCAAAGGTGATAAAATTATCTTTTCTTCCAATCATGCAGCACCTAGAGGGTATCAGTTCAATTTGTATATGATCAATCTGGACGGAACTGGATTGAAACAAATTACTTTTGATAAGACTTTTGACTCGTTCCCCATGTTTTCTTATGATGGGAAAAAGATCATTTTTGCATCCAATCGTAACAATGGAGGTACTAGAGATACTAATTTATTTATAGCCGACTGGGTAGATTAACAAATAAAAATGGTTCAATGACTTTACATTGAAAAACAATTTAACCATTCAAATTTAACTTGGACTTGTATTCGAAAATTAAAATAAAAATCAATGATAAAATATAGTAGGTCGGATATAGAAGGTATGGATAGGATCACAAGACTTACGTTGATCAACAGTATCACAGGTTATAAGCCTGCAAATTTAATTGGTACTATCAACAGCATTGGCAATACAAATTTAGCCATAATTAGTTCTGTGGTTCATCTAGGTTCAGACCCAGCATTGATTGCATTTATCATGAGACCATTGATTGGTGAAAGGCATACTATGGAAAATATTTTGGAAACCGGATATTACACTATTAACCATATACACCGTGATATTGCAGAAAAAGCGCATTTTACTTCCGCAGATTTTCCTAGGGAAGTTTCTGAGTTTGACCGTTGTAAGTTGACCCCTGTTTTTTTAGATGATTTTAAGGCACCTTTTGTAGCTGATAGTAAAATCAAATTAGGAATGTCATTTGCAGAAACTATAGAAATAAAAAGAAATGGAACTATTATGGTTATTGGTCAAGTAGAAAAAATATGTATGGATGAGCCTTACTTTACACCGTCTTCTGGATTGGATTTGGCACAAGCTGGAACAATTTGTATTTCCGGGTTAGATAGTTATCATGAAGTGGAAAAGTGGGCTACATTTCCTTATGCAAGAGTCAAAGAAGTGCCAGAATTTTAGACAAAAAAAAAGACCGATTCTCCCTACAGAACCGGTCTCGAGTAAACAATTTGCTTAATTAATTACTCATTAACTCAATCTCAATTATATAAAAGCTAAAATCGTGCCAAAAATTCAATAGTTGTCTACAATGGGGTATTTTTTACGTTGTTCTTGAAGCAGGTTCATAAGTTAGGGAATCTGACCATCCATCAAATTATTTAAAAAAAAGTCAAAAATAGATATTAATTTATTGTTAAGTTATATGTTATTTTATGATTTATAAAACTGATAATGAGTATTTTATACTGAATATAAAATTATATACTGTTTTTTAAGTTTTAAAGTTTGGCGTATGAAAGACTTTTTGTAGCTTTGCGTCGTAAAAGTGTGTTATATGCACTGATATAACATTTTAGAACCATAAACTTATACCTGAGATGAAGAATCTTTTTATTCAGAAGATTTTAGTTTTCTTTACAATTGTAATTGTTGGAATTAACTATGCTAATGCATCAATGTTACTTCAAGACTCCCTGGTCTTTGAAATTGATGATAACAATATCAAACTTTTAGAATCTGCGCCTTCATTTACAGGCATGGAAAATTTGGATAACGGAGTAGAATTGGCGTTGCCAGATCCAAGTGGCATATTTGTAAATTACTCATTTTTTAAAAATAACGTTTTATCAGAAAGGACGGCAAATGAGTATCCAGGTATTTTCACGCTTACCGGCTATTCACTGATTCACAAAGATCATTTTGTAAATATCGTGGTTCATGATAACAAAATAAGTGGGATCATTCTGAAGAACTTCTCTCCAGCGATACTGATTAGGTACACTGAAAGCGGGAATTATTTATCTTTGTATGGACAAGGAAATCAATTTGAATGTACCACGTCACAAGGTAATTTTAGACCTCCAGTTTCTTCAGGGGCAAGGTCAGCATCCAATGGTGCAACCCTTAAGAATTATACCATAGGTATTGTAATATCAGACGAATTTGAAGCTGCAAACGGGAATGGGGCTGCTGCAATTGCCGCAGCCGTAGCTACAGTAAGCGAAATGTCTACGCTCTACAAAAGAGACATGGCTATTGAGTTTACAGCGGACGTCAGACCCGAGACAGCTACATTCAATATTGTTCCTCCAGTAGGATCAAGTGCAAATTATGGGGGACAAGTTGTTGCAGCTTATTTTGCAATTGGCGAATACGATTTAGGACATGTTTTTCATACAACAGCCGCCAATACTGGCTGGAGTGGTCAGGCTGGGCTTGGTGTAGTTTGTTCAAATACAGGAACACCTCCAAACAAAGCAAGAGCATGGAGCCAAGGGCAAGATAATAATAGTTATTCATTTGTAAGCACAGTGATTCATGAAGTAGGGCATATGTTTAACGCAACCCATACTTTTAATAGTAATGACGCTACATTTTGTAACGCAGCAAGAAATAATGCGACATCATATGAGCCGGGCTCAGGGTCAACATTGATGGCTTATCCTGGCGTTTGTGGAACTCAAAATTTATTAACTCCATCAGGTGGTACCATTTTTTCAAGTATTCCGTTTTTTCATGTGGCCAACCTTGAGCAAATGGTTGCATACGCTAATGGTACAGGAAATAGCTGTGCAACAGGCACTGCATCTGGAAACACAGCACCTGTCGTGAATGCAAACCCATGTAATGCAGGTGCGCCAATTACCATTCCTGCTAATACACCTTTTGAATTGACAGGCTCGGCTACAGATGCAAATAATGACAACCTAACCTACAGTTGGGAACAATTTGATGCGGGTCCTCCTCATGGCGGTTCTGCTGCAGCTTGTGGTAGTACTTCTGGTCCTATTTTCAGGGTATATGAACCTTCTTCTTCACCAACAAGATCATTCCCAAGCTTATCTTATATATTAAACAATGCCAATGCAGCACCTGCAAATGTTGGGGAATGTTTACCCACGGCGGCAAGGAATCTTAACTTTAAGTTATCAGTAAGAGATAACAATGCAGGTGGTGGTGGAATCCATTGTAGTCAAATCACCCTAGTGGTCGATGCAGCTGTAGGTCCTTTGGCAGTTACAGCCCCTAATACAGCTGTTACTTGGGCAGCTGGAAGTAGTCAAACGATTACTTGGTCGGGTAGTAATACATCATCAATATGTGGTACCGTAAATATTTTGTTATCCATTGATGGTGGAAATAGCTATCCATTTACTTTGGCGGCAGCCACATCAAATGATGGTACAGAAACACTTACTATACCATCTAATGTACCCAATAGTACCACGGCAAGGATAAGAGTTGAAAGTAGTTGTTTTTCATGTGTCAAATTTTTTGATGTTGGGAACGCAAATTTTACGGTTACTTCATCTTGTTTGGCAGCTCCAAGTAATGTTTGCCAATCTTCAGCATTAACTTTACCAGCAGGAGATCCAGGTTTAAATTTAGGCCTTACAAATGTAGGAACTACTTTTAGCAGTAGAACTTTTAATATCACAGCAGCAAGCCCTACGGGACCACTAGCTAATGCAACTACATCAGGCGGTACAACTTGTCAGACACCTTGGGGCAATGAAAAGTATGATAGCTTTGATTTTGTGGTCAACCAAACTGGTGCATACACCATTAATAATACATCAGGGGGACAAATTATTTTTTCAGTTTTTAATGCAACTGGATACAACCCTGCTGCACCTTGTAGTTCAACATTTTTAGGTTCAAATGCAACGGGGGCCATATCTTGGTTTAATTCAGCCACTGTTACGTTAAATGCCTGTACAACTTATAAAATTGTTGTTTGGACTTTAAGTGGTGCAAATGGAACACCAAACTTTACCTTTACCGGTGCTGGGTCATTATATGCAACTTTTCAAAATCCGAGTACATCATATAATTTTACCTATATTGCTGTAAATAACTCAAACAACCAAATTGCGGCGCAGAGTTCAACATCCAACTTTACCAGTTTATCTGGAGGCAGTTATTGTGTATATGGTGTAAGTTACATTAACACTTTGAATCCAACAACTTGGATAGGTCAAACCGTAAATACATTATTGGCAAACGGGGATTGTTTATTAACAAGTTCAAATTGTAAGCCACTAACTATTACCAGTTCTTGTCCTTCTTTAACATCAGCACCAGCTAATGTAACTATAGTTAATAGCACATGTAATAGTTCATGTACTGTAGCAGGCGGAACCATCACAGCACCTACAGGCACACCATGTCCAACGGGCTCAACATTACAATACAGAGTTAATGGTGGCGCATGGACAGCAACATTACCAACATATGCTCAGACAGGACCTGTACAAAATATAGAGACTAGATGTAATTGTGATATAGACAATACCATTTCTAGCCCTACATCAACAGCGATATCTACAGCACCAGGAACATGTACGAATCCTACACAGCCTACGATTACGATCACTAACAACATATGTCCATCTACCACAGGAACAATAACTGCTACAGGATGTGGAGCAGGTACGGTTTTAGAGTGGGCTACCGTTGCAGGTGGACCATGGAGTACGACGGCACCAACTTATACCACTACAGCATTTACAGTATTTGCGAGATGTAGAAATACGACGACCAATTGTGTGAGTACAAGTGCTACAGCAACCACAGCACCGGTTGTGTGTCCTACGTGTCCTACTTTAACATCAGCACCAGCTAATGTAACTATAGTTAATAGCACATGTAATAGTTCATGTACTGTAGCAGGCGGAACCATCACAGCACCTACAGGCACACCATGTCCAACGGGCTCAACATTACAATACAGAGTTAATGGTGGCGCATGGACAGCAACATTACCAACATATGCTCAGACAGGACCTGTACAAAATATAGAAACTAGATGTAATTGTGATATAGACAATACCATTTCTAGCCCTGCATCAGCGGCAATAGCCACAGCACCAGGAACATGTACAACTCCAACACAACCTACGATAACGATCACTAACAAC
>CAZGMB010000104.1:0-14030 GCA_964526715.1 uncultured Aureispira sp. | reverse complement strand
TCTCTGAGTACTTTACAAGCTTCTCTGAGTACTTTACAAGCTTCTCCAAGTACTTTACAAGCTTCTCTAAGTACTTTACAAGCTTCTCTAAGTACTTGATAACCTTCTCTGAGTACTTTACAAGCTTCTCTAAGTACTTCACAAGCTTCTTCAAGTACTTGATAACCTTCTCTGAGTACTTTACAAGCTTCTCCGAGTACTTTACAAGCTTCTTCGAGTACTTGATAATCTTCTTCGAGTACTTCATATGCTCTTTCGAGTACTTCACAAGTTTCTTTAAGTACTCTGCAAGGTCTTGAATTATGACGCAAGTTTCTATCAAAAGCATAAAAATTGTATCCTCATCCACCCTGAAGGATTTGAATACACAGTTCAACGCGCAATACATTTCCCGAGCACAAACCACGCTCAAACCCGGGTGAATGAAAGAACCGTTTTTAATTATCCATAGAGCCTACTGACACAGCAATGTAATATCCGTTAGCCTTACTATATTTGACTTGTTGCCGGCCCGGTCTTCAATCTGTACTTCTAAGGGTAAAATATTAGTAGGAAACGTTAGGCTTGGGGTACATGGCGTGATTCCTGTGGATGGTTCATATCTACAACAAGTCGAGTATAATTTGATCTGTATATTGCCAGAAATACCATTGCCTACGCCTTCTAGGGGAACAAAAGGTGCTTTGTATTGACTCAGGGTATCATTGGTTCTCAAGTCTTTAATAAATATGTTTGTTTTATTGCTATTGGCTTGCTCACCAAAATCGCCGTCACCATCAGTAAATGACATGGTGATAAACAATGAGTCTGCTTGAAATGCCCCTTGTTTCATAGTCGATTTAGAAAACCCTTTAAATTCCAAAAATGGAATATTTGATGACTCTGTTGTTTTGGTACATGAAGTCAACACAAACATAAATAGGCAAGCAATATAAAGAGTGAATTTCATGAAAATGGATTTAAAAGAAAAAAACTACCATAAAAATCTGGTAATCGTTAGAACTGATCAAGAAAACCTAAAAATTTTATGCATTCAATACACATTTTATAAAAAATATAGGATTACTTTGCACAATAATTGATCATAACTGAACAAAAGATGATGCAAAATGATTTTGATCAGCTCCGAAATCAACTTTACACACAATATTTTCATTTTCTGGAGACAAACACAAGTCCCACGGATGAATATTTGATGCAACTGTTTGCATTTCAATACAAATATAACACCATTTACCATAGTTATTGCAAAAATCTGAATATAAAATTAGATGATGTGGCACAAATAGGTCAAATTCCTTATTTGCCCATATCTGCATTTAAGCATCATGGAGTCAAAACGGGTGATTTTGATAGTCAGGAAGTATTTTTAAGCAGTGGGACTACGGGGTCTATTCGGTCTATCCATCATATCAGAAATTTGGATCATTATCATAAAAATACCGAAATGATATGGTCGTCTCGCTTTGGCGACTTGAGTCAATATTGTTTCTTGGCATTGCTTCCTGGATATTTAGAAAGGGATGGTTCATCTCTTATTAGCATGGTAGATTATTTTGTTAAGAAATCCCAGTTTTCACAAAGCGGTTTCTTTCTCAGAGATCATCAGGAGTTGTATGAAACTATTAAATCCTGCCAGAAGGATGGCATACCTGTAGTACTTTTTGGTGTCACCTACGGTTTATTGGACTTTACAGAGCGTTTTAGTGATGATTATTCAGATTTGATCATCATTGAGACTGGAGGCATGAAGGGAATGCGTAAGGAAATGACCAAAGAAGCATTACATCAGGTACTTTATGAAAGAACCCAATGTCTCCAGATCCTGTCAGAATATGGTATGACCGAATTGATGTCTCAAGCATACACGGACGGTACTACTAAATTTAAACCCAATCTGTCCTTAAGAATGGTTACCCACCAAATCAATGATCCATTAATGCCAGAAAAAGTAGGTAAGCCAGGAATTATTTGTATTTCAGATTTGGCAAATATTGACTCCTGCGCATTCATACAGACTGAAGACATTGGAATATTGTACGAAAATGGAGAATTTGAAATTTCCGGCAGACTAGAAGCATCAGATTGGAGAGGTTGTAATTTGCTTTTGGATGAATTGCGAACATTTGAATATAAGTCATAAAAATTCCACCATGTATTTAAAATTTTAATAATTTTAGGAGTTATTTTTAAAGTGTATGTTAAAGATCATTAATGCCATCGAACGCTTCATTAAAAACGTAGGAGTTTATAGTTCTTGGTTCAATTTGTTATTGGTTTTACTTATCTGTTTGGATGTTGTCCAAAGGTATTTGTTTAATCAGACGTTCAATTGGGTACTAGAATTAGAATGGCATTTTTTTGGACTCATTTTTTTACTGGGAAGTGCTTACACTTTTCAAAATGATAAACATGTTAGGGTAGATGTTTTTTACAATAAGTTTTCTACAAAAACTAAGGCTATTGTTGATCTGTTAGGTAGTTTGTTTTTGTTATTACCTATGTGTACTTTAGGTGTAGTAACCTGTTACAAGTACGCTTCTAATGCTTTTTATATTCGCGAAAACTCACCCAATCCGGGAGGTTTGCCAGCTTGGTATGTCATTAAGTACGTTGTGGTGTTCTGTTTTGTGATGCTCATTTTGCAGGGATTAATTCATATTTGGAAACAAATAAAAACTATAGCATCATGAGTATGGAATTCATTGCCATTTTTCTTTTCCTTGCCATTTTTTTGGTTTTAATGACTGGCTATCCTGTTGCATTTGTACTAGGAGGATTGTCTGTATTGGTTGGGTTCTTTTTTGTACCAGATTTTTTGGATTTCCTTCCTTTAAGGATAATGGGTACCATCCAAAATTATGTTTTACTGGCGGTACCATTGTTTGTGTTTATGGGTTTGATTTTAGAAAAATCCGGTATCGCAGAGGAATTACTCAGAAGTATGGGCATCATGTTTGGTAAAGTAAAAGGAGGGCTTGCGATATCTGTTATTATCGTGGGTACCTTATTGGCTGCATCTACGGGCGTTGTTGGTGCTACGGTGATATCTATGGGTCTGATTAGTTTACCGTTGATGATCAAAAAGGGATATTCCATTCCTTTGGCCACAGGAGTGATCGCAAGTTCTGGTACATTGGGACAAATCATACCGCCTTCTATTGTATTGGTATTGTTAGGTAGTGTCCTAAATGTACCTGTTGGAGATTTATTTAAAGCTGCTTTGATCCCAGGATTGATGTTGGTTGGATTGTATATCATATTTGTTATTTTGTTTTCAATGATTTATCCTGATAAGGCGCCTGCGCTACCAGAAGCGGAGATATCAGCATTTAAAGAACAAAATTATGTAAGCAAATTGGTAAAGTCCTTTTTATATCCCATGTTTTTGATTATTGCGGTACTCGGAACCATTTTTTCAGGGATAGCATCTCCAACTGAAGCCGCAGCTGTTGGGGCGTTTGGCGCTATCATTCTTGCTTTGGTACAGAAAAAAATGAGTATTTCCATGTTGAAAGAAGTGTGTAAAGAAACCACTTTCCTGACTTCTATGGTATTTATGATCTTAATTGGTGCTACTATATTTTCCTTAGTTTTTCGTGGTTTAGGTGGTGATAAGATGTTAATTAGTATGATTTCTGATGGACAAATGACACCTAATCAATTTCTTTTTTGGGTGATGCTTGTAGTTTTTATAGCAGGATTTTTTATCGATTTTATTGAAATTATCTTTATTATAGTGCCTATCGTGGCTCCTGTTTTTGTGAAATTTCAAATGGATCCTGTTTGGATAGGTATTTTATTAGCTGTCAATTTACAAACATCTTTTCTAACGCCACCATTTGGATTTGCCCTGTTTTATTTGAAAAGTGTAGCACCGCCTGAAGTCAAGACTATAGATATGTATAAGGGTATCATTCCTTTTTTATTCTTGCAGTTACTTTTGCTGTTGATGATTTTTCTATTTCCCCAGATCATTTCTTAATTCGTTTTAGTCTTCGTTTTTTGTACATACACAATTTACTTTATTGAATCTGCCCCTTTTTCTGTAAAATACATCTACTGTTTTTTGATGTCGACTGTTCATCAGGTCTAATACTTTGTAAGTACCTTGCCATCTGCAATTTTTGAGCGTAATATATGAATGCAACGGATATTTTTTGATGAGATCTCTGGAAACTGCGACAAATGGTTCCCTTACTTTATAAGTATTATGGCCTGTGGCCGTTTTACCCTTTATTCGATATGTAATAACTGATACAGAATCTATGACATCGATTGATGGTTGAGCTGTTGTTTTAGTATTTTCAGCAAAAAGCAGAATCAATATTACTTGTAAATAACTGAAATATATACTGCCGTTTCTCAATTTAATGATGTTATTTTTTCATTTGTTCTTAGATTCAAACTTAAAGTCTTATCTACCCAAACAATGTTCCTGTAATAGCGGGTGGTACCTTTCCAACGTGTTTGTATGCTTTGGCAGTAGCTTCTCTGCCTCGTGGTGTCCTTTGGATGTATCCTTCCATGATGAGAAAAGGTTCATGTACTTCTTCAATGGTACCTGACTCTTCACCCACAGCAGTAGCTATGGTGGAAATACCTACAGGTCCACCTTTAAATTTCTCTATGATGGTTGAAAGAATACGATTATCCATCTCGTCGAGTCCACTTTCGTCAACATTGAGTGCATCCAAACCATACCTAGCTATTTCCCGATCAATATTACCATTACCTTTGATTTGTGCAAAGTCTCTAATTCTTCTGAGTAAAGCATTGGCAATACGTGGTGTACCTCGACTCCGCCTTGCTATTTCTATGGCTCCTTCTTCATCTATAGCGACTTCGAGTATTTCAGCACTTCTAAATATTATTTTTTTAAGTGTAGCCACATCGTAATAATCCAATAAAAAAGATATACCAAATCGAGCTCTCATTGGAGCGGTCAGTAAGCCCATACGAGTAGTGGCACCCACTAAAGTAAATGGGTTTAAATTAATTTGAATACTACGAGCATTGGGACCGGAATCAATCATGATATCAATTCGATAGTCTTCCATGGCAGAGTAAAGATATTCTTCTACCACAGTGTTGAGCCTATGAATCTCATCTATAAACAGAACATCCCCTTCTTCTAGGCTGGTAAGTAATCCTGCGAGATCACCTGGCTTTTCCAAAACAGGCCCTGAAGTCATTTTCATGTTCGTTTCGAGCTCATGGGCAATGATGTGCGAAAGCGTGGTTTTACCCAAACCTGGTGGCCCATGGAGTAATACATGGTCTAAGGCTTCTTCGCGCATTTTGGCTGCCTTGATGAATATGTTGAGGTTTTCAACTATTTTCGGTTGACCACTGAAATCTAGCAATTCTTTGGGTCTCAACGCTTTCTCTACCTGCTTGTCTTCAGGTTTGAAATGTGCTTGCGTGGGATCCAGGTTTTGATTCATTGATGTATATTATTAGGCAGAGAAAGATGTTCCGCAGCCACATGTTTCTTTAGCATTTGGGTTGCTAAAGGTAAATCCTCGGTTGTCTAAACCATCTTTCCAGTCTATTTCCATCCCTAAAAGATAGATACCGTGCGCCTTTTCCATAAAGACTTTGAAACCTGAGATTTCGTAGACCTCATCTTTTTCTTTTTGGACATCAAAACCTAAAACATAACTAAAGCCTGAGCATCCACCACCTTTAACACCGATACGTACTCCATGTTCAGAACTCAAGTTTTGCTCCTGATGTATTCTTTTGAGATGGGTCAAAGCACCTTCCGTTAGGGAGATAGGAGCGGATTGTATCATTGTATTTGTTGACATATTTATATCTGCTTATTTTTGATAATAATTTGATTAAAGTATAAAACTATTCCATAACAAAAAACAAAATCCAATAGTTCATTAAACGGTAAACTATTGGATTTTAATTTATTTATAAAAAAAATACGTTCAAAGATTATCTAACAAGTTCAGAAACTTTTACTTCTGCATGGAACAATTTTTTATAGTAGTCATCAGCCATTCTGCCTGACTCAAATGCGGGCGCTACATCTTTCATTCCTGCTTTTACAATTTTTGCCCAAGTGGCTGGCTTGTTGTAATAGGTAGGAAGCACTTCTTGGGTTAAGACATCCAATAACCTTGTGCATTCAATCGAATCTTGCTCACCTACAGAAATATTTCTGTCAGCAGGATTGATCAGAAAACAGTTGACACCATGTTTGGCAAACTCAGGTATCCAACCGTCTGGTATAGAAAAGTTTACTGATCCATTCATGGCAGCTGTCATGCCACTGGTACCCGAAGCTTCTCTGTATAGACGTGGATTGTTTAACCACACATCTGAACCTTTTTTGAGTGCAGCAGAAAGGCCCAATTCATATCCTGTAAGGACGGCAACATTAGGTAGGTCAAGTGTGCTCCAGAATAATTGATTGAAGGTATCAATCGCTCCATAATCTTCTGGATATGGCTTACCTGCAAATATAATTTGTATAGGCATTTTTACATCTGCTACCAAAGCTGCAAATCTGGCAGCATCTCTGGTGATTAAGTCTGCCCTTTTGTACCCTGCATATCGTCTAGCCCAAACTAAAGTCAGTACATTTTCATCAAAAACCTTTCCCGACTGATCTGCCACGATTTTGAATAAGGCTTTTTTCATTTCTTTTTTACGGGCCATCAACGCTTTGTCGTCATTATTTTCGTATGCCTTTTCTAATTCAGCATCTTTCCAATAAGTTTTGTTTTGTGAGTTGGTGATGTGAGTGATCTCACAAATATCATCATATCCTGACCACATTTCTCGAGATACATCGCCATGCATTGCAGAAACAGCATTAGATATTTTAGCAAATTGTAGTGCGGCTAAAGTATAATTGAGTCTATTATTATTGATGGTAAGAATAGATTTAATTTCGTGGTCAGCCAGTCCATTGAAAAAAGACATTTTGGACAATAGATCGAAATCATGTGATTCGTTGCCCGCTTCTTCAGGTGTATGCGTGGTGAAGACTACACGTTTTTTGATTTCCGCCAAATCTTTGTATTTTGAATAAAGATAAAAACAAAGCGGTATCGCGTGACCTTCATTCATATGATATATTTCTGTACCTAAGCCTAAAATATCCAAAAGTTTAGCACCTCCAGTACCTAAAACTATGGATTGGGCTATTCTTGTAGATTCGTTAGAGTCATACAATCTATTGGTTATTGTTCTAGAGATCGGGTCATTTTGCTCAATATCTGTGGATAGTAAAAATACAGGTGCACTATTAAACACATCAGGTTTTAACAAGAAGGCTTTAACATAAACTGTAGCGCTGTGTACTTCAACTGGAAACACAATGCCTGTATCCGTTAAAAATGAATAATACTTTTGGACATATTCTGCTTTCATCGTTCCGTTAAGACTTCGAACTTGGTCATAGTATCCATACTTCCACAACATTCCTATACCTACCAGGTTTTGTTTTAACTCAAATGCACTCCTCATATGAGACCCTGCAAGAAATCCCAAACCACCACTATAAACTTTTAGGGACTGATCTATGGCGAATTCCATGGAAAAATAAGCCACAGCTTTTGAATATTTTTTGTCTGGCGTGTATCCAAATATATCGGACTTTGATAACATAATACTAATTTTAAAATCGAGTTAACTAAAAACAACAAAAATCCAAATGAAACGAATTTTCATTCTGAAAATAGCCGCAAAAATAATTCAAATTGTCATTTTGACACTATTTGGGAAAGGGAAAGTGTAAATAAATGTAACATTTAAATAATATTATATATTTAAAATATTATAAATGAAAAAGGTTTGACGTTATGCCAAACCTTTTCAAAAAATCTTTAAAATTTGATTTTAGATCTTTATTTTGTAAAAGCTTCGTATTTAGCTTCCACTACATTCCAGTTGAGTACATTCCAAAAGGCGCTGATATAATCGGCTCTTCTGTTTTGATAATTTAAGTAGTATGCATGCTCCCACACATCCAAACCCATGATAGGTGTACCTCCACACCCAATGCCAGGCATAAGTGGGTTGTCTTGATTAGCAGAGCTGCAAATTTCTACTTTTCCACCTTCATGCACACACAGCCAAGCCCATCCTGACCCAAATCTTGTCATACCCGCTTGAGCAAATTTTTCCATAAATGTTTCCTTATTGCCATAGGCATCATCTATAGCTTGAGCAAGTGCGCCAGAGAGCCTGCCTTTATTCTCAGGGGCTATGATTTCCCAAAACAATGAATGATTCCAATGTCCTCCACCGTTGTTTCTGACCGCCATATTGTTCATATCGAGGTGGGACAAAATTTCTTCAATGTTTTTGTTTTCTAGATATGTACCCGTGATCGCGTTATTTAGGTTGGTCACATAAGCTTGATGATGTTTACTATGGTGGATTTCCATAGTTCTTGCATCGAAATGTGGTTCTAAAGCATCATAGGCATATCCTAATTGTGGTAATGTAAAAGCCATTTTATTATTTAATTTTATGATAAATGATTTGAAATGAATTGTCTAATTCCAAACACTACAATCAGTTTTTGGTTCATTTTCTAAATGTACCATGAGATGACATCTTCTGCACTTTTTCTGGTTAGTTTAGGTACTTGCGTATTTTTAGCAGGATATCCGACCGGCAGTAATAAAAATGGTCTTTCATTTTCAGGCCTCCCGAGTATTTCCTGCAGAAAATTCAGAGGACTAGGCGTATGAGTAAGTGTCACCAGGCCAGCCATATGAATAGCAGTGATCAGAAAGCCTGCGGCAATACCTACTGATTCTGATACATAATAGTTTTTGTGCTTGTTGCCATTTTCATCGATATCATATGCTTTTTTAAATATGACAATAAGGTAGGGAGCAGTAGTTAAAAATTCTTTGTGCCAGTTGGTATCAAATTTTTCCAAATCTTTGAGCCATTCTTCTGACATACGACCATGGTAATTTTCATATTCTTCTTTTTCAGCAGCTTCTCTTATTTTTTTCTTGATTTCTAGGTCATTTATCGCACAAAATGTCCAAGGTTGCTTATGCGCGCCTGATGGGGCAGATGCAGCACACATGATGATATTTTCTATGACTTCCCTGGGTACTTCTTCATCTGAAAAGAATCTGACGGACCTACGATGACTCATTTTATGACGAAAATCTAATGCTGATTCTTTGATTTCTTCAGAAGATTTATGTACTATATTTAATGGAGTGAAATTGTTGAGATTCATATCATTTTGGCGTTAAATGTTTCGCCACAAATGTATAGATTTCTGCTGTCATGGCATAAATATCACCAATTCATTGGAAAATATAAATTGGAAAAACAATTAAAACTAGGTTAATTTCAAACTACATTTCTGAGATACTTCATATTTTTTGAAAGTTTATATGTACCTTTGCCACCAATAAGCGAATATCGTTTAGTTTCACTTAACTTTAAAATCAAAACCCGTTTCATGTTGGTTAAAATGCATTTAAAGCAGATTGTTGCATTAATACTTCTAATTTTTGCTATTGGCTGTAAAGACAAAGTTACGCCTTTTTATAAGCTAACAGGTCCTACCATGGGCACCAAATACAATATAGCAGTTCAAACCGAAAATCCTGAAAAGGTTCAGGCATCTATTGATTCTATACTAAATCATTTCAATCTTTCGATGTCGTCATACATAGACACCAGTACATTATCATTTTTCAATGCAGCGGATAGTGTATTTTGTTTTTCGTCTGCGTCTGATCCTTATTTTGTACCCATTTTTGAAAAATCCAAGGAAGTATATCAAAAAACATCCGGCGTTTTCAATCCTGCTATAGCTCCTTTAGTAGATTATTACGGTTTTGGATATAAAGAAAAGAAGCCATTGAAGGCGATGGATACATTGAAAATCAAAGAATTACTTAAGTTGTTGGTGTTTGACAGTGTTTTTATCTCCAAAGATTCGCAGGATATGTTTTGTATTCATAAACCCAATAAAGATATAAAATTGGATTTCAACTCTATTTCTCCGGGCTATGCTGTGGATGTCATTGCCAGATTTTTAGAAAAGGCAGGTATGAGGAACTTTATGATAGAATTAGGTGGGGAAGTCAGAACTATGGGATTAAATGACAAAAACAAAGAGTGGGTCATCGGTATTAACAAACCCAAGGAAGGTGCTAAGGAAACGGAAATAGAATTGCCATTACAGATTTCTAATAAATCATTGGCTACTAGTGGTAACTATAGAAATATGTACGAATCCAAAGGTCAGAAATTTGCACATATCATCAATCCTATCACCGGTATAAGTCAGCCTACGGATATACTTAGTGCCACTGTAATCGCTGATGATTGTATATCTGCTGATGCATATGCCACTGCATTTATGGTCCTTGGGCTAAAAAAATCTTTGGAGTTGGTAGAACAATTAAATGGCATAGAAGCATGTTTTATATATGATAATGAAGGAGATGGCGTTTTTGAATTCAGCGTAAGTAACGGATTCTCGAAATTTTACCTCCATAATGAACAACAATAGCTAAAAGTTTAAAACAAAATAATTTTAAAATATAATTAATGATAGATTTACAATTTAACCTGGAGAAGGATTTAGTGTTTTTTGATATCGAGTCTACAGGGTTAAATGTCCTTAAAGACAGGATTTTGCAAGTTGCTTTTATCAAGTACTCCAAAGGAGTTCCTGAGCCCAAAGAACTATTTTTATTGATCAATCCTGGTATTCCTATTTCTGATGAAGCTTTTGCAGTACATGGAATCAGCAATGAGATGATCAGAAATAAGCCTACTTTTGCACAACTAGGAAAAGAAATTTATGACTTTATTGGTGATGCAGATTTGGCAGGGTACAATTCAGATCGTTTTGATGTTCCTATGCTGATGGAAGAGTTTCACCGGATTGGAATCAACTTTGACATTAGTAAGCGTAGGCTTATTGATGTACAAAAGATCTTTTACAAAATGGAACCGAGGACTCTGAAGGCAGCATATAAGTTGTATTGCGAAGGAGACCTCAATGATGCCCACGATGCATTGGCAGACACCAAAGCAACAGTAGAAGTGTTCAAAGGTCAGATCATGAGATATACCGATATGGATTATATAGACGGAGATGGTTTTGTACATCCAGCACCCATCAAAAATGATATCGACGCCATAGCTAGTTTTATTAAGGATGATTCAGCGTTGGATGTGACGCAAAGACTAAAACTCAATGCTAAAGGACAAGTCATCTTTAATTTTGGAAAGTATGCCGGGCAAACAGTGTATGATGTATTCACTCAGGAACCCAATTATTATCATTGGATGATGGAAAAAGACTTTTCAGCACAGGTAAAACAGATTATTAAAAAAATATTTGATGAAATGAAAAAAAGTTAATTCGGATGACCAAGTACATTGTTTTGTTTTCCATTTTGGTTTTGGGTAGTTGCTACACTAGAAAAGAAGGTTGTTTGGATACCCTAGCTTCCAACTATGATGTAGCCTCAGATGATGCATGCACTGCATGTTGTACGTATCCCAAATTGATATTAAACATTGATAAAGTCAGAAAAATTGGCAGCATAGATACTACGCTATTCAATAAGTTTAATCAAGCTTATATCATCCAAGATGTCAGGTTTTATATTTCTGAATTTTCTTTATATCAAAACCAGAATCAAATCAAAATAAATGAAGTCATCGGCACGGCAAATAACACTTTTATTGCCAAAAATGATATGAAAATATTAAGGTCGGTGGATGCCAGTCTTGAAATTGGTACCATAAAAGCCTATGGTCAATTTGATAGTCTAAGTTTTTATTTAGGTTTAAATAAAGATTTATTATCCAATACTTTCGTAAATCTCCCAACTAATCATGTATTGTCTCCAACGGGAAAACTTTTGGACAATAATGACGAAACGGCTGTCTTAACACTGAGGTATAAATTCAAAAGCCCTAGCCAAAAAGATTCTATATTTAATGTGGCTATTCCTTTTGAAACATTGGGTGGAAATTCGTTTAAATACGTTGTAAAAGATAAAGTCAACCTTAGTACCACCTTAAAAGGAGCAGATTTTAAAGCTACAATACGAGCTGATTATAAAGTGCTTTTAGATAACGTTAATTTGAATTGGTCTAAAGATAGTATTTCTCAAGCAATAGGGCAAAACATAAAATCAATTTTGACTGTTAAATAATAGTGGTTATGTTACCAAGGACATTTTTAGATAAAAGCTTATGAGGTTTCTAAAGATCATTGTTTTTATGGCATTAATTGGGTTAATGGCTTGTGATCCTGATGAAAAAAAGGATGACGATTTGACCCACATCACATACCAACCTGAAAACTATACTTTCAATTTGCCCAAGCATTTTCCACAAATGTATATACCTGCCGACAATCCTATGACAAAACAAGGCATTGAGCTGGGAAGGCATTTGTTTTACGATCCTATTTTGTCAGGAGATAGTACGATGTCATGTGCTACATGCCATATGCCGGAGTTAAGTTTTACAGATGGTAAAGCCTTTAGTTTTGGCATAGAAGGTAAGCCGAGTTTGAGAAGTAGCATGAGCCTCATTAACGTTGGTTTTACGCAAGCAGGAATGTTTTGGGATGGTCGGGTGAAAACCTTGGAAGAACAAGCACTTTTACCTATAGAAGATCCGCTTGAACTCAACACTACATGGGAAGAAGTCACTCAAAAACTTAAGGCACATCCCAAATATCCAAAAATGTTTAGAGAAGCATTTGGTATACAGGATAAATCAGAAATATCTAAAGAACTTGCGGCTAAAGCCATAGCTCAGTTTGAACGTACTATCATTTCTTCAGACTCCAAATTTGATAGAATTCAGGAGGGCAAGGAGCTCTATTCCGATATGGAATTAATAGGTTTAGGGTTGTTCTTTGATGATGATCCAGACTTGCCTGACATGGAGTGTGCCCATTGTCACAATATACCCTTGGCTACTTCAGATGAGTTTTTTAATAATGGACTAACATTTACAGGTGAGTCTTTGGATGCCTTCCCCGATTTGGGTAGAGGGAAAGTTACAGGAAGCAAAGCTGATAATGGTAAGTTTAAGGCTCCTACTTTGAGGAATATTAAATATACGGCACCTTACATGCATGATGGTAGATTCAAAACTCTGGACGAAGTGTTGGATTTTTATGCTACAGGTGGTCAAAAGTCGCCCAATAAGGATAAGAATCTACACAAACTACAAATGACTCCATTCTATAGAGAAGCATTGTTGTCATTTATTGATACCTTTACAGATACCGTTTTTTATAAAAAGGAAGAACTTAAAAGTCCTTTTAAATAGGGCTACTTAGAGTACTCACACCTTTTAGGTATTGAAAACCTATAAGGTGTACGCAATACTGCATAGTTGCATCGTGGTGATTGAGCTAAGTCGAAATCACTCGAAGCTAGGGCTTCTTCTTCACTCTGCTAGCGTGGCTTCGGCTCCGCTCAGCCACCCAATAGGGTAAATAAAGAATGCACTTGCATTTTTCCCAAATAATATTCGGTATTGTCATTTGATCATCAAAAAGGCACCAAAATATACCCCAGATGGGTCGTAAATGAAGCATTTTACACCCAAAATATACCTAAAATGAGGCTTTTTTGGGTTAAAATCGCAGCTCAGCCCCGTAAATACCGAGTCCGTAACGGAGGACATCAAAAAAAGTCTAAAATTTTAATCTCCCCAAAGGAGATAGGAAAAATAATGCTTTTTTTTGATGTTCCGTAAGGGATGTGGATTTTACAAAGCTATTTTTAGGGCACCCTGACGGGATACTATTCCCAAAAGTGTATGGTAAGGCCGCCCAGAATGGAGCTTAAGATTTTGAAATTGTAAAACCTTTAAACTTTACGGAACTAACCGTCCAGCAAATTTTATGACTAGCTCCCTATAGGATTGTATTATATACAAAATATTATTTGTTGCTCCGTTTGGGGGCGGAATAAAATTAATTTGAATTTTTATAAGGGTAAGTTTGTAAAAAAAATGATTAAATAAATTCGTGCTATATT
>CAZGMB010000103.1:0-14094 GCA_964526715.1 uncultured Aureispira sp. | reverse complement strand
ACTCAAATAACATCAAATTAATTATTAAAATTTAACAAGAGTTTAACATATATTTTTTTTGATTGTATGTGTTAATGGTTTGAAAAAACTCTGTACACATATGTTTAGCTTTTAAATAATGCTACACCTAGATAAAAAATCGCTGTACTGAAACAGAAAAGCCACACAATTTTTTAGGTTGTGTGGCTTTGGTGTATTTTATTTATTCTATCTTTGATTCATGGTACAGCTATGGCAACACTCGGATCACGCCTTGAGTGACAGGCAGCGTTGAGAACTACGCTTAGCAGGGATTTATTTTGGATAAATCTTCCTTGTTGTATCATCCCATGTGTAATTATAATGGCGTCTATTATCTATTGATACAAAGTCTATATCCTTTGCAGGACTTATATCACCACTCAAAACATTTGTGCCCATGAGACTTAAAAAATTTAAACTCTTGATATCTTTTACAAAATCAATGTTAGGAATCACCATATTATCTATGTGCAACCTCTTTAATTTTTTCATTGATTTCAAAACTTCAAGCTTATTCAAGTTTTTACATGAATAGAACTGTAAAAATTCTATACTATCATTATTTTGAAGGGCACTTAAATCTGTTAACTTCGGGAAATAATGTATTTCTAAATGATTTAAATACTTCATTTTTATGATGAAGTTTAATTGATCATAATCACTTTCAAAAATATACAATTCCTTTAAATTGGTTAAACCATCAATTCTATCTTTTTTAATTTTAAAAGGTGATAAATTTAATATTTCTAATTGTGTTTGAAAATCAATATTCTTATAATTCTTATTATTAATTCTTAGATGTTTCAATCTATGAAAAAATGAAAGGTCTAAAATGAACTCTGGCCACGCGCTGAAATAAATACTTTCTGAGTCTTTAAATTCATTAATGTCGCTAATTTTAAATATCTCTTTTTCTTCCATTAAATCAAACGTTTACTTAAAAATACTTTTTAATATCTTTAGCCCAGGTGAATTCTTTCGGTTATAATTTCTTGCAGCATTTCTAGCACCACCATTCATTTCAATCCTCACTTGTTCTATGCCATAAGCGGTCTTTCTATCGGGTGCTATGATTTTTTTTGTAGATACAAGTGGATCATTTGCACCCCATTTTTTAGCAGATTGAGCCGCCCTCTTACCATTTACATCCCCTTGCTAACGCAAGTTTGCAACTTGTGCCTTTAATACATCTCACACCGATAGTTGCCCCATATCTGCTGCAAGTATTGGCATCTAATCTCTTTTATGTCATGATCATCATTTTTGGTGATTACGCAAAAGTAAGGTAACTTTTATTTATTTCTATAATTGGCTGCGGAAAAGAAAAAAGCCACACAATTTTTTAGGTTGTGTGGCTTTGGTGTATCTTATTTATTCTATATTTGATTCATGGCGCATCTGTGGCAAGCTAAGGACGCAATTAAAAACCACATATATATCTTTTTAGGCTACTTCTGTATAACATCAATAATGGCTATTAATTACTATCTTATTAATCTCAAACTTCCAATTCGGATATATTTTAGTAAAAACTAAAAGGGATAAAAAAGCATTATCTTTCATTTTTATAGATTTAGAATACATTTCTTCTTTCACTTCTTGTTCCCAATCTACCTCAGAAAATGTTACATCTTCAGGTTCAAACAATAAGAGTTTTATAATTTTCCCATCCTTAAAAATATAATAAGCGGCTGGAAGCAGTAATTCAAAATTGGAATGAGAAACATTTTGCTCTATTTCACAAACAATGGAATCAAAAACTATTTTCTTCGATGTAAGGTCTTCTTTCAATTTGTGCATACCTGCACCAAAAGGAAACCTATTTAAATCATGAAACTTACTATACAAATCAGTTGCATATCCCCAATTATTTACCAAATTATAGGATTTCTTATAAGACACATATCTTTCAGCAAGTGCTAAGAAAGCATCTGCTTTCCAAGTCTCGTCGTCCATTTTTTGGACCGATGATTGTCCGTTTATTGTAAATGATAAAAAGATCAATACTGCAACAATAGGTATGCCTAATTTTTTGTTGTCCATTATATCTTAAATTTAAATTGTGTTCAGCTCTTAATAAATTTTCTCTTATCATTTTTTTACACTCTTCATATGATTTTATTCTTTTCAAAACCCAATTATAATCATTAAAATCAACTATCCCTGTTCTTATACGATCAGTGTGCATCGCGAATCCTTCGCTTCCTACACGAGATAGGATTTCTTTCTGAAATATATTAACAACGACAGCCATATAACTTTTATTATCATCATTTGGCTTTGGTTTATTCTATTCATTTCGTCACTGATTCATGACGCAGCCTTGGCATGCTACGGGCGCAATTAAAAACTACACCTAGCAAGGTCATGTTTTTCCTTATATCTCATATACCTTTCGCAGAGAAAATACATGGCTTCCTTTTTCCACTTTAGATCCAACTCGATGTAGTTTAGTGCCGTTTGTGTTTAGCAAGATTGGTAAAGTAAAAAATTTATTACATACTTAAGATACTGGTCCATTTAAAATTTTAAATAACTATTTATCACTATTTTAGAAATCTCTAACTCCCATTTCGTTTTTATTTTGGTAAATATTAAAAGAGATTGGTCATCTCCGTTAACCATAGAGTGCGATGTAGTAAACATTTTCTGTAAATTAGAATGGCTATCTTCTGACTCTATTAAACTTGATGTCTCAACCTCAAAAATTAAAACTTTTATAAGTTTATCATTTTTGAATATATAATAATAATTGGGATATACATACTCAGGATCAAAACTCAAACTTGATTGCTTTGTCAAACAAATAATGGAATCAAAAACAATTTTCCTTGATTCAACTTCATCTTTCAGTTTTTCGATACCCTTACCAAATGGAAATTTGTATATTCCATCAAATTTCATGAAAATGTCTATTTCACTGTATCTCTTTCGCTCAAGATCATGTTTTTCCCTGTATCTCATATACCTTTCAGAAAGAGAGTACATGGCTTCCTTTTTCCACTTTGAATCCAGCTCGTTATAATTTAGTGGTGATTGTGCGGAGCATGATTGAAAAAAAGAGAATACCATTAATAAAATTAAAAAATGTTTCATTTATAACACACTAATGACTATTTATAATGATCTTACTAATCTCAAATCTCCAATCTGGATATATTTTTGTGAAAACTAAAAGTGATTTAAATATATTATCTGTTTTTGACCAATCTTCGATAAAGTATTCTTCATCCTGCTTTGTCCAATCAAACTCAGAAATACTGGTATCATAAGCATTAAATAAGTATAATTTAAAAAATCTCCCATCCTTAAAAACATAATAAAAAGCTGGATATAGATAGTCGATATTGGAAGCATAAGTATTTTGCTCTATTTTACAAATAATGGAATCAAAAACTATTTTCTTCGATGTAAGTTCTTCCTTTAACTTGTGCATCCCTGTCCCGAAAGGAAACCTATTTAAATCATTAAACTTCCAATATAAATCAAGTTCAATTTTTGATTTTCCTCCAGACTCGTTATACCCAATATACCTTTTCGACAGTGCTAACATGACATCTTTTTTCCAAACTGCATCGTTCATTTGTTGAGCACATGATTGTCCTTCCAATCTATTGGATATAAGAATTGAAATTATTAGAAGTATTAAGCACATTTTATTCATCTTAAAATCTTTTGTGTTAATTACTAATAACTAATATCTTAAATTTAAACCCATTTGGCCTCTTATCAAATTTTCTCTTTCTATTGAAAAAATTCTTCACAATGTTTGATTCTTCTATCTGGATGATCTGTAAAATCTACTATCCCCTCCTAATATGATCAGCATGAATCACCTCGTGTCCAAGTGCAATAAAGTAAGGTACTATTTCCCTTTTATCGTTTTGCATAGGTAATGATTTCTGCAAAAAATGGCTTATATATATTGTACTACCTGAGCCTTCCCCGTTTTGCGCGAAAGACCAAGAAGTAGCTATAGTGTGAGCTTGATTCTTTAAATCGAAATCATATTCTCCTACATCGTTTGTGATGGTTCGGCTTCATTACCCATCTTTAATAACTATTTATCACTATCTTTTTAATCTCAAATTCCCAATTTGGCTTGATTTTAGTAAATATTAATAAAGAATTATCATTACCATCTGTTTTGCTTAACTCTTTACTATAAAATTCTTGATATTCAAGAGTCCCTTCATATTCTGAAATCTTTAACTCCTCCAAATCAAACATAAAAAGTTTTACTAATTTACCATTACCAAATAAATAGTAACAATTGCTATCTAACGCTTCAGGTTCTAATTTAACACCGGTTTGCGAACTTAAACAAATAATCGAATCAAAAACAATATTCCTTGACTCTATATGACCTTTCAATTTCATAATTTCTTTACCAAAAGGATATCTGTCTATATCTAAAAATTTATTGTACATGTCCAATTCATAATTATGTTCAGCATTACGCGGTCTTACTTTAATATAATCAATAAATTGACTAGAGAGTTGCAACATTACATCTTTTTTCCATTTTAAATCAAGCTCGTTGTAATTTAGTGCTGATTGTGATGTGCAAGATTCAAATAATATGAATATCAAAAATAAATTTAGGTAATATTTCATTATTTTATATTTTATTGTTTTAATTATATTCCTGTATATCTTTGCTTCAAACCTTGGTGCTCTCCTCTCAGCCGATTTTCGAGAATGATGGTTTGAAGTTCTTCATTATTTCCAACAGGTTTTGGTAAAAATGGTTGGACTTTTCTAATTCCCTTTCGATTTCTGTCCGCATGTATCAGTTCGTGACCTAATGCTATGAAATAAGGCACCATTTCTCTTGTTTTATCTTGCATTAACAACGATGTATTCAATAAATGGCTTATAACAATATTAGTACCTGTTCCAATCCCGTTTGAAGCAAATGTACCATCATTTGCATCCGCATAGGCATTTTTTCTTAAATTACGTTTTGTATTTCCCTTTGTGTCATTAGTAATTGTTATTAAAAATTTTGAATCCACCAAATCCCTAATTAGTTCAGTACCGAATTCTTTTTCTCCATCCTTCCTTTCTTTTATAGTTATTCTCCCATTTTTATCCATTTTCAAAGCATCATTTGTAAGCATTTGTAAGGCCGCATAAGTTTTTTCTCTAAATCTCTTACCATCATCCCCTATCATTCCAGTGATTCTTAAACCACCCTGTCTTGCTTGGAAATCCATATCTGTTGCTTTTCTCCTTTCCTCAGCTGCTTGTTTCCTGCCTTCTAAAAACTGATGCGTATTATTATACCAATCATAATACATCCCATTTTTGTCTATTTGATTTATGGGGGCATTACCAGAAAAATGATACGAACTCCACATAAAATACATTTCCGCCATTGGATCAACAGAAGTCCATCTACCAATACAAGCATCATACATTCTCGCCCCATAATCTGACCAATTAAGTCCATGATCACTATGATATTCTTTACCGTTGTACTGGTAGGAGTTGTCTTTGGCGGCATCGTTCATCATCCAGGTACCCTCGTAGGCCATACCAAAGGAATAATAATGATTTTCTTGAAGTATCTCGTTAGTACTTGCAGTATTAGTAACGTCGATCTTGCCATTATTGTTTTTGTCTGTGAAGGTGAGTCGCGTATTTCCAAGGTGATCTTTGATACTATATTCTGTTCGCCATGATGGAGTGGTGGTCGTGCTTGTATTGAAATAACGTCCTTCGGCATGATAAACTGCTTCTATTCTTCTGGATGCAGTACCTAGTTTATTATACTCTATTCCCATAACATAGTCTTGGATCGACTGTGATGTCCAGGTATATCCAGTAACCAAGATATTATCCACATAAATTTTGTCTGTTGTATCTCCTGCATCACTTCTAAATCTAAATTTGGAACTGGCAGACAAAGGAGCACTTAGGGTGACAAATCTATCGTAAACCACATTATTGATAAAGTCTGTATTAAATATATAGTTTTTAACAGGTGTCCATGAAGAACCTCCATTATTCGAGTATTCCAAAAAGAAGTCTTCTCCTGCTTCAAAACTTACAGCTTTAAACTTGAAGTCTATTCGTACAGAATCAAAAGTATTCAATGTGTATGTAGGGGATGTCACCATAGATGATGTACCAAAAGACTGTATTAATATACTGTAACTACCAGATAAACCACCATTAGTGACCCTATCACAGTTAGTTCCACTGTCTATCCAGCTGTCCCAACCTGTTTCAAAAGTAGATATAGGTTGAGATGTACTATTACCAGTTTTTATCTCCTTTGACAGTTTTGTACCGCTTGCATCATATCTATGCACTATACTTTTTGTATTGCCCCACTGGATAACTTGCGGAAGGTTAAGATAGTTGTATGTGATATTTGTAATACCCTTATATGAATCTGACTTTAGATTGCCCACTTCGTCATACCTATAACCTGCACCGCCTGACCCTGGATTGTAACCTTTTGGTTTGGCATTAGAAACAGACGAATAGTCTGCAACTGTAACTAATCTATTGGTGAGAGTACTATAATTGTATCCCAGGTTATCAATTGTACCATATAAACAATTATTGGATGCATCCTGATAGAGTCCCGTTCGAGTTAATGAAGTAATATTGCCTCGAGAGTCATATGTCATAGATTCATTGTACCTATTTGTAGCTGATGCTGTGTTACCTGAATTAACATCATAGTATACAGATGTATTCATTCTATCCATAAAATCATATGTAAAGTTGTTAGCTTGAATATCTCTACCTCTGACTCTCCATGCTATTTGGGATATATTTCCAGACTTTTGACTATTGGAAGGCAGTCCAGTTATTGCAGTGTTGTTAAGATCATAATTAAATTCAAGATACATCAGATCATTGCCATCAGGATTAGTTGCTAAGTTATAGACTCCCGGATTTGGCATTTGAGCTGCACAAACTGTTTGAAAGGCAATATTTGTGCCACCCAAAGTTGCTTGGTTTATTCTTGTCAGCCATCCTTGGTCGTTGTAACTGTAGTCAAGGCTTTGCAAATAGGTATTTATTCCATTTGAAGAAGCGGCGCCAAGATTTTTTTCCGTCAATTCATCTCTAAAATTATAATTTTGATTGGTGATTTTAGTTTCTATACCATTCAATGATGTAAAGTGATCTATGACCCTCCCACTGGCATCATAAGTCCATCTTTTGTTA
This sequence comes from uncultured Aureispira sp., assembly GCA_964526715.1. Classification (GTDB taxonomy): domain Bacteria; phylum Bacteroidota; class Bacteroidia; order Chitinophagales; family Saprospiraceae; genus OLB9. The sequence goes on along the minus strand of CAZGMB010000103.1, from coordinate 6,882 downwards.
AGTGTGATTTGTTCTGTAGTTGTAGCAGATGGCTTGTGAATTCGATCTTCAGTCATGACATTGTCAGCGAAGTCATAGGACATCGTGACTGATTCAGCACTAAGATTATTATACAAATGATTGCTTCCTGTAATAGTCCAGACCCTGCCAAAAGCATCATAGTTAAAATCTTTTTGTATCCAAGTATTGGATGTACCAAGGATTTTATCTTTGGTTTGTTTTACTTGTCCTAGTTTAACTCCATCAGCTAGAAGAGTAAAATAAGAAATATCTTTGTATTGATCAGAAAATGTGGCATTTAAGTCACCAGATGGATCTGTGGTGGTACTATGCCTATATCTCCCATTGCTCATTGTTCTGCCATAGGCATCATATTTTATATGCAACCAATCATTTGTTGCAACCCATTTGGCATCTTGGGTGAATGTCACCTGATCTTTGTTGTTGTAAATAAATTTTTCTATGCCTTTTCCTGGTATGGATTTAGTAAGTATTTTATCATCCTGATCATAAGTATAGGCATAAATCAGATCAGTATTGCCCATGACTGCTCCTGGAGGTATTACCTTAGATACTCTATCTTTATTATCATAAACGGTGTAGGTCTTTGCATGATTGGTATAGGTATCATCAGTCTTCCATGTCATTACTTGCCGCCCTAATTTATCTTTATACTCAATACTTCGATTGTTCATCGGGTCTGTAACGACTACTTTTGTCAACAAATTGGCGGCGTAATTAGAACCTGTCATTGGATTCAACACATCGGTACTGGTATTTGCCCCGTAGCTATATGTTGTAGCATACCAGCCAGGCGGAGTAACTGAACTAACTCTATTGAGAGGGTTGGCTTCATATAGCGTTTCTTTAAATTTTGTACCTGATGGTATCGGCATGTAAGCACCAGTATTGCCTGATGATTCAAAAGGAAGATATTCCTTCCACAATCGTCCATTATTGTCATATGCTTTTGCAAATATAACATCTTTGCTGTTTGGAGTGTGATTGACCTTTATGGTTTGGATAGGCCTTCCAAAGCCATCAATTATTTCTTTTGTTTCACGGGTGACCAAGCTACTATTTGTCGTTGCAGTATAAGTTGTCTTGGTTTTCATCCAATTATGTATGTCACCACTTGCTTCTTTGTAGTGATAGGTATAATCTGTCTTTACATTTTCAACAGACCCAACCTTTCTTGCTACAGTCTTGGATAGTCTTGATAGCTTGTCATAATCATAATAAGTGATCTGACCATCTATATCTTTTGATGTGGCCAACATTCGAGTGCCTGTATGGTAGGTATATTCTTTGGTGTGGTTTAAAAATGTTCTTTTTTTCAATAAGCCACTGCTAAACCACTCAAAATTTTCAGAATCCCAATTGGGAGTAGTAACTTGATTGATATTTCCATAAGAATCATAAGCATTGATCGTAGCTTGCAAAGTAATACCTCCCGTGCTTGCTAGATTGCCAGATGCATCATAGGTTTTTTCATGTCGATACATCTGATAAGGCCTAGGATGGGCTCCCGTCCCATTTGCCTGAAGGATACCTGTAGCAAGATTAAACCACCCATAGACAGTCTCGGGGCCGTCTATATGTACATTGTCCACCTTTATCACCGTCCTGAATGGTGAAGCTATAATATTTTTATTTACTAGCGCGTCCCGCAATCCTGTACTATTGTCATAATCATGATTGTAGGTATATTCTTCTTTGTGGACTTTGCCGTCTGAATTGGTCATGGTTTTGGAGATCGGCATGTTAAACCTATTTGTAGGGTCGTATGTATAAGTTGTGACAGTATTCACTCCATTGATCGTTGTCTCTTCACTGTTGACTCTTTTTTGAATAGTATATATTTGGTAAGAATTAAAAACAGTATAAGTTGCTAAACAAATTACTCGATAAGCTGGCGTATTAACCGCAGTATAGGTGATAGAATTATCAGGAATAATGGTCTTTTTATATATCAGATTGTTACTTTGATCATAAGTATTTTGCTCATAAAGTCTTGAATTAAGATAACTTGGCATTGCTGGAGCATGAAGAAAAGGATTAGGATAAACATTGGAAGAAGCGTAGAATTTATTTTCTGTATATCCATTACCTTCTATCTTTTCGATAACCCTTGCATATCCAATTTCCAGACCCTCATAATTATTTAGAGGATACATTGCCATGTCTGAAACCATAGAAGTAGTTTGTGAATAACCAGGGGTAGCTCCATTGCAATTACCTGGATAATAAACATATGTTTCTCTACAGTATATAGGTACATGTGCTAATATCCCGCTACTAAGATTGTCTGTTGTTGATTTTGTGTATTCATATTTAATTACTACATCATTACCCAGAGATATACCGTCATGTTTTTTTATTTCTTTGACTCTTAAGCCTGCCGCTTTTCTATCGTATTCTAGCGGTCCATTCACTATGAATTCTCCTTTTCCATAAGTGACTTCTAATTTAAATCTATAGAGTGTACTAGCTTGCAAAGGAAAAATAGATAAATTTTGATTGACTGTTGTAATAGTTCCCGCATTGCTGGTGCCCGGGCTAATCCATGTATTAAATTGATAAGGAGTACCTACTTGTAGATTGGTAGCATGATTAAAAACAGTGATCTTATATATCATATTGAATGAACTGGTACTACCTGTACATGTGCCTTGATTATTATAATATAGTTGTATATCTTCAAGCGTCATTTTTACCGTTCCAGAGTTTAATTGGCTTTGAGTAAATGACATAGTTGATTCAGTTATTTTAGGATTGCCACAGCAATCTACTTTAAAAGGGCTTCCACAATTTTGTAAGCGATACAATTCCTGACCCGTTGGGCTGGTATATGGAACCCTATTCGCTTCATAAGTAAGTTCTGTTTTTGCCCCTGTAGGGTAATCTATTTTCTTTAATATACCATATTTTAAATAAACCTCTGAAGCTTCTCTGTTAGCATTACCTACTTCACTTCCAGCACCAGTACATATATTTGTTATTGGAACCCACCATTGAGAAAGAGGAGGAAACAATTGAGAATTATTTGATCCATTATAATACCCCCAATGATCCTGTCCTTTGTCGTGCCTATTTGGAAGAAAAGGGCTTCCATCATTATTATTAACTCCTTCATAGGTAAATAAATACTTAGGTACTACTTCGGGAGTGGCATCGCAAGACTTTTCCTGGATGCTAAGTAATCGTAATCGCCTATGAGCATTTCCTGTTCCAATGATTTGAGTTCCTACAAAATAATCAAATTCTGTCAGAAATATTTTACAAAAACTACCTTCTGAGATGACAACTTCATCCAATCTTTTGGAATTGTATCCGGATTCTAAATCCACATCTGTTCTATCTGTATTATAGTTAAATGTTATGGTTTTATTTCCATTGGAGATAGTTTTGATTCTCTTTCCTCTTATAATTACTTCATTATATGGGGCACTGCCACCAGGGTTAAAAACAGTACCTAAGTTTCTAAATTTATATCCATCGTTTTCATAAGTAAAATTTATGGTATATTTTCCGTCCGCTGATTCCATTTTATACAAATACCATACTGTTTTGTAGGGCCAGCTTGGGTAAGGTTCAGTAATTTCTTCACTCCCATTACCAAAAAAATATTTGTCTCCATTGGTATCATATAAGTTAAAACCAGTAATTCCTGTGCTATTTCCTGATACCCATTGTCTTTCAACTTTCAAATCACTTTTATCAACAAATCTGACGATCCCATCTTTGTCATAAAAAAACTTTGCTGCTAAGCCACCAACTTGTACATTAAACAAATCTGGTTCTCCATCTGTTTGATGATTGCAACCTCCGCCACCTCCACAACCATAATAATTACATAAATTAAGTGTACTGCCGCAATTAAAATAACCATCAACTTCATCAGGTCTCCCCAATACTGTTCTGGTGACCATCCCTCCTGCCATTAATGTCCATCCCAAGCCAACATTTGAAGCTAATTGATTTACTTTAATGCCCGCAGCATGATATGAAAGAGACACACTTGTAGATATGCTTCCCATGGTTACTTCACCAATAGGTATACTAATATTAGGAACTCCAGTAAACAAACCAACAGGAATATCACTATATCTACCTAATGCTGCAACATCAGCTGATGGTGCTACCACATCACCTACGAGATTATTGACAGCCTGGGCATTGATGATGTTATTGGTTAGGGTTAAGATTACTATTAAAAGAATATAAAATATGTTTTTTTGATTTTTCATAATAATTTATATTTTACTTTATAGGAATATTTGTTTAATAATAATTTAGAACTTAGTCAGATTAATTCTTGATGATAATGATCTTTTTGGTTTTTATGATGCTACCAGCCACACTTACTTCAATGATATGCAATCCTTCTGCATTATCAGGGAGTACTACTTTGACCCATTTATCAGTATATGCGTTGTTTAAGATTTCCATACCTTGTGCATTGACCATTTTGATTCTTACTTCTTGGCTTGGATAGTCATCAAAGATAGCGTTGATAACTCCTGTAGCAGGATTTGGAAATATTTCTACCCTTGATGATAATTTTGATCTCTGTACTACTATATCGCAATAGTCATCACTATTATTAAAGCTAGATCGGGGACCACCAAAAAGCAATGATGCATAAAATCTTTGTTGTTGCCCTCTTGTAAACATACTTAGGCATTCGTCATCAGTATTATCCATGTAGTTCATCGACATTTCTACTGCATGGCCATCACAAGTTGTAATATGTTTGTAATCTGGGCAATCAAAATTGGGTGAATTATGAATAGGCGTATCTAGCACACCATCATCTTGACAATCGTTTTGCCATAGGCTTTTAAGTCCGTAAAAATTTCCTATTAGATGTACCAAAGTTTTTCCTTGGCCATAATGATCAACATATTTGCCTCCAAGTAAAAAGTCTTTGTTTATTACGATTGCATCACTAATGTCCTTCCCCCCAGGCATCTGAGCAAAACCAGAAACATCTTCATCCAAATTGCATATGATTATATTTAAATAATGTTTTGGGTCTATAAGCTTTATGCCAGAATTCTCAGAAAATATTTCATTGCTTTCAAATTTCCAACTTTGATTGGTGTAATATTTGAATATTGCTTCTTTTCCATTATTTTTTGCAAGGCAGAAACTTACATTTATATCTTCTTTGATGGCTCCAAAGCCTTCACTTTCTAAAGCCTGATGAAAGTATTCTCTTTCTCCAAAATTAAAATGTTTATTTAATGCTTCTATTTGTGCGTCTATTATATCAAAAGTAATGCTTTCTGCATCTGGAAGTACTATATGAAAGACTATGGGTATAACAATATTATTATCAAAGCTGATATTTTGACCTTTAATATCATTGTAATACTTTTCAAATTCTATTATCTTTTTTTGTACAGTAGAATCATTTTTAGATAGAATCTCCATATATTCATTGGTTTTTATTATTCTGTAAGGTCTTTCGCTTTGAGACAATACTTTAAAATGTGAAATAACCAATAATGCAAAAACAAAGGCTAATCGATAACTTTTATGACTTTTCATATTTATATATTTTCCATTTTAAAATTATATTGAATTTTTCTCTGTCCGAGTTCTTTTTTTCCATTCTTCGTCTTTTTCATACGCCATTTCCAGGTCAGTACTCAAATAATATCTAAAAATCTGCGCAAATGCAGATTCTGATGTAAATAATAAGGAGAGTGTAAACAAAAATAAATGTTTCATAATTTAAACAATTTTATTGGCACAAAGATGATAGCTTTTTTTGGGAATTGTGCAAAATAAAATTGGACAAAAGTGGACAAAACCGGACAAAAGTGGACACACTTAAAATTTCATACCACTCTTGTACGATTTTGCCTTTCAATGACTCAATTTGCCAAAGCAGATACTTCTGAAAAAAGAGCCAAGATCATTTTTTGCTCTTTAATCGTAAGTAAGCCTGACGAAATGGTAAGCGTAGCATCCTTGATTCTTCTGTTAAGTGTCTTTGCTGAGATGCCTAGTTCATTGGCCACTTCTTGCCTTGTTTTTAGTTTGTCCATAAAACAATAAAAAATTAGTTTAGAAAAAAAATTCATTTCACAACGGGTATTCATTTATTATCTGTATTAAATTATAATATGTACAACGAACTTTTATAGCTAAGTCACATTTTTTTATACAACAAAAATATCACCATTTTGTAAGACATTCACTATTTTTGCACATATTTAATTTCTACCAAATAATATTTCAAATTTCAATGGACCGAAATAGTATTGTTGCGACTAGGATCAAAAAAATTAGGATCATAAAAAATATATTGCAAAAGCATGTAGCTAGTCAACTAGCCATCAGTGAAAATGCTTACAGTAGAATAGAGAACGGTCACACCAAAATAACGGTAGAATATCTTTATCTAATAGCCGATGCTTTGGACAGTAAAGTGGAAGAGTTGCTAGGCCTAGAAAAGACTGCGGAACCCCATGATAACCCCAATCTAGTAATCAGCCAAATAAATGAAGGAAGTTTTAATATTACACTAGCCCCAAGTGATTTTGCAGTATTAAAGGATATGTTAGAATCTAAAAAATAATGGGCCCAAACTGCAAACTTGAAGAAAATTCGACACTCCCAACACTTCTAGTCAATGAAGCTTCTCTAAATACTTTAAAACCTTCTCCAAGTACTTAAGATCCTTCTTCGAGTACTTTACAAGCTTCTCTAAGTACTTTACAACCTTCTCTAAGTACTTCACAAGCTTCTCTGAGTACTTTACAAGCTTCTTTAAGTACTTTACAAGCTTCTTCAAGTACTTGACAAGCTTCTCTAAGTACTTTACAAGCTTCTTCAAGTACTTTACAAGCTTCTCTGAGTACTTTACAA
>CAZGMB010000102.1:0-14534 GCA_964526715.1 uncultured Aureispira sp. | reverse complement strand
TACTGCATTATTGCGGAACAAAAAAAGCGAGACGCTTTTACTAAAAAAAGCTTAGTGAGGACGCTAAGCTTAGCTTTAATATCTGCCAATGGACGTTCATAAGCCGCCAATGAATATTCAAACGTTCATGTTTGCGTCAAGAAAAACCTTTTATTTACCTAGTAGCATTATATCGAAATAATATCCACCAATGAAAGCTCTAACTAAACTTTAAATTCTTATAAAATTTTTCTACACTTACATTCCACTTGTCAAGATCTGTCGATACTAAAATCAAATAGAGATATGATGGATAAAGATGATGAAACAAACGTTTCATAGACGTGGATAAATGCCAGATGAGGTCTTTAGGAGTTACCAGATATATAGCTAAGTACGCAAAAAGGATAAAATAAATAATCCATACTTCTCTCGGTAAGGTTTTTCTAAAGCGGTATGATACCATAATCACTAAAAGGAGCATATAGTATTTTGTAAATAATGTTTCTAGTCCGAATCTAATGATATGAAAATATCTGATAGGAGATAAGATGCGGTCCATGGTAGAAATAGATTGGCCAGCGATGATATCATTTGATGGGGCCCAAAAATATTTGTAACCAACTACTATCAATAAAAAGGGTAGGGAACCCATAAGAAAAGAAAATATTGTCTTGGCTTTAAACGCTGAGGTAGTTATTAAATACAAAAGTACCATAGTGAAAAATACTAAACCTTCATTTTTTAGCGATAAGGCTATACCACAGTAAATACCTGAAAATAAGATGTAGTGTTGCGGTTTTTCATAAAGTAAAATTATAGTGATCAAAAAAGTTAGAGATACAAAACTATCGGCATATTCAGAAGCAGCGATATTCACAAAATCATACCCTAAAATCATGGATAGTAACACAATGATAGCTACATAAGTATAGTTTTTGATGGTGTCGTAAATAAGTGTATTTATACTAATAAATATTAACAATGCAGTGGCGGCAGTGGCTAATGGTGTGATATTTCCCAAACCAGTCCAAATCATGGCATGGATTGCTGGTAATAGTAAAGGGTAGTCAGCATGTGTCCATTCTAGAATAGGTGAAAACATGTTTTGCCAATGAGTGCTGTCATAAAGAAATTTAGCGTGTAAATTCCATATTGACCAAGCATCCCATCCGCCCCATTTTTGATGATGTAGTGTGAAAACAATGCTACTGATTAAGACCATTATTGACCATTTTTTGTCTCCATCAAATTCTAGTTTTTGGGGTTTCCATTTTAGAAATATGATCAACATAATGAACAATAAAATCCCTAAAAACAGCCAAAACGCGACTCCAATTAATAGTGATAGGTAAAAAAGACTGCCTAATATCGAGATGGTAAGTATGAATGAAAATACATCTGCTTTAAACTTTGCGTATTTGTACCCTGTAAATGTACTTCTGAACCAAAAAAAAGACAGATTACCACTTAAGATGGTCAATATCAAAATAAGATAACTCATTATTGATCTAAACTTTTAAAGTGAAGAACATGCCACATTCCGTTTTTTTTATAATGAACCTCATTGGGATTGGAATTGGGCAGTTTGATTTCTATAACTTCAGGTGCAAATAAAAATTGAAGTTGATAATATATTTTGACCCGGTTGGTATCATTTTGTATCCAAGTTAATTGCCGATTAACAGTATCTTGTAATTGATCCAATTCACTAGAGCTATTTTCCAGTTTATAAAACCAAGTAATTAATAATAAAAAAATAATAGCCCAAATTATATGATTGTTGTGGTCTTTCATAGATCTCAAAAATTAAAACCACCATCAAAAAACATACCTTTTTCACCTGTTTGCGTGATGCCGTAATTGATCGTGAAGGTCACATTATTGTACACGATAAAATCCAAAGAAGGCCCATAACCTATTTGTATCTTGTTACTCAGTGGATTTTCAGGACCAGACAAAGGATCATAGGCATATCCACCGTCTACATTGAATCTTAAATAAACTTGGGAATTCATTACCCTAAATTGTTTGGGCATAAAGTTAAATAATTTAAAATCATGGTCTAGTATTTTCCATCTGATTGAATTTTGTGCCAACATAAAATTTCTACCATCTAGAACATATAATTGATACCCCGTAATATTGTCTTTGCCATAGCCAATACCATTATTCAGGTAATATGGGATAGCATCATTGAGCAAATTTATTTTAAATTTGAGCCTATTGGCTAAAATAATATTTTTAAATAATGATGTATACTGTTCTACCGCCACAGCTATACTCAGATTATTGATGTCATTAAAGATACCTAATCCTTCTTTTCTGGCATTGATTTCAAGTCTATTTCCTTTTTGCGGGTATAAAGGATAAACAGTATTGTCATATTTTAACTCGTAATCGATCATGAAATATTGAAGCCTAGACCTTGATTGGCCCAAATAGTCATGATTTTTGATAGCAATGGTATCGTCTGTTTTTACTTGAACATATTCTAGTTTTATAGTTTGGTTAAGTTGTGGGCTTGACCTGTGAGATACGCCTAAATGAGCTCGATGTTGGAAAAATATTTTTTCATTATTTACCTTGCTAAAGAATGCAGGTTTGTTTCCAAGGGTTCTATATGCGATCTCCCGGTTTTCTGAGTAGAGTACATTACCAAAAAAGCCTGTGTTTCCCCAAAGATAGGGATATATGTAACCCAATTCCAGTTTTTTTATATATCCAGTTTGATATTTAATTTTGAGTTTGTCTTTATTTCCGGTGAGATTGATATGGTCTAAGGCTAATCCGTAATTGACTCTTTTGAAAGAATAATTGAACTCATTTTTCCAAACATTAAAATTGCGGTCAGCCAGTTCGAAAATGATGTAAGGATAAATATACCAATTTTCCTGTACTTTGATTTCTATATTGCAGGTAGCGAGTTCAGTGTTCCAGTTTTTGATGTTGATGGAAGTAAGATTGAATAGACCAATGCTGCTGATTCGTTTTTCATTACTTTTGAGACGGTCAGCAATGTGCTCAAGGCTAATCGTATCTCCGGAGTGCAAATCTATCTCCTGCATGATCACATGTTTTTTTGTTTTGTGATTGCCTATGATAATAATACTATCAATGACTACAAAATCAACTTGACTACATAAAGTTAAAGGAAGAAGCAGAGAAAAAAAAGAAAGTATAAACTTAAAAGAGTAACTATTGGAATGAGTACATTGATTTCTCAGCATGCTTAAAAAATTCAAGCATCAAATATTGAGATAAGTCATCAAGGCATCATATCTGTCTTTGAGACCATCGTGGTACTCTGCTTCTGAAAATGTAGCCGAAATTTCATAACCAAAACGCTCTAAACTAGCTTTAAGTGATTGGATATCTTGTCTGTTGAGTTTTAGCGTGACAAAAACTCGGTGAGAATCTGGAATAGCATTGACAAAACTACTCAAAATAATAATATCATCCGACTCCGCAATCCTCGCGATCTCTGAAAGTGAATAATGCTTTCTTGAAGTCTCAATAACCAAGATACTTCCAGGTTCAGCAAAGGAAAAGTGATTTGCAAAATATTGTAATAGATCTTCCATAGTAATCACACCTAGGAAATTTTCTTTTTTGTCTATGACCGGGATTATCGTTAATTGCATCCGACCCATTTTGGTCATGACTTCAAAAAGATGTTCGTTTTCAAAACTAAATGGTCTTAAAAATGAAAGCCTGTATGTACCTATGGCATCATTTTCGTCGTGAATCAGAACATCATCTTCCGACACTACGCCCAATAATTGTTCGTGATTGACGATAGGCAAATGACGCAAATGATATACTTTCATCTGTTGTAATACTTCAGTACCTGTGTCAGACGTTTGCACAGGAAGTACCGTTTGAGAAATAAGATCTTTTGCAATCACAAAACTGGAATTGTATTTAATTTAAAAACGTTGACAAGATAGGTAATTATTGTCTAAGAATCTTTTTTCTTTCTGCTAAAAATTCAATTTCTGTCAATATACCTTTATTTTTTAGTTCTTGAATTTTATTGAGCTGAGCTAGCAACGCGTCTTCAGCCACACTTTCTATGGGTGTGGTGACTTCATCGGATGCCGCATTCTCAGTTGATGCCTGAACTTTAAAAGGATTATGGGTAAAACCGCTTGCCCTGAATGCTTCATATTCCGGCTGTATACGCACGTATGCTAAGTCATCATGAGATAAAATCCTTTCTACGTCTTTCAATCCAGACATCACAGCTCTTTGCAGATGATGATATGCCAAAGCTTTTTGTTCAGTAAGTGAGTATGCACAAGCTATGTTGAAGTGAAGTGCCACATCATTGGGGGCTATTTCAAGTCCTTTCTTAAAGTCCAAAATGGCATCATCTAAGTCAAAATCTTTGTATTTTTTAATACCACTGGCTTTAAATGGATTTGCTCTCATCGCACTCTGTGGAGAAATTTTTGATTTGGGCTTCGGTACATTTTTATTGCCAGGGATCTGCTCATACTTCTGCATTTGTTGTTCTCTACGAGCTTCTAAAGGGCCTCTTCTTACTGGTGTATAACCACGGTTGTATTGTTTGTCAAATTCTTGATCCGTCATCTTGAGTAGCTTAATCCCATGCATCACTCCCACTAAAAGCGATATAGGCATTCCAACATTTATGGAGACTATAAAAAGGATCATTAATCCAATAAAACCACCTGTCTTGCCTAGATAAAGCTTGTGACCACCAACAAAACCTGTAAAAAATGCCAACATGGCTGCCGTTATCTTATTTTTGGGTTGCATTCTTTTGTTTTAATAAATTTTACAAGTCAGTACTGCAATATCGTCTGCGATTTCGTTATCACCTCTGAAATCGTCAATTTCTTTCAACAATTTAGAATTAAACTCATCAGGTGTCAAATTGAAATTTTCGTCTACAAAAATTTCCAAGTAACTATCTCCAAAATACTCTTCTTCACTATTGCGTAAGTCAGGAAGTCCATCTGTAAAACTCACGATCATGGCATCGGAAGTAAGTTGAATGCATTCTTCCTTAATGTTATCCAATTTTTCAAAAGCTCCAATAAATGAACATCCTCGATCTAATCTCAATATTTGGTCATTCATTTTGAGTATAGGTGGGAAGTGACCCGCATTTACATATCTCAATACTTTATTTTTTATATCTACTTCGGCCACAAAGAACGTGATATATTTATCACTTTTGGTAATTCTATAGACAGACTGATTTAAAGCAAAGACGAATGTCTCCAAATCGCGGTACTGGAATATGAGCGATTGTATCATGGCTTGGAAGTTGGCCATCAATAAGGCGGCAGAAACACCCTTGCCTGAGATATCAGCGATACAAAATGCAAAACGGTTTTCGTCAAATCTAATAAAGTCAATGTAATCCCCTCCAATATTAAAATGGGGTTTATAGATTTTTGAAATGGCAAAATGTTTTTCAACGGGCAAAGTTTCTGGAATCAGCATGTTTTGTACCTGCGACGCAAGTTCCATTTCTCTCCTGTATCTTTCTTGTTCTATTTGCTTTTTGAAAAGTCTTTTATTTTCAATGGCAACAGCAATGATATTGGTTATGGTGGTGATAAATTGTATTTTGTTGTACAAATCATCCTTTTCTTTGATACCTCCAATTACTGCATAAGATATTGGGAGTTCTTTGTGGAAAACTGGAATGATAATATCAAAGCCTGCCAAAATGGCGATTTCCCCATTTTTGATTGTATGTAATCTTTTATGAGTCAGCAATATAGGTATGATCGAATTTTTGAGTTCTTTATCAAAATTGATGGCTGTAGCACATTCCCAATCGTCACCATCAGTGATGAATAAGGCCATTTTTTCAATGCCCATTTCCCAACTCAGAAATGATTTATACATATTGAACAATCCATCAGCCGAGACATTATCATTGATGGCTTGGGTGATGGTAAGCAACGATTTGATTTGAAGTTGCTTAAGACTCAACTCTTTCTCCAACTTTTCTAAAATGGCCAATTCACGATTCATAGGACAAATTTAGAGAAATCTTATGATAAGAAAAAATCTTAACCACTAAAGAAAATAATTTGGTGCCAAGTTGGTCGTGATGAAACCCACATCAAGTTTATAAACTATCATTTTCTTCGGTATCTGCTATGCCTTTATTGTCTTGGTCTTCATAAAATCTTTGGGCAAAAGTATGTTGAGGTGTATAATCCATTTTAAGTACTGAATATACCATCCAAACGACCATAATATTAAGGATAGAAAAAATACTCAATGCCCATCCATAATTAGGATCGTAGCCACAAAGGAATAAAAAGAAAATAAAAACTGTCGTAGTGATAGAAACTGATGAAGGTACGCCTTTCATATCCAATATTTTAGTATTTGTATTTAAGGTTGTTGTATCATGTAGTACATAAAAGCTGTGAAAGCGTGTTATGCCAAACTTTGGCAACAAACACCGTATATATCAAAATGTTTATTCATAAAACTGCTATTTGATGACTCTTTAGAAAGTGTCGCGATCACGACTAATCTTAATTTTTGGTATGTTAAGGGGCATAGGATATAATTTGGATGGTGGTGTTTATTGGGTGTGTTTTCGGAATAAAAATTTTTGAAGCAATATATTTCATAATATATTACTGTAATTGTATGATTTTTGATTTTTATGTTTCATAGACTACAATGGAAATGGATTGTATTTGGCCAATATTTTTTATCTCTTCAATAAAAATGCTTTATCTTAGCCACCAAATTAGTTTGTGAATGATCTGCTGAAGATGATGATTAATTTAAGTTTAAAATAAAAAACACTAAATGAATATGAAAAATGTAATGGTATCATGGTTTACCTGTTTATTTGCGCTCCTTTTAAATATTGCTTTTGCTCAGGTAAATCCTTCTAATAGTTCTGAAATTCAAATTCAAAACAATTTTCTTCAAGTATTATCCCCACAAAATGTTTGGTATACCGCACAAAGTAGTGGCTGGAACCCAAATACTTATTATCAAAGATGGAGCATAGATTCATCTAAAGTTAACATAGATAGCCAATCATATCAGCAGGTTCTATCTTCAGTAGATAGTTCAGGAAATCAGTGGGAAGGTACTAGGAAATACGTCAGAGAGGACGATGGCAAATTGTGGTTGATAGATAGCACTGAAAATGCAGTGGAAGTATGTATCATGGATATGAATGTTAAGATTGGTGACGAAATATTTTACACTGATATTTTGGGGAAATTACGTAAATATCTTGTAGCTAAAATTGACTATGTGACTGATAAGATCGGTCAAATAAGAAAAGTTGTACATTTAAAATGTGATTCTAATGAAGGTATTCGTCTCCGATGGATTGAAGGAGTTGGACCAGATTTAGGTGTGTTTTCTACATATTTTAGACATTGCGTGATAGATGGAGACGAAAATACTTTGATTTGCCTTTTTAATAATGGAGTTCATTTTTGGCAAAGACATGGTTTAGATTATTGTTGGAAACCTAATCCACCTACATTCGAACCGCTAATAAGTATCATCAATGCTAATGTAACTCGATATATGGTGATCAACAACCCTTTCTTTCCAAATCAAAAAATGGAGCGATGGAAGTTTAATTTTATACCTAAAATATTGAATTTTGGAAAAGCATATTATGAATTACTGATTTCTGATCAACAGAATGGAAATAATTTCACAGGCAGCGGACGTTTTTTCAGAGAAGAAGACAATCGGTTTTATCAATATATTTCACCATCAGAAGGAGAGCTACTCCTTTATGATATGAACCTAAAAGCCGGTGACAGTATTATGATGGATTATGCAGATGGCCCGGTAACATTGGTAGTGACCAAAGAAGATAGTATCCAACTCGATGATGAGAAATATCGCAAAAGACTAACGCTCCAATGTGTCCGTGGTGGAGAACTTGAATCAGGAAATGCGGCAGAATGGATAGAAGGCATTGGACGTTTGTACGAGACTTTCGTGGACTTTTCGCATTGTTCTATTTGGGATGTAGCCAGACCAGAAGTGTATTGTATCTTCGATCAAAATCAACCTCTTTATAAAAGTAAAGAAGCCCCATCGGATTGTTGGGTAGATGATTTCTATACTACGGACATGGATAGTACTGCCACTTGGTATAGTAGTAGTTATGTAGGTGATTTTTCTAGTGGTGATTGTCGATTAAAAATAGATATCACCAAGGTGGTTAGAGATACTTCAATACAATACAGAAAGTGTAGGATTATTGGCGTGTTTTCTGATGGAAAATACCTTCCTGAAAGCGAGATCATCACTTTCCAGAATGCTGACAAATTGTATTTTTATGAAGATAATAATTGGAAACTATTGTACGATTTCGCTGCAAGGGTGGGAGATACAGTGACTTATTTTGTGTCCAAAAAGTATCCTTATTATGCAAAATATAGTGTTCCAGGACCTTTTGAAGACAGGATTGTGGAAAACAACCCTTATCAAATTGTGATTCAGGAAGTCGATACTATATTGGATTTTTCAGGCAAACCACTCAAAAGATATAAAACCCAACAGATTTCTAATTTTCAAGGACATTTCATGGGCGAAATTGTAGAAAATGTTGGCTCGATTGAAAAACTATTTGGAAATAATGTTACCATAACGCCACCTGAATGTAATCCATCTGAAGAGTTTCCAAAATTGCGTTGCTATAGTGATGATGACACATTTTTTAAATTTGTAAATGGTGAATGTAATAAAATAGTAGCATCAAATGATATCTCAGAAGGTAGTGTGAAATTGTTCCCCAATCCTGGAAGGCATGAAATACAAATCACCTTAACTGACCATTTATCAACACCTGTAAATATAAAGTTTAGCGATGTAGCTGGCCGTTTACTAATTAATCAAGATTTCAATTCCAGTATTTTAAAAATCAACACTGATGGATTAAATTCAGGTCTTTATATCATTACTTTGAAAGATCCAAATGGCAAGACCTGGAAAAGTAAGTGGGTAAAGCATTGATTTCTTGTAGCTTCGAGTATGTGGCTTCGACTATGCTCAGCCACCAGTTCCTTTTCTGGTGATTGAGCGGAGTCGAAATCACAGCATTCATTCTTCTTGGTGATGGAGCGTAGTCGAAATCAAATATAAGAAAGGCTTTATTGCGCTCAGTGCGGCACTGCACTGCACAGCCATTAGCTTCACCACAATACATGGCTTCGACTATGCTCAGTCACCAGTTCCGTTTCTAG
This sequence comes from uncultured Aureispira sp., assembly GCA_964526715.1. Lineage (GTDB taxonomy): Bacteria > Bacteroidota > Bacteroidia > Chitinophagales > Saprospiraceae > OLB9. The sequence goes on along the minus strand of CAZGMB010000102.1, from coordinate 5,322 downwards.
TGATTGAGCGAAGTCGAAATCACAGCAGTCACTCTTCTTGGTGATTGAGCGGAGTCGAAATCACAGCATTCACTTTTCCTGGTGATTGAGCGGAGTCGAAATCACAGCATTCACTCTTCTTGGTGATTGAGCGAAGTCGAAATCACATGGAGTCATTCTTCTTAGTGATGGAGCGTAGTCGAAATCACAGCATTCACTCTTCTTGGTGATGGAGCGGAGTCGAAATCACAGTTACACATTAAAATAATACATAATTTATAAATTATTGAATAATAAGCTGTAAACTATAAGGGAATACACCCAAATTTTGTTAAATTTTTATATTTTGTATACATTCAATTGGTAATATATGTACTTTTGTCGTAATATGTAAATTTTATTTAATTACTCACAAAAGTCTCAAAAGAATGAAAACAAACATTTACCATTTTAAAAGTATCGTTTTAGGTCTTTGTTTAGTGGCAATCACTTCATTAAATGCAAATGCCAAAGAAACATCAAATGCTTGGCCATTTACACTCCATTGTCCGCCCAATGTTTACATTAGCTGCACGGACAATATTACAAATTTGTCTATATACGGCAATGCAACGTATACCTATGGTTCACACACTTACAGCGCGGGCACACCTACTGTTCAGTATAATCTGAATAGTTGCAATGCTGGTACGATCACCCGAACTTGGATGGTGGAAGATCACAATTGGGTTTGGCATAGTTGTACACAGACGATCTTTGTGTCTACCGGTGGATCTGGTGGGCCTGTGATTGACTGGCCTGAAGATGTCGAACTTACCGGTTGCAACCCTAATACTAATCCATACCAGATGCCAGGCGGAGACGCCAATTATCCTACTTGGGAATCAGGTACTTGTTCTATGTTGGGCAGATCTTACAGTGATATGCTTTTTACAGTTAATAGTCAATGTAAAAAAATCATGCGTACTTGGAAAGTTTTGGATTGGTGCAACTATTCGCCTAGTCAAGGATATGGTATTTACACCAGAGTACAGATTATCTATATTATTAATAATACAGCACCTGTGGTCAATTGTCCGGCTGAAATTACAGTGAATACATTTAATTGTAAAGATGCTGAAGTGACGGTAAGTCCATTGACGGTGGATCCAAGTGTTTGTGGAGGTAGTTTTGAAATTACCAATAACTCACCTTTTGCAAAATCAAAAGGCAGCAATATTTCAGGTATTTATCCTGTGGGTACTACTAAGGTTACATACACAGTCAAATATGGATGTGGTAAAACGAAAACCTGCATCACCAATGTGGTGGTAAAAAATGCAAGTAGACCTACACCTTATTGCATCGGTCAAATCGTAACTACGTTAATGCCGGTAGATACGGACAAAGATGGTAAAGTGGATAATGGTATGGTTGAAATTTGGGCCAAAGATCTCAACAAAGGAAGTTTTTCCAAATGTGGTTATCATCCACTGAAATTTTCGTTTTCAAAAGATGTAAAGGAGACATCCAAGACATTTACCTGTGATGATTTGGGCAGCAATAAGGTTCAGATGTGGGTTACAGACAGCCGTGGTGGTCAGGAATTTTGCGAAGTTGAAGTAATCATTCAAAATAATGGTGCAAACATTCCTAATTGTAAACGCAAAGTGGTCACGCCTGTAGATCCATTGTATAGAGTCAAAGGAAACGTATTGACACTTACTGATACACCGGTCAAAAATGCAACCATGACTTTTAGATATACCGACCCAATTGTCAAGTATACAATTACCTACGACACGACTGAAACTTTGGAGTTGGATTCATTTTATAATTTTTCGGGGTATAAACTTTATAGGTATATTACAGTAAAGAAGATCACAGAAAAGAAGGATTCGACGATACAGTTTTTAAGTAAGTCCACTAAGACCAATGCGGATGGATTTTATCTGATTGATAGCCTTCCATTGAGAAATAAAAAACTGGAAATTACTGGATCTTACTCTGATGCCCCAAAAAATAATTTAGATCATAAAGATGTAGAATTATTGACTAAGTTTTTATTGGGTGAAATTACCTTTTCTAATTATTTCCAATACCTGGCTGCAGACATTAATGAAGACGGCAAAATTGATATTACAGACCAAAATTTGTTGATGGAATTGGTGACAGATAAGATCACAGCCTTACCAGGTACAAATCAATGGTATTTATTGGATAAAAAGGCCACCTTTGCTAAACCAGAAGATGTATTAAAAGGACCTATCCCAACCGTAGTGAAGTTGGACTCCATATCGGCTACTCAAGCACCTATTGATTTTATAGCTATCAAAAAAGGAAATATTTCGGTCGATCCAGGTTCTTTACAGCCATCCGTATTAGAGAGTAGGTCAAGCTATGATGATGGTATCATTTCAGTTTATCCCAATCCATTTACAAATGATGTCACCTTTAAGGTAGAGCATTCTAAAGACGTGCAAGCATCATTGAGTATCTATGCGTTAAATGGCCAAATGGTATCTTCTCACTCGTATCAACTTTCTAAAGGGGTCCATGAAATCAATGTTTTGTTGGATCAATTGCAAGATGGATTATATTTTTACCAATGGAACTTGGGTGACCAAACCGTATCAGGTAAAATCAACAAAATAAAGTAATACCGAAACTCAGGATTTCGCTTATCAATGTATTTTTGAGTAAGGGCTTAAAAGCGAAGTACTTAATTGTAGTGCTTCGCTTTTTTTTGTGTTTGAAGGTTGGACTAACTTTTAGGAAATTATGCATAAAAACAGTCAAATGCTGAAATATTAATACCTTTGTTATTTGAATCTCAATAACACTGAAATTTGCAATATTTTTCAAATAGAATTTTAAAATGGGAGCGGGTAGGGCATGATTATTTTTACCCTGTTGCCTTTGCTTTGATTGGACTGATTTACTTTTTTAATCTTTTTATAGACATCATGGATGTAGATGCTGCACAGTACGCGTCTATATCTTGGGAAATGTTACAAAAAAAGAGTTTTTTGGAGGTATATCATCAAAACAAAGACTATTTGGATAAGCCGCCACTACTTTTTTGGCTGAGTTCGCTTTCCTTTTCTATTTTGGGTGTTTCCAATTTTGCTTACAAACTACCTTCAGTATTAATTTTGGTTTTGGGGATATATTCCACGTACAGATTTACGCTGATGCACTATGATATGCGCAAAGCAAAACTTGCTGCATTAATATTTGCATCATCTCAAGCCTTATTGTTGATATCTAACGATGTCAGAACCGATTGTTCATTGGTAGGATTGGTTATTTTTGCAGTTTGGCAACTTAGCGAGTATATTCATGGGAAATCATACGTCAACTTATTTTTAGCATCTTTGGGTATAGGTGGTGCTATGTTGGCCAAAGGTCCTATAGGGTTTGTGCTTCCTTTTTTAGGCATAGGTCCCGCCATGTTATTAGCAAAAAACTGGAAAGCGATTTTTCGTCCGCAGTGGCTGCTGTTGGTTTTGGTAGTAGGTTTGATTATTTTGCCCATGTGTATAGGTTTATACCGTCAGTTCGATCTACACCCCGAAAAATCCGCTTATGGTATCCAAAGTCCTTCTGGCTTGAAGTTCTATTTTTGGACGCAAAGTTTTGGACGCATTACGGGTGATAGTGCATGGAAAGACGACTCCAACCCTTTGTTTTTTATTCAATCCATTTTATGGGATTTCCAACCGTGGACGATTATTTTTTTTATAGCTTTATTTTGTGTTTTGTTCAAACCATCATTTAGAGCTCCTGAAAACATCAGTATCATAAGTTTTTTGTTGGGGTTTTTTTCTTTTTCTTTATCACAATATAAGTTACCACATTATATTTTTCCATTACTTCCATTCGCAGCAGTGATTACAGCGCATTTCCTCATAGAAGCATCCGAAAAATGGGAATGGTTTAGGTCCTTATATAGATTTCAGGTATTTCTTTCCAGCCTGTTTTTTGTCATTATTTTGATCAGTTACTTTTTGTTTTTCGCACCCTCAAATGGGCTGATTATTGGTTTTTTCATTATTACATTGGGATTATATCTTTACGTGGTATTGATGTCCAAACAATCTCATTTACGAAAGTTAGTTATGGTCACCATCGTGAGCTTTATTATGTTTGGTATGCATACTAGTACTTACTTTTACCCCAATTTATTAACTTATCAGTGCGGTAAAAAAGTAGGACAATTTTTCATTAATCAAAATGTTCCTGTAGATATGTCATATTATTATGGTGTTCATATGCATTCTATGGAGTATTATGGGCAGCGAATCATGAAAGACCTCCCAAAAAACGAACTACAATCTTTGCCGACGGGAGCATATATATTCACAGATGAAAAAGGTATGGCAGAGATACGCCAGATATTGCCAGATGTAGAAACCATAGAAAGTTTTGATCATTACAAGGTGACACGCCTTAACGGAAAGTTTTTGACCAAATCTACCAGAGCAGATGTATTGCAAAAACATTTTATAGTTAGGGTGAATTAAGTTCTTAAGAAACCTTTCTATGTATGTATTTTTTTAATGGGTTGAGGATGAATCTTCAGTCTTTAAATATTCGGCTTGATAATTGCCCACGTGGATTTCGCTTTCTTTGATCCATGTTTTGTGTCTCAAATAATTGAATACCCCAAGGACTAATACTACTGCGGAAATAATAAAAAGTAATATTTCAAAAAAGGCATACTTATCTCCATGAAATAAGTTTTGTAAGGTCAGGCCAGCCATTAAGAAGTACATAGATGTTCTGAGAAAAGATAAAAATGTACTTTGATTGGCCAATACTGTACGTTGTAAGGCTAGTTTTTCTCTTAAAATCAAATCTCTGTTTACTGAAAGGTTGCTTTTCAATTAAAGTATTTTAAGTGAGTAATAATGATAATCATCTTGTTATTTAAATAAACGAGATATTTTTGCTTTTGTTTAATCTAGTGGTTAGGTAAATATTTTGTCCAAAAACTTTGCAGAATCTGTTATATACTCCTAGGCTTTATCAAGTTTTGATTAAAAAACTCCCAATATTTTGCTGCTTATTAGCTTTCATAGGCTCATTGAGTGATTACATTATGGCAGCCAAGTGGCGGTTTGAAAGAACAAAGATTTATTTAAGTTTCCGTGCCTAGGTTTTCTTAGTGAAAACCTTAATACCCATATATCGCTAAAATGCCCAAGGATTAGTTAAAAATAGCAGGTCCTTCCTGATATACTTTCAGCTAAGTTTAAATACTCCAAACTTACGCTTAGTAAGACTCAAGACTTACAACAATAAGTTCAAGACTTACAACAATAAGTTCAAGACTTACAACAATAAGTTCAAGACTTACAA
>CAZGMB010000101.1:0-15047 GCA_964526715.1 uncultured Aureispira sp. | reverse complement strand
TTAAATATGGCTACCCAGTGGAAAATGCACAGAATGATATATGTGAAAATTGCGGAAAATTTTTTTCAATAGAAATGAAGTCCTACTTTTGGGAGACCGTTATAATTTCTCACTTATTGCTTTGGCTCTTAAATTACATGACTTCATAACCGATCGTAGGGTGAAAACACACGATGGACAAACAAAAACCGATAAGCAGCAAAAAATAAGGGGAGGGTTTTTGTCAAGATTTTTGGACAAAAATATATACCCAAGATGGAGGTATATATAATTTTGGCCAAAACCATAGGCACCGATCTTTACAAAAACAAGGTGAGCATTATCTTTGCTGATCGGTTTTTTTTGTAAATAGGTAGGTAGCATATATTAAGTATAGTTTATAAATGGCGCTATAATATTTAAAGCATGGCATTAAAATATTTTAAAAAAAAAATATCCATCTACAAAAATACAACTATATTTGTCACTTTAATTTACAAATCAAAGGAAATCAAGAAATGGATGGGTCTCGATACCCAACCGTGCCCATAAAGCCAGGTAATAACTACTTGGCTTTATGCTTTTTAAGGATTATTTGCATAATGATAACCAAAAGAAATGCTATGGTTTGGTGGCGCATAAAACACACCTGGCCATCTTTTCTACTCATATGGTTTGGTTCTTAGATTTTTTGCTCTATTATATTGACTTTATGTTAATTAAAAGAAAGAACTTACTTTTTTAAAATTTAATTTTAAACTGTTTAATGGCTATTGATTTATATTATATATATCTTTTAGAAATGCATGTCCTTGTTTAGCCATTTTATTACAAAATTCATTAGCGGCTGATTTTTGTCCATTTTGAGAAAGAAAGGTAACTAAGTCAATTATTGAATTGTTATCAGTTGATGATAAATATGGGCCAAACTGAATACTGTTCAGTATTATACTAATATTTTTTGTGGTAACGGTTGCGTTTCCTTTATCTTTCTTCTTATTTAAGTTCTCAATCAAGTAGTGAATATGAAAATCCTTCACTGGTATTTTAGTTGATTTTAGTATAAGGTAAGTATAATCATCATTTATCTCAGGGGCAAAATCAAGCAAATTAGATAGTTTTATCAGGACTTTTTGTTCTTCTTCGGTGGGAGAATTTTCATATTTAATTGCAAGTAATGTCCAAAGCTCAAAGATGATTTTCTCAAAGCGTTTTACTTCATCTTCTTTCAGACCATTAATATATTTTTCTTGGTGCCAAATAAAGTTTACTAATTCAAAAATTGTATGTGGGTTGTTTTCAGCAATTATTAAGGATAGTAAACCTTTGCTTTGTAAATCTTCATAGCCCCAAAAGTAAAATGCTGTAATATGTCTTATTATTCCATTGTCGTAATGGTTTTTAAAGCTGATATTATTTTTAATAGCCTTTTCGTAATGAGGATAAAATAATTTGTAAACAGTTTTATTAAATGGGGGATTGCTAAATGTAAAACCACCAATAAATGCTAGCCAATATTTTTCTTCTACTTCATAATATGATTGAATTTTGTTTGAAATCCATTGAATGTCTAAGAAATAGAATTGTTGGTAATACCAACCTGTTAATATATAAGAATCAATTATGTTCTTTCTGGCTGCTGATTCAAAAAAATCTTTTGTTTCATTATCCCATTTTACCGATGAATCTTTGGGATAATTATTCCTACCAACTCTAAGAGCATAATCAATACATGCTCTTAAAACTTTCCCTGCTGTGGAGTTTAACGAATATGACGGATAATTTAAATTTGTTTCTTTCACATCATCTTTTAGTTCCAAATCTTGCACCAATAACTGTAATATATTTTTTGCTATGGGTAGCAACTCCTTGTCAAATGCGTTATTGTCTGAATGCATACCTTCTGTAAGTAGATTTGCAACCGAACCAATCACCCAATCAGATGTGGCATGCCAACCATCATTTTCTATTGAAAATTGTCCGTTTCTAAATCGTTCATCTTTTAAATATTTTAGGAAAAATAGTAAAACCTTATCCCAATTGAATGGACGCTTATTTTTCCAAGCATCACGAAAGCCATTTGCTATATGATAGGCGTAGATGTAGTAGACGTCTTTGTAAACATCTATTTCTTCTGAAAACTTAAGAGGTTCTGTTTCTATTGCTTTCCCAAGCATACCTGAAAACCCACTTATAGTTGGTTCTTTCCACCTGTCCTTTGGTTTAAAAGAATGAATGTAATTAACAATATTGTCATTAGACATTTCAATTATTTCTTCTGGGGGCATTGGCGAGTGGTCACCTGCCGTAAATCTAACTTCATTTTCATGATCAAAATCATCGTGAGTTCTGCCAAATTGCTTTGAGTAGGATGTATATAATTCAGAATATTGAGGTAGCTTTCGTAATGCCGAATACCAACGTAAACGCCAAGATGCGGGGTAACTATCTGAATTTTCCTTTTCTTCTTGTGGACCAATATCAATTATATGCTGAATTGCTGCTAATTCTTCTTGGTTCAAAAGTTCTTGATTCTTGTTCAATAACTCATAAAGGTCATTTTGGAAATGATAATCTGTGAATAGTTTTTTAGGGTCGCTTTCTGAGATTATTTCTATAAACAAATTTCGCAATGAATTCCAATTTTCGCCAATAACATATAAAACGATTCTTTGGAAAAATGGCAATTTATATTTAGGATTACTTGAAATATCTTTTAGGATTGCTATTGCTATAGCGGTTTTATCTTTTGCAAATTGATTAAGGATGTCTCTTAATATTAATGAAAAAACTTCATTTGGTCTCTCGCCATGATGGTATCTATCATCTAATTTGCTTATGGAACTTTCGGAAAAAGAATAATATGAGCCGTTGAGAAGAGCATTTACTAAAATTTTAAAATTGAAATTATTATCATCATTATCTGAGAAAGTGATATTGTTTCTAAGTAATATCTGATCGTATTTTTCCCTTAGGCCATTCTTGTCGAATTTCTCAAAGTCTGAAATTGTTGTGGTTGAAATTATCTGATTGTCATTTATGAGAATAATCAGTAAATCAGATTCAGAAATCTCAGTTTTTATATCGTATTCGTTGGCATCTGCCTTGAATGTTATATTAATACCATTAGGAAAGTCCAAGCGTAATTTTTTAATGCTTTCAATAAGTTGATAAATGATTTTATTTGAACAATATTTGGCTAGTCGCTCTAAGTTTGATTTTTCAGTGAATGCATCTTTGAGAATATGCATATCTACTCTAGAACGGTAACTTTCGTAACTATCAGTATACCCTTTGTTCAAGAATTTATCTTTTTCTAAGGTTAATAGATGTTTAATTATCAATTCTGCCTTTAAAATATCATCACATGTTGGCTTATCATTTAAAAATTTAGGTAGCAGAGTACGGCATATTTCGGAGCTTTGCATTACAGTATCAAATGTTCCACTTAACCAGACTGGAATGTAATTTAGAATTTCTACTGTTATTTTTTGATTTGGAAAATTGGATAGAATTCGAATTAGTAAATACCAAGTTCTGTAATTATCTGTTGGATTTTCTGATACGACTTTAATGATATTGATGAATTCATCAATTAATTCTGTCGCCTTACCATTTTTAATATGGATGGATATTTTTTCTAAATACGTGAGTGGTTCCCAGTATGGAATTTGAAAACCATCATTGACTGGAATCGGTATTGGATTGTTTGAATGATTGAATTCTTCTTTGTTTTTTAGAATATGAAACCAATTCGGATTATCAATACGATTATAAAAATAACGCCTATAATCATGGTCGCTATTCATTAGTTTAGTTACAAAATTTGCCTGGTTTTTTGAAGGATAGTTATCCTTTAGGATAAAATCAATTGTGTTTGTATCTTGAATATACTCTGTGTTGTTTAAATACGGCAAATTATCTTTTTGATAAAACTCTTCAAGAAAGCCTAAAAACTCACTGTAATATGTTTTAAATACTTTTTCAGGAAGATTACTTTGGATTTTTTCCCAACCCCAATATTCAATTGTTATAGCATCAGATGACCTTTTTGAGCATTCAGTTGCAATATGCGTATCAGAGTAAAATGTTGACGCAAAAATAAATTTATTATAGCTTAGTTTATTTGATTCATTGTATGCAAGAAAACTATTAAAGTCTTTATCAAGCTCATCAATTAGTTCCTTTCTTATCCGTTCATCATTACCCCCGCGAATTAATTTTAATTTACATTGTATAACAGTTTTTTTTTCAATCGAATAAATATCTAACCCAAACTGTTTTTGCCCAAGTCTTCCAAATCTGTCATAAGAAAGAGTATTCTCTAAGTCATTGAAATATGATGTAATGAAAGTTTCAAATTTTACATCATCATTCCACGGTGGAAGTATTTGCATTTGTTCAATTAGACTTTTCATGAAGACTTGCCTTTCTTTATTTTCTCTCTTGTAAACAAGGTATCTATATTTAAATTTTTCAGTTATTCATTTTTATATCCATAACTCGAAAAAACACTTTTATCGACCATTTAAATTATACATTTATTACACATATTTTTTATAATTCTTACTAGTTTATAATTTATAATAAAACCAAAAAAGAAGGATTTTACGAATATTTGTTACAGACATTAGTTTTTAAACGCGTGTGATGCGTATGTGTTGATGGCTTTCAAGGACAAATCTAAAAAGAAAATCTAATAATATGGAAATTTTTTTCATAAAGAATGCATTGCTATACAGGTAAAACAGCCCTTCCGACGTCCCTTGGTGAGTAAACTTGAGTAGGACTATGTCTTAGAAGATAGTAGATAGCATCTGATTATAGGGGTGAAAACACACGATTGACAAACAAAAACCGATAAGCAGCAAAAAAATTAGGGTAGGGGAGAGCTTCACGCAAAGTAATTTAAAGCTTGGGATGTTGTTACAGAATTGTCAAAATTTTTGTGCTAAAATATATACTCTAGATGGAGGTATATATAATTTTGGCCAAAACCGCAGGCAGCGATCTTTACAAAAACGAAATGAGCGTTATCTTTGCTGATCGGTTTTTTTTGTTATTATGAAATCTTATTAAAATTAGTATTATATACATAATAAACGAAAATGGCGGAATCTCAGTAATTTATATTCAGCCCGCCACAAACTTTGATAGATGCATAAAGATTTATTTAATAATTAATTATGAAATAAACTGTCACTTTTGGGCATGTTTTAAAATTTCCTAATATTTAATTCCGAACACGATCATACAACTGTTAATAACTACAATACACTTTCAATTCAATATTTCCAACAGTTGCAAGGTAATGCTGGACATTGCCCAACAATAATAAAATGTCATTCGATGGATTTGCCTTACTTAGTGATGGTTGAATAATGTAAATGTGGAAACGCATTGCTTTTGTCCATTTAGCTTGGTTTAAGAGATTCTCTAAATCGTCTTCTGTTCCTTTTATAATTCTACTGCAACTATTACCTCTAATTGTCTTTGTCTTTCGCTTAAACAGATGATTAAAAAATTCTCTACCTTCTTTGTATTTCCATTTTAATGATTTCTCTGCTTGACCACAAACTTGATAGAAGTTGTCAATATTATTGCTTACAACTCCATCTTTAGCATATTTGAGATGAAATAAATGGATGTCAATTACTGTATCTAAATCGTTAATACCAATAATGTCGGCAATTTCTCCTTTACCATCATCATCATAAATAATTTGAAAGTTATCTTTTATTTTTTCAATAAAGAAATACTGAATTGAATCTTGAATGTATGGTGCAATATCTTGAGATTCTTTTCTAATATCTACACCTGTCCAATTGTCTGCAATAATTAATTCATCAGAAATTACATCGGGCTGAACTTTTAGTTTGACATAAAGATTTCCAAATAACTGTGAGCCATCAGCGAACCAAATTGTTGGTGTGGTATCTTGAAAAAAATTCAATAAATTTTCGTTCTTATTTCCAAATTGTACTGAGCAAATTTGATTTGTTATTTGGTTGACTTTGTAATATGGTTCATTCGTTGTTTGACTGAGACCTATTTCAATTTCAAATTGAACAGATTCATTTTCTGTCTCAATAGCAAACTTTAAGCTCTGATTAATGTTAACGCTTGGATTCACCAAGTTTAACTCTACAAATGCAAAGTCGTAATTTGAGCCATTTATGGATAAAGAGTATCGGTTTTCTATGTTCTCATACATTTCAGGATTCCAATCAATCAAAATTGGCATCATATTAGGCCTTTGTTGTAATTTCTCTATTGCTAATGTATGTTGCAGCACAACATTTGGGTCAATTGCATTATCCGACACTATTTCTCCAATATCTCTACACCACTTTGTTAACTCATCTAAATTACCTCTTTGATATGACCATATTTTCCCTTTAACAGAACAACCTAACGACACTTTTTCGCCCTCTTTATATCCAACCCCAAAAATGTTGTTTTTAATAAGTGTACCTTGTTCTAATTCTCTGATACCGTCTTGAACTCCTTTTCCATAATAGGATTGAAACGTTACGTCTTGCCCAAATCCTCTTCTTGTTCCTACGTTAAAAAGAGAAAGTCTATTTACGTTGTGAAAAATTCTGAAAACATTCATACCACAAATCTGGGTCGTATTACCTGCCCCAAAAATCGCTTCCATTAGTGATGGACCTGAAAACCCCTTTATAGATGTATTTACGAATACTCGATTTATGTTAGGTCTTAAATCCCAATGAACCACTACTAAATCCCATTGTAAATTATGAACGGTTTCAAATCTTCCCCATTCAACTTTTTCAATTTTACCTAATATGATTATCAAAGTGTCATTACTGTGCCGACTGAAAATGTGTTCGTAGCCACCAATTCCTGGAAACCCTGATTCCCAATTTGAAGGATACCAAGTGTCAACGGCACTTTGAAAAATCACCGTACTCATAGCAGGATTTATTTGCTGAAAGGGAATAATAGAATCTGAAAGATTATCAAAGTTTTCTAAAAAGGCTTTGATGTTAAGTTCCTTTTCAGTTGCGTTTGCACTTAAACGGGGTAAAAGTAAATTCCAATCAGAGTTGCGTGCATAAAGCTGTTCTAATTCTTCGTGTATTGGTGGGTAAGCGATGTTTGTTATAAAACTTGCATTTCCTAATTGGTCATATGATGTTCTTGTAAAGCGTCCAATAAATTGAAGAGTAATTGGTAGACTTTGTCGTTCATCGTGAATTGCAGCAATTTTAAGATTAGGCAAATCAAACCCTTCGCCTAACATATTGACACAAATTATTATTGAATGTTCCCCTCTTTTTATTGCTTCAATTTTATTTCCTAAGCCTGCAATTCCTGTGTAAACTAATACAGGATTAAATTCAACGTAATCATTGTAATATTCAAAAACCTCCCTTGCTCTCACTTTGTCTTTACACCTTGCCATAATAAAATGGTTAAAACCATTTGCACGGTCGGCTCTTAGTTGTTCGATAGCCTTATCTGCAATTTTTTTATCGGCTAAATCTTTATTGTATTCTCTTATTGGTAGATAGTTAATCTGTTTATAGTATTTCTGTTCTTGTGCTTTCCTTAAGGAAAAATTAAAGATTTGCTTTCCTTGTAAACTCTGGCCGTCATTTCTAAAAGGTGTCGCAGTAAATAGAAATACTTTCTCTTTGTCGAACCTATTGATAAGTTCTTTCCAAGTTTTCGCCTCTGAATGATGAGCCTCGTCAACAAATAAATGCGAGAAAGAACTGTTTAATATTTCTTTTTGTTGCGTTGAAAAATCTGTTAATAATGTCATTGTTGATACAACTACATTACACTTGTCTATGAAATTTTGCAAGTCTTGTGGGGTATCAAAAGCACTGAAAACAATCCCAACAATCGGATTCAGGCAAGATTCATCAACAATTCCATATTCCTTTAGTAATCCAAGTGTTATAAATTTTTGTGCAATCTGTGTTCTGAGTGAAGCTGAAGGAACAGATACAAGTAGCTTTTTGCAACAATTTGCTATTAGTGTCGCCAGCATTGTTTCTGTCTTACCTGTTCCTGTTGGCATTACCACAATTGCCTTTTCGTCTGCGTTGTGAATGTGAGCTAAAATAGAATGCAATGCCCCAATCTGTGGTGGTCTCAGACCTTTGGTATTTAGTGACTCATTCTCCTTAATAAATTTGAATTTATCAACCCAAGTAGCTACCACGTCTTCTGGCGTTATATTTTGAAAAAGTGGGTGTTTAAGCCAACGCTGAATATTTATTCTCCCTGCATTTAAATCTGCAACTTTAGGAATTTTGGAAGTAAGTAGAATATAATCAATTGTGTCGTCTTGATGGTTTTTATTACTTGTCAATAAGTAATTCATTCCTTCTGATTGTATGACAAAAGGGTCTGAGCTAATAATTTTAATATTATCAATTAGCTGGTGCTCGCCCAAGACCTGCCATATTTGATTTGAGCCGATTTCATCAACAAGTTTTGATATTATAGGTAAAGTTAATGTCATTTATTTTCTTTTATAATGTGATACTATTGACTATTGTGTTGTTTGTTAGAAACTGCAAAATACCTTCTTTGTGAATCTCATTGTGACCTAACTATTTTGTAATGTACTAATTTGGTATTCATATTAATTTTTTTGAAAAATAGGAAAATTTTTTAATACGATTAGTTTTTATACCTTGCGATGCTTTTACTTAGATATATGCAATTGTCTATCAAGGTCAAATCTAAAAAGTATTTCTCAAAAGGTGGTAACTTTTCTCCAAAAGAATGGATAAAAAACATGTAAAATAGTCCTGCCGTCATCCTTTGGCAGGTAAACTTGTGCCTTGACTATGCCTTAGAAAACAGGCTCTTGGAAGGAGCCTAACTTTAAAGTAAGGCTAAGAATAAGGTTAAGTTTGAGAATAAGGCTAGGACTGAGAATAAGGTTTAGGTTTAGGAGGTGGAGAATGTTTAGAAGGTGGAGAATACAAGGCCAAAACGCACAGCCACAAACCAACGACGGATATGAAGAAGCAGAGCAAAAGGCATGGGTATCATGGTACTGAGCGCTGGAAAAGACTGGAATGGAATAGGTGGAATGATTTGTGTAAAGAATATGTGCGCGGCAATCATTCGCCTATGGAAAGCCAGGCTAGCGTGGGTGTAGCATGATACTTATGCTGCGGGAATCCGGAGGCTCTCTGACTGAATGAGTGAATGGAGTGCAGCGAAATGGGAACATCGTGAAATGTAGCAAATGGAATGAGGGAAGGAAGGAAGTGTGCCGGAGGATGGAGAAACCCAATTGATGCTTTCCATTTTGCTAAGCTTCTTCTTCACAAACATTTTGGATTATGTATTTTTCTACTGGAGAATAAGTAAAGTCTATTTCATAGTGCATATCAAATCAAGGTTAATTAAGTTTTCGATACTAGGTACACCACCAAAATGATCTCCAGAAAATCTAATTCTTTGGCCCAGATTTGAATTGTCCTGTGGTTTAATATTATTTAAAAATTCTTCAGGAGTTTGTACATTAAAGATGCCCTTTACCATCTCAAAATGTTTTTTTGAAATCATCTTATCTAATAGTTCAACGTTACATATTCCTTGTCTATACACATATGTTATAGGAAACCATTTAGTTTTGTTAAACCTTGCAACGTAATGACAAATTAAATCGCTATCCAAAATATTGATAAGCTTAATATATGGGGAAACTCTAGTTACCATCAAATCAGCAGATGGGCTGTAAAATCTTTTTGATAATTTTGAGTTATAGTATTTGTCAATTGAATCTATATGGTTATAAAATGAATTATAGGTTTTAACTTTTAGAGTATCCATTTCATATTCTTTAAGATAGTATGCTCCGTACAAAACAGACTCCATGTAATCATATCGTTTGTGTTTTAAGCACAGTGCAAGATAATTCAAAAATATTTCATGCGTAATAAACTTATAAACGTCATTATCCCAAACGTAACTACTCTCAATTTTGTAAGTGTAACTATGTAATTTTTCAAAAAAACCTGTTATTAATTCTTGGTCAATATCAATATCCTCTTTAAAAATGATATCCAAAAAACGAACAAGATTGTCTCTTAATGGCGTATATTCATGAATTGCATCACAAACTAATTTACCAAACTCCATGACATCATAGTTGTGTTGGAATTGTTTTAAGTCATCTAGATCTTCGAAAAAATGATAAAAAAAATCTTTAGTTAATGACTTTATTTTTCTTTCATCTAGATTATGGGCATTTTCTATACGTCTTATGCTAAGAGTTGATTTACTAAGGTTTTTGTTTTCTTCATTTAAATAAGATGGCAATTGGCCTAACTTCGGTTTGATATTTGATGGCCTTTGGGTGATATCTCTAAGAAGTTCTTCGTAACTATATTCAAAAGTACTTTGATCTGAAAAATCAATATACATCCGACTTTTTAAGTAAATGGGTAAATACGCATTACCTTCTTCATCCAGCTCTTTAACAATAGGGACAAATTTATCCTGAGCTGTATTCTGATACACTTCAGGACTTATAATTAGCGTTTCCGTACCTACTCCTCCAGCTCTATTATCAGCTTTTTCTTGATATTGTTTGTCTAGAATCATTAAAACTTTCTTAACATCAGGTGAATTTACCATGGTCTCCATAAAACTAAATTTATCCTGACCTTTTTTTAAATCCCAAAGATCAAGAGTAACGTCTACACCATCAGAAACAAGTCTTTCCGCAAGATTCAATACCCACTTTTGATGATCAATGTTACTCCAACTGTATGAAATAAAAATCTTATATTGTTCCAAACTAAAATCTATTTAGGTTTATAAATAATTTTCTTACTATTTACGAATATAAAACTTACAACCTGCATCATAAACAATGAGTATTCTTTGACATTTAAACAAGGATGGCAAGCGTCTGACTATATAAACGGTAATTATAAAAAAGGAGCCTAGACCAGAAATCTAAGGCCCGTTTTTGTTAAAGAACCTTATCAATTGGAGGTGCTGGATCATTACCATAAGAATCTTTATCGCGAATTGTACCATCTTTTCGATGAATGATTAATTCAGACTCTTGGTTTTTAGCTATTTGTTTGCCATATTGTATGGCATCTTTTTGGGTTTCAAAGGTTTTAGTTACTTTTGAGTTACCGGCTCCTTTAACGGCCCATCCATCATCTTTAGGAATTATGTGTTGATTCTTTCCCATTGTAAAACTGATTAAATGTCAGAAAATAAAAACTATTACTATTTAGTCACACCAAATTATACTAATTACTGTATTCATCTTTTCAAAATATAAACAGTGCTCATATATTTTTTGTTTGCTGTCTGTTTTAAACCAATCAAACGCATAAAGCTCTCTTGTTTTAAACTTCTTATTAGAATGAAAGAAATGATATGCGCCAGAATCGTCAGGCAGTTGTTTATCTCTCAACCAAAAGTAAAAATCTTTACTTTTTAAAGGGATACCCTGTAAACGACCATTTGCTACTTTAATGATCATCATGGGATGCAAATCAAGATAAAAAACTCGATATAATGCAGCTAATGTACTAACTTGAAAGGTTTTGGTTAAACCTTCTATAATTTCAAATGAGAACCTTCTATTTAGTCTGTATTGTCTTATGAACCTTGTTTGTGGCATAAGAAGTGATGCAGCAAATAAATCTGCTTCTCTTTCTACTACTATCTCAGATATAAAACCTGTAACAGAACAATGTCCTGCTGATTTATTTTGTGCTAGGGCTATTGCATGTTCATCTATAAAATAATGACCTAGCTCGTGAGCAAAAGAAAATCTGTGCCTTTGTACATTATTATGTTTTTCAGTGTTGATAAAAATATGAAAACTACCTTCTGAGTGTTCTAGCATACCATCAAAATAATCTCCATAATCTCCATAACTATAAGATATTTTGTATTTGTAAGCAATTAGTTCTGGATACACTGGTGCATTTGAAGGGAATAAATTATTCACAATTGACTCAGCTAATGATGAAATCCATTCCTTTCTATCATCACTGACCACCTTTTCTAGACTCATCCTTATCCTTTTTCATTTTGTCTAAAATTTCTTTGGGTAAGGTTTTTCCTTCCCTTGCTGCCATAGCCATTCCTGAAGAATCCAAATCGGAAATAATTGTTGGAAAAGTAGTATTGTTATATTCTAAAGAACTCATCCATTCCGTATTGTTTAAATAAGCAGGAATAGGAGGAATTTTATTATTTTTACAATTTGTATCGAAATTATTAAAATCTTCATCGGTATCAGGCAATAAAATACCATTACTTCTTAATGATCTAATAATTGAAATTTCAAAAACTTTATCGTCGTTGTACATTTTATGCTCTTTTAGTATTATTATCTTTTATGTATTTTGTTACCTTATCAAAGGATCTTTTTGCTATTTGCTTTAGACTATCAACCTTCACATTGAATTGTTTTGCCAAATTTTCCTTTATGTCTTTATCAATATTATGAATCTTTCCATTTATAGAATATTCCCACCATGTTAATATTATTGACCTTTCCTTTTCATTTAAAGACATTAGAGCTCTGTTTAATAATTCTCTTTCAAAATTTATTGTTTTATAATCATCTAAATTCATCTCTTTTTCAGGAATATCGGGCAATATCTCCATAAATACAATGTGTTCTTTATGCTTGTTATTATCGTACAAATATTGTTTCCCTTTATTCTTAATGATCCCACATATCCAACGATTAAGGTCAAGTGTATGGTTTTCTGTTTTTGTTTCAAATTTATCAGCATTTTTCCGTATATCAATGAAAGTATTCTGAAATAAGATAAAGGCAATTTGATTTGCATTTCTGATATCTAGCATTTTTGCTTTTACAAAACATGCATTCCATACGAAATCTTTAACTTGTGAGTAGAATTTATTAAATGCTGCAATACATTCAGGGTCATCAGGATCAATTGAAGACAACGTTAATAATTCGATAATGGGATTTTTAGTCATTGAATTGAAATTTAATAAAGTAAAGCTGTACACTTAACAATACAAAACACGGTGACAAAACATTAAGTTCCTTTAAGATATATTTTGTCACCGCATATTGTATTTACTTTGATAACAATTTTTTTTAATTAATTAAAAGGTAATGGAAAATCCAAAATTTACAAAATTCAAAGACAGTGCGTCACAATATCGGTTTCATCTAAAAGCTGAAAACGGAGAAATTATTTTGCATTCTGAAGGCTATACATCATCATCAGGATGCAATACAGGGATAGCTTCTGTTAAAATAAATTCTCAACTTGACACAATGTATACACGATTTACAGCTATTAACGGACAATTTTATTTTGTATTAAAGGGTGCAAACGGGGAAAAAATAGGAACTAGCGAGCTCTACCTTTCTGCAGCTGGCAGAGATAATGGTATTGCTTCGGTAAAAAGAGTTGCACCTAATGCACCAACAGATGATTTGACTTAACTAGTAGTAAATGACAAAGAACTTAAAAATTATTGGCGACAGGAAACGAAATCTCACCTGGTTTGTTGAGAAGAAAAAATTGATATGTTAAATAAAATATGAGTTGTTACATTATAAATTATGACCTAAATAATTCCAAAGATTATACATCAGTAATAAATGTGATCAAATCTTATGATACTTGGGCAAAAATTTTGAAATCTTGCTGGGCTATAGTCACAACAAAATCAGCAGAACAAGTAAGAGATCACTTGCTTTCTTATATGGATAGGGATGATGGCATATTCGTTGTAAAATCTAGCGGCAATGCTGCGTGGCATAACGTAGAATGCTCACATGACTGGTTAAAGAAAAATCTTTAACACAAAACCAATATAAAAGTCTAAGAAGTTGGTTTGAGGGTTTTTTGTCGACTTTTAAGACTAGAGAATGATTATAGTAGAAGAACTCGAATTTATAACTTTTAAATCAAAGAACATTAGTAAAAAGGTAACTTCAAAAAAAGCGGCAAGTGCGGCATCAAAAGTGTTACGCGACCCTAGGGCAAGTAAAGCTAGTAAGACTGCTGCTGGTAGTGCTTTGTCTCAACGTGAGAGACGAAGTAAAAAATGAGTATTTAAATTAGAGGCAACAAAATAGTTGTCTCTAACTTTAATTAGTTAATAGAGGATTTTTCAATTAATTAAATGTAACTTACAGCCAATGTAATTCAATTACGACTACTTTCATAATTTCTTCCTTCACTAAAAAAGCGAGATATGGTGAATCAAAATGCATTATGAAATGAATTAGAGCCTAATAATTACTATAGATGTGCAATTGCAAAATGTTTTGCTGTCAGACCTTAGAATAGTTTAAGATTTTTTACCATTTTTGTGAAATATAAGCGATATGGGGAAGATAGATTAACCACTAAGAAAACTTAGAATTTCACTTAGGACACTAAGGGATGTTAAGACTAAGGTTGAGATTAAGGTTGAGACTAAGGGTAAGATCGAGATATTTGCCACAAAGGCTCAAAGGCGCGAAGGAGACTAAGTTCTTTCAATCGGTGGATTAACCACTAAGAAAACTTAGAATTTCACTTAGGAGACTAAGGAAGGTTAAGAGCTCTAAAGTTAAAAGCTTTCAATCGGAGATTAAAAGGCCAGTAGAATGAGTCCTAAAGTCAAAGATCTTGGACAACGAGGTTGAGACTAAGGTTGAGATAAAGGTTGAGACTAAGGTTTAGGTAAAGATTTAGGGTAAGATAAATGTTCCCTTCGGAGCCAGGGAACTATTGGATATGGTGCCTAAAGTACAGGACTTTGGAGAAATAAGAATGCCACACTTGTGACGCTTCAGCGTTAAAGGCTCAAGGACTCGAAGGTTAATAGCTTTCAATCGGAGATTAAAAGGCCAATAGAATGGGGTCGTTCAGGAAATGGCTTTCCATAAATATCCCCTTGGCGTAGGATACCATTTTCTGCCCAGCCGCTTAGCGGTTCACTCACTTGAAGCACTGTCGTACTTCACCTTTCAGGATCGTTCGTTCAGGGTGGGAAGCGAGGGTTTTGGTACGGCTCGGACAAAATAAGACAGAAAAGGGGTGCCTTCTGTCGGT
>CAZGMB010000100.1:0-15675 GCA_964526715.1 uncultured Aureispira sp. | reverse complement strand
ATCTTCTGTAATTCTTCCAGATGGATGTAGCAAGATACAGACATACATTAGTGATCATGGCCCGATGATAGTTTTAATAAGATAAATGAAATTTATAAAATAGGATATTTTGATACGAAAATGGGAGTGGAAATCTCTTATTTTTGCAGATGATGTATGTGCATAAAAGAAAAAAGGAAGTAAAATTTAGTAAAATTTAGGAAAAACCGAAAGTTCTGATTAAATTTGTTCGTATGATAGAAGTTATGGCTCATGAAAGGAAGAACCGGTAAAACTTTAATAATAAAATCATTCTTTACACCCGAAAAAACAAAACACCGTAAGTCAATCAGAACTTCCATCAGGAATCCTTATCTTTGTGGTCAGAAACCAAAGATTTAAGGTTTTGGAGGAGTAGCTAGCGCATTTTAATGTATCTTTATAGTAAATGACATTAGTTTGAGTAAAGTTGATAAAATTCTTTTTAAAATTATCAATGGTCTTTCAGATAAGAACATTGAATTTAATGAATTTGTAAATTTACTCTTAAAGCTTGGATTTGAATTAAGAATAAAAGGTAGTCATCATATTTTTACTAAAGAAGAAATTGATGAAATAATCAACATTCAGTCAAAAAATGGGAAGGCAAAACCTTATCAAGTCAAACAAGTAAGAGAACTTGTAATTAAATACAAATTAAATTCAAACAAAGATGGATAATATAAAATATGAACTAATTATTTTTTGGAGCGATTCTGATGAATCATTTATTGTAGAAGTACCTGAACTTGCAGGATGCAAAGCCGACGGTGAAACCTATGAAGAAGCAATTGCAAATGCTAAAATTGTTATTAGTGATTGGATCGAAACAGCTTTAAAAATGGGTAGGGAAGTTCCTAAGCCAAAAGGAAAACTTATGTACGCTTAAAAAATCACAAAGCCATAACATTGGCTATGATGAACAGCTTCCCTATCGGTCAGCCGTCACATAGCCTTGGACGTTCTACTCCACCAAAAAAAATCAATAGTTGCTAAATATAGAAACTTTTCTTATCTTTGCTGAAAATTTAGTTTGAAGAACTTTGAAACCATATTTTTGGAAGCAGCAAAGGAGTTTATTGCTAGTCTCGATAAGAAATCGGCAAGTAAAGTCTTTTATAACATAGATTTAGCAGAGCAAACCAACGATATAAAGATTTTCAAAAAGCTTCAGGGTGAAATTTGGGAGTTCAGGAGTAAATATTTAGGCAACCAACATAGATTATTAGCTTTTTGGGATAAGTCAAATAACAAAAATACATTGGTCATTGCAACACATGGCTTTATAAAAAAGACAAGCAAAGTGCCAAAGAATGAAATTCAAAAGGCTGAAAAAATCAGAAGTGAGTATTTTGCATCAAAAATATAGATATAAAATGGCAAATAAAGAAATGAAGACATATAGCCTTACAGAAATGAAGGATATGTACATTGGCGAAAATGGAACCAAAGATAGGGATGAATATGAGTACGAACTTAGAATGGATATCATAGGCAAAATGATAAAACAGGCACGTCAAGAGCGAAATTTAACACAAGAACAATTAGGAGAACTAATTGGTGTCCAAAAGTCTCAAATTTCCAAACTTGAAAGCAGTGCAAATAGTGCAACCATAGATACTATAATTAAGGTTTTTAAAGCACTGAAGGCTGAAATAAACTTTCGGGTAAAACTTGAAAATGAATTTGTAGAATTAGTGTAAAATGAAAGGCGAGAGTATAGAACACAAAAGGCTGGAAGTTGTGTTGAAAACCGACTTTCGGACTGTCTTGAAAATCCTGTACAAAATGGTATTTCGATTCAATATACCTTTTGTTTTTGTAAATAATATTCTTATTGAATAGAAAATCTATATATAAAAGTATTCTTATAAGAAAACCTTGGAGCTAAATGCCATAGCTTCTTGAAATGCTTTTTGATCTAAGCCTAAATCAATATTTTTATCATCAAAATATTGGATAAGATTTTCACTGGCCATGTTTCCAGTAAGATCGTCTTTTGCCATTGGGCACCCACCGTATCCTTTGATAGCCACATCAAATCTTCGGCACCCACTTTGATAGGCTGCATCTATTTTGGGATACCAGTTGTGTGGTTGGCTGTGTAGATGCGCTCCAAACTCCACGTCTGGATAGGGTGGTATTAAATGTTTAAAAAGGTAAGAAATACTTTCAGGAGTGGCAATGCCAATGGTATCGGACAAAGCCATAATTTTTACATCCATGTCTGCTAGCTTGTCTACCCAATGCTGGCAAATCTCTACGCTCCATCGATCACCATAAGGATTTCCAAATCCCATAGATATATAAATAACTGTTTTTTTATGATGTTGAGATGCTATATTTTGTATTTCTTCGACTCTATGGAGTGACTCTTCTATCGTAGCATTGGTATTGCGCAGCTGAAAAGTTTCAGATATAGAAAAGGGGTAGCCCAAGTAACTAATTTGTTCATGCTGAGCTGCATCCATAGCTCCACGGGCGTTAGCAATGATTGCCAAAAGTTGGGTCTTTGTATGCGAAAGGTCCAATTGTGCCAGTACTTCAGCGGTGTCGCTCATTTGAGGTATTGCCTTAGGAGAAACAAAACTTCCAAAATCTATGGTATCATAGCCCACATGCAAGAGCTTGTTGATATAAGCTGCTTTGATTTCTGTGGGAATAAACTCGTGAATACCTTGCATGGCATCCCTTGGACACTCTACTATTTTTATAGCCCGCTCATCAAGATGTTGCTTTCCCATCAGAAAAATTCTTTTGTGCTCATTATATTGATAATAACATTGATCCAGATAATTTAGTTTCAGCAATCTCTATTCCACAAGTGTACATTTAGTAAAATTCAAATGTTTCTGCATCGAACATTCCTAAATCACTCATTTTTATCTTCGGAATTACCAATAATGCCATGAATGAAAGCGTCATAAAAGGAGCGGTCAGTTGACATCCATGATCGCGCACAAATGCTGATATTTCTTTATATTGATTGCCAATGATCTCTACACTTTGATCACTCATGAGTCCTGCAATAGGAAGTGGAATGGTTTTTATTGAGGAAAAACTTACTGCACTCAATCCTCCTTTAGTATCTATTAGGGCATTTATAGCTGTTGTCAGTAAATCATCATCGCTACCAATAGCTACGATATTGTGGGAGTCATGAGCTACAGTAGAGGCTATAGCACAATCTTTTAGCCCAAAGTTCTTTATAAAGCCAACGGCAGGAGGTGTGTTTTTATAGCGATTGATCACACAAATTTTAAGAATGTCATTTTCAGAATCATTCTGCATGCTGCCATCTATTCCTTCGGGAAGCATGTGATACCATTTTTCGGTAATGAGTGATCCATCGATGGCTACAATAATGGGTTGTTCTTTAGGGAAGTAAGCCACCTTAAGGGATTCAGGATTAATCTTTTCAACATTAAATTGATTGATAGTATGCTGTTTTAATTCAGGCAAAAAAGTGCTAGTTGCGTTAGCTACCAATTCCCCATTAATATATGTATTAATGATGTCAAAGTCAGCTAAATCTTTAACTACAATAAAATCTGCTTTATCTCCAACTCTTAAATATCCGACCGGAATATTGTAATGAAGAATTGGATTAATACAAGCAATTTTGAGTACATCAAAAATATCATACCCCAAACTTAAAGACCTTTTTACCAAAAGATTGATATGACCTTCTAAAAGATCGTCGGGATGTTTGTCATCACTACAAAACATGACCATATCAGTGTGTGAAGCAATCAAAGTATGCAAGGCGTCATAGTTTTTGGCTGCAGACCCTTCTCGGATGATCACTTTCATCCCGTATCTCAGTTTATCCAAGGCTTCAGCAAGCGTAGTGCATTCGTGATCCGTAGATATGCCGTGACTGATATATTCTTTTGCTTGTAAACCTGATAATCCTGGGGCATGACCATCTACTGGTTTTTGATTTTTTTTGGCACTGGCTATTTTTTGGAGAATTTCTGGATCATTGGCCAATACGCCGGGGTAGTTCATCATTTCTGATAAATACCAAATATCAGCCATTTGCATTAATGAGTCAATATCCTTAGCAGAAAGGGTGGCGCCGGCATTTTCAAAATGAGTGGCAGGTACACAGGATGGTGCACCAAAATGAAACTTTAGTTTGGCGTTTTTCGCATTATCTATCATATATTGTACACCTTCCAAACCACATACATTAGCAATCTCATGGGGGTCTGAAATGGTGGCCACTGTGCCATGTTTTAAGGCCACTTTGGCAAACTCAAAAGGTGTCACCATGGAGCTCTCGATATGGATATGACTATCAATAAAACCTGGTAAAATATATTGGTCTACAACATCTTCTGAAGGCTCCACTGACGTAATAAATCCTTCCATGCTTACCGTAACAACGCCATCAAATATGTGACGATTTAAGATATCTACAATGTGCCCAGATATTTTTTGCATGACTTGATATAAGATTTATAGTACAAAGTAAATGAAAAATCATGAGACTTTGCGACCAATCAGAAGTTTTTAAATCTTGATCATTCGTGGAAGGTGTTTAAAATGCTCATTTTACATTGGCCTACAGGTAAAAAGAATCATTGGGTTTTTGAAACTTGATAAAAATTCAACCCTTTCTCTCCAGGATATTTTTTACTTAAATGATGACTAGCTTTATGAAGAGTTGGAATTATTGAAGATTTACTTTATTCCTATTACAGTATAGTTCAAGACTCTTTTTTGAGAGGTAAAATTTGACTTAACTTGATGGAATACAATACCTTATTTTGTTTTTGGTATTTACATTTTTAAATTGGATATGTAAAAGTTGATCCATAATTTTTTTAAAATGGATTTTTTTAATACCTTTGCGGCGTGAGGGACATGCGGCCAGCTCCTTCTGAACTCCCCCAGGGTAGAAATACAGCAAGGGTAGGAGGTTGAGCGGCTCGGCGTGTTTCCTCACATTTTTATTTGCACACCTAAATTTTTTCCATCATGAAGTTTTTTATTGATACTGCTAACATAGACCAGATTAAGGAGGCTAAGGATTTGGGCATTTTGGATGGTGTGACCACCAATCCATCATTGATGGCTAAAGAAGGTATCTCAGGCGAAAAAAATATCATTGCTCACTATAAAAAAATTGCCAAGTTGGTGGAAGGTGACGTCAGTGCAGAAGTCATATCCACAGATTATAAAGGCATGATCGAGGAAGGAAAAAAACTTGCTGATTTAGCGGATAATATCGTAGTAAAGGTACCTATGATTAAAGATGGTATTAAAGCTATTTCATATTTTTCTGAAAATGGAATTAATACCAACTGTACCTTAGTTTTTTCAGCAGGACAAGCCATTCTTGCCGCCAAAGCCGGCGCAAGCTACATATCTCCATTCGTAGGAAGAGTAGATGATATCTCTTGGGATGGTATCAAATTGATTGAAGAAATCGTGTCAATGTATTCTATACAAGGTTATCCTACAGAAATCTTGGCTGCATCCATTCGTACACCACTACATATCGTACAAGCAGCAAAAGCAGGTGCGGATATTGTTACTTGTCCACTAAGCAGTATCTTAGGTTTGTTAAATCATCCTTTGACAGATATTGGTCTTGCTAAGTTTTTGGAAGATCACGCAAAAGCAAATAAATAAGCTTCACTTAATGTTTTATTGGCTCTGTTTATAATGACTTACAATGGAAAGTCCTGTACAAGTTTTTGGATAAACTCAGCTATAATTTGTGGTCTACTCACTACGGCAATCAATACTCCAGCCACAGCACCATAAAAGTGTGCTTCATGATCTATATTTCCATTTTGATTTTTGGACGCCCAAGTAGAGTACCAAAGGTATAACACTCCAAAAACAATAGCAGGGACTGGGATCACGGCAAATAAACCCAACATACTCCAAGGTTTTAGTAGGATAAACATAAAGATAATCCCTGAGACACCACCTGATGCCCCTACACTTGCAAAATGAGGATTTTCCTTGTTTTTGAAATACGTAGGAATATCTCCCATAACGATGATCATCAAGTAAGAGAAGACGTATAGGATACCGCCGGCTGTTTGACCAAAATGAAAAGATAGATACGATTCTATGGTTCTTCCAAACTCATGCAGCACAAACATATTGATAAACAAATGCATAAAATCACCATGCACAAATCCTGATGTCAGCCAGCGATAATATTCTCCTCTACTAGCTTCTAAAACCGGATAATGTTTAAGTTGATTAAACAAATGCTGATTGTTGAAGCAAGCTAATGAAACTAGACAGGTAATGATGACAAGTACTAAGGTGATGGTCATAGCGTTTATTATTATACTGCAAATTTAATAAAAGTAAATCACCTCGCAGTAAATTATGAGATGTAAATACATATTAAATCCTGACGAATACCTGCAGGACGATTAAAAGTCTTCTGATTTTTCTACAATTTTCCAAGTACTGTCTGCCAATAGTTCGACGGTGGCAATAAATTTGTATGGAATGCTACGGCCCCATTCTTGAGGTGATACCAAAGAGATGGTCCAACTGTTGTCTTTTTTCTCATAGAGATAGTAAGTATTTCCCGGGAGAGGTTTGAATCCGCAGTCGGCCTTATAAATTTTTTCAGAGATATGGATTCTATCGTGTATCGCTTGTGCTTGTTTGATAAGCGTTTCAACTTGCTCTTTGATTTGAGTGAGTTGTGTCTCCGTTTGCTGGTACATGGCTTTCATGGCCACACCTTTTGTTTTTCCTTTGTCCAAAGGCTTGATGATAGCACTGCCTACATGATGGGCATAGGGTAGTAAATGCGGTGTTTCGGTGATTTTATCTTTATCTATAGGGTTTTTTACCTGACTCATATATTTATTTATACCATCTTATACAAATAAACAAATCAAATGTTTTTGTAGACAGTCAATCTTTACATATAGGTTTTTTTGCACCCATAAAATGGCTGATGGCTACTTCTTTTTATTTGGGAAAGTATTCGGTTTTGGGTGGTTTTTTTGCCAGTTTGCTTTTTCTTTGGCTTTTACTTTTAATGGGTGTGGTTTTTTTGCAGCTTTTGGCTTCAGCGATTCCGGTGTAAGATGGAGTAGTTTAATTAATTCATCTTTGGATATCGTTATATGTTTTCCAGGTTCGAGTTTGCCGATTTTCAAATCTTCTATCTGCACTCTTACCAATCTCAATACTGGAAAGCCAACAGCAGCAAACATTTTTCTGACTTGTCGATTTTTACCTTCTGTAAGTTCTATCAGTGCCCATGATGTTGGGATATTTTGTCTAAATCTCACAGGAGGATTTCTTTCTGGTAAGACAGGTGGCTTTTGCAATTTTTTGACACTACAAGGTTTGGTCTTATATGCGCCACTGTCTAATTTTATTTCCACACCTTTGGCAACTTGCAGTATCTCTTTGTCTTGGATATCATCATCCAATTGCACTAGATAGGTTCTTTTGTGTTTATTGGAAGGGTGGAGTAGTGCAGCATTTAATGACGAATCATTGGTCAATATCGTCAACCCTTCTGAGTCCTTATCTAACCTTCCAATGGGATATACGTCCTTGTCCACGTCAAGAAAATCTGCCAGGGTAACATGGTCAGGCCTTTCCTTACTGAACTGATTCAAGACATTGTAAGGCTTATAAAAAATGTAATATTTAAATTCTTGTGCGATGATACTTGATTTTATACATTAAATCTGAAGTGCATAATGTCTCCGTCTTCCACTACATATTCTTTTCCTTCCACACCCATCTTGCCAGCTTCTTTTACGGCTGACTCAGAGCCATATTGAACAAAAACATTGAATTTGATCACTTCGGCACGGATGAATCCTTTTTCAAAATCTGTATGGATAACTCCTGCTGCTTGTGGTGCTTTCCATCCTTTTTTGATGGTCCAAGCGCGTACTTCCTTGACACCGGCAGTAAAGTAAGTATACAAATTCAAAAGTCGGTAAGCTGCTTTGATGATTTTATTTACTCCTGGTTCACTCAGTCCCATGGCCTCGATAAATTCCATTCTTTCTTCTTTGCTTTCTAGCTCAGCGATTTCAGCTTCAATACCTGCACAGATTAAAAGAACTTCCGCATTTTCTGATTTTACATCTTCCTGAAATCTTTTTGTATGTGCGTTACCATCAGTGACAGAAGCTTCGTCTACATTACAAACATACAATACAGGCTTGCCAGTTAATAAGCATAAATCTTTAAATAAGTCTTCGTAAGCTTCTTCTACTTCAAAACTTCTTGCAGGTTTTTCACTTTCCAAGTGTTTTAGTAGTGTTTCTGCCCATTCTACATTGATGGCGTCATCCTTAGATCCAGATTTTGCTTGTTTTTTGAGCTTGTCAATTCTCTTTTCCATAGTTTCTATATCCTTGAAAATCAGCTCTAAGTCAATGATTTCTTTATCTCTGACCGGATCTACACTTCCATCGACATGAATTACATTATCATCTTCAAAACATCTGACCACATGTACGATGGCATCTACTTCTCGGATATTGGCCAAGAACTGGTTTCCGAGTCCTTCACCTTTGCTCGCTCCTTTGATCAATCCCGCGATGTCTAGAATTTCTACACTAGTAGGTATTACTTTTTGAGGTTGCACCAGTTCTTCTAGTTTATTTAGCCTTTCATCCGGTACTACGATCATACCCAAATTGGGCTCTTTAGTAGCAAATGGATAATTAGCCGCTAAAGCTTTGGCTGATGTTAGTGCATTAAAAAGAGTTGATTTTCCTACATTAGGCAGGCCTACTATACCACACTGAAGTCCCATATTTAAAGGTTTTACAAGCTTAATTTTTATAAAAGTGCCGCAAAGGTATAAATAAAAACCAATTATTTGCCAAAATTAAACTTGGGATCAAATTATATATAGCAAAGAATACCATTTGTAACTTAATTTTGGTTCTAAGCGGTGGCCAAGTTAAATAGTAACCCACTAAATCAATTTAATGATCCAAAGATATTGAATAGGATGACAATTTTAATAATTTGGTATAGTTTTTATGATATTATTACAACATGAATGAGAAATTTTGTTAATTTTGCCTTTTAAAATAGGAAGTATTTTGTTATTAGATATTAATATATTTATAAATATTTAGTAGTCAGAGATATAGTGATTTTGGATTCATAAATGTCAAGAAAATTGAAGTTAAATAGCAAACATATTATTGGATTATTGATTCTTTTATGGATTCAATTGGGTACATTAAGTGCCCAATGTAACTTTGAATTTGGACCTCCAGGCGAAATATGTACTAGTGCCCAGTATATTTGTGGAAGTGAATTGGATGGTTATGTAGGTAAACTTCCAGAAAAGTATAGTGTCCCCCAACTTTGGACGGGTGGTATATGTGACGGTAATGGTTCTGCTCAAAATATTATATGGTTTTCTTTTGTTCCATGTTCAACATCTGTTACACTAGAACTAACTGTTCATTCATGTTATTTGTACGATACTTTAAATCAAGTTAATGCAGGTACACATCCAAGTGCTGGAGTACAAGTTGGATTGTATAGCGGTTGCGATAAATCTAAGTGGTTAGATTGTTCACAAAATCCAACCAATCCACCTGGTGTAACTGGAACATTTAGGGTATCTTCAAACCAATTTGTTCCAGGAGAGTTAGCTTATTTATATTTAGATGGATTTAACGTAAACCTATCTACTATTACTGTCTGCTCATTTAGTATCAAAGTGATACACGGAATTGATACGTCACCCGTGACTCCTCCCAACCCATCAACTTTAGCAGAAGGGTTCATCACCGGACAAAATACGGTAGCTTGTAGTGACAAGAACAAACCAATTACCTATACCCTTACTGAGCCTGAAAGGGCAGTTAACTTTAGTTCTTCTTGTGCACCACCGATTAGTTTTAATCCAAAAGATAGTATTTGTTATGCATGGAGTGTGACACCTGCTATAGGTAGCTATTTTAAAGATAATAAAAATACAGGAACTAATACAGAAATTATTTTTACCCAACCAGGTACCTATACCATATCTGCGGTGACTAATTTTAATCCTTTTTATGTAGGGAGTTGTGCCAATGCGGCTTCTGGGAAAATCAATACTTGGACAGTAACTGTGTTGCCAGGAATCACGGTCGACGAACCCACAGAGAATGTTTGTCCTGGGACATCAGTGGTCTATTGCGGACAGACAATCATCAAAGATACTACCATCATTTGTGATGCAGACCCTTGTAGATTGCTTAGAAAACAGTTTGTGTTTGGTACATCTAAGCTCAATTTATTAGGAACGCAGTATATATGTCAAGGTGGAGCTTTTAGTTTCCAAAATCTTGATTATACAACGCCAGGTAGTTATTCGGTACAAGATGCGGTTGATTGTGCATTGGAGCATCGTTTTACTGTAGAAGTTATTAGTATAGATGCCAATATTAGTGCTCCTAGTTCCAAATTAGATTGCAATAGACCATCTATTGTCGTCAGTGGAATTGTTCAATCCAACGTAAGTTCAGGTATGATCTACCAATGGCTAGACTCCAATGGTAACGTGGTGGACAATAATGCTTCTACAGTGATAGACAAGCCTGGTAGGTATACTTTTCAAGCGTCTTACACATCTAATGGTACCACATGCGCTGATCGGGAAGAAATTTCAATTACAGCTGATTTTGCAAAACCAACCATTCAAGCCTTCCTTCCAGTAGTCAGATGTTTATTGCCAAGAGATAATAAACCAGTGATAACCGTAGTGACCAATGATATCTTGGCTTCAGCTATATGGACATCTCCTCAGGGGCAAAGGATCAATAGCTTAAATGTCGAAGTGGACTCCTTAAATGTGAGTTCTGGTAAACCGTACTTATTGTCTGTAATCGGTGCTAATGGCTGTAAATTGGATACCAGTTTTATCATTCAAAGTAATTTTGAGAAAGCCAAAATAAATCTTCAATGTGATGACTTGACTTGTTATAAACCTAGCGCACTACTGACGGCTACTATTAATATGTCATTTGATTCCATTAGGTGGAATAAGGTTGACCCAGGTTCCCAAGCCTTTTATGGAAGCCATATCGACAAAATCGACCATTTGGTGACCCAACCAGGTACCTATCAAGTAGATGTTTTGGCCAGTACTAGCAAATGCTGGAGTAAAGAATCGCTGTTTGTAGCAGATAAGAAAATAGACCCTTCTATTACGATTGACAACAATCTGCCTAGATGGTATTGTAACACTAAATCTATTGAAGTATTGCCTACTGCTAGTAATGGTCAACAATTGGAGTATCAATGGAGTACCACAAATGGTAACATACTTTCAAAAGAAAATGATATCCGTCTAGAAATAGGTAGTCCTGGCGAATATTCCATAGTGGTCTTGGACAAGGGTAATGGTTGTAAAAAATCAGAGACCATCAAAATAATTGAAGAAACCAATAAACCTTCAAAATTAAATTTCAACTTTGAAACACCGCTATGTTTTGGAGAAGAGAATGGTATAATTAATATTAATAGTACTGATGGAGGTTTCGGCCCTTATACTTACTTTTTGAATGGGCAAAAATTAAATGAACTCAGTGTAAGTCAAATCAAATCTGGAAGCTATACATTAGAAGTACGGGACATTCATGACTGTTCATACCAAACTAGTTTTGAGATATTGGAGCCACAACTTTTTACCATAGAAACGGATGAGGAGCTTCAATTAGTATTTCAGGAAAGTTCAACCATTTCTTTCGATGCTAACTATCCTAAATCAGCTATTAATGAAGTTAGATGGTTGGATAGCACAGGGAAAATACTTGGAACCGATTTTGATTTGGATTATACAGGTTTAAAGTCCGAAGAAATATTTCTAGAAGTGATCACCAATAATGGATGTGAGTCCCGAGCAAGCATCAAAATAATTATAGATACTGAGCTTAAGGTGTATTTCCCGAATATCTTTTCTCCTAATGGAGATGGAGTCAATGACCGATTGGAAATATTTAAAAATAAAATTCCAGCAAATTTAGATAGGGTTTCCATTTACGATAGATTAGGAAATAAAGTATTTGAAGAAACCAACTACGATACGGGCATAAATTCTGAAGGTTGGGATGGTACCTTCAATCAAAGGCCTGTTCTACCAGGAGTTTACATCATGATGGTAGAACTAACGGATTACAGTGGTAAAAAGCAAATCCTTAAAAGGGATATTACAGTGGTAAGATAAATTTGCTACTCCAAGTTTCAAGAACTTCATTCATCAAATAGTGTATCCAAATTCAATAAAATATTTATCAAAATGTCAATAGAAACTGTCAAAACAAAAGCGATATCATTTGGTAAAAAGCTTCTTTGGATTTCGATCATTGCGCTTATCTTATTTTCAACTGTTTATTATTTTTACAGGAATTATACAGTAAGTGAGGGTACAAGGACAGGTATATTGTTTAAGATCTCTAAAAAAGGCAAAATCTTCAAAACCTATGAAGGTCAGTTACAATTAGCTGGGGCTGCCATTATGAATAAAGAAAGTACATTTGAGTTTTCTGTACTTAATGAAGATATTTACAATCAAATCCAGAATCTTGAAGGTAAAAATATCAGATTGCATTATGAGGAAAAAGTGGATGCTTTTCCTTGGCAAGGTGATACAGATTATATCGTTACTAAGGCTGAAGAGATAAAGTAAATCAAAATACTTCAGCTAAAAGAATCACTCCAATTTTTTTGCATTTCACTTAATTCTTGATTAATCCAATCATAAGCTTCTTGGTGTAGTTCTTCACCATTTAGATTGGATAAAGGTGTTCCAAATTTGAGTTTTACTTCGGTCTTCCATTTAGAAAACTGATGAAAATATTGGGGTATAAATTTTTCTCTTACCCACAAATCTTTATTCGACCTGAATTCAATGGCGATAGGTACTACGGGAATATTGTTTTGTGCGGCTTCGATAAAGGTACCCTTTCTAAAAGGTAAGGTGTTTTTGTGAATGCCTACAGTACCTTCAGGATATACTAAAATATTGAACCCTGAATCAATAGTCTCCGTAAGCTTTTCCCTAGTGGCTGACCTAGAATCTTTATTATTTCTATCCACCCATATAACGCCGGTAAGTTCCGCACCTTTATTAATAATAGGGTAGTTGGCAACTTCAGCTTTAGCGATAACAAAAGCTTGAAGGTATTTACATATGACTATTGGATCAGCAAACGATCTGTGATTGGCTACATAAAGCGCTGTTTTGTGGTAAGGCTCTCCTTCCTTTGTTATTTTTATATTTAGGACGGGAATAGCTACATATTTAAGATAGTTTGTTCTCAGATTGAGCGCCCTTTGTTTGGTATGTTTATAAAAAATACATGACAGGCCATACGAAAGCATAAACATGGCCATGCCCATAAAAATCACGATACCACGAATTGCAGCTATAATGTATAAAAGCACTTTCACTGATAGAAATTATTCTGATTTATCTGACTTTTCAGGTTTCATTTGCGGGAAGAAGAGCACATCTTGTATCGAATTCTGATTAGTCATGATCATAGCTAATCTGTCCATACCAATACCTAAGCCAGCTGTCGGTGGCATGCCATATTCCAGTGCGCGGAGAAAGTCTTCGTCAAGCATCATGGCTTCTTCGTCTCCTCTTTTACCCAATTCCAACTGACTTTCAAATCGCTGCCTTTGGTCTATTGGGTCGTTAAGTTCGGAGAAAGCGTTACATATTTCTTTTTTGTTACAAATAGCTTCAAAACGCTCTACCAAACCAGGTTTTGATTTGTGTTTTTTGGCAAGTGGTGACATTTCCACAGGATAGTCAGTGATGAAGGTAGGTTGGATTAGATTACCTTCACATTTTTCTCCAAAGATCTCGTCGATGAGTTTGCCTTTCCCCATGGTATTATCTACAGGAACATGAAGGGATTTGGCAGTGGCTCTGAGTTGATCTTCATCCATCTCGCTGATGTCGATGCCCGTAAAGTGTTGAATAGCTTCAAACATGGTATACCTTTTCCATGGACGTTGGAAATCAATAATGTTATCTCCTACTTGAACTTTAGTAGTTCCATGAAGATCTATGGCTACTTTCTCTACCATTTCCTCTACCAAGTTCATCATCCACTCATAGTCTTTGTAAGCTACATAAAGTTCAATTTGTGTAAACTCCGGATTGTGAAAACGGCTCATACCTTCATTGCGGAAGTCTTTACTAAATTCATAAACCCCATCAAACCCGCCAACGATAAGTCTTTTAAGATACAATTCATTGGCAATACGCAAATAAAGTTTCATGTCTAATGTATTGTGGTGCGTTGTAAATGGCCTTGCAGCAGCACCACCATAAAGTGGCTGAAGGATTGGAGTTTCTACTTCCAAGTATCCTTTAGCATTTAGATGTTCTCTGATAGAATTGTACATTTTGGTCCTTTTGACAAAAACGTCTTTGATATGGTCATTTACTACGAGATCCACATATCTTTGTCTATATCTTTGCTCAGGATCGGTAAAAGCATCATAGACATTGCCTTCATCATCCTTTTTTACCACGGGAAGTGGTTTGAGTGATTTAGAAAGCAGTGTGAGTTCAGTGACGTGCACGGAGCATTCTCCTACTTGAGTAAAAAAGGCGTAACCTTTGATACCTATATAATCACCTAAGTCAAACCATTTTTTGAAAGCATCATTATAAAGCGTTTTATCTTCACCAGGGCAAATCTCATCCCTAGAAATATATATCTGAATACGACCTGTGGCATCTTGTAATTCTGCAAAAGATGCTTTGCCCATGATCCTTCGAGACATCAGTCTACCTGCTAAAGAAACTTCTTGGTATTGTCCTGAGTCCGCTATGAAATTATTTTTTATTTCTTTAGCTGTGGCATTTACTTCAAATGTATCACTTGGGAAAGGCTCTATACCGGCTTCAATGAGTTTTTGGAGATTTTCTCTTCTGATGATTTCCTGTTCGCTAAGGTGTTGCATTTATTTTTTTTTAGATCAAAATTGGGTGCAAAATTACAAATTTACTCTAGCATAATGGCAAAATTAGACTTAATTTAATTTTTAAGTGTGCAAGCCTTTGGTTCATATGTCACGATCTACTAAAAATTTTCCCTTCAAAACTGAAGAAAGGTCATAGTTTCATTGCAATATTGGCCTGACTGGTCTGCCCGTTTTCTCATCTTTTTTTAGGTTTCAAAATGAAACTTTGGCATCTCAGTTAAAAGAGTAATCAAAGTCTGCAAATGCAGCATTACTTGGGGTCAGGAACGCAATGTGTATATCTCAAATGATTTAGAAAGGAGACTATAAGATAATTTTAACGATGTATGTCATCTGCATCAATCTCGGTACCAACATTTGATGTACCTATTATGATACGATTTTATTTCTTTTGATAGAAACTTGCTTCATACTTTAAGACCTTGCAGGGCGCTTAAAGAAGCTTATAAAGTACTCAGAGAAGCTTGTGAAGTACTCGAAGAAGCTTATAAAGTACTTAGAGAAGCTTGTAAAGTACTCGAAGAAGCTTGTAAAGTACTTGAAGAAGCTTGTAAAGTACTCGGAGAAGGTTATCAAGTACTTGAAGAAGCTTATAAAGTACTCGGAGAAGCTTGTAAAGTACTCGGAGAAGCTTGTAAAGTACTTGAAGAAGCTTGTAAAGTACTCGGAGAAGGTTATCAA
>CAZGMB010000099.1:0-15929 GCA_964526715.1 uncultured Aureispira sp. | reverse complement strand
GTCAAACAACAACCTTATTTGCTTTAGGTGGAACTACTTATGCATGGAGCAATGGAGCGAATACGCCTAGTATTACCGTCACTCCTACTACTAGCACCAACTACAATGTGACTGTAACGGATGCTAATGGATGTCAGGCAAGCACGAGTGTGACTGTGACTGTAAATCCACTTCCAACTCCAAATATAAGCGGTGATTTAAATATTTGCGTAGGTCAAACAACCAGGCTTACAGCATCAGGTGGCATTACTTATCAATGGAGTAATGGTGCAAATGATTATTGGCAAGATGTTTCTCCATTAGTTACAACGACCTACAGTGTAACTGTAACCGATGCTAATGGATGTCAAGCGAGTACGAGTGTAACCGTCACAGTAAATCCGCTACCCACCCCAGCTATCACTGGAAATAACATCATCTGTAATGGAGCGAGTACAACTTTAACAGCATCAGGTGGTAATAGCTATGCATGGAGCAACGGTGGAAACACCGCAAGTATTACAGTTAGCCCAAGTACTACTACGACCTACAATGTGACTGTTACCGATGCTAATGGATGTCAGGCAAGTACAAGTGTAACTGTAACAGTAAATCCATTACCTATCCCAGCAATCACAGGTAACAACATCCTATGTAATGGAGCGAGTACAACTTTAACAGCGTCAGGTGGCATTAGTTATACATGGAGCAATGGTGAAAATACCGCAAGTATCACAGTAAGCCCAAGTACTACAACGACCTACATTGTAACCGTTACCGATGCTAATGGTTGTCAATCTAGTACTAGTATAATTGTGACTGTAAATCCATTACCAGAACCTAACATAAACGGCGATTTAAATATTTGTGTAGGTCAAACTACCAGACTTACAGCATCAGGAGGTAATACTTATCAATGGAGTAATGGTGTAAATGTTTATTGGCAAGATGTATCTCCACTAGTAACAACCATCTATACGGTGACCGTAACAGATGCCAACGGATGTCAAGCCAGTACGAGTGTAACTGTAACGGTTAACCCATTACCAACTCCAGTAATCTCTGGTAATAATATCGTATGTATTGGATCTAGCACGACCTTAACAGCCTCAGGTGGTACCAGCTATGTATGGAACAGTGGTGAAAATACCTCAAGTATTACAGTAAGCCCAAGTTCTAATACAACCTACAATGTGACCGTAACGGATGCTAATGGATGTCAGGCAAGTGCGAGTGTAACTGTAACGGTAAATCCACTTCCAACGCCAGCTATCACAGGAAACAACATCCTATGTAACGGAGCGAGCACAACTTTAACAGCGTCAGGTGGTACCAGCTATGTTTGGAGCAATGGTGAAAATACCTCAAGTATTACTGTTAGTCCAACTATTACTACGACATACAATGTGACTGTCACAGATGGAAATGGGTGTCAGGCAAGTACTAGTATAACCGTGACCGTTAATCCGCTACCCACTCCATCTATCACCGGAAATAACATCCTTTGTATCGGAGCGAGTACAACTTTAACGGCATCAGGTGGCACCAGCTATGCATGGAGCAACGGTGAAAAAACCGCAAGCATTACAGTAAGCCCAAGTACTACTACGACTTACAATGTGACCGTCACAGACGCGAACGGATGTCAGGCTAGTACTAGTATTACAGTGACCATAAATCCGCTACCCACGCCAACTATTACTGGAAATAATATCATTTGTAATGGTACTAGCACAACACTTACTGCGTCAGGTGGCACCAGCTATGTGTGGAGTAATGGAGCTAATACATCCAGCATCACAGTGAGCCCAATTACGACTACAACATATAGTGTGACCGTTACTGATGCAAATGGTTGCCAGGCTAGCACAAGTATTACGGTAACCGTAAATCCACTACCAACACCAAGCATCACAGGTAATGTAAAAATCTGTAGTGGTGTGTCCACAACTTTAACGGCATCAGGTGGTGTAGGTTATTTGTGGAGTAATGGGGCAACAACTGCAATCATAAATGTAAGCCCAAGTACTACAGCTACGTACACAGTTACAGTGACTAACTCATTTGGGTGTCAGGCAAATACTAGTATCGTGGTTATGGTGAAACCGGCTCCTGATGTTTTAATTACGGGACCTGATAAAGTTTGTTCTGGTCAAAACTCATTCTTAGTTGTGAATGGAACTTCTCAGAATGAATGTCCAAATGTATGTAATGTTTTGTCACCTGAAGTATTGGTATCATGGGATTTAGAAGCTTGTAATTCCATTATGTCTTTAGGAACACATTTAGACTATTCTGAATTTTTACCTGTACTCAATAATGCAAATTGCGTTAATGTCAATGCCAGCAATGTTTACAGAGATGGTTTAAACAAACATTCGTGTACTCCTGGACATGACGGAAACGTAGGTATGTGTATTCCTTCACAAAATTTCTGTAATCCAGCAAAATTGGATTATACGCAAGCTCTGAAATTTTCAGTTACCATAAATCCAGCTCAAACTGGACAAATATCAGGATTGCAATTTTATGAACAATCACCATTAAATTACCAATTTATAAACGGTTCGGGAGGTCTTAATAATTTTGCACAAAAATATTTGATCAGGGTCTCCAAAAATGGAACCATCATATACTATAGGGATGGCATCAATACCAACAGAACGTGGGGCTTAGAATCATTTGATTTCGAAGGAAATCCATTATTCAAAAACAATAGCACTGCAACGTATTTGTTTGAGTTGATTCCTTACTGTCGCGTAAATAATGGTGCCATAGAATCAGTTTGGGACGTAGATGATATCAAAATATTAGGTGGATGTTGTAATTCAAATACTCCGGAAATAATGACCTACAATTGGTCAACTGGGGCAACTACACCATACATAAATATCAAACCTACTATAACTACAACTTACACAGTTACGATAACTGATTGTTGTGGTTGTACAAATACTCAATCCTATACAGTAAAAGTTTCAGGTATTCAAGCAGATTTAGGGCCTGATCAAATGATAAATCTTGGTCAGTCTGTTACATTGACTCCTACGGTAAGAAATCAAGGCATTTGTGATGCTTCTGTTCCGGCTGCCAATAATTTAACTTACTTGTGGTCTACAGGAGATACTTCTTCTACAATAACAGTATCACCCAACGTTTCTACGTTTTACAGAGTGACGGTCACAGATTGTTTTGAATGTACTGATACAGAGACAGTTACCATTCATATCAATATGATCAGAGCTTTAGTGACTTATCCAAATCCAGCAACAGACCTAGTGCAGATCGTTTCACAAGAGGATTTAGCAGTGGATACAGAGTTGAGAATACTTGGAGTAAATGGTACTTTGATATATGATAATATTCAAAATGTAGTCCGCCATAATGATAAGAATATTTCGTTTAACCTTCCTGGAGGAATGGCAGATGGAATTTATATCTTGGAGATCAAAAATGGAGATGAAGTCATAAGACAAAAATTAATAGTTCATTCTAATCAATAAATGATAAATTATTTA
This sequence comes from uncultured Aureispira sp., assembly GCA_964526715.1. GTDB lineage: Bacteria > Bacteroidota > Bacteroidia > Chitinophagales > Saprospiraceae > OLB9. The sequence continues at coordinate 12,432 of CAZGMB010000099.1, read as the reverse complement.
CAAGCTGCTTTGCAAGGTGTCTGTGTACATTTTGTAGGCAATCAAAGTGAAGGCGAAGATATTCAGTATTCGCCTTCACTATTGTCGACTGAAGATGGAATATTATACGATACGTTATTCAAATATTTTCTGACACATTTTAAAGAACCGGAATATTTTCATTTTACTTTTCCCACAGGTGAGGTAGAATTAAATCCAGTTTATAATTTTGTTGCCAATATATTTGATGATCCATCATGTTTGCACGAACAGTCGGTCAAAATTGCAAGACATTTGTTCGAAAAATCAAAACATCCCAATATCAAATCAGGGGAATTATTTATAGCTTATTTTTCTGATTTACTGGTAGATAACGAAATGGTCGAAGCTGTAGGAATTTTTAAATCAGAAAATAAGGATGTCTTTTTAAAATATGATTTAAATCATCTGATAGCGGATAAGGGCGTCAATATTGGGAAGATCGATAAAGGATGTTTGATCTTCAATACCGAACGGGATGAAGGGTTTAAAATCTGCAATATCGACCATAGCAATAGATTTAAAGAAGCACAATATTGGAGGGATGAATTTTTAGTTTTGAAATCGCGAACCGATGATTATTATCAAACCAAAAATTATATTCAAGTCACTAAATCATTTATCAAAGACAGAATGTCTAAGGAATTTGATACGGATAAAGCTGAAGAAGCTCAAACTATGTCCAGATCATTTGAATATTTCAAAAATAATGAAAAGTTTGATGCCGTAGAGTACGAAACCCGTGTATTTAAAGATGACAAGGTAGTTGAAGCCTTTCAGGATTATAAAGAAGAATACCAAAACACCCAATCAAAGTCGTTTGCTGATGAGTTTGAGATTTCCGATTATGCGGTAAAAAAACAATCCAACGTATTTAAAAGTGTGATCAAATTGGATAAAAATTTTCATATTTATGTGCATGGAGACAAGAATAAAATCCTAAAAGGAGTGGATGACGATGGCCGAAAATATTATATTCTTTACTATAATGATGAAGCTTAATAAATGTTCGCCTTCTTATTTGGGTTAAATTTTTTTTAATCGTTAAGCAGTTCGAATAAAACCACTTTACTTGGGCTGGCATCACACATGATAGATGCAATTTGTATATTGCATAAATATAGTCCATCTTTGACGTAATCATCTACAAATACCATTTCGGTCACGGTCATGTAAGGGTCAATCTCGTCGGGGACACCCCAAAATGCTTTGTGGGCTGATAATGCCCCACCATCTATTTCACGATCCAGAGAAGGAAGATCTGTAATCAGATGGGAGATACCCACTTCGCGAATGTATCTTACGGCTTCTACTTCAAAGTAGGGTGGATTGGTCCCTGAATAGTCAAAGCTTAACTTGGTGACATCATTGGGCAATGTTCTGATAATCAGAGCAGTAACTTGTTCTTTGTCTCCCAGTGCAGATTGGATCATTTGTTTGTTAATCACCATATCTCCATTGGGCAATGTTTCGGGTTTTACTGTGATAACTTTAGATGCGAAATGAAACTCTTTCAAACACTCATGAATGGTAAAAGGTGCAATGGTAATGTGACCTACACATTCGGTATGGGTTCCGTTGCCATGTGGATTGATAAAGTGGTTTTTGAAATTGACTGGTGAACCACTTTCTGTACTTCCTATAAAATTGCCAGCCACTACAGGTGTTATAAGGTAATCAGGTGCGTAAAAGCATTTGGGGCCAGAACTACCAGAAATAAGTGGGATAGAGATATCAAAAGGTTTACTGAGATCAGCATTATATGGTTTAGTTCCGATTTCTAGAGTTATCTTCATTTAATTTCGTTTATCGATGCCCCAATGGAGCTTTTCACTTAAGGTTTTCATGAAATGATGACCTTTAAGTTGTATGAATTTAATATTGAATTCTCCTTTACTAATATTGATATGATGTTCAGAAGTTACTGTTTCGTATCTGGAGTCCAGGGTACACATGAAACTGTCTGTACGGCCTTCTACTTTAAGGCTTATCTTTTTAATGTCAGGTATTACGATGGGTCTTACATTCAGATTATGAGGTGCTACCGGAGTAATTACAAAATTTTGACTGTTGGGAAATATGATAGGACCGCCACAACTTAAAGAATACCCTGTAGATCCTGTAGGAGTACTAATGATAATGCCATCAGCCCAATATGAATTGAGTAATATATCATCCACATAGGTATGTATGGTGATCATGGATGAAGTATCCCGCTTGTTTAAAGTGAAGTCATTAAGTGCATATGGATAATCGCCAAATAAGGGAATATTACAATTTAAGCGTAAAATAGCTCTTTCGGTGATGGTATATTCTCCTTTAAATATTTGGTTGACCGCTTTTGCTATAATTTTTTTCTCCACACTAGCTAAAAATCCAAGTCTTCCGAGATTGATACCTAAAATAGGGATGGGCAAGCCTTTCAGCAAGTTGATGACTCTTAAGATAGTGCCATCTCCGCCAAGTGTGATCGTAATGTCTGGATTTATTTCGGCAATGGCTTTATAAGTATCAAGTGATTTTAGATCATAGGTATTATTAGAAAAATTTTTCACTAATTTTTGAAAAGGTCCGTATATAAATACTTCTGCATTATGATCTGAAAGTGACTGAAGTAGTGTTTGAACATAGGAGAATTCTACTTCATCTTTTATTTTATGTCCGTAGATAAAGATCTTCTTCATGACATGGTTTTAGAAGTAAACATATTTTTAGCAACTTGAAGGTTCAGAGTCTTTAAGTCATTTAGGCTTACTTTAAACAATGGAGTCGCATTTTTACCTGAAGCACTGATGACTTTTACATATCCTACTACTGCTGTCCAGCCATGAAGTGTACTCAACATCGGGTCAATTGTACTATGGATGCTTCCATCTTTTCGTCCTCGCTCTATTTCTTTTACAGTGAGTTTAAAAGGTAGATTTTGGAGGTCCTGAATTTTCACATAGTAAATGCTTTCTTTTACGGCTTCGGTAAGTTTAGATTCGTCAGTACCATCAGAGGTAGATCTTACCATGGCAAAATACTCTAACAAGGCCTCTGAGTACAGGTAATTTTTTTCGCAAAAGGACATGAATCCTTCCAAAATTGCAAGCACACATTCTAATCCTGATTTATCCTTATTTTTGTCAATAACTTCATAGTATTTTTCAATAAGCAATTGCAATGCTCGGTGGGTGACAGCCAGATATAAGTTTTCTTTAGACTGAAAATACGTGTAAAGCGTAACTTTAGTGATACCTGCTTTTTTGGCAATATCATCCATTTTGGCATTTTTAAAGCCTACTTCTCCAAACACTTTTTCTGCAGCATCGATAATAGCTGCTTCTTTTTTGACTTTTTTATTGTCGTTCATGCTTTCGTCTTGGTGCCCAATGAAGCACTTTTAATCTAAATTTAACCCACAAATCTAATACAATTTTTATACTTTGAGTTCTACTTTCTTCAATTTTGATAATATAAACCACAGGGAATGTGCAGCAACTGATTTTGTATTATGTAGGCTCTTTGTTGACAGGCCTCACAGAAACATAGGCTTCAACAAGTCGGATGTTTGTTTTTCTTACAAAAGTTATAATTTGATATTATGCTAAAAAAGCAAAAAATGTATAACATAGGTTCAATAAAAACTAAAGTTGAAGGTCATATGAGCCATTCCATCCTGTGGGTGATGGCGGTCTATTGACACTTTTGGGTGGACAAGTGAAGACCATATCGAAACAAACAAAAAATTAATATTGGAAAGTCATATACCGGCTCATTATTTTGACTTATTGCAGTAATTTTTAATATATTTGTGCCGTTATACAAGAGTAACTTTACATTATGTCTAAGCAGAATCAATCAGGTACTAGCAGTACATGGAATGGCAAATATTTTAAAACTATAGTTTACCTTATCTTTACTTTTATTATTTTTTCGGCATTACTGTTTCTTTACATTTCCAAAGCTTTGTTGCCAGATACAGAAGAGCTCGAAAATCCGAAATATGAGATAGCATCCCAAATCATATCTTCTGACAATGAAGTGTATGGAAAAATATTTAAGTACAACAGGGAATGGCTGAATTATGATCAAATCAATCCCGTTATCGTAAATGCATTGGTAGCTACAGAAGACGAGAGGTTTTTTAGTCATACAGGTATAGATGCCAGAGGTACAGCAAGAGCTATATTTTTTTTAGGCAAAAAGGGTGGAGCTAGTACGATTACACAGCAGTTGGCCAAGCTTTTTTTTACGCAAAGATCGTCTTCTTTCCCCAAAAGGGTATGGCAAAAATTAAAGGAATGGGTCATCGCTATAGAGTTTGAAAAAAGATATACCAAAGAAGAACTATTGGCCATGTATCTCAATAAAAGTGATTTTTTATACGATGCTGTGGGTATAGGTGCGGCTTCCAAAACTTACTTTGGTAAAGATCAGAAAGATCTTAAAGTAGAGGAAGCAGCGGTACTGATCGGAATGCTCAAAAACCCCAGAATTTATAATCCCAAAATCTATCCGCAAAATAGCCACAACAGGAGATCAGTGGTCATGAAGCAAATGGTAAAAAATGGCTTTTTGTCGGAAGAAGAATATCTCAATAAAAGAGTAAAATCAATCAATACAGACCAATTTAGACGAGAAGTTCATTATGAAGGTATAGCCCCATATTTCAGGTCAGAACTGACAAAATGGTTAAAAGATATATTGGACGATGATCAGTATAGAAAGCCTGATGGCAGTAAGTATAATTTGTACACGGATGGTCTAAAAATCTATACTACCATAGATACTAGGATACAAAAATATGCTGAAAAAGCGATGTATGAGCATATGTCTGCCTTGCAAAGCAAATACTTCGAAGTGTGGAAAGGGCAGGACTTTGTAACCTACAAAGCAGATAAAGCAAAAATAGACATCAGAAAAAAACAAATCATTCAGATGATGAAGGATTCTGATAGGTACAAGCTGATCAGAACCAGATACATGACCAAAGTATTTAGTGATATTGTTACTAACCTAGATAATATTTCACTTTCGGATAATGATATTTTCAGAATGTTTGAAGAAGATAAAAATCCGGGTCACATCGCAAAACAAGTCAAAAGTAAAGCATTGTCTCAGTCTGATGCTGACAAATGTTTTGCTGTGTTGGAAAGCGAATATTGGTCCGAGCTTAAGTCTCAATGGAACAAAATGCAAAAAGCTGTCAATAAATCCTTTAACACAAAGGTCAAGATGAGAGTATTTGCATATAATGATATCGGAGAAAAAGTAGTGGAAATGACACCCATGGACTCTATAAAATATCATCTCCAACATATGCAAATTGGGTCTGTGGCTGTAGACCCCAAATCGGGTAATATTTTAGCATGGGTAGGAGGTATCAATCATAAGTATTTTCAGTACGACCATGTAAATTCCAATAGACAGGTAGGCTCTACATTTAAGCCATTTATTTACGGTACGGCAATCATTGAAAATGCCATGTCACCATGTTTGAAAGTCAAAGATGAGAAGCAATGTATCGTGGCTAATGATCCGAATTTTAACCTGGCATCTACCTGGTGCCCATCCAATTCAGACAATAAGTTTTCAGGACAGGAACTCACGCTCAGACAAGCACTCAAGGATTCAAAAAATTCTGTTTCCGTATATTTGATGAAGGAAATAAGCAATGTGCAAAGTGTCAAAAATCTAGTGGGTAACTTAGGTATTGATAAGAAAAAAATTCCAGATTTTCCTTCTATTTGCCTAGGTACGCCAGAATTGTCAGCTATGGATATGGCCACAGCATACACTGCATTTGCTAATGAAGGAGTCGTCACCAAGCCTATTTTTGTCACCAGAATCGAAGATAAAAACGGTAAAGTCATTTACACTTCGGTACCTGAACAAAAAAGAGCCATCAATCCAGCTTACAATCATGTCCTGGTCAATATGCTCCAATATGTGGCAGATCCTATCAAAGGTAAACTCAAAAGTGAAGTAGGTGGCAAAACCGGAACCACCAATGATTATAAAGATGGCTGGTTTGTGGGATTTACGCCTGATTTAGTGGTTTCTACATGGGTAGGTGGAGATCAGGAGTTTATTAGATTTAACAGATTGAGTGATGGCCAGGGAGCCGTGATGGCTAGGCCCTTTTTTGTAAATCTGATGACCAAACTGGAAGGGGATAATCGGTTACCCTATGGTAAAAACTCTGTATTTATGAAACCTGAGGAAGAGTTGATAGAGATCGATTGCAGCAAATATGAAGTGCAAAATCCATCATCAGAAGAAGGAGGCGCTACCAAAGCCGATGATTTTGATGAAGAATTCTGATTAGGCTTTTCATTACCTCAGCAAAAACATTTAGTATGAACAATCAAACCTTAGATCCCGATGACTGGGAAGCCGTAAGGAAGACAGCACACCAAATGATGGATGATGTGATCGATTATCTTAAAGATATCCGGGAACAGCCTGTTTGGAAACACTTTCCTGACGAATCTAAAGCTGTATTAAAGGCATCATTGCCAAAAGATGAAAAGCCCCTGCAAGAAGTATATAAAATATTTGAAGAGCATATTTTTCCCTATACTAAAGGAAACATTCACCCGAGATTTTGGGCTTGGGTTCAAGGTACGGGCACAATCACAGGTGTCTTGGCTGATATGTTGGCTTCTACTATGAATCCCAATGTCACCATAGGCGAACAAAGTGCTGTCTATGTAGATGCTCAGGTCATCAATTGGTGCAAGGAAATGATGGGTTTTCCTGCAGCTGCATCAGGGATGTTGGTCAGTGGAGCATCATTAGCCAACACTACGGCATTGACTGTGGCTCGCAATGCAAAATTAGAAAATGTGCGCCAAAATGGTCTGCATCATTTTACCGCCATACCTACCATATATGCCAGTAAAGAGACACACAGTTGTGTGGTCAAAGCGGTAGAAGTCACAGGCATAGGCTCAGAAAATCTAAGAAAAATAGATGTTGACAGTGATTACAGAATAAAAATAGATATACTTACAGAAGCTATAGAACGCGATCTTGCTCAGGGATATTTGCCATATTGTGTAGTAGCCAATGTAGGTACGGTAAATACAGGTTCCATAGATGATCTGGAAGCGATCTATCACGTCTGCCAAAAGCATAATTTATGGTTTCATATCGACGGTGCTTTTGGAGCCCTTTCAAAATTAGTTCCTGAATATCAAGCTCGACTAAAATATCTGGAGCTAGCCGATAGTGTAGCTTTTGACCTGCACAAATGGATGTATATGCCATACGAAGTAGCTTGTGTTTTGATCAGAAATCGGGAAATACACCGAGAGTCTTTTTATATTCAGCCATCATACCTCTTAAATCATGAGCGCGGACTGGCCGCAGGACCCGATAGTCTCAATCATTTTGGAATAGAGCTTTCTCGGGGTTTTAAAGCGCTCAAAGTATGGATGAGTATCATGGAAAATGGCATCCAAAAATACGCTGACCAAATAGAAAAGAACATACATCAAGCCAGGTATTTGGCACAAAAAATAGAAGCGAATACTTCATTAGAATTGATGGCCCCAGTGCCGTTGAATATCGTATGTTTTAGATATGTCAGGGATGGATTGTCAGATCATGATTTGGATCTTATCAATAAAGAAATCGTCATGACATTGCAGGAAAATGGCATCGCATCACCATCATCTACGATATTGAATGGTAAATATGCTATTAGAGTAGCGATCACGAATCATAGGAGTATTCAGGAAGATTTTGACATATTTTTGGATGCGGTTTTGGAGATTGGGAGTAAAAATGAATAAGAAATTGGATACTTTACTTTTTTGATGTCAAGTTTTTAATAATAATTCGAGTAATATATTTTTTATTTTGATCGAATGATTTTCGTTGGACTTTGACGAGTATCAAAAACATCAAATATTTCTATCTGCTGCTTTGCTTCATTAATCCATTATATTATTTTGTAGTTTTTACAGACTAAGTATCTGAATTCTTTATTTCTGCCTTTAAGTAATTCTTCAGTCTGACCTTTTAGTGGCTGTTTAATAAGATCATTAGTTTCATTGTATATATCCAAAACGAGTTTTTTAGCTACAGAAATGGATACTCTCTTTTTGTAATATTGGTAAATTTTTTCTAACTCGTCGGTAGCAAATTCTGTCCAAAAAAGTGTCAATTCCATTTTTCAATGATGGTTTTTAAATCTTCCGAGTGGATCAACTTTCCATTTTTAGAGTCTTCCATTGATTGTTCGATTCGAAAGTTAAACTCTTCCGTCGTCATTGGTCTTATCATTTCTTCTTGTGAAGATTTTCTTTCTTTTTTTAACAATTTTTCAAGACGAGAAAGAATAGCTTCACTTTCAATTTTTAAAAACTCTTCAATAAACTCTTTTTTTCGAGCTTCTATGTTCATTTGGTAAAGATTTTGAATGTAATGACTACAAATACAACGGTAAAATATAAACGTTTACAAAATTACTATATTTTTTTGAATATCAACGAAGTTTCACTGTTTTTCAGGAAGATTTTGATGTCCTACTAATTGCGTTATGAATTTTGGAAGTAAATATTGAAAAATTAGTCATTTCATCATCCTGCCCATCCTTCTCTATCCAGGCTTCTGTATTGAATAGCTTCTGCCAAATGCTCTATTTTGATATCGGGACTTCCTGCTAGGTCTGCACCCGTTCTAGCTACCTTGAGAATTCTATCGTAGGCGCGCGCAGACAGTTGAAGTCTAGTCATTGCTGTTTTTAGGAGATTGGCACCGGCAGGAGTGAGCTCACAGACATCTCTGACCATTCTGCTAGGCATTTGTGCATTGCAGAAGATCCCTTTTTGGTCTTTGAAGCGTTCATTTTGTATTTCTCTGGCTCTGATGACGCGCTCCACGATTTTTTCGCTGGTTTCAGCAGTATATTCGTGATTAGAAAGTTCATCATAAGATACAGGTGTGACCTCTACATGAAGGTCTATCCTGTCTAGTAGTGGACCAGAGATTTTGGTCAGGTATTTTTTGACTACTCCAGGCCCGCAAACACATTCTTTTTCTGGATGGTTGTAAAATCCGCAAGGACATGGGTTCATAGATGCGATTAGCATAAAACTGGCTGGATAATCTACCGATATTTTCGCTCTGGAGATGGTTACTTTGCGCTCTTCCATAGGTTGTCGCATGACCTCCAGTACTTGGCGTTTAAATTCGGGCAGCTCATCTAGAAATAATACGCCATTATTTGCCAATGAGATTTCACCAGGATTAGGATTGGAGCCACCACCTACCAAGGCAACATCACTGATCGTATGATGTGGCGCTCTAAAAGGTCGCTCCGTCACCAGCGAAGAGTCCGCACCCAAAATACCAGCTACCGAATGAATTTTGGTCGTCTCCAGCGCTTCGTACAGATTGAGTGGCGGCAAAATCGTAGGCAGTCTTCTGGCAAGCATGGTTTTTCCAGCACCAGGTGGCCCAATAAGTATGACATTATGACCGCCTGCGGCAGCTAGTTCGAGTGCACGTTTTATATTTTCCTGACCTTTGACATCACTAAAATTGACAGCGTATTGATTGCTAGTATCTGCAAATACTTCTCTGGTGTCATAGACTAAAGGTTTTAATACGAGATCTCCGTTGATAAAGTTTACTGCTTCTTTTAGGTTTTCTATACCATATACATCTATACCATTTACGATGGCTGCTTCGCGCGCGTTGGCTTTGGGTAGTATCATACCTTTGTAACCTTCTTTAAGGGCTTGTATGGCTATAGGCAGCGCGCCTTTGATGGGCCTGAGCTCACCATCAAGTGCTACTTCGCCCATGAAGATATATTTATCTAGATTTTTTACTTCTATTTGGTCCGTAGCTGCTAGTATGCCCATAGCTATGGGTAGATCATAAGACGAACCTTCCTTACGAATATCAGCAGGTGCCAGATTGATCACCAGTTTGACTCTGGGTACGTTGAGACCAATGTTTTTTATAGCAGCTTCTATTCTTTGCCATCCTTCTTTGACAGCATTGTCAGGTAGGCCCACTAAAAAATATCCTTGCTTGCCAGCCGCTACAGTTCCACCGGCATTGACTTCTATAGTGATGGTCTGAGCTTCTACTCCATGTACTGCACTGGCATAAGTTTTTGCTAGCATTTTTAATTGTTTTTTTAAACAAGGTAAAGGTAAAAATGATTTTGAATTATTGGACAAAAATAGTTTAAGAATTTGTGTTTAAGCAAGATAAAGTTGACTTCTTTAAACTTCTTATTTTACCTATTATATTGTGTCACACAGGTACAATTCATAGATATCATTTATAACTTTCATCAAAAAAATTAATGATATTATTTTTGCAAAAATAAACCATATTTACCAAAAAAGTTTTACCTTGCAATAGAATTATAAGAGGCAGCAAGAAAAGAAGTGTAAGATTAAAGTCTATAGTCAGTTAATATTTTAGGAGAAAAGTGTTTGCATTATGGAATGTATGATTTGCAGTATTATGTATTCTTTAAATAAAAGAAAACAAAAAATGAGTCATAACATTAGTAATATATGGATCTACAGGTTGCATTCCGAATTGTTATCTAATTTAGTTTCTTTAAGACCACCTTCTCTTGATTGAGGGAAGGTGGTTTATAAAATATAAAAACCATTTCTTGATCACAAAAACACCATCACCATGAAATACTTTTACACGATTGCTTTATTTTTTTCAGGACTTCAAGTTACATTTTGCCAACTCATTAAGACGCCAAATATACATTTCAAGGGTAGTAAGGTAGAGTGGGCACATACAGTCAGGGATACCTTTGAGCCTGATGCACCTTTTACTTTTCTCAGAGCGTCTGAAAAAGATCTTGGAGTCATCATCACTCGGCCTAAAGAAAATGGGAATACAGTTATTTTTAATGTATCCAATAATAATGTATTTTATACAGGTACATTGGTTTCTGCTTATGATTTGAAGTCAGGTAATATAATTTGGGAGAAAAATTACAACCCCCACTATGAGAATACATATGCATACACTTTTACTATGGAGATGGATTTCTCTCAAGAAGGTAATCTGATCCTAAGAGGATATAAAAGTAGAATGCCATTTCAAGGAGCAAAGTACAATGGTCATTACATAGAAAGGGAGGTGGATTTGGGTAGTGGAAGCACGGTAAAAGAATATCTGAACACTAAAGACATGATAATAACCAATGTAAGAACAAACCCAGCAAAAAGTAAAAATCAATCTTCGTTTTTTGTATATAGTTCTTGGTTTGCAAATAAGTTTTGGCCTACATTGATAGATGTGGAAAACGATACCATTATTACCTCTTATGAAAATGATCCTGAAAGGGTAGTATTATTTGATGGTATTACGTCCAGCAGCCGAGGGATAATGAGAGTAGATGGACCCTTTACGACTAACAATGAGACTTTTACTTATCTAGCTCAGTATTTAGAAGATGATAAGCTAAGGCAGTGGATATGGAAAACCGAGAGCAATGCTAAGCTAATAGAATTAAGAGAAATCACTAGTCAGTTGGGAGAGTTTTACATGAGAACAGAACAAAAAGAAGGTTTTATCGAATTGATTACATCTCCTGATGATGTTTTTAAAAACGGTCATCAGGGCTATATTTTTATGGACATGGAAGGCAATATATTGAGAAGAACAAGTAAGATGACTATTGATGGTAAAAAAGTTGGACATTTATCTGTTAATAATCTGAAAAATACAGAAGATATATTATGTGTGGTCAGATTTCAGGAAGATAATGATATATATATTTACAGGGAGACCAAAGAAAAGAAATATATACAAGCTGCACATCTAATAAATCCCAATAGCAAGGCATTTGCATTTTTGCCTGGTCATATCTTTCAGTCATCAGATCATGGACTGGTCATATCGGGAAGTTTCTCCATGGATACTGTATTTTCTTCTACACGCAGATGCCTATTGAACTGTCTAGGCTGGCCCGTCATCATGAAGATGACTGCTGAGACACTGGGTATACCTACATCCACATCTGATGTAGGACAGCAAAATGTAGCCTACTCCATCACACCCAATCCATCATCGCAAAATATCAACTTAATAATACCAGAGATTCAGAATCCAGTCACTCTTCACATCACTGATCAATTGGGTCGTTCAGTTTGGGTACAGGATATATCCGATACGGAGACGGTTATTGATATATCAGGACTGACATCGGGCATGTATTTTGTGTCGCTTGTAGATGCATCATCAGGTAGGCAAGTTGGTAAGGTACAGAAACTGGTCAAGGTGGAGTAGGAATGGAAAAGAAGTGAAAAAATGCTATCATTTGTGAGTTTTACAAGATAATTTGGCTTAAATAAATTTTACAAATCATAGATATAATTTATAACTTTCATCAAAAAAATTAATGATATTATTTTTGCAAAAATAAACCAT
>CAZGMB010000098.1:0-16035 GCA_964526715.1 uncultured Aureispira sp. | reverse complement strand
TTCCCAGACCAATAGCAGCCTTTAAATTGAATGATACTGACTTTTTCAGCAGGCCTTATCTAGTATGTACAAATTTTAATGAAATTTTGTAGCAATAAATGATGAATGTTTTTTGGTACTTCGCCAATCTTTTTAACTAATCGAGATGATGATATAGTTCTTATTTGGAAAGTCAATACTTCTGATTTTTGGCTCAATCCATTTAAATAAGTTGGTTCTAAGATTACTGTACCCGCAAAATTCTTTATTTTTGTAGTCAGTGGGCAAACGATTAATAATCCACTTTTAGTATTCATCGCATTTCCGCTGATAATAAGGACAGGTCTCTTACCGCTTTGTTCGAAACCTTCAGTTGGATCAAGATCTGCTACCCATATTTCACATGTTTGCATCCAATTGATTTAAGTTGTTTAAATAGTCCAATAAGCCCAATTGAGATAATTCACTCATTTCTTCATCCTTAGCCACTCTTTCAAAAGAATCAAGGTAAAGTTGCTTTTCTAACTCAAAAAAGTACTTATTAAGGGCTTCATTTATAATATGGTTTTTTGGTTTGTCAAGCTTTTTGGATACTCTATCAAGTTCATTCCATGTCTTTTCTGGAAGTGTAGATGTGAAAGTTGCCATATTTGTAATTTATATTGATTATATGTATTTATAACATTTATTTCAACAATTCGTTTAAAAATAAAATCAAACAAACAACAATCCCTTTTCCCTGATGAGTTGAAACAAATCGGATTGCTTCCAAGTTTCCCAGGAGTGGGCGGTATGTTGCTCAAAGTGTTGCATCAGGTCTGAAGCTGTACACTTGTCTTTTTCTTCCATAAAAGCTAGGAGTTCTATCCACCACTCACCGATAGACCTTTCAAAATATATGGAATAGTTTTCTTGAAGACCTGAGAATACTATTTCTACATATTCCGGGGTATCTTTTTTGCTTTTTTTAGCGGGCATTTCTATGAGTTCGATGGCATCACCACCTAGCCAAATGACTTGGTCATTGGATCTGATTTCTGGTGTTTTTTCTTCTTGCAACCAACGATCTATGGTATGGGGAAGTACTTTAGTTTCGGGAATCTCCATATCAAACCATATGTCTAAGGGCTCATCTAAACCTGCGCCTTGCATATAATTGTATAGCGATACTTTGAGTCCATCGGCAAAGTCTTCATGTGCTGCACCTGACGGGTCTGTATGGAAAAAGTCATTTTCTGCAAACCCTCCAAATTTTGGACCATCATGGACCACACCGTATTCAGCAGGATGAAGACCTACAGGACTATGCGCTGTCATAGCGAAAAGATGCCAAAATCCAGATTGCATGACGCCAGCACTAAACATTTGTCGCACCATTTCTAAAGAATCTATGGTTTCTTGTGCCGTTTGGGTTGGAAATCCATACATCAGATAAGCATGCACCATGATGCCTGCGTCTGTAAAGGCTTTTCCCACTTTCGCTACTTGTGCCACAGTGACTCCTTTTTTCATCTTTTCGAGCAACCGATCAGAAGCTACTTCTAGTCCGCCCGAGATGGCGATACAACCTGACGCTCTGAGTAATTTACAAAGATCAGGAGTGAAACTTTTTTCAAATCGAATATTGGCCCACCAAGAAACAATAAGACCACGTTTTAAAATGGCTACAGCCAAGTCACGCATCAATGCAGGTGGTGCTGCCTCATCTACAAAATGAAAGCCATTCTTGCCGGTTTGCTTCATAATGGCTTCCATACGGTCACAAAGTATATCGGCGCTGATGGGTTCATACCTTTTGATATAATCTAACGTGACGTCACAAAAAGAGCATTTGCCCCAATAGCAGCCATGGGCCATGGTCAGTTTATTCCACCAGCCGTCACTCCACATCCGATGCATAGTATTGATGACTTCTATGACAGACAAATATTGCTCATGCTTAAGATCGCTATAATCCGGCGTTCCAGTTTCTCTTTGTGGTATATCCAGATCTGTAGATCCATTTAGATATGCTACACTTCCATGGTCCAGGCAAAACGTTCTTTTAAGTAAGTTTTTTGGTCGCTTACCTTGTATATATTGAATCAAATGTTGCAGTGGTGCTTCTCCATCATCTAAGGTAATGAAATCGGTAAACTCAAAGACCCTTTCATCATACACACTTCTCAATTCTGTATTGGCATATCCGCCACCCAGGGATACTCGGGTATGGGGAAACATTTTTTTAATGAGCTGTCCGCATTTAAGCGCGCTAAAAACATTGCCCGGGAAAGGCATGGTAATACATACTAAATCGGGTATAAAGTTTTTTACATGGGTAGTTAATAATTTTTTCATAGTTTGGATCACAAAACTATCATTTCCGATCAAAGACTGGTACATCTCATCAAAATGGGTTGCCGTTCTACCCAGTCGCTCTGCGTATCGACTAAAACCAAAATGTGGGTCAATGGCTTCAGTGATCAAATCACCTAAATCTTCCAGGTACAAAGTAGATAAGTGCCTGGCTTTATCATGGGTGCCCATAGATCCAAAAGCCCAATCCATATCTTCTAAGTTTTCAAATCGATGACCCTGAGGCAAAAATCGGTCTGCGCAAATAGTTAAAGCAAGAGTTGGGTTTTGGTTTTGTAAAAATTTGATCACCGAATCGATGGTTTGTATATATCTTTTCCGCTGAGAGAACACCCTGAAACTTCGATCTGTAAGTTCCATTTCCTGCTCTTCTATGGTTTTGAAAATATACTGAAGTCCTTCTTTACAAAATATGTTGAGTATGACTTCCAGACTGAGATCAACCTGAAAAGATGCTACATTCAATGTATTTAGAAAACCCTTGATATACGACGTAGCAGGGTAGACGGTATTGAGTTGTGTAAAAGGAGGTGTGATCAGAAGTACTTTCAAAGGATGTGTTTTGAAGCTGCAAAGATAGGCAACTAGGATGATAAATTTGTAGACAAAATGTACGTAGTATCGTTCTGGGTAAAATAAAAAAACTGATTTATCCGACGATATTTAAATAAGCAATGTAATTTTGCACAAAAATAAGAATATGGCTTCAGGGATTTTTGCTGTTTTGGATGATATTGCGATCCTTATGGATGATGTGGTGATGATGAGTAAGCTGGCCACCAAAAAGACGGCAGGTATTTTAGGCGATGACTTGGCTGTAAATGCAGAAAAAGCGACGGGTTTTGTGGCTTCTAGGGAATTGCCCGTATTGTGGGCGATCACCAAAGGTTCGTTTGTCAATAAACTCATCATCCTGCCTGCGGTATTCTTGCTCAATTATTTTGCGCCTGTTCTCATCAAAGTGATATTGGTTCTCGGAGGGTTTTACCTGGCTTATGAAGGTGTACACAAAATATATGAGGTGCTTTTTCATAAGAAAGGCGATCCACAAGATTTTGAAGGCCCAGATTATAAAGTAGAAATCACAGATAATGAAAAGGAAAAGGTGAAATCTGCCATTACCACTGATTTTATTCTTTCTTTAGAGATAGTCATCATCGCCTTAGGTACGGTATTGGATAAAACATTTCAGGTGCAGCTGTTGACAGTGAGTTTTGTGGCATTGATTGCAACGATTGGGGTTTATGGGTTTGTGGCATTGATCGTTCGTATGGATGATTTTGGGCTTATGCTGATCAGCAAATCCAAAGGAAATAAGGCTGTCGTTGCCATTGGCAATGGTTTTATCAGACTTTTACCCATCATCATCCGTTTGCTCAGTGTGGTCGGTACCATAGCCCTTATTCTGGTAGCAGGTGGTATCTTTGTACATTATATCGATGCGGTACATCATATGGTGCCTCATGCTGTTCCGGCTATGATTTCCGAATTTGTAATTGGGCTCTTGGGGGGTACCTTAGCTTTTATCATCATATCGGCAGTCACTGCTGTGGTGAAAAAGTTTAAGAAATAAGAATAGGTCAAAGTGATTGGTACTCATAGTATGGTTTGAATCACTATCTTTGCTGTAATCACTCAACTTCATTAGTACTTTTGATAGCCAAGCAACTCAAACTCACCCAATTTAGAAATTATGATTTTGAAACCATAACGTTTCACCCAAGAGTCAATGCCTTTACGGGACTCAATGGTATGGGCAAAACCAACATCTTGGATGCGCTATATTATTTGTGTTTGGGCAAAAGTTATTTTTCTTCTTTGGACAAGAATGTGATCATGCAGGAAAAGGACTTCTTCCGCCTGGAAGGCCACTTTGTAAAGAATGAAGATCACCCATCGATTGTAGTCAAAAACAAAGCCGGACAAAGAAAAGAAATAGAGATTTCTGGAAAAAAAGTAGATACTATTGCGGACCATGTGGGACAGTTTCTGTGTGTTATCATTGCTCCGGACGATGTTCAACTCATTTTGGAAGGCAGTGAAGCCCGAAGAAATTTGCTTAATAATACCATAGTACAATCAGATAAGGTTTATTTAAATGATCTGTTGCTTTACAACGGATTGCTCAAACGCAGGAATGCACTTTTAAAATCTTTTGCAGACCAAAAAATATGGGATGAGCTACTCATAGAGTCTGTTACGGCACCTATGTTTGCTCCGGCACAAAAAATATATGAAGCCAGACAAAAAATGGTAAACCAACTGCAGCCCATATTTGCTGAAATATATGCTGACGTTTCAGGCTCTCAGGAGCAGTGTTCCATAACCTATCAAAGTCAAATTGCTGATCAAAGTCTAGAATATCTCATGTATCAAAACATGGGTAAAGACAAAATTTTGGGACGTACAAGTGCAGGTATCCACAAAGATGATCTTGTTTTTGTGATGAATGGTCAACCGCTACGTGCCTACGCTTCCCAAGGGCAACTCAAGTCATTTGTCTTGGCACTTAAGATCGCACAATACAAGATGCTAGAGATCAATACCCAAGAAAAACCGATATTACTTTTGGACGATATCTTTGATAAGCTCGACCCCAATCGGGTAAGCCAATTGTTGAAGCTTTTGGTGGACAAAGAGTTTGGTCAGATTTTTATCACCGATACGGATGCAGTGCGTACCCAACAGGTTTTGGATTGGAGTGGATCAGATTATAGTATGTTTGGGGTGCGCAATGGTCAGATTTCTTCGATCTGAAAATGATGCACGATATCTTGGAAGCCACTGTATAGGGTATAAAAAATAAATACATAAAAAAAGCCATCAACTATTTGACTAGCTGATGGCGTAGATTTGAAGATTCTTTTATGTGACTACTTCTTCTTTGGATGTATCAAATCAGTATTTTGAATGAAGTAAACGACTGGCTTATGCAGCCATCGATCACTCTATTTTAATAAACTGCTTTTGATACAAGTTTGCCCCTTGAGATACAGCTACATTGTAGGTACCTGCAGGAAGCTGTGTAACTTCTATCGGCTCTATACCATTACCAAGTATGGTTTTGTCTATCATATTGCGGCCTTGCATATCAGTGACTCTTAAGTGGATAGCACCTGACTCCAGGTCCATGCCAGAAAGGTCTAGATTGACCATTTGTACAGCAGGGTTAGGGTAGAGAGAAATAATTTTGTTGGTATTTACTTTACCGAAGTTCACCCCACGTATGTCAGAGTACTTGTACTGTCCATCTAGGTCTACCAGTTGTAAACGGTAGTAAAAGATCTGATCTTTGCTTCTGTTAAGTGGAAGGTCACGGTCAGTATAAGTATATAATTGCTCTGTATTGCTATTGCCTGCGGCAGCTACTTTGCTGATAGCCTCCCAAGTATTACCATCCGTACTGCGCTCGATACCGAAGTATGCCGAGTTGATTTCTAGAGATGTACTCCAGTCTAGTCGTGCATTGTGGTCTCCGTCTTTGTATACTGAAAAATTATTAATTACTATTGGAAGTGCTAAATTAACATTAACAGGCCAGCCAACTAAATTGTCGTCAACTAAATTTGCCGCAGTGCCATTCCAAAAGTTCCCAAATTGTCCAAAAGTTGTTAATGTGGCATTTGGTGATCCAAGAATATTGAAAGTACCTACGTTAATTGTAGTTGGGTGTACCCATGAATTAGTGTTAACAGCGGTTAGACTTTGAAACATATAATACTGGAAACCATCCATGCCATCAAAATCAAATGCATAGCCTAAACCAAAAGGATTTGATGTAATATTAAATGAAACTGTTCCAATATTTGCGCTTGGTACTCGGAATAAAACGTTTATTGGATTAACAAATCCTGCTGGCAATGTATTATTTGTCGTATAGGTTACATTAACAGAAGTACCACTTACTGTTGCATTCGCAGTTAACAGATTTAAGTTTGTTTGACAGTAAGAATTGATAGACAATATTGCCAAAAATATTATTATATTAAATTTAAATAATTTCATTTTGATTTTTTTTAAAAGTGAACTCTTCTTTGATTGGATGGAACGTTATCAAGACTTGAGAATATCAATAAAGCATCTGATGCTATTGATGTGCTAGGCGGAATGAATCCACTTGTATATCTAGTATATCTATCTAAATTTACATCGAAGTTAGAATAAGTAGTAAGTTGAGCTGAAGGATTATTACCTAAAGCACTAAATACTAATAATGCATCAGAAGGAATTGATGTACTTGGTGGAATAAAACCACTAGTATATCTTACATATCCATCTTGATTAACATCGCCGTTCCACATTGCAAATACACTACCTATTTGTCTCATGTTTGCATTGGAAGTAATGGTACCATTTGTAAACGCTTCGCTTGTTCCTGCGCTAAAATCTTTTAATGTAGGTGGCTCAACTAGATTGAGTGGACTTGCAGTCCTAATACCCAAGTGATTTCTATGTTTTAAACCAATATGACCATTTGCTACAGCATTTTTTAATCTCAGCGGCTGTCCATCCATATTTACGATGGTTCCATCAGTTAAAATAAACGCGCTTGTCTGTGATACTAAGGTAGCAGGAGTAGCTGCATCTCTTACTTCTACTAAAATCCAATCTGTAGCATTAGCAGGAATTGATGCTGCTGTCACTGCAGGAGCATTAAATGGTGCTGCGCTGTATGGAGAAGCTAATGGTATTAAATTATTTGTTCTAAGGGTGTTAGTCATTGTGGTTCCTGAAGGAAGTGCACCCGCTAAATATGCCTTAAGATTGGCTTTACCAAAGAAGTTTTGACCAGATAATTTAACATCAAAAGGAGATGGATTTATGGCTCTTGCAGTCACCGTGTTTAAAGTGGCGTTTCCTGCGGAATTGATAAATTTCCAATCTGGTGTAGGGCTGTGATAGCTAGAGCCTTTGATCAATGACTCGGTACCCACGATGTCTCCATCTGAATAAGTACCGGTGATGGTATTATCATAATTAGCAATACCACTGGCTACTACTAGCCATTCTCTATTGATATAGTCAGTGGCATCATTATATTTAGCTTGCATGCTTGGTACATCTGTATACACTCTTGCACCCAAAGTAGCACTAGCATAAGCACTTCCCGTGACCGCACTGCTCACTGGTGTATAATTGGTCAAATCACCGATTTCATGAGTGATGGTACCATTAGCGTCCAGACCTTTGACAAACTGTCCTGTACCGTTAGTAACTACATACTCATTAGCATCAGAAGATACTACGCCACCACCTGTATTGATGGTCAAGTTGTGAGCGCCTAAGATGACTTTGTTGTTATCGTTAGTGAAGGTAAGGTCGCCATTGATAGCTAGTGGTCCTTGTAAAGTTACGTTTTCAGCGGTTTTGGCAAGTTCTACATTGCGTAGTGTAGCACCGCCCGGAGTGACGTTAGAGTTGGTCGTTCCGATAAATTTTACCGTAGATGTAGAACCTGAATTGAAGGTACCTGCATTGGTAAAATCGTTTTGTACTTCCAGGGTACCATTATTGGTGATGGTACCTCCGGCATTATTGACAAAGTTGGTTTCAACCCTTAGGGTTGCTCCTGCCTGTATGGTGACTGTGGCACCGTTATTGACAAACTGTGCATAAGATGCGGATGTCAGCAGGGAGAAAAACAATAATATGTTTAATCTTCTCATGTTGGTGATTTAAGATTTATTAAAAATTTAGTGTAAAGTTATATATTTAATTTTAAATGATGCTAAAAATATTCCCAAATGTGCAAAATTTTTAGTGAAAGGTACGATTTGCCAAATAAATGGTTTTTTACACAAACACTCCCGTCGCCAAAAGAAGACCGTTTTCATGATTTTTGGCTACTCAATGCTACAGTATGATGAAGCATTTTTGTAAACAAACTACACAAAAAGACGTGGGAATTACTTTTAGATTACCCTGAGATGGAAGCGCTTTCGTTCCCATCTCAGGGTAAAACGTTTTATGATATCATATCCCTAATACAGATCAAGGATTATGGTTTACTAATAGTGAGTCCTGTGATCGAAACGTTGCCTGCCCCACTGAATGTTTGCGCAGGATTGGTCGATTTAATATCCACATTCTGCAAGGTCAACGTCTTATCCACATTGATGATGATACCTGATGCTGCTGCCGGGTCGGTAGTAATCTCTGGACGAGCCACATCACTCAACCCCTGAATCGTCACATTTTTGTCTATAGTGAGCGGTGCAGTGAGGATGGTGGTGGTGGTGGTGGGTTGGTCGTAAAATACCTTTCCATTCTCTGCAACACAAGTTATGGCTGCTCTTAGCGTGCCTGAACCTGAATCATCAGAGGAAGTCACTGTAGCACAACTTTTGAATTCATCTGCACCGATATCGGGAGTTGTGGTATTTCTGTCATTATCATCAATATCTTTGGTTAAACCAACAATAGGTGTAGCAGCATTATCTAAACTTGGATTTGCTATGGTTAAATGAAGGTCAATAGAAGATGTAAAATCAGGTGCGATGTTTACACTATTGGCATCCTGGCTTACAGCGCTTTGCCATGCAGCCAATGTTGCATGGAAAGTACCACCTGAACCACCTATACAGCCGATGTTTGACTGTGTATTTGCAGGCAATATATATAAGTCATTATAATTTGAATTGCCAGTACCCCATATATAAGACGTAGGAACGTTGATAGCAGCATTCTTTAAAGTAGTAGTACTGGATGAAGTAAGATCCATGTACACAATATTGTTTCTAAGCAAAGGATTGGTTACGGCAGTTCCACTGCTGATTGAAATACCAAAGTTGCTGACAGTGGGTGCAGTAGCAGAAGCATTCGGATCAGTATCCCCTGTGAGATAAATGCTGTTGAATACCACCCTGTCGCCATTACCAGCAGTCAGCCCAATACCAACTGTTTGATCTCCTGACGTACCATTTGCCTTGACGTTAAATATGAAGTTGTTGGCAATGGTATTATTAGTAGGATTTGCCCCATCAGCAGCAGCAATACTGATCGCTGCAGCACTAAATGTTCTTTCATCAACGATGTCGTGCAAAATGTTTTTAGACACTACTGCATTTTTTACAAACACGGAGGTGGCGGTCCAGCTGGCATCTGTACCAAAGGTGATGCCTACCCTGTCGATACCACTCGTGGCATTGGCAAAATCGCCACCCACAAACCTTATCTCGTTGCCAGTGATCTGGATGCCGTCTTCTTCTCTTACCACGATACCGCCTCTGCCAATAGCATCAGCGCCAAAGGCTGCTGGGCCGATAATATTATTATTGATTACTGTACCTGTATTTGCATTGGCAGCAGAGGCACCTATGGAATAAATACCGTAACGGGCTTTAATGATATTGTTACCGCTGATGGTATTGTTATCATTATCAGCACCGGCAGTGATTGAAGTATGGGTGCTGCTGAGTGTTGAACCACAAATAACAATACCATAGGTATTAGTAGTTAAGTTGGCAGTATTGGCAAGACCAGCTTTAATGGTACAGTTCTTCACCTGGTTGTTAGTAGCTCCAGCTCCGACACCTGCCGAAGAGACCCATATTACTGCAGTACCACCTGTAATAGAAGTATTCTCTATTAAAAGACTAGATCCTCCAGAGTTGATACCGTCAATTGTCACATAATCTGCTCCATTAAGTCTGATAAGTGCAGATGCAGAAACTCCCGAAGTTCCGGAGATCGAAGATGCTACCCCAGCGTTGGGCTGAATAGTGATTGTATTAATGGCGCTTGCACCTGTTATGGAGTTAATTACAAGAGGAAAAACTTCTCCTGATGCCGTGTTATACGTGGTGTTTTTAAGTAAAAAACGTACACTACCAGATACACCAAGCGCATTCAAGTCACTAATGGCAGCTGTCAGAGTTACATAATTTGGCGCTACTTCTCCTGCACCTACAAAATAATCGCCTACAAGTGGACCTCTAATAGTTCTACTTCCAGCAGGATCGATTTCTGACCCATTAAAAGTTGCTCCCCCTACATTTATACCATTGATAGCAATCTTAGTATCTACTATATTGTTTATGGTAGCTCCCGGATTTATATCAAAAGCGACCCATACATACGATGTACCTATAGGTAAATTAAAATTCAAGCCAGTAAAAGATGCTATACCTCCCGAAATACTTTGTGCTGTACCTAATGGTGTAGTCGTGGAAAATGTTGTCGTTGTGGTAGTAAACAGCTTTACACCATTAGTTGCAATGTCAGAAGCAAGAGTTCCTGTATAGGTAGCATCTAATGAATTTAATAATAAAGAACCACCTGATGGACCAGCCACCACAAAATCTAGACGTAATACTTGCTGATTTACAGACCCTTGCAATAATGTGGCAGACGAAGCTTGTATTCCTGCAACAGATGTAAGTGTTTTATTTAAAATCGATCTAGAACCTGAAGGTGCTGTTGTTGTTGGCGTATAATCTGTTCCTGCTACAGTTATACTTACACATTCTCCATCTACTACATTATTGTGTATAGCTGTTGCATTAATATCATAAGTAAGCCAGAAATAGTTAGTACCTTGAGCTAATATTTGTGTTCCTGTGACATCAAAATTTGTAGTGGTAGGTGTCGCAATAGTACTACCAAATTGTGTAGTGGTTGCAAAGGTTGAAGATACTCCGGTATAAAATATTTTTGCATTTGCTATATCACTTGCAGATGTCGTTCCAGTTGCATTTAATACCAATTTTGATAATGTAAGTGGGTTTAATGACCCGGTAGTAACTACCTGAATACCTATGACCTGCTGATTGGTACTAGCTGCATTTACAGATGTAGTCACAGATTGAGTCACATTACTAGATGAGTACACCATATCTTGTTCCAGATATACACTGATGTTGTCTAAAGCAGCAGGTGGTTGAGTACCAGTGATATCATCATTTCTCCAACTAAAGACTAATCTTTTTGTAGTACCTAAATACCCTGAAGGGAATGCTAAATCAACGGATTGCCAAGATGATTGTGACACATAGTTGGAACCTATCTGACCAGATGATAGTGAAGTGCCTGCTACAGGTGTTGTTGTTACATCAATAAAAAACACCCTTAAATCGTCCCATGAAGGTTCTCCATTTCCTTTCCAGTCAAATTTGAGACGATAACTTCCTGAAGCTGGGAATGTGATATCTCTGTAAAAATGAACTACTGAAGTAGATGTTGTGGTATAAGCATTTGATGTTCCACTATTGTTTGATATATATGAAGCATTGGATCCACCATTATTAGTAGCAGGTCCTGCATGCCATTTGTTGGTTTGGGACCCATTTACTGTAATCCATTTATTAAGGTCTCCAGTTTCAAAATCATCATTAAATGGGAATGTAGTAACAGCACCTACAACTATTGTTCTTGTACCGCTCGGGGCAGTAACAGTAGGAGTATTATCTACTGATGCAACCTGCACTACAGTACATTCTCCATCAATTACGTTATTTACTACAGCTGTTGGAGAGATGTCGTAAGTCAACCAAAAATAGTTAATTCCCTCAGCTAATGTTTGTGTCCCTACTATTTGGTAAGCTGCTATTGTTGGTATAGCTGTACCCACTAATGTCGTGGTTGCAAATGTTGACGATATTCCTGTATAATAAAGTTTGGCATTTGTAATATCATTTATATCTGTCGTACCGTTTGCATTGAATGTGAAACTCGTAGCATTAATTGGACTTGAATTTCCACTAGTTACCACTTGAATTCCTATAATCTGTGCATTGGTTGTGTTTTGAGGAACTGATGTGGTTATGGTCTGAGTAGTTGTTGAAGAAGTATATGCCATATTTACTGCCTTTGTTCCTAAAACATAAAAACCGGGCAAAGTCGTAGCAGCAGGAGCTACTGAGGTAACACTTGTACCAACAACAACTGTTGGAGATGTACCTCCTACTATATCATAGGTTCCTGACAAACTAGCACTTGATGCAATAGCACTACTTGATGCTGATGATGCATCTGTTAATCTAACAAATGTACTGGTAAAATTACCTGCACCTGACGTGATAGAAGCCGCCCAATACCTATCAGTATTTAATGACCCCATATTTGTACCTGCCGTTCCACCGGCATTAGCATCAAAGGCTTCTGCATTTATAACCAAAGACCCACCGGAGGTAGTAGTAGGATTTACAATATCTATTGGATTATAAGTTGCTTTCCCAACCGGTAAATTGTAAGTTAACGTACCCGTTAAACTTGCCGGTAATGTTCTGGCAATAGGACCACTTACGTAACCGCTAGTGCGGGCTACGCTGGCAACCGTTGTTCCGGTAACTGTAACCAGGTTGGTTGTTGTTGTATTTAATTTTCCAGCTGTTAATGTAAGTGTTCCAACAAGTACCGGTTTATCAAGTGTTACACCCGACGCATTATTTATAGTAAGCGTAGTTAATGGAGTTGTGCTTCCAACTGTAGTTGGCAATTCTAACCCTGTTGTAACACCAGTAGCACTTGTATTGTAGTTATAATTAAGAGTTGTTGGGGACGCTACCCCAAAAGCTGTACTGGTCGCCGAAATTGAACCATTGGTTCTTGTCATGGCAAAAGTTGCAGTACCAGCACCCGCCTGAATAAAAGTGATTGCTCCTGCACCACCCACTGTTAATACACCTGATGTAAGGGTAAGTGTAGAACCTCCCATTAAAGACAAACCGGTTGGTATGGTAACCGTACCTCCTGAAAAAGTGTTATTCACTGTTAAAGATGGTAACTGGCTTGAAGTAATCGTACCACTATTGGTTAAAGTTTGGTTGCCAAATGAACTGCTAAAAGTTAGTGTTTGTGTATTACTGGAATTGATGGTGAATACTGAACCTGTATTGATTGTAAGGTTACCAGGGTTTGCAACAGAATTTCCGCGAATAGTTAAAGCGGTTGAGTTGTTTGTGTAAGTACCTGTTCCATTTAAAGTTAAGTCACCCCTTAATTCAACTGCCGATGTTTGACTGACCCCCGGATTGTTGGTTGAATTTATAGTTAAACTAGGCAAAATACCTTGAATAATAAAATTACCAGGAGTAACCTGTGTACTTGCATCACCAATCTGTATATTTCCTCCTGTAATATTAATCGTAGCTCCACTAGCAGCTCCTCTCAATTCTCTCGGACCTGATCCTGCAGCTGATCTATTCCTTATTATTACTGTACCACCGGAGATAGTAATAATTGAAGATGTTGAAGTACCTAAATCGAAATTCCCTATTGTAGTGCTCGCATTACCACTAGCCGATGGATTTATTCCGCAGATAATAGTACCTCCCGATTGTGTATATGTTATAGAATTTGAAGCACCACTAACTGCAAACCTGGCATTGGTATTTATTGTACCCCCTTCGATAATATTTGTACTCCCCGAACCCATTTGAAATGAATTAGCATTTGTACCAGTTCCTACATTCAAAGTTCCAGCTGTAATTCTAAACAAGCCACTATTGGTTGGTGAACCATTCTGACCTTGAACTGTAAAATTTGCATTATTTAACCAGAATCCCAGTGTGGATGGAATCGTATACCCAGCTGCTGACCATAAAGTCCCACTAAAGGTATTTGACCCACTAAATTTTATCGTTCCCGTACCGGAATTAGAAGTGAGTAATGCTCCAACAGCACTTGACGATAATCCACGAACACTAAAATTAGAAACATTAAAATCAACCAAATTTGCCAAAGCAGATTTACTCATCGTAAGACTAAATAAATCAGTTGTTGCACCTGTACCTGAAATTAATTGGTTAGCAGAACCTGTAAATGTTATACCAGCTCCAGCTGTATTGCTATTCGTGCTAAAATCCAATGTGCCACTGTTGGTTATATTTCCGGCAATTGAAAGTGCGTGAGTTGTTACCGTTCCAGATGCTGCAGACTGGAATGTTCCCCCAGCTGCAATGTTGAGATTCCCCCCTACAGTAATTGTTCTTGCAGTAGCAGAGTTAAATATCAAAACTCCACTGGCACCTTCGCCAACTGTCAGATTATTACATGTTGCAGTAGCGGTAGCGTCAATAGTGACAGTATGACCATCAGCAATAGTAACATTATCGCCAGCAGTAGGAATACCGCTTGGTGTCCAGGTAGCAGCAGCACTCCAGTTACCTGTAGCAGCACTTACATAATTTATAGGAAGTGCTGTTGTAAAACTCACTTTATCAAAAGACAATGGAGTTGTAAGATTTCCTGCGGAACCATCACATCTCCAACCAATCCAAATTCTCCTTGTGGAAGAAGCAACGCTATTACCCATTGACGCGGGAGATATATTATAAGATCTTGTAGTTGCAACTCCATAATTGCCGTCTTCAATAAAGCTATTGGCAGTAGCACTAGTTGCAATGGTCATTCCAGGAACAATTGATCCAGTCATTGTACCTGTTGCACCAGTAGTTAACGAAGCGGTATATGTTTGGTCAGTAATGCCTACAACAACCCCATCAAAACCCAAATCTCCAGGATTTCCAAAAAGGTCCATTGTAAAAGTTGCTTTGGTTTCTCCTGCTGGTAGAGTTACATCCCTATATATCCAAGCCCAAGAAGAAGTATGTGCATATCCTCTTGTGGTTCCATTATTCGTTACAAAAACACCTTTGGTACCGTCAGTAGGTGTAAAACCAATTGTAGCGGCATTTCCGAGTGCAAGGTTATTATGTGTAGGAGTTGCACCCATAACTGTAATCCAGCCGTCTGCTAAAAAACTAGCTCCTTCAAAACTGCCAGCTCCTGTTCCACTAATTATAGTA
Source organism: uncultured Aureispira sp. (assembly GCA_964526715.1). Taxonomy (GTDB): domain Bacteria; phylum Bacteroidota; class Bacteroidia; order Chitinophagales; family Saprospiraceae; genus OLB9. The sequence goes on along the minus strand of CAZGMB010000098.1, from coordinate 955 downwards.
GTTTGTGCTTTAGCCACATTAACCATGCCTAAAAATAAGATAAAAATACTGAAATTAAAAATACTGAAATTAAAAATTTTGACAATTTGTTTAAATTTTCTCATGTGGTGGGTTGATTTAGTGATAAAATAAAATTTAAAATACCACCCCAAAATCTTCTTTGGGATGATGAAAGTTGCTAAATATTTGATTCTATTGGGGTGTATTTGCACACAAGATATGTGGTTGATTTTATTTTATTCAAATATTATTAACAAAAAATTATTAGAAAATTACATTGCATAAATATGTGATATGTAAATGTTTAATTTTATAAGATGGGATACATAATATATAAATATTATTTGAACTTTCTAATCATTGAATACTATGCCAAATGGTCGTTTTTTATGATTGAATGGCAATTTTTATGGTTTAGCAAATGTACTTGGGATGCGATATTCTATCTGATCAGATTTTGTGGTATCGGCCCAAATCTGCACTTGGGGTTTCGGATCTGCTTATTACCAGACCTTATAGGTTTCCAAAACCTAGAAGGTTTCCACTTCGAGCCCATAAGGTGGCTGAGCGATAGCCGAAGCCACGATTGGAACTTTGTGATTTCGACTTCGCTCAATCACCAATACGCCTACCGTAAGCCATATAGATTTCCAAAGATTTGCACCTTCAAGTACTTGACAAGCTTCTCCGAGTACTTTATAAGCTTCTCCGAGTACTTCACAAGCTTCTTCAAGTACTTTACAACCTTCTCCGAGTACTTTACAAGCTTCTTCAAGTACTTCACAAGCTTCTCCGAGTACTTCATAAGCTTCTCTGAGTACTTCACAAGCTTCTCCGAGTACTTTACAAGCTTCTCCAAGTACTTCACAAGCTTCTCTAAGTACTTTACAAGCTTCTTCAAGTACTTTACAAGCTTCTTCAAGTACTTCACAAGCTTCTCCGAGTACTTCATAAG
>CAZGMB010000097.1:0-16330 GCA_964526715.1 uncultured Aureispira sp. | reverse complement strand
AAATACGATTGTCGATATGGGATGCGTACTTGGGATCTGTGAGAGGGTTGTAGGAGGAGGATGATGGATTCAAACCACTTTCTTTGAGATCAAATGTTACCGTTTTTTCAATGTAAAGATTTCCTTTACCATTAATAGCCCTAACTTTACCATACAAATCTTTTGGCTCTTTTTCTGGGGCACCAGATGATTGGTTGAAGTTTAATGCTGTCTGTTTTGATTGGTCTAAACTATTATGATTTGTCAGTCCCCAGACTTCTACTTTAATAACTTGGTCATTAAATTCAAGATTGGACATACAGAAAAAACTTCGTTCAAATCTGGACCGAGATGGGTAATAGCGTATCAGGTCCAAAACTTCTAATTCTCTTAGGTTTCTGTAAAATGCATCTTTGGATCTAAATCCAGAATACATCATAATATCTTCTCTTGTGGGTGAAAATGGATTGTTGAAATAACTCAAATTCCAAAGTCTAAATAATGAAATATACATTGCTATGTTGGCATAATGGATGGCATCACAACATCTGACTATTTCAAAAAAGGTGTCCAAATGCTTGATGTAATTTACTGTACTTTGCTGTTTAGCTGGCGCGGGTGTCATGATCTTTTTAGTTTAGGTTTTGCAACTTTTTTATTAGATTCAATCAGCAAGACAATGTCATTCCAGTCGTAAAATATGGTGCCATTAATTTTAGAATATGGCAATACCCTGGCATTTCTAAGATTTTGCAAGGATGTGTGCGAAAGGTCTAATAACTCGAGAACTTCGGATGTTTTTAAGAACCTTTTTGTCTCATGTACCCTGGCAGTATTGGACGAAAAAAGCAGTTCTTTAAATTCCTGAAGAAGCTCAAGTTTAAACTCTCTGAGATCATCAGTAGTAAGAATATTTGCTGGCATGGTGGATGATATTTGATTCGCCACAAAGGTCAGGTGTGGGGAAATACAAAACATCCTAGGTACATCCAAGTTGGATGTTTTTTTTATTAAAAAATCAATACATTAAATTAATCGCAATAAGTAAATTACACAAAAAGAGCGAATTATAAAATTATTGAAATAACATTTTTTTGCAAAAAAACACTAAACGAAACAAAAATATCTGTGAATAAAAATAGGGAAACAATGTATCGAAATATTAAATATTGTGAAATAATATTCCGATAATCTAACCAGAAATCATAATACACGACTTTTGGTGTATTGCTTTTAACAGCACACCTAAAAATATTGACTTAAAGCCATGTTTTTTTAGTGAAACATATTTAGTGTAGTAATTGCGACAAAAGTGTCTCAGAATCAAAATAAATGACCAAATCAAGCATTATTCATCCTTATTTTCAACTGATTATTTCATGTGATTTGGTATTCATGAAAAATCGAGGATTTGGCGCCGGCCCCAGGTGCGAGACGTTCCGCTTGCGTTTTTTTTTGTTTCAAATTTTTTTTTTCGCTCGCGCGTGTTTGTGTTTATATTTGTTTATTAATAGTTTATATATGTTTATTAAAATGGTACCGACTTCATTCCGACTTCATTCCGAGTTGAGTCCGTTAAACATGCCATTAGTGTCCTGTTTCACGGACTGAGTAGTCTGTTTCACGGACTAAGTAGACCGAATAACGGACTGATCGACGACCGATTAAAATTTCTTAAATTTCTGTGCTATTTTATCAAAATGGTACCAGAGCTCAGGAGAAAATTTTAGCCAATTATAAAACTGAAAATCGTTTAAATTGACAAACGATTTTAAAATACGAACTATAAAAATCCTAACTGAATGAGTCTAAGTGGTACTAAATTTAAAGAAAAAGAGCAAAAAATATTTTGTAAAAGCTTTGTCATGTTGCTAAAATGAACTAAATTGCACTAAATTATATGCGACAATGCAGCGACAACTAATCATATAAAGATATGTGTTATATGTAAAGTAAAGAATAATATAAAGTTGGGAATGGCAAAAAAATAGGTTCGAATCCTCCTGAGGTCACTAAAGCCGCCTAAAAGCGGCTTTTTTCGTAATATGTTTTTTGTGTATGGTCTATATAGCGAAGCTCACGATAGGCTATATATTGGTCAAACCAATGATTTAGTAAATCGGTTAAGGAGGCATAATAGTGGATATGAACCTTTTTAACTAAAAGTTATTTGCCCTGGAAATTATTGATATCCTTTGAATATGACAGTTTTAAACTTTTGGTCGGAAAGTATTTAGGCAATTATATGTCAAATCACTCCCTAAATGGGCTTCTGATTACAAACTCCTGATCTGGCTTGACAAGGTTTAGCACCAAATTTACAGCTTTATTGATGACTGGTTTGGTGTGTTTGAGATACAGAAACATCGGTTCGGGGTGGGCACCTACGGTTGATTTAATTTCTACGGCAGTTCGGGACATATCCACTATGGTTGAACGGGTGTGGATACCTTCCTGTGTCAACTCGTATAACATATTGAGATAAATCTGATATTCTTCATTCATCGCAGGATCGTACCCTAAAAAATGAGCATCTAAGACATCCAAATTTTGAATAGATGTGTGAAAAGCGATCATAGTGTCTTTTTTCCACCAAGTAACAAATTTTATTTTATCCCCTAATGATGACTTTAAATTTTCAAAGTATTGTGGATGGAGAATGAATGCATTGAATCCAGCCTGATCAGAGATGTTTTTATATAATTGATGAATGATATCCCTGTGGTCCATGATATCTTGGACCTGAAATTCTTTTTTGGTGAGCTCTGATGACTTTTGCAATGCTTTACGAGCGCGTACTCTATACTTTGATTTGAGTGCTTCCATGTAGTCGTCAAAAGTTTTCCAATTCGGATCAAGTTTTAATATCATTTTGGGTTGAACAGAAAACTGGGTATAACTTTGGGTCGAGTTGATTTCTAAAGGTAATTGGTGCTCAAAAAAATCTTTAATTAATATGAGATCTGTGTGGGTATTTGATTTTCTTAGTTGAAGGTTTAGTTTTTCGGTGGCTCTAGTTACCAAATACATTTGGGTATCATTAGAAATTTCTTTTTCGAATAACATTCCATATTTACCAGTCAGAAGGAGATTGCCACAAACTAGTGTTTGGAATTCAAGGCTGTTGACCAAGATATTTCTCAGAGGCGTTAGGATTTTATTGAATACATCATCTGAATCAGGACCTGCTTTGCGTAAATTTTCCTTTAGTTTTACGTACTTGGACTGAAAGTAAATGATACCAATTGTTTTATGACTGTCTCTTACTACACAATAATATGGTTTGATTCCTGTAGCGGGACATTTTTCAATACAAGTGAGAAATGGCGGAGAAAAAAAAATATCTTTTGACTCTGATATGACTGACCATTCAGCTTCCACGTCAGACATGGAGTCAGAAATTAAAAAACTGTATCTCCCGTCTTCATGCTCGGGATTAACTGTCTTTTTACAAAAACCTTTGGTTATAGTGGTCATGGATATTTTGTCAAAAATTGTTTTGTTATGTATGAATAGATTTTCATAATACAAATATAAGTTATTTTGTTGTCATATTAAGTATAAATTCGATAGGCATTTGTAATAATAAGACTAAAATCAAATTTACTTATTATTTAGGACAAGAGTTCATTGACTAATCTGACTACACCTATAGTTGCTTTTTCAGCAATAATCGTGAGTTGAGGCAATCTTTGTAATTCAGTCGATACATGCGGCTTGGGATCTATATAAAAAATCCTGGCACCTAGTTTGGCAAATCCTACTAAGCTTGCAGCTGGATACACCTGCATAGAAGTACCAATGATCATGATGATATCAGCTTTTTGGGTGATGTCTATGGCTGGTTCGAGCATTGGTACCATCTCTCCAAACCAGACAATATGGGGTCTGAGTTGCATTCCATCTTCAGCTAAGTCTCCCTGATTAAGGTCGTCTGTCCATTCATAAACCAAATCAGGATTACCGGTGCTTCTTACCTTATTCAACTCGCCATGTAGGTGTATGATTTGGGTAGAACCTGCCCTTTCGTGCAGATTATCTACATTTTGAGTGATCACTGTCACGTCATATTTATCTTCTAGTTTTTGAATGGCGATATGCGCATCGTTTGGGTTTACGGATTGAAGTTGTCTCCGTCTTTGATTGTAAAAATCTAGCACCAAATCCTGATTTTGGTGCCAACCTTGCGGTGTGGCTACTTCCATCACATCGTGGCCTTCCCAAAGTCCATCAGCATCTCTGAAAGTACTGATACCACTTTCGGCACTGATGCCGGCACCTGTAAGAACTACTATTTTTTGCATACCATGAAAAAGATTATGATCCATAATATAAAATCTATCACCTTTGCATCATCATATGCATAGGTGGCCCTTGATTGCCACTAGTTGCCGAAAGAGCGTTCAAGTTGTACGTAACACTTGCCATTATATATCTACCTACAGTATTGGAAATGGATTGTGACACTTGAGTTTCTGATGCATTTCTTACTACACCCAGATTTTGATTGAGTATATCAAATGCACTGATTTTGGCAGTCAGTTTATTATTCATAAAACCTTTAGAGACTGATGCTTGCCATAACTTTACATCAGTGGTTTCGTCAAAAGCACCTTGACCATAGATGCTATATTCCATCTTGGTATCGATGGTCCAATTTTTACCTGCAAACCAAGCTAATGATGCATCATAGGTTTGATTGACAAAATTTGTATTCAGTGCTTCATTGGTTAGGTATATATTATTATTGAAGCTCCATCGACCACCTACAGAACCATCCCAATGCTTTTTAGATTTATTTTCAATCATGATATTCAATCCGTTACTCCATCTATTGATGTTATTTTCTATCTCGTTGATAAAGTTGATACCATTCGTCAGTGAAGTATTGATACCCGCTCTGAATTTAGCTTTCATAAAATTGAGTGGGCTGTTGTAATTCAAATTGGCTCCCACATTAGTTTCTCCTGAAGTATTTACAGGTGTTTGGGTTCTGACAAAAGTAACAGGATCGAGAATGGTAGCGTTGGTGATTCTATTAGCAGTATATCCGGCTCTGATATTAGCAAATAGTCCTCTGAAATTAAACTGATCAAAAAAGTGGTATGTAATACGTAAGTTGTGACGATATTCAGGTACTAAATCTGCATTTCCTTTATACAAATTTAACGGGTTAGTATTGTCCACTATAGGTTGCAGTTGATCTATAGATGGTTCCCTTACAGAAGTAGAATAATTGATTCTAGTATTGTATTTATCTAAGTCCAAGGTGGCTTTAGGTAAAAAGTTTGCAAATGTTCTATCGATAGGCAATCCAATACTTGGAAGACCATTCAGTTCAGAATTTTGAAAATCAAGCCCAGCACTCATACTATATGTTTCGCGTATCCAGCGTAAGTTTAGACCACCAGTCATGTATACAAATCGGTTGTCAAAAGCCCTGCTGAGTTCTTCATTAAAGATACCTAAAGCATTTAAATTATCGGGATCAAGTTCGTAAAAATCTTTGATAAGATCAGTTTTGTTATTACGTCTAGATGCATTAGCTATCAGGAAAAGCTTGTTATTTTTCAGAGGTTCTGTGTACGTGACACCATAAGAATAATTTTGATTATCAGAAAATTGAAACTGATCTTGAAATACAGAAGTTTGTCTATTGAGTAAGAGGTCTCTGCCATAGACTTCACTTAAAATTCTATTGATATCATCTGCATTGTTGGCACCCAAAGCGCCATCTAATGTGACCGTTCGACCTGGTTTGTTCAGTTTTTTACGTAAATTAAGTGTCAGGTTATAATTATGACCGTCGGCACTGTTGTCTCTAAATTGATCATTGAGGTTGAGAATAATTCTTTCCAGATTAGCTGTAGTATCTATCTGATTGACTATGTTTCCATTATTTTTAAAGCCGAGATTACCTCTGAAAGTCATTTCTGTGGTAGAATCTAATTTTATTTCTGCATTGGTACTAAAAAAGTGATTTTGAGTATTAGCATCAGAAAAGTATGCATTATTGGATATCAATGCACCGGAAGGTAAAAATGAATTGGTGAGAGAGTTTTGCCTGAGGTCCGTTTTACTTTGTGTGAGGTAATAGCTAAACGTCAGTTTATTTTTTTTGCCGAGATCTTGATTGAGATTGAGACCTGCAGTGACAGATGCGATTTCACCTGTATTATTAGGGCCAAAACTTAGCGGTAATCCAGAACTTCCCGAAGACATGTTTCTCATATTTCTGCCGCCCTGATTGCCTGACATGGTCATAAAATCGCTGGCATTGACACCAGTATTGTTGAGGTTATTGAGTCCTCCCAGAAAAGATATTTGTGTTTTTTGACTGAAACGATTGATCATAGTTTTACCATTATATCTGTCGTCAGTACCATATCCCGCGGTTAAATTTCCAAAATATCCATTTCTTTTATCAGCTTTTAGTTCTAAGTTTATGGTCATCTCATCGTTACCATCATTTATTCCTGTAAACTCAGATGTTTTTGATTTTCTTTCGAAGACCTGAACTTTTTTAATAGCATCAGCGGGTAGATTTTTTGTTGCCATTTTTGGATCATTCCCAAAAAATTCTTTACCATCTACGGTTACCGCTTTTACTTCTTCGCCTTTCACTTTGATGACGCCGTCCGCATCAACCTCTACACCGGGCAATCGTTTGAGCAAATCTTCCACTACCGCGTTGGGTTGAGTCTTGAATGCATCAGCATTAAATTCTATGGTATCCTTGGTGACTTTTATAGGCACATAATCTGCTGAAATCGTGACTGTTTCAAGCATTTTGCCTTCTTCAGTCATTACAATTGTACCTGCATCAAAAATTTTGTTTTGAGCGTCTAATATAATTTTTCTTTGTACAGTTCCATAGCCTATGTAGGTGATTTGGAGTAGATATTCAGCAGGTTTTATATCTTCTATAATGAAGTCTCCACTAATTTCTGTTGTAGCGAAGCCGATCATTAAGGAATCTGATGGTTGTAACAAAACGGCCATAGCTGCTACCAAACCTTTTTTTTCGGCATCTTGTATTTTGCCTTTTACAGTCACGTTTTGAGCATTCAAAGATGAAATGGCAAAACATATAAAAATAATAGCGATAAATTTTTGCATCTTTTGTATTAATTCTAATTTCTGATGATCATTCTTTCTCCACCTGATCTTTGGTTGCCCCACATTTCTCTTTGTTCTTTCATTTTTTCTTCACGTAGTTTTTCAAATTCTTTACGCGTTTTTTTATCTCCTTTGGCAGGTGGGACTATAGCGATTTCATCTTTAAAGATTTCCGTGGCTACGATGTGAATTTGAGCACTTTGTACTTCTAAGATCATCCCTGGAAGATTCCCATATTTTTCCGGACCAAAACTGACCGGAATCTGAGGAGCAAAAAAGACAACGATGTTATTGATGCTATCTTTGTACATAGCTTTCATACAGGTATATCCCAAAATGGATTTTTGCTCTCCAGCACTTACTTTCCATTTGTATCCTGAAATGGAGTCAGCAATAAGAAACTCTTTTCCAAAAAATTTAGATTGTTCTAAGGAAGTTTTTGTACTTAAATCTTTATAATATACTGTATTGGCTCGTTCTCTCATCCTTCTAAACATTCTCGGAGTGTTATCATTTGGATTTTCTTCTACTTTTTTGTCGGGGTCCGCTTCATAAAGACATTCTTTTTTGTTGAAGGTCAATTGCATAAATGATTCTACAGATTTAGGCACATCAGCTGCAAATTGAGCAGGAATTTTTTCAGTGTCAATGTAATTAGTTTGCTTAAACTTGATTTTTCCAAAGGTAGCTTGACCTTCTAGAGATATAGCAACAAAAATTGTAACTATAATGAAGTACGATTTGATTAATTGCATTAATGAGTGGTTTTTATGTTTTTGTGATACAAGAGAGAATGAGTTATTAAATTAATATTTTTATTTGTAACATAATCAATGGATTAACTATAATATTTTAAAAAACTCATTGTAGGTTATTTTTACAACCTGCTATATTTAAATGGTGTAAAATCTATAAAATCAAAACATGTCTTACTATAGACTATTTTATAATACAAAAGTTTAAACCATTAAATAATCATTTTTGTTGTGGTATCATCATAATGTGCATAAAGTGATAAAAAAAATTATTATTGTTCGGCATGCTAAATCTTCTTGGTCAGATTTTTCTTTGTCAGATTTTGAAAGACCTTTGGATCAAAGAGGTTTAAATGATGCTCCGGTTATGGCCGAAGTACTTAAAGATGCAGGCCATTATCCACAAAAAATTGTGTCTTCATCAGCTGTGAGAGCTAAAAGTACGGCTTCTTATTTTTCCACATCATTTAAAATCCCTGTGGAACTGGTTAGCTCACTTTATCATGGGCAGCCTATGGACTATTTAGAGCAAATTGTACTCCTTTCTGAAGACGTTCAATGTGTTGCTTATTTTGGTCATAATCCAGGCATTACTCTTTTGGCAAATGAAATACAACCTGGTGTCACGGACAATATTCCTACCTGCGGAATTATCGTTGCAGAAATGCCCCAAGAAATCCCCTGGAAAAATGCGAAATGGTCTAAAATGAAATTAAAACATATTTTGACTCCTAAGGACCCTTATCCATGATTTACACATTAGATTTAAAGATAGGTGAATAAGTTTAAGTTTGATTTATTTTTCGCCTAAAGTTTGTAATAAGTTGATGAGTATAGCTATTATATCGCCGGTATTAAATCATAAAAATCGAGAACAGTCAAGCATGAAGAACTTTTATTTTGTTATTATATTTTTTATATTCGGATGTGCCCAAAACAGTGCTCGTATTCCAGAACTTCAAATGACTAGCGAAGAATTAGTAAGTGCATTAGTTCAGCTATATTCGGCTAATGCTGCAATCAATATTAATGACATAAATTTAAGAGATAGTACAAGTAAAGTGTATTACAAGCAAATAGAAACTATAGTAGGCAAACCAATGGATGTCATCCAATCTGATTTGGAAAAACTTAAGGAAATGCCTGATTCCCTCTTGGTATTACAAAGCATGGCGTTAGATACTTTAAGGGCTATTCAAGAGAAACAACTCTTAAAACCTAAGGGTATAAGTATTGGCTTAAATTAAATTAACATTAAAATAATATTATCTATATCTTTGCTGCAGTGTGAGTATGTTAATTTTGCGGTATGAATGGTAAGGTATCATCCTGAAATTGAACAAAACAAAATAATAGAACATGTCTGAAAAGCAAAAAATTCTGGTGGTAGATGATGAAGAAGATATACTAGAAGTACTACGATACAATCTGGAGAAGGAGGGTTTTGAAGTAGCTACAGCTTCTGATGGCAACACTGGTATTTCATTGGCTAAGACTTTTGACCCTAACCTGATTATTTTGGATATCATGATGCCCGGAATGGATGGTATAGAAGTTTGCCAAAAATTGAGATCTCTACCACAATTTACTCATACAGTGATTGCTTTTCTAACAGCCAGAAGTGAAGCATTTACCCAAATCAGTGCCTTGGATTCCGGCGGTGATGACTTCATCAACAAGCCCATCAAGCCGAATGTATTAAAATCAAGAATTAATGCGTTGCTTAGAAGAGGAAATGTTATTAATTCTAATGCAGGAGACCAAAACAAAATTTTAAAGTTTGGTAATCTGGAAATAGATGAGGAGCAATTTGTTGTTTCCATTTCTGGTAAAGATACTGGTCTGGCAAAAAAAGAATTTGAATTACTGACATTGCTGGCTTCTAGACCAGGAAAAGTATTTAAAAGAAATGAGATCTTAGCCAAAATATGGGGAAATGATGTCATCGTAGGGGATAGAACTATTGATGTCCACATCAGAAAACTGAGAGAAAAAATAGGAGAACACTACATTCAAACCATGAAAGGTGTAGGGTATAAGTTTGACTTTTAAAAATAACATTTGTATAAAAATATAAATATCAGGCAGATTACCATCATGATCACGGTACTAGTATCGTTGGTAAGTGCTGCTATATTTGCTTTGGGCATTTCTTTTTTAGATCAGATATGGTGGATATTTTTGATAGCTATTTGTTTGGTAGTAAATTTTCTCATTGTCAGATTCTACCTTGAAAAATATGTTTTCCGTAAAATAAAACTGATTTACAAACTTATTCTCGATTCAAAAAAAGAAAAAGGAAATTTTGACTTAAGCCAAGAAAGTTTGGAAGATGTCAATACCAAGGTTATGGAATGGGCAGAAAATACCAAAAGGGAAATCGCAAGTCTTAAGTCTTTGGAGGAATACAGGAAAAACTATGTAGGCAACATTTCACATGAACTGAAAACACCCATCTTCTCTATCCAAGCCTATCTGCATACCTTGCTTGAAGGCGGACTATATGATGAAAATATCAATATGGACTATCTACGTAGAGCTGCTGATAATACAGACAGGCTGCAAAATATCATTGAGGACTTAGAAATCATCACCAAGCTGGAATCAGGAAAAGCTGAATTGGACATCAAACGTTTTGATATCAAAGAATTGGTAGGCGATATTTTTTTGGATGTAAAAGCTATGGCCAAAAAGAAAAAAATAACCCTGGCCTTTAAAGACGGTGATACACAATCATTTTTTGTTTTGGCCGATCGGGAGACTATCAGGCAAGTACTCATCAATCTGATCGTAAATTCTATAAAATATGGACGTGAAGGCGGCACTACAAAGGTGTCATTTTATGATCTAGATACGGAGATATTAACAGAGGTATCAGACAATGGTATAGGCATCGAAGAAAAACACCTTAAACACGTATTCGACAGATTTTATCGAGTGGACTCCAGTAGAAGCCGCAAGCAAGGCGGTTCAGGATTAGGCCTTTCTATAGTAAAACACATCATAGAAGCACATGACCAAGCCATCAATGTAAGATCAACGATCAACATTGGATCTACCTTCGGATTTACGCTGAAAAGAGCGGAACGGTAGGAAGTAAGATTAAGGTTGAGATTAAGGTTGAGATTAAGGTTGAGATTAAGGTTGAGATTAAGATTAAGATTAAAAATGATATTAACGTGCAATATTTCTGAATTTTACTCCCAGTTCTATTTAATAAATCACAGTAATACTGCCAGAAATGATTTCTTTTACCTTGTTGTCGGAGGTGAACTGAGCCACCATAATGTAAACACCTTGGGTTACACGCCCTTGATTCATCGTTCCGTCCCACACCATACTTTCCCCTGCTTGGATGTTACTTTCAGCAAATACCATATTGCCCCAACGGTCAAAAATGGAAACCTGATCTATATTTTGAGACAATGTATTATTAAAGATATACAAATCATTTTGGCCATCACCATTAGGCGAAAATATATTGGGCAAAACTAGATTTTGTTTTTTAGCATTTACTTTGACATAAATCTGATTTTCGAACTTACAACCATTGTCGTCTGTCAATGTAAAGGTGAACAAGGTATCTTTTTGCAAGCCCGCTAGCACAGGATTAGAGCAATCAAAACAAGAAAGAATATCATTTTCAGGCCAACTTATGTTTGATGGCGATGGTACTATTTCTAGCTCTATTTGAGTATTCTGCCCTTCTTCGACTGAAACGGTGTTGTTGTTTACTTCAAATCCAGTCGATGTAGACTTATCTATTTTTATGCTTGTTTCAAAAGTGCACTGAAAATCTCCAGTAATCTCCACATTATATCTGTTTGGGTCGAGATTCTTTAAAGTCCATGGCAAAGTTATATTTTCATAAATGATACCATTTATTTTTACTTTATAATTGGTACATCCAGTTATGTTTTCAATGATGATACTACCATCTTTGCTTTCGGGACAAGTTTCAGGAGTAGAAGATATTTGGGCAGATATAGATTCTTGATTGAAACTTACGATGACATATTGATATTTTTTGCATCCGTCCATAGTTACTTCCGGAAATATGGTTAAACCTTCACTATTCTGATCATTAAATAGTTGTCCGTTGATTATGGTAGATTGTCCGGTAAATAAGGAGATCTTCAAGGTATCAATAGTTTCTTCATAAAAGCTAAGTTGGATATTAATTATACTATCGCAACCATTAACAGATGCATTGGACAATGTAATTTGTTTTTGAGCATTGTTAATGTCAAATATTTCGCCATTTATGATTACATTTTCGTGGGGACAAATCACCAACGAAAGATTATTGATCGTCGGTGGCAAAAACTTCAAATCAATGTCAACGATCGAATCACACCCATTTTGAGCACCATTGAATAGCAGTTCTTGGCCTTTGGGATTGGCGATATCGTAAATAGTTCCATTCACATTGATGGCCTGACCTTCACAAAGGACAGAATTTATTTTTTGGACTTTCTGGTCTACGTACTTTAGACGTATATTGATGACAGAATCACAACCCAATGTATTTGCAATAATTTCCTGACCAATTAACCTGTCTTTGTTGTAAGTATTGCCATTGACGATGATGGATTGGTTGTTGCAAATCTCATTATCAAGTGTAAAATTGGTATTTTTAAGGATATTTAGTTTGATATCAATAATAGAATCACACAGCGTTGTATTATTGGATGTAATTATTTCTTGACCTGACGTCCTGTTTTTATCATAGACTGTGCCATTGATATTGATGGCATTATTTTCACATAGGGACTGCGTGAAATTGTTGGTCCTTTTTTTATTGATGATTAAATTTTGTATAGGTGTTGGTCCTATTTCACAATTTCTATCGTTGGACTTGATTATTTTAAACGAAACTGTTTCAGATAGCTTTAGATTGAAGTTTTCTGGACAAAACAAAACTGTATTTTGAGAAGATTGAAATAGTAAAGTATCTTTAACTACTGTGGAAAGACCGTTGTTGATTTCATAACTCAAATTGAAAGGTCCTTCTCCTTTAAAATTGACAGACACATCAACACAATTTTCAATACAGAATGGGTCCACCTTTCCTAAAGATATATCAGGCTGATAAAATACAACCGGGACACCTGCTGATACAGAAAAACATGGATCACTGATGTCAATATTTCCGTTAGACAACAAGGTGCCAGACACTGCTGAAATGTAGTAAGTTTGTCCCAATACTCCATTGGAGGGTAATACAAATTCAGGACTAGTTGATTGTGCAAATATATTTCCTAGTTGTGATGATGGACTATCATGTAAAACAAATCGCAGTACCGTTCCATTATTGATCACATTATTATTATTGAATACGGCACGTGCCGTGTCTGAACTACATACTTTTAATGGAGAAGAGGCAAAATTCATTGTACCTGGATCATTGGTACAATCACAATTTTTATTTCCTTGGATGATGGTGGTTCCGCATTGATTAAGGTCACTCAAGGTGAATAGATAAAGTGTGTTGGAGATTATGTCCGTTGATGTAAACTCGGAAGAAACCAAGTTTCCATTGATGAAGTATCCATCTGGATCTCCTCCTGTAATGGTAAATGAAACATTATAAACCCCATTATTACAATTGATTTCTAAGTTTTCAAATGAAGGGACACCTTGGACTAATACTGCTGTAGTAGCCGGTAGTGTACAATCTGCATCTGCGACAAAGGTCAGGGAATTCAATCCTATATTTTGATCTGGATAAAAGATATTGTCAATAACACCATTTCCGAACCACTCACCTGTTGGGAAATTTCCGCTCAGTATACTTAAATTAATTGGGGCAGCATTAAAACAAAGCGTAGCGTTCTGTAGGACTGGTGTTTGTAGCCCATTGACCACTATGGTAGTGGTAGCAGGCAAAACACATTGCTGATCGGAAGTGAAGGTCAATAAAATCGTTCCTAACAGGCCTGCCGATGTGAAATCATTTCCATTAACACCATCTCCAGACCATGTTCCCGATGTAAAATCTGGATCTTCAAGGGTAGATAAATCAAAAAGAGATACGGTTTCGCAAATCTGAGTATTGGACAAAACTGGTGTTTCTGATAAGATAACATCGATATTGGTAGATGCTGGGGAAACACAAAAATCAGTCGAAGTAAATGTCAAAAGTGTATTTCCACTCAAATTTTGTGGGTTGAAAATATTGTTTACCACATTTGGTCCCGACCAAATTCCATTTGGAAAATTGGTATCCTGTAAGTTTATTAATGAAAAGGTGCCATTTTCAGAGCACAGCGAAGTGGATGTTAGAATTGGTGTAGCATTTTCTACCACGTTGACCGTAGTATTAGCAACAGAAAAGCAGGTATTACTTGGCGTAAATGTAAGATTTATGGTTCCGCTTTGTGATGTCAGGTCTAGAGTATTGTTGGATATACCAATTCCTGCCCAAATACCAGGACCTGCTATTGGATCGTTAAGTGTATTCAGATCAAATGTATTTTGGTTTTCGCATAGAGTGGCAGTGCCTAAAACAGGTAATCCACCGGGAGACGTAGTAATGTTCAAAGGAATAACTTCAAAACACCCGTCAGTATTAGTGGCTTTTACATAATACGTTGCATTCGCACCGATAGTGACAAGGGTAGAAGACAATTGATTGCTGGTAGTGGCTGGTAAACCATTGTGAAATGTAAGGTTAAGTCCTGTTGGCGCATTTACATAATCTTCTAAATTTATCGATGCATTTGTACATACAATTACATTTGGAGTTACTGAAAACTGAGGATTCGGTAAAATATTGATAATCGTGGTAGCTGAGTTTATACATGCTGCGGTTGGTGTAAAAGTCAAAGTTACGGTAGCGGAAAGGTTTGATGGGTCAAAGTTATTGTTAGTCACACCAGGTCCTGACCAGTTGCCATTTGGGATTAAGGGGTCTGTAAGTATATTTAAACTTATAGGGTCTGCAGATTCACAAATTTGGGTAGTTCCTAAAACTGGTGTTTGTGGTGTGGTTATTTCGAAAGTGACGACACCGTTATCTAAACAGGAACTCAGTGGATCAAAGGTGATGGTGACGTTGCCCGAAAGTCCTGCGGGACTAAAGAAATTACCAACGACACCTTGCCCACTCCAAGTGCCTTGCAATGTTGGTGGCGACAAAAATTGTGTAAGATCTACATTTGACGCACTTTGGCATATAGATTGTGATGTGGTGAAAGTCGGTCCACTGGGATCAACATTTACGGGAAATCCTGCGTTGATGAAACATCCATCATATTGGATTTGAGCATAATATATGGTTGTTGTATTTGGACTTACTATACTTGATGCCAAAAGATTGGAAGATGTAGTAGGAAATCCACTATGCCACGTGATGTCACCAAAGCTTACCACCAAATAATCACTTAAGTCAATACTCTGTCCCTGACAAATAAAATTGAAACCAGGAAGTACAGTTATATTAGGCGGGTTGATATAATTTATAATATCAGTAAGTGGTGGATTGAAAGTAGTTTGACAACCTGATGCTGACGTTATGGACAAAACATTAAGTGTACAATTGGAATTTACAGTTAAATCAAAAGAACCTGTAGATGATGTTACACTTCCATTTGTGATATTGCTTCCACATACGAGTTGGTATTGATAGGTATAAGTGCCTGGAGTTGGTAAGATAAACGAAACCGTTATTTGTTGGCTTTCTCCCGCACTGAGTGGACAAATAGGATTGGGCGAGATACTCATCAGAAAGCCACTGGGATCAGGGTTGGATACCACGATGTTGATAGGAATCGGTACGGAAGAGCAACTTCCATTAGAAACTACAGCATAAACGGTCGTGGTGCCCGTCGTAAATGATGATGGATTTGTGATCGGTATGGTCAGGCCCATATCCTGAAACCAAGAAACACTAAATCCATTACCAATCGTTGCATTTGAGTTGGTCAGGTTAAAAGTAGCTAAGCCGGTATTCGGATCAGCGCAATCAGATAATGTCACCGGATTTCCAGTGGGCTGTGGTGTAATAGTAACTTGTTGACAAATGGTCTGTGTGCTATTGCAAAAGGGTACGCTAGCACAAATCTCACCGCTAGTCTGATTAGCATCCCATTGTACGGTTACTTCGCTATTGTCCGAATTGGTTATGGTACCATTGGTCACAGTGTAGGTTATAGCTAGATTATTGGGACTAGGGTCGATGGAGTAAGTTTCAGTATCTCCACCGCATACCTGAAGATCACCAGTTAAACTATTTATGGGATTGTTGGACACCACAATGTCAATACATTCTACGCAAGTATTGTTTTCATAATAAACACATAATTGCGGTGACCCAAAATCAGCACATAGACTTATAGTACCTGGGGTTATCACTACAAATCCACAAATAACGGCAGGTCCTGAACCCGGTACAGCACCAATAGAATAGAAATTTATCTGACTAGGCGGTATTCCTGTTATCGTATAAATATTAGTAGAACCAGGACAGACAACAG
>CAZGMB010000096.1:0-16404 GCA_964526715.1 uncultured Aureispira sp. | reverse complement strand
CCACAAGATGGGACATTTCTGCCATGTCATTTTAATTTATTTTGGACAGATGTGATTAGAAGGATTATTGCATTCCAAAAACTGGGATTTCTGAACCATCCAACTTTATCACGGGCATCGTAGTAGCATCTTTTTTAGGTACAGTAACTACAAAAGATGGTCTGTATTCTGCGACATCTTTTTTGGATATCACTGAAGTAACATTTAATACAGGTGGAGAAACAGAAAGATCTAGGCTTTCTACTTTAAAGGATGTTTCCTTTATCGTTTTGTCTGCAAAAATGGCGTAAACCTCATTAGCATTGAAATCTAAACTTTCGTTTTGTGGTGATTTAATATAAACCTGAAGAGAGTTTAAAGATTTAAAGTTAAATGCTACATTGCCTTCTTGAACGATCTGTGTTTGATCCAGTTTATGGGTAAAGGATATATCTTTAGCCCCTGTACCTGCCAAAACCTTAGAATTATCTACCTGTACGGGTGCATCATTGGCACTGTCCCCAGATTTTTCGTTTTTACATGAAAATAACAATAGACTTATTGTTGCAGCACATAAAACTGATTTTAGAGTATTCATATTATTTACTATTTTTGATTTTATAAAAAAGTGCGCAAAATTACAAAAAAATCTTAATTGTTGTAGCTGTAATCACTTAATACTGAGTATAATTTGATTTTATAAGGTTTATGAATTCATATCTGGCTGGGATTTTAAAAAAAAAGACGGTGTGAAAAGAATCACACCGTCTTTTTGTACGTATTTTCTGATTGGTTTATTCTGTCACCACAATTCTTTGCGTTACTAGTTGTTGACCGATTTGTATCATACAAAGATACATGCCTGGTTGTAATCCAGACTGAATTACATCCACAATCACATTGTCCGTTTTAGGGTATTCAGTGAGTATTACCTTTCCATTTAAGTCATAAATCTTTAAAGCATTAATCGTGCTATTACATTTTACAGCAAATAGCTGATTCGTTGGGTTTGGCGAGATGTCAACAGATGGCTTACTTGTTTGATCTGTTGAAGACACACTGTTTAAAATAATGTTTTTTGAAATAGTACATCCGGCTCCATCCGTGATGATAACGTTATAAAAACCTGCACCTATGTTTTCGATCTTGGTACCCGTTCCAATTAACTGATTGAGTTGATACCATTCTATGGTGAGATTGCCCGTGCCTCCAGATACATTGGCAGTCAATGCGCCATCTTTGCTGGTAGTCGAGCTGGGATTTGTGGTTTCTATTGAATTTAATGTAATGGGTGGATTTATCGACGTCACATTGTAAGTGGCACTAGCTGTACATTTACCCACATCACTTGCAGTTACGGAATACATTCCAGATTTTAACTGATAAACGGAGTCACCCATGAGTAAAGTATCTGACCAAACATAATTTAATAATCCAAACCCACCACTCGCTGATATTTCTATAGCACCGTCACTATCTCCTAAACATTTTACATTGGTGATCTTGGCTTTATCGAGTTTGATGGAGTCTGATTGATGCACTTTAAATTTATAATTTTGTTTACAAGTCACAGCATCAGTCAACGATATAGTATATACACCTGCTTTTAGAGTATCCGAAAGTAACAATGTGTCACCATGTGACCATGCATAATCGATTTGACCAGTACCACCAGATAGTCCGATGGAAAGAAATCCATTGACTTCACCTGGACATAAAATGGTATCTGAAGCTATCAGATTAGCTTTGAGTTTTTCTGCTTGGGTAATGGTTACTTCCAGATTATTGCTTTTACATCCTTGATTGTCAGTGGCCACGATGCTGTAGGTTCCTGCTTTTAGATTGCTCACTGAAGCAGTGGTAGCCCCATTAGACCATAGATAGGTTGTATTCGGGATAAGCGTTACTGATGCTGTTCCTGAGCTATCGCCATGACATGGAATATTCGTAGATGTTAATAGGCTAATCATAAAACCTGGCGTTGTTGCAACCTTGGCAGTTTGTGAATTTGTACAATTATTAGCGTCAGTGACGGTAACTGTATAATTGCCCGCTGATAAGCCACTAATAGTTGCTGTAGTTTGGCCAGAGGACCAACTAAAGGTTTTATTTCCTACACCGCCAGATGCTTGTGCCGCAATACTTCCATTGGTAGTATTATTACAAGAAACATTCGTTGTATTGAGACTGATATTTATCGTAGCAGGTTGATTTACAGTAAATTGGCTGGATGCTGTACATCCTTGACCATCGGTGACAGTTAGTATGTAATTGCCTGCATTCACATTGTTGATGTTTGCAGTGGTTTCACCATTAGACCAATTATATGAAGCATTTCCTTGAAAGCCACTGACTCCTGAATTAATTTGACCATTACTTAGACCAAAACAAGATACATTAGTCACTGAAGGGTTAAAAACGATTTGTGCAGGTTGGGTGATTACAAAATTGACCGTTTTTTGACAACTATAAGTATCAGAAATGGTCACGGTATAGTTTCCAGCTGTTAGATTGCTTAAGGTACTGGACATTCCAGAAGATGTTTGGCCATTGGACCAATTGTATGAGTAGGGTAGCGTCCCACCTGAAGCAGTAACTGTAGCTGTACCATTATTTCCCGCGAAGCAACTGACATTATTCTGAACATTGGCTACCCCATTTAATACAGCAGGTTGAGTGACCACAAAAGACGCTGAATTGGTACATTGGGCAGCATCAGTGACGGTAATGGTGTACGTACCCGCAGGTACATTGTTATTTAGATTTTGTTGTGTAGTACCATTAGACCACAAATAAGTTTTATTTCCTGTTCCGCCGCTGATTGTTGTAAAGACACCACCTGTACTTTGACCGTTACATTGTACAATTTCAGTGGTACCATCTATGACGATTGGCGGTGATTCTACTATGGTGGCCATGCCTGTTTCAGAACAATTGTTGGAGTCCGTGACTGTAACTGTATAGGTTCCAGCTGGCAAATTGGAAACGGAACTACCGCCATTTCCTGTACTCCAGCTATAGCTAAAGCCTCCAACACCACCAGAAGCGATAACAGATATTGTACCATTGGTAGCATTTTCGCATACTGTAGAGCCTGATGTAACCATTTGGATGGCAGATGGTGATGTGATATTTACGGATGCAGATGCGGTCATACCTGCATTGTCCGTTACTGTTACTGTTGCTAATCCTGGAGGTAGTGTTACATTGGTTTGCAATGTGGACCCATTGGACCACTGATAATTATATGGTGTGGTACCACCTGTTGGATTAGCGGTTGCTTCGCCATCACTAGTGTCTGAGCACGATGTAGGTGACACATTATTTATGGAAACCAGCAATGGCATAGCACCTGACTGAAAAGGTATGATATTACTGGTTAAGACCACACGGTCATTGCTATTGCCGTTTGCTCCATTAGCAATGACAGCACATGCATAAAATTTGATTTCGGGAACAGAGCCAGCTGTGGCAGGCGCCGTCCAGTCCACGGTAAAAGTCAATTCATTGCTCGCAGGAAAATCAGGAGCAGGGGCGTGTCCAAAATAGGTCTTTCCTCCAGCAACTCTCAATTGAGTTCCTGGGGAGACATTGGAAAGCGTACCCGCGTTTTGGTTAGACCCGTTTAATACTAACATCTGAAACCCACCTTTTACTGCATTACCGTTTGGATTGGTGACTGTGACGCTGATTGGGTAGGTATCGCCCGCAGTTATGGTAGAAGGGAGACCATCTATAGTCACATTACCATTTAAATTGGGATTGCCACCTGAATGACATTGACCGCAGTTTGAGTCTGTGGGTGCCCCGGTATACCCTGAACTTCCTGAAGTGGGATGCAATCCTGAATTGCTCAATCCCACTATTAATGCGCACAAAGCGCCAAAAATAACCAGTGATTTGTTAAATTTTACCATGTTGAAATATTTAGATGTTGATTTTGATTTATCATATTTCATTGTACACACCACAAAGGTGAAAGTTACGACAACAAAACGCTTTACTATAAAAAGAAAATTTTGAATTTAACCATGGAACAAAAATAATTATAATATATGAATAATTGACTGTATTTTAAATTGAAACAATATTTTCACATGTAGACGTGAACATTATTTTAACCATAAACTTGAGTTTATGTTAATGGAACCGTCCATATATCTCTACTCTCTAAAATATTTTACCTGCATTACTTTCATTACTCACTCATATTTAACTTCGAAAGGTATTTGACAATATATTTCCCCATGATGTCAAATTCAATATTTACTTTGTCATTCAGCCTGATCTTAGAAAAATTGGTATTTTCGTAAGTATATGGAATGATGGAAACGGAAAAATCTGATGCTTTGGCATTGACCAACGTCAAACTGACACCATTAATACATACGGAACCCTTCTCCACTAGTAGATTGTCAAATTCAGGATTGGTGGCAAAATGAAAATTCCAACTGCCATCCTTCAACTCAATTTTATTACAAGTTGCTGTTGAGTCCACATGTCCTTGCACAAAATGGCCATCCATCCTTTGGTGCGCCATTATAGCTCTTTCTAGATTGACTATATCGCCTGTTTTGATATCATTGAAATTGGATTTGATTAGGGTCTCTTCTATGGCTGTCACCATGTAAATGTCGCCTTCAATTTTTACCACTGTAAGGCACACACCATTATGAGAAATGCTTTGATCTATATACGCTTCCTTGGCCAATGCGGATTCAATTTTGAAGTGTTTATTGCTACCTTCTTTTATAATTTCCTTGACTACACCTTGTGCTTCTACGATTCCGCTAAACATCAGTTTTTAATTATATGAATAAAACCAGTTAATACATTTTTGGATTCTGAAATGCCAGAAACTCTTTTTTCGAATACTTTGCACGAATAATGATATGTACCATCTGCAAGGCTTTGTCCACTTAGGGTATTACCGTCCCAATTTATTTTTGGATCTGTGGTTTCAAAAACCAAATTTCCCCATTGATTATATACCTGAAATTGTACTTGTTCTACAAATAAATTTACTCTCGGTCTGAATACATCATTACTTCCGTCACCATTGGGAGTAAAAGTATTGGGTAGGATATATAGTGGACAATTATCGACACAAAATTTGTTGCTAGGTAAACTTTCATTTCCTGATTTATCTACGGAAGTTACAATGTAGCAGCCCAATAAGCCATTTTCAGGATAATGAATATAACTCAGTTCTCCATTGGCATCTTTTTCATCAAGTAGTACCAAATCGGATGTAATGTTTTCTCCATAATAAATTCGGTAAAATGATACATCGTCTGCAATCTCAGGACACGTTAAAAAAGGACTCGACCATTTTATAGTATTATAAAGTTTATCTGCTCCTATGTCTGACTGCAGTCTGTCACAAACATTTTCTACAGTAATGGTTATCGTGCAAGGGGGCACATCATCTAATGGTATACCACAGGCTTCTTGAGATTCGTTGATGATTGGATCTTCTACATCTGGAATTCTATACGTTCCAGTGCTCTCTATTTTATAGCAGTATGATTGCCCATTGATAAGTCCATTATCTTCAAATTCGGTACCAGATGTTTCTCCCAAAATGTCAAAACTACCTGACGTGTTCTTTCTCAGTATTTTATAATTGATGTTAGCCCATGGGGTATTGCTTTGCCAAGTGAGTACATTTTTTTTATCGGTTGGCTTGATTATTAAAAACACGGATGAAGCTATTTCAGATTTACCCGTAAGATTTCCATTTGCGATTAAATGGATTTGGTAATTAAATGGGCCATTTACAGTGTTGATGTTCTCGTCAATCCACTCTGTGGGAAGGGCACTGCTGAAAAAAGGATGATCTACCGTACCTATTTTAAGTAATGGTTCTATACCGTTATCTCGATAAATCTCATATTTGTAGGGAGCGGGATTTGTAATCGTATCTAATTGCTCCGCGAGGGGTTTAGCCCATTTTACCAAGATAGCGCCTTGCGAAAGGTCCGTTTTTTCTACCGTAACTTTTGTGATGAGTGGTACATCTCTGGACAAAATCACACACGATTCGTTGGATGGAAGTCCTTCTACTAGGTTAAAGGGGTTTCCAGTGTTGGTTTTTTTAGCAAATTCTGCTTGAATTCTATAACAATAGGTTTTTCCTTTTTCAGCATTATTATCCAAGTAAAAATATTTTCCATTTTCCTTTTGTAAAGTACGGAATGCTATTTTTTGATAAGGTGAGCCTGTCAATCCTGGGTTGCAAGTATCCGGCAAGAAGCTGGTACTAGCTATTTTTCGCCATACAGAAAAGCCCAAGAAAAAATCATTGCGCGTAACTTCGCATGCATAGGGCGACGACCATTCTAATCTTACATTATTCTGGTCGCTTTTGGCTATTAATGCTTCGGGTGCAGGACCTACTACTTTTATTCTTATAGTTTTTAGTGTGGCCAACCCTGTGGAGTCAGGATAGAAATTATCCACTGCTCTCAACACCACTTGGTAGTATTGATCTGAGATATGGTTACAATCTGTTTGCCAAAAAAGTTCCATTTCATAGGGTATCCTAGTAAAAAACTTAGGCCCATTGAATACTGCTGGATTAGTTATGGTAAAAGGACCACCTGTAGCTGTTATCCTTACTTTTTGGTTGGTATTAGGATCATTTACTTTGATAGGTATCTGTATCGCTTCACCAGCTACTACACATATTTCTTCAATGCTTTCTATAGTGGGTGGCTCGTTTTCGCAGGCCTTGATCAGTATCTGCATATCTCTGATGATGACATTGATCAGTTTGCCATTTCGGTACTCTTTTATTCTGATAGCTATGTTATATTCGCCCTGTAGCTTGGGACTATCCCATATCACTTCTCCTGTTATAGGATTGATTGTGAAATTGTTACCGCTGATTTGACCTACTTCGTTCGGATACTTATAGCCAGGCACATCTACACCCAATCCTTCCAAAGGGGCAGTCAGTTCGTAGGCCAAGCTATCTCCATCGGCATCAAAAGCATTGGGATTGTGGGTAAAAACTTTATTGACACATCCAATATCTATGGGAGGCTGTAAAAGTATGGCTGAATTATTAAAACCCTGAAACTGCTGATCTAATAAGGTGAACGTAGTGCTCAAAAAAAATGGGATATCAATGGAATTGGGATAATTCACGTTTAAAATTCCACCTATTCTATTGGGGTCTAGAAATGAAACTGTATACGTAGCTGCCCCAGGATAGGTATGTCTAGCAATGTAGTAATTAATCTTGATATCATTGGGTTCGAAACGCGTCCTGCTATTGTCTCTTTTTACAAATTCCTTGGTACCATCACCCCAAGATACATCTAGGCTATCTCGGTCTGCAGCAGTACTACTGCCTTTAGTGTAGGTAGTGATTGTCATTTCGATAGTAAGTGCACTCAGTTGTCTGTAAGTGATCTCACCGGCTCTGTTGTGTGTCCCGGATACCATACCTGGAAACATGCAGCAAAAGCCAAAGAATATTAATATTTTTAAAAAATTATTCACAGAACAAAATTACACTTTTAGTTTGAAAAACTGCAAAAAGATGACGACTTTAAAAAACTAAATTATATATACATCATAACTGCAATTTGTATTTTAATTTGGGCATGTCCCTCCGCCAGCTACGGGTCGGGCTTTCCGCTTTACTTTCCGTCGCTACGCTTTGGTCGTGTTCGCTACTATCCCTCATGCGGACTATTGTGTACCGCTATGGCTGCATCATAATAAATTACAAATTTGGTACACTTGCATCCAAGACATATTCATATTCAAACAATTAAAACCGTTACTTGTTTTATGCTTTCTTCAGTTTGTTAAAGCCTTGTATCTGAAATGTAATCATAGCGACAGTTAGTCTTGTAGCCATTCACCAATTGTGACATTCAGTTACTCAATCACTCTACCAACTCCGCTTCTTCTAATACATAGATTAGATAATCAAAGTTGTCTCTATTGAGTTTAAGTTTTCCTCTGAATTTGATCTTGGCGTCCAACTTTAAATGACCTAGCTTTTTGGGTGATAAGATATCTATAATAGACTCCACACCTGCTTTGCCACAAAAAAAGCACTGTGCAAATGGAAATGCAGAAACTATGACAATTTTATCATCTCCGGTTTCGCTTACAGGAATAAAAAATCCTTCAACTTCCACCATTTTTCCATCCAAAACCTTTAAGGTATCTGTAAAAATGGGTAGCGATACTTCCATACCCATAGTATCTACATACTTTTCTTCAAATTTGGTACGCAACAAAATGGGCCATTCTAGCTGATAATACTCTCCATTTTTTTTGTAGAAGGAAAGTAAGTTACTTTGAGTTGAAACCGAGTCTTTTACTTCTGCATGTTCAACAGCTGATTTATGGCTACCTTCGGTTTTGCAACCTACTACAAAAAGTGTCCCCGTAAGTAACAACACAAATAAGCTAAATAATGATATCTTTGGGTTACACATGATCTTATATTTTAAAACAAAAGGGTCAAATTGATTCTTTTTCTAGCCGCGTCTACACTCTGTACAGAAACACTTAATTCCTGTCCAAGATGGAGCACTTCAGCAGGATTTTGGATAAATTTCTTGGTTATCTGCGAAATATGTAACAACGCGTCCTGCTTGGCGCCGATATCTACAAATGCCCCAAAATTGGTCATATTAGTTACGATACCAGGGATCACCATGCCTTCTCGTACGTCATCGATGGATCTGATATTCTCATCAAAAGAAAACTGTTTGGCTTCTCCCCTCGGATCCAGGCCAGGTTTGTCCAGTTCCTTCATAATATCTGTTAGGGTAGGCAATCCAACATCTTCTGAAACAAACGAATCTAAAACCAGTTTTTGTCTGGAGGTTTTATCAGCAATGAAGGTATTTAAATTAACTCCTGCCACCTTTGCCATTTGTTGTACCAAGCCGTATCGCTCTGGGTGGACGCCAGTATCGTCTAAGAGATTAGGTCCATTTTTAATCCTTAAAAAACCTGCGGCTTGCTCATAGGCTTTATTCCCCAATCGAGGTACTTTATGGAGTTCTTTGATTTCTTTAAAATCACCGTTTTCTCTTCTGTATTGTACAATGTTTTTTGCCAACACAGGACCTAAGCCCGCGATGTAGGTCAATATATGTTTGGAAGCAGTGTTGAGATTGACACCTACTTTATTGACGCAACTTACCACGGTCATATCTAGATTTTCTTTCAGTTTTCCTTGGTGGACATCATGCTGATACTGTCCTACACCGATAGATTTGGCATCTATTTTTACCAACTCTGCCAGTGGGTCCATGAGCCTACGACCAATAGATATCGCTCCCCGTATGGTCACATCATGTTCAGGAAACTCTTCACGCGCTACATCAGAGGCCGAATAGATAGAAGCTCCATTTTCGCTAACCACATAGATATCAATCTTCTGATCAAACCGTATTGCATCTACTAGAGCTTTGGTTTCCCTAGAGGCCGTTCCATTTCCAATAGCTATAGCCTTAGCTTGGTATTTATCTACCAACATTCTGATGATGTTTTTGGCTTCATCAGATTGGTGTTGTGGTGGATGCGGAAACACCGTTTTATATTCGAGAAAATCGCCATTGGCATCCAAAGCAACTACCTTGCAGCCTGTACGGAATCCCGGATCTATGGCCACTACAGCCTTTTGACCCAAAGGAGCGGCTAGCAGTAGCTGACGTAGGTTTTCTCCAAAAACCCGAATGGCTTCATCATCAGCTTTTTCTTTGAACTCATTGATAATTTGAGTCTCTACTGCTGGGAATATCAATCTTTTAAAACTGTCGTCTATGGCTGCCGCAATCAGATCTGCTTCGTATCCATTGGATCGGATAAATTTTTTATCTATCATTTGAAGGGCTCGTTCTTCGTCCACTTCCAGCGACACTTTAAGCAATCCTTCCTGTTCGCCTCTCGCCACTGCCAAAAATCTATGTGAAGGACATTTAGCAATCGCTTCTTGAAAATCAAAATAGTCCTGAAATTTTTCGGCTTCTTCCTTTTTTTTGGGTACTACCTTTGATCTCAGTGTCGCAAATTTTCTAAAGTTATTTCTGAGTCGCTCTCGGATATCCTGATCTTCGCTGATCCATTCAGCGATGATATCTTGTGCGCCATGGATAGCATCTTGGATGGTAGGAACTTTATCATGAATATATTTCCGTGCTTGACCGTCAATGTCTTGATTTCGCTGACTCATGATCAATTTTGCTAAAGGCTCTAGCCCAAGTTCTCGAGCTACATCTGCTTTGGTTTTTTTCCTGCGCTTGTAGGGTAGGTACAAATCTTCTATTTCATTAGCATCAAAAGATGCCATGATTTTGGCTTTGAGTTCAGGAGTCAGCTTGCCTTGTTCTTCAATGGATGCTATGATGCTTTCTTTCCTATCGATGATGTCCATCAGCTTTTTGTATTGCTTCTGTATATCACTGACTTGGACTTCATCCATACTTCCCGTTTTTTCTTTTCTGTATCTGGATATGAATGGTATGGTAGCACCATCCAACAATAGTTCCAAAGTACTTCTTACATTATGTTCTCTTATCCCTAAAGAAAGAGAAATCAACTCTACTACTTTTGCGTCCAAAAATTATGTTTTAAGTAAATATATCAAAAAGAAATGCAAAAATACTTATATTTGTATTGGTTGTACAATATTAAGAGAAATCAATTTTTAACTGATAATTTTTTAATATTTATGACTAGGTTATAGTTATTTAGAATTACTATCATTATTCTTAATGGATTGATTTCGGCAGAAACATGATCTGTATTGTCCTTGTGGTTTTGTTGATGATAAAACTCATCGTCAACAAGACTAGCCCAACAATTATGGGTAATATTCCACCAAAAGCATAGATCATACCAATCACAAAGCCCAATAAACTTTCTGGAAAGTGAATGGGCTTGAAAAAGGAAATAACTAAAGGGAGCAAAATGAAATACTGTAAAATGTGCTGGGCTTTGAATTCCCATAGCAAGGTCAAAAGGATACCGTATATCAGTGCAAAAATAAATCTATTAAGAGCTATCCTACTTGTGTTTGACTGTACATCTTCATTTCTCTTTTGGATTAAGGAAATGGTAATCCAAGCCAATAGAGGGATAGTCAACAAGCCCCAATAATTAGATATCTCAGGTAAATCTTTTCTTGCCAGTAAGTGATGCGAAACAACACCACCATTAAAATGCTCGAAAAGTAAAAATATTCCTGTCAAGAAAAAAACGGTTAAGCTAACAATGAGTCTGTTTTTAAAGATCGACATCTATTTGATTTTATGGCAGCAAAAGTATTTAATAGGGTTAAAGTAGCCTAAAATTTAGGATTAAATGGTTATGTAAATAGACAAGGTTTAAGGGATACTAAAAGATTTGTGCCTTGATGCATTACCCAAGACCAAGTGTCTCCAATGGCTTAGTGTGGCAATACTTGCTTATCATGAAGAAATCCAAACACGTTTTCTATACTAAATCCTACTATCCAGCCTATAAAAAGTAGATGTTGATATTTTTTTTAGGCATGATTTAATCCCACTATTTTATTTTGACTCATCATACTTTCCATATATGGCACTTACATACGGACCATTCAAAAACGCATGCGTTTTGAGTTGACTTTGTAAGATCGTGCCTTTCCACTTATTTTGTAGCATCATGTAAGCTACTTCGCACAGTGGTGCTGCTGTTGTGGTTTGTATGGCCCTGAGCTTTTGATGACCAACATAACTCGGCTTTATTTTGTAAGACTTTTCTTTACGTCTCAGTCTACCTTGACTATCTTTTCCTTCCACTGACGCATATACCACGACCACATCATCCTCTACGCTAGGTATGTTTTCTAGCATGATGTTTTCTAGTGCCTTGATCCTATTTTCAGCGTTAATGATAGTAGACATGGTATTTTTGACCCATTGGTAGTGACCAGGATATCGGATGGTTTTGTAATCAAGATCTTTTACTTTACCTGCAAATGCGTCCGGAAAATCTGCGGCACCGCCAGAAGTAAAATTGTCTTCATACTCATCTCCGTCAATGATGATGCGTTCTAGGCCAGATAAAGCAGGTACATTGATTTTTTTAAAGTTTCTAACGATTTCTGCGTCTTTGAGATATTCAGTAGCTACGCCTATCGGACTCCAAGTAAACGCATAATAATGCGGAGAGGGAGCATTTCTACTGATAGCACCCACCTTCATATGCATGGAGTTTACGATACTTACCTGATATTCTGCACAAAATTCTTCATAAAGTTTGTGGGCCAATATGTTGATAAATCCTGGCGCTAGACCTGTCTGAAGTACGAATGCCGTATCTGCGTCTTTAGATATTTCAATCACATCTTTGGTTTCTTGCACATATTCTGTAAGATTAGCATAATGGCAATGATGTTTTTTAGCCAAAGCTGCCATCCTTGGTGCTTGACTGCCAGGAAGACAGTCCATAATGATGTCACATTTTTCTAGGGCTTGCTCAATGGCTTCATTACTGCCTTCGGTTGGCATCAGTACTCCCGTAACATTTACTTTTTTGGTAGAACCATTACTTACAAAGGAGATGGCCTGATCTATGGCATTTTGATGGATGTCTCCAAAATAAATATTGACGTCCATAACGTCTGACTCAGAAAGAATGAGACCTGCAGCCTGACCTATACCTCCGCTGCCGGCTATAAAAATATTAGATTGCGTCATACAATAAATTTAACAAAATGGTTGAAAATTTGGATTTGGTGCGCAAAGATAACTTTTCCATGAGTTGAAACCAACAATGTGACTAAAGTCAGTACATTTTTTTTACGAACCTTAATCCATTGTTTTCCTTATGTTTATATCAGAAATATAGTGATTTAGATATATTGAAAATATTTATACAATATAATAATATAGAAATGTATTAAAAATATATTACGAAAAATTATAATATGTTAATTTTACCTTGTAATTTTGCCTTGCAATTGGCTTAAATCCCTCTGTGATAAGGGAGCGATGATACTCAAAAACAAGTAATTCTGGCATTTCATTACTACTTCGGCTATTAAACGTAATGAAAGTGTTCCATATTGTTTTTGGGTGTACATATCAAAGTTGGCTGATTGTACCATGAGTATTTCAATTTTTAAAAACCGATGATTTTATTGTTTTATGGCATTAAAAAAACAAAAACCGAAAGAAAACGCCAAGCCCCGATTTAATTGGCGTGACGAAAGGCTGCCCAAACTATTTGGTGTAGTCTTGATTTTGGCAGGAATTTATCTTGCTATAGCTTTTGTATCTTATTTGTACACTTGGAAAATGGATCAGGACAAAGTGCTGAAGTTTTCTTGGGGTATGCTGATGCAAGGTGACTTAAATGTGCAAAACTGGTTAGGCAGGCTCGGCGCCATCATTTCCAATATGTTTTTTTATTGGGGATTTGGGTTGCCATCAATGATTGTAGTGGTACTATTGGTTAAATTAGGATTTGACTTGGTACGCAGGCGGTCGCTGATACCATTTATGATATTTGCCAGAAATTCATTTGTGATTATGGCATTTTTTTCCCTATTGTTGGAATTTATATTTAGAAGGTCTGAGTTTACTTGGGGAGGAGCCTTTGGGGAGAGCACGGTCTTTTGGCTTACCAATTTTATGGGACAACTAGGGCTGTTTTTTCTCATCTTATTTAGTATGGGAGGATATATTATGTGGAGATTTAATCCCAATTTTGATAATCTCACTTTTTCCAATCCTTTTGCAAACCTGATCATGCCATCAATGGACTTTTTTAAGGGAATGGAAGATAGTGATATCAAACCCAAATCACCCAAATCAAAAGTAGAGTCCATCACTGAAGATATTGAAGAATTATTTTTACAAAGTTTAAGGCCCTCTGGTGCATCTGACCAGAAGAGAGCCATCCCACCGACCCCTGCTGAAGCTAAGGCCACATCAAACCATCATGATTTGGAGTTTGATGTGCCTGCTACGGCTGCCCGGGTAGCATCTGCAGGTATGGCAAAGCCCGACTTAGAGTTGGATTTGGATGATTTAGATTTTGCAGACCCTGTAAAATCTCCCATAGACGATGATGGTTTTGATGTCATAGACAATGGATTGGCCAAGGTGCCGGTGGCTCCTGAAACAGAAATCGAAGCTATAAAACTCGAAGATGAGTTGGAGCCTTATGATCCTACGTTGGATTTGTCCCGCTACAAATTTCCTACCACGGATTTGCTTTTGGAATATGATACCCAAAAGGCAGAAGTAGATAGGGCAGAGTTGGAGGCCAATAAAGATCAGATCATAGCGACTTTGCTCAATTATAAAATAGAAATCACTAAAATCAGAGCTACGATAGGACCGACAGTTACACTTTATGAAATCGTTCCAGCTCCTGGTGTTAAAATTTCTAAAATCAAAAACCTGGAAGATGATATCGCATTGAGTTTATCAGCTTTGGGTATTCGTATCATTGCGCCTATTCCTGGCAAAGGTACCATTGGTATAGAAGTTCCTAATAAGAATAAGCAAACTGTATCGCTCAAAGAAGTATTACTTTCAGAGAAGTTTACCCAATCCAAAATGGCTCTGCCGATCGCTTTGGGAAAAACCATTTCTAATGAAGTTTTTGTAGCAGACTTGGCCAAAATGCCTCACTTATTAGTAGCAGGAGCTACAGGTCAAGGTAAGTCTGTGGGTATCAATACGATTTTGATGTCATTGCTATACAAAAAGCACCCATCACAAGTAAAATTGGTACTTATAGATCCTAAAAAGGTAGAGTTATTTCCTTATGGAAGCTTGGATCAACATTTCTTGGCTTTCCTTCCAGATCAAGACGAGCCTATCATTACAGAAACAAGCAAAGTGATCAATACCTTGAACTCTCTTTGTATAGAAATGGATAGCCGATATGATTTGCTCAAAAAAGCAAGGGTTAGAAATCTTAATGAATACAACGAAAAATTTACAGATCGTAAACTAAATCCAAGGGACGGGCATAAGTTTCTTCCTTACATCGTACTAGTTATAGATGAGTTTGCAGACTTGATCATGACAGCAGGCAAAGAAGTAGAGTTGCCTATAGCAAGATTAGCACAGTTGGCCAGAGCCATCGGTATTCACTTGATCATAGCAACACAGAGACCTTCAGTCAATATCATTACAGGTATCATTAAGGCTAACTTCCCTGCGAGATTAGCATTTAAAGTGACTTCAAAGATTGACTCTAGAACGATCCTAGACGGTGGTGGTGCAGATCAGTTGATTGGAGCAGGAGATATGTTATTGTCTATAGGAAGCACTAATATCCGATTACAATGTGCATTTGTGGATACGCCAGAAGTGGAAAGTGTCATCCAGCATATCGCCAATCAACAAGGATTCCCTGAGCCATTCTACCTTCCTGAGTACAAAGGAGATGATGATGGCAATGCAGGCAGTTCTGATATTAAAGTTTCTGATCTTGACGACAATTTTGACGAAGCTGCAAGACTTATTGTATCTACGCAGAGTGGCTCTACGTCATTGATACAGCGTAAAATGCAACTGGGATACAACAGAGCTGGACGTATCATGGATCAGATGGAGCAATTAGGTATCGTAGGGCCAGCACAAGGCTCTAAGCCCAGAGAAGTACTCTTTTATGGTGTAGATGAGCTCAATAATTTCCTGACTGCACTTAGAAATAAATAAGAAAGATATATAAAATTTATTTTGTTTTTAGACCCTAAAATGCCTGGATGATCAAGTTCATTCGGGCATTTTTTTATTGTATGTGATTGCTTTGAATTATATGAAGCAGTTATTAATTTGGGATATTTTTAGCGTCGTTTTTACAATAAGGATTTTGTATAAAGATAAAAAATATGTAAAAATTATTTGAAATTTTTATTTAATATACAATATTATATTGTAATTTTGTAATGTCGGTATTTATTATCGTTCTTTTATGAATATTCTGTAATTAATTTATTTTTTAATCTATAAAATTTTGTATTATGAAAAAGTTTTTTATCCTTCCTTCCTTCCTTCCTTCCTTCCTTCCTTTGGGATTAGAAGTCTGAAAATAAGGGAAGTATGTATGATTGTTATATTGTTGTCAACTGCTATCCCAATATTTAGTCAGTGCCCTCATAATAAGGTAGTGGGTTCTGGTGTAGGGATTTCGACCTTATCGCAAGCATTGTCATCTGGTGTATTGACTATCAATGGAGCAGGTGAAGTAATTGGTAGCTTTTGTATTAATGGTACTTTCGATTTAAATATCGGAAAAAATTTTAGAAACGTAAGTATATTATGCCTATCAGGTTCTATTCTGAGAAAAAATACACTTCCTCATCCTGGAGGTATTCAGCAAGCTGTAATATTTTTTTATTCAAGTATAGAGGGTCTTTCTGGTTCGCAATTGGTAGTAGAAAATGGAAGCAATTATTCA
>CAZGMB010000095.1:0-16524 GCA_964526715.1 uncultured Aureispira sp. | reverse complement strand
TACCTTTTTTTGAACTGGTCTTTTTTGTTTACTTTTTTTGACAGGAAAAAAAGTATAACTGAACGATCCTGAAAGGTCGAGTATGGCAATGCGAGAAGTGAAGGCACCTGACAAGGAAGGGAAGGCCGGCTCGGGGCAAAAGTTAAAATGAAGTGCAAATGATTCATGAGTATTGCAGAAATTCCCGTGCATCGAAAAAAATAAATTTAAACATATAAAATTGATAATCAATAATATATATTACACCAAGCAAGCCCTAATTAATATCATCATCGAATATCTAAAACAATACTGATATTAAAAGTCCTGCCTAATTGTTCCACATCATTGCCCAGAAGCGTTTGTTTAGGGTTGCTGGTTCCCGGTGCGGGTGGAAGTTGGTGTACAAATTGTCTAAACTTCACATTGTTTCTATCCAAAACATTGAACACAGAAAAGCCCAATCTAAGGTTCTGGCTTAAGAATTTAGTCTGATAAGCCAAGCCAATATCCCACCTGTAGTATGCTGGCAAAGAAGATACAAACTGATCAATAGCCAAATTTTCTCTCAAAACTCTGGCATTTAAACCTGTAAGATCCAGAAATGGTCGCCCGGTGGCACCTACAAATTGGGTAGAAATTTCCCATTTTCTAATGGTGTAATACTGAGCCCATTTCAACTGATGACGACTATCTTCTGATGCAGGAAACCATTGATTCTGGAAGATTTCTGAAAATCTATTATCTGTCTTGCTCAGTGTATAAGAAAAAATGCCCGAATAATTTTTTTGATTATAGGTCAAAGAAATATCTACGCCTTTGGTGTAAGTCTCCCCGGAAAATATTTTAAATTCAGATGCCTGCAAAGGTCTGTTTTCTATTCTTAAGCCCGGCATAGTGGTGGCATGGATGGTGGTGCCATCTAGTTTACGAAAATAAGCTTCCACGTCCAGTCCTATCCTACCCCAACCCATCCATGTACCGATCATATAATTTTGACCAATACCTATGGGAATGTTTTTGTCATTGGCTAGGACAAAATAGGATTGTTTTTGCCCTAAAATATTTTCATGCTCTATTTGTCTGATATACTGAACATGTTTAGAAGCAGCAGCTTTTATTTTCGCAGTATTACTGATCATTACTGTGGCGTAAATCTGGGGTAAAAAGTAAGCTTGATTTAGTTCAGGTATATATGACATTCTCATCGCGGGTTCCATAGACCATGATGGATTTTTGTCCCATTTTAGACCCGCAAAAACAGCAGCTTCTCGACCTACCCTATTACTTTCAAAAATTGTTGCACTCTCATTGGCCAAAGTCAGTGAATTTGAATGGTGAATATACTCCAAACCCGCAAAGGTATTCCACCATTTAGGTATTTGCATTTTAACTTTACCACCATAATCTCGTATTAAATTATCGTTTTGGATAGCAAAAGTGTCTCGGTCAATCACATTGGGATATCTCTTGGTCAGTTGACTCAAAATATCATAATTATTAGAATGAGAGGTAATATAAGCATTCACTTCCGTTTTGGATTCAGTGGTCTCATATATATAATGTAGTCCGCCCGCTTGGTTTGACCATTGGTTTTCCTGACTAAAAGACTCTCGAATTTTCGCCTTGTCTTTTCCCAGAAAGTTAGTTATATAGCTATTGTTAAACACATCATTACTCAAAAACACATTGGCTTTTAGCCTATGGGAACCCATACGATACAAAACATTACCATTCATATCAAAAAAATCAAAGTCCGGATTGGATCGGGCTAAATTTTGATTCATGATCTCTTGCGGCTTATTGACCAAGTTTTCTCTTTCACTTAAGTCATTGAAGCCTGTATTGGTCAAGTTACTTAGAGATTTTCTGTATGCAAAATTGACGGCCAGCGATTTTGATAAAGGAATAGCCGTATGGATGCCTAAGTTCAGTAAATTGGCGTCTAATTTAAAGAAACTGCTATCTATTTGATTTAGACTTTCCATACGAAGCATGCCACTCGTCCTTCCGCCATATTGGACCGGAATATTGTTTCTAAATAAAGAAAACTGATCGATATAGTCGCCATTAAAAGCGCCAAAAACACCATAAAAATGGTCAGCACGGTATATCGGCATTTCATCCAAAACCATTAATGTGGCTTCTTCATGACTCCCTCGGACTCTTAAGGATGCTTTGGCATCATTGGTGGCAGCCACACCGGGTAGTATTTGTACGTTTCTAATAACATCATTGGAAAAAACAGATGCACCAGATAATTGATCTAATCCACGCTGGTCAATGTCTATAGATTGAGTCCTGGCAAAATAAAGCTTATTTTTTAATGTTTTAATGGATATGGGTATCACCTTTACGGGATCTAGTTGAAGTTTTACAGGGACAAAGTCAAGATTTTGTGATACCCTGATTTCGTGATCTTTGTATGATAAGGAATGAACGAAGAGTTTTAAATCATCCTTACTTTTGCGATGCTTAAAAAAACAATCCCCATAAGCATCTGTAAAACCAAAAACCTTACCCGATTGGTCATATACAGTGGCAAAAGCTACCGGATCGCCCGTGACTTCATCTTTTATATTCAGATGTATATTGCTATTTTCTGCATTTCTTAGCTCAACGGCACTACTCCTTACCAAATATGTTTTGTGATCATGGATGATAAAATCTAAAGAATAGACCTGACATAATTTGGAAAACAAATCCTGGATGTTGTCAGCATCTAATTTTCGACTTTGAATGGTTTTAATATGTTGAAGGTCCTCATTAAAAGCAATGATGAGTTCATTTTTTTTTCGGAAATCATCCAAAGCTTCTGCACAATTTTTTTGATGGTCTACATAAAAAGAAACCTTTCTTGACTGTGCGGTCAAGCCCAATGTAAAACAAATCATTGTACATAAAACCCCAAAATACCTTAGATTGTAATTCAAATATGCTTTGGTTTCCGTTTTTTAAAAGATCTTTTAATATTTCTCTATATCTATTTACTTCCGTGAATGATTACAAAACGAAGTGATTTAATTTGGGAAAATCTTTATAGTTGAACCATTTACCTCATACTTCATTTTCATAGGCCATGTCACAGAAAAAAGTGCCTCATTCAGGTTGCCAGTTTTAAAAAAGCCGGTATACTTTTGATCAAGAATCGATGGGTCCACTTCAACTTTGATGTCAAATTGATTTTCTAACTCCGCTATGACGTGTCTTAATGGCGTATTATCAAAAGTATAAGTCCCACTCATCCAAGATACATTTGTATTCGTTCCCGCTGAAGTCATAACCAAGGCGCCACCTTGTTGTTTTGCCATGTCTCCGGGATTCAATATTTTTTCATTTCCCTGCTGATCGGTCACTTTTACTTTACCGGTTTTGCAGATCACTTCGAAATTTCCAAATCGGGTATCTACACTAAAGCTAGTACCTAAAACAGTAACCGTACCTTGGGTGGTTTGAACGCTGAAAGTCTCTCCTTTTTTCACATCAAAAAATGCAAGGCCATCCAAATCAATGTTTCGATTTTTTGCCCAAGAAGAAGCATTATAGCTCAATTTTGTGCCTGGACTCATGGTTATTGACGATTGGTCAGGCAATACTTCCTTCGTAATCTGGGCCAAAGGTGCATTTACTTCAGTATTGCCATTGGACAAAAAACCAATTTTGGTTAGTACCACCAATGCGATACATGCCGCGGCAGCAATAGAAATTAAGTATTTTAGATTTATGATTTTGGTCTTTGGCTTACTTTCAATAGCGGCAGACTTTTCAATCCTGGCCCAAAGAGCGTCCTTATCCAAGGCCGTGTTGGGTTTAAAATTTAAATCCCTGACCATTCTGATGGCTTCATTGATGGCATCCATATGATCCATATGCTCATCTACAAAGGCAGACCATTGATCATCATGCAAAGCAAAATCAGATCTCACCCAATCTATAAACATCTCATCTTCTGTCAGTTGCCTTATAAAATCGTGTAAATCTTTATATTCCATGCTTTATATTTATTGAAAAAGGAATGATTTTGAAATTTGTACTCAATAAAAATGAAAAAAATGTGATTATCATTAAAATAAAATCAACGAAGCCAAGAATATAAGTAGGCTGATAAATGAAGTCCTTAACTCCAATAATCCTTTTGATATTAAATTCCTGACCGATTGATAATTGATTCCCATTACTTCGCATATTTCATCATAACTCATTTCTTCATAAAATTTAAGATAAATGGCTTCTTTTTGACGGCTGCTTAGGTTTTCCATACCTTGGGCAAGCTTTTTACTATATTCTGAAGATTGCTCATCCGCTACCATGATGTCCTCTTGGGTCAACTGAAAATCGTATTTATACTCCATCACTTGGTCAAAAGATACTTCTTGCTGATCTTTTTGGATGCGTCTGATTAAATCTCTACGCAATGAAACACATAAATATTTAATAATGGAATCTGTCATCCCTAAGGTATCTCGTTTGTTCCATATCAAAACAAATAAATCGTGAATCGCATCTGCAATTAAAGCATCATCGAAGGTAAATTTTCGAGCATAATTACTGAGATTTTGGATGTGTTCATCATAAACAATTTTTAGGGCGTGCGCATCACCCGATTTTAATTTATGCCACAATTGCTGATCATCCATGGTATTACATTATTTGAGTAAAGACTCATTATAAAGCTCAAAGTTAAATCAATTTTAAAAAATCATCTTATCTTTGTCACTTTCATCATTAAAATATTTACTTTATGTATTTAACTTTTGTTTTACAGTCTTCAGCTAACAACGCTTTTAGCTTTATTTTCCCTGCATTAATGTTGGCTTTCTTTTACTTTTTCTTCATCAGACCTCAAATTAAAAAACAAAAAGAACAATCCGCATTTTCAGCAGAACTCAAAAAAGGAGATGAAGTGGTAACTGCAAGCGGCATCATAGGACATATCAATAAAATAGAAGAACAAACCGTAACACTTGAACTGGATAGCAAGACATTTATCAAAGTGGTACCATCAGCTATCTCTAAAGAAATGACTGACCAATACAATAAAGCGAAGGTGGGCAAGAGTGCTTAAGCTGATTTCTTTTGATAATCTTAGATTAAGTAGTAAAAACCAAACAATTAAAAATGCAAATTGAAAGTATTTCGATTGAAAATTTTAGAGTTTTCAAGAATACAACTATAAAAGGCATCCCCAAGATGGCTGTTTTTTTAGGCCCCAACGGGTCAGGCAAAAGTACTTTTTTTGATATTTTTGGATTTTTGAGTGATTGCCTTCAAAACAATGTAAATATAGCTATTAACAGACGTGGTGGGTTTAATGAAATCATTTCTAGAGACTCCAATATAAATGATAAAATAAAATTTGAAATTAAATTTAGAAATACTAATATTTCTTCCGACAAGCCACCTTTAGTGACATATATTATTGTTTTAGCATTTAATGAGGGAAAATCATATATTAGTAAAGAAATATTAAAATACCGTCGAGGTCAAACTGGAAGACCGTGGCATTTTATTGAGTTTACAAATGGAGAAGGTTATGCCATCACCAATGAGGACGAATACGACTCTAAGGATAGTGAAGAAAAACGGGAAAAGCAGAAAGTGGCTAGTCCAGATATTATGGCAATAAAAGGACTTGGGCAGTTTGACAAATACAAAATCATCAGCAATTTTAGGATGATGTTGGAACGATGGTATGTTTCAAATTTTAAAATTGAATATGGAAGAAATTTATCAGAAACAGGTATTAGCGAACACTTATCTCTTAGTGGTCATAATTTAGCTCAGGTGACAAAGTATATGTATGATTATCATCGAAATACTTTTAATTTAATCCTTGATAAACTTCCTTTGAGAATTCCGGGCATAAGCAAAGTGGAAGCGAAAGAAACGGAAGATGGCATGATCTTATTAAGATTTCAAGACGAGAACTTTAAAAACCCGTTCTTATCTAAATTTGTTTCTGACGGAACTATCAAAATGTTCGCGTATTTAATTTTACTTCATGACCCTAATCCTCATCCTTTGCTTTGTATAGAAGAACCTGAAAACTTTTTACATCCCGACCTACTCATTCAGTTGAGTGAAGAAATTAGGGAATATTCTGAAAGAGGTGGGCAAGTATTAGTTTCCAGTCATTCTCCCGATTTTGTCAATGGCACAAACGTTAATGAACTCTTTTTTTTAATCAAACAAAATGGCTTTACTACCATCAAATCAGCAGCAGAAGATTCTTTAGTTGTAGAGTTGTCCAAAGAAAATCAAATGGGATGGTTATGGCGCAACCACTATATAAAAGGGGCCAATTTATGATAACGCTATTTATATTTACGGAAGAACCATCAATCAAAGAAGTATTGGATGTCGTCATCCCTAAAATTTCACCAGATTTAAATTTCCAAATTTTTCCTCACCAAGGCAAAAATGATCTAGAAAATGCTTTAAGGAAAACAGTACCCAATATAAGCAAAATACCAAACGCACGGATAATTATAGTTCGTGATCAAGATGATCTGGATTGTAAAGAATTAAAAAAAAGTCTCATATCAATTATTGAAAACAACATTTATTGTCCTTATAAGGTAAGGATAGTATGTAAAGAATTGGAAAGTTGGTTTTTAGGAGATCTTAGTGCTTTAGAAAAAACATTTCCTAGATTTAAAAGTGCGAGAATTGCAACAAAAAGAGAAATGAGAAATGTAGATGATATACAAAAACCATCAAAATATATATTGAAAGTTATTCCAGAATATGCCAACAAAAACTATTTGCCAAAGATAAACACTGCAAAAATCATTGCCCCTAATCTAAGCATTGATAATAATAATTCATTAAGCTTTAAAAACATGGTTAATGCTATTCGAAAACTAAATGGCTAACTTGCAAATTAAAGCTCTTTAACTGATGTTTCTTTTTCAATACTTACATATGTGATTTTATTGTGATGGGTACCGAAAAATCGAGAAACACTGATATCTAAAACTCCTTCCCTACCCTGAGATCCAATCCCCATTGGAAAGGAATGAATGAGCCGGATTCAAACATAGAGATATTTTCAAGGCTGCGCATCAATACTCCATTGCATTCAACGATGAGACCGTATTTAGATACATATTGCACACCTGGTTTACATACAGCTGAAAAATGATGATCTTTAAAATAAAAATCACTTTTGCCATTGTAAGCATAAATTGGTCCAGCATATAGATGGCATTTCCACTTTGAAGCAATATTTTTTGAGAATCTATAGCCCAAATAAATAGAATAATTCCTATTGGCGACACCTATTTTCAGGGTATCTAAGGAACCTATATCACTTTGGATAACAAAATCCAATCTACTATTAAAACTAAATCTGCCAAAACCTATTTGTAAACCATGAATTTTATTAAGCACTTTGGTAAAAGAAATATCATAATTTACACTATTTCCGATGGCCTCATTGTAAACTTTATAAATAGTAAAATCTCCACTTGGAAAATCATACATTCCTACGTTTTTATCCCATAAAAACTGAGTCCCAACCTGTATTTGATAGGATCCGCTTTGGGCATTGGTGTTAGTGCATAGACACAATAAGATGAATAAAAATATTTTACTTGACATTGTTATATTTAGCTTGGTCAAAGTTACTTTTTATTCTGAACATGTACAATATTACTTTATATCTATTTTGGCTTTAGAGCATGATTTTATTATTCAAAAGCGGGACGCTTTTACTAACGAAAGCCAAGCGAGGACGCTTAGCTTATCGGACTACATCTTCACCACCTTCCCCTCTTTAATCTCATACGCTCCATCCAACACCTTCCATACATACATCCCTGCTGGCAAGCCACTCATGTCCACACTATTTTGCCCATAGTAGATACGCTGCGTGATCACGGGTCTACCTGTGACATCATAGATCATGACCTGACCATGTGCGGGTACATACTCTCCGAGTGTGATCAGTAGATAATCTTGTACAGGATTGGGAAAAAGAGATACATCTGCTCGACTCAGAGATACGTCATCGCTGCTACTTGAACCTAGTGTGATAGTACGGCAGCTGGTATTACTGCTGTTTTCATTGCTGACGGTGAGACAGACGCGATAAGTACCATTTTGGGCAAAAGTATGATATAGGC
Source organism: uncultured Aureispira sp. (assembly GCA_964526715.1). Lineage (GTDB taxonomy): Bacteria > Bacteroidota > Bacteroidia > Chitinophagales > Saprospiraceae > OLB9. The sequence goes on along the minus strand of CAZGMB010000095.1, from coordinate 8,419 downwards.
TCTGTGTACTCACTGGTGGGCTACCATCTCCGAAGTCCCAAGACCACGTCTCCGGCCTGAAGTAGCTCAGGTCTGTAAAGCGCAGCCGTAGATAGTCTACACTATCAGCCTCATAGCGGTACTTAGCTATGGGATGATTGTCTAGGCCGAGGGTATCGCAGGATGAGCCGTCTAGTGGGCCGAGGCGATAGTGCGGGAAGTTGGGGATGGACCATGGATTATTGGGTATGCGGATGGCATGTTGTCTGAAAGATGATGCTGCACCTTCTTCATTTGGATAATCCATCACGTGCATATGTTTGGCACTTGCAGCTCCTGAGACATTGTATAACCGGCCGTCAGGACCATATGCCCAAAAGCCAAATTGGGTTGTTCTACTATTTGGATTATTTCCATAATAAAACCCATCATAAGTTGCTATATGAACTCTTGGTTTTGTAAGATCTCTCATATCATATTGATAGAGGTCGTTCATGTTGTTAACGTATAAATACCTATCGTCTGGTGAGAAAGCTATACTTTGACCAACGGATGCCTGAGGGATGACTAAGGTATCATGAAATGGATTGCTTAGTAAGCCTGTACATCTATCAAAGTCAAAAATTGAAATCACACCTATGCTGTCCCAATATCTACCATCATTTACTGCATATTTATCTCCCTTGTGAGAAAAAGTTGCGTTTCCTGCTGATAATCGTGGGTTAAATTTTCCAATGTTTTGAACATGAATTTTATGAATTCCAATACTATCTAACAAATAAGTGTAATAGATCGTCATATCTTCACCAACAATTATTAGCCACCAATCTCTGCCATTCGCATGTCTGCAAGCTTTCAGATGATTACTTTTAATTCTTTCTTGCATCAAAACTTTATCTTTTGATATAACGCATCCTTTTCGGTTATTGCAGTCGGTGTTTACTACTGAATACCATACTCCTACAGGTCCATCAACATTTATATCTATTATAATATTGAATACATAAAATAGATTTCCTCCATGTTGTTTAATTGGAAGTATTAAATTCCCTTGAAATTGTGCAAAGCCATATTTTTCACCTGTGGACTGTCTCACTTTACTTCGCCAATAATTGTTATAATTAATGGTATCTCCACCCAAAATAGGCTCATCATCAGGACCATATAATTGCATACCATTGGTATAGCAAAATAAATTGCCATCATCAGTACTATAATTGGCATTCGTAGCACCAAAAGTAAAACGACGATAAGGGAAATAATCAATTTTCATTGGATCAGTGGTAAAATTCAAGCTAAACGGCCAAAAGATTTTTTCAGTAGAATCCGCCAATATTCTCTCAATAGTACTAAATCCATAACTTCCCATTGGCCAATTATAATCATTTTTTTGGGCCTTGACCACCAAACACTTAAATATAATGATAAAAACTATGAAAATGCGCATATCCATAAATTTTGAAAAAGTGGGACGAGCATAAGGTATTGCTCATCCCACTAAAAGTTTTATTTAATTTTGATAAATTTTACGGTAGAAAGGTATTTTTGATCTACCCATACATCTATCCAATACTTACATTTAGTGGTTCTACATTAAAAATTTAGTTCAATAAAAAATATGATGCTTCAAAGATAAGAAAAATATATTTAAAATTTGGTAACTTCTTTGTTCCATTTGTCATATATATTTTATTCACAAACCGAAATATACCCTTTTTGGGGTAGAAGTGTTTTCATGGTTATTTGTTTTCTATTTGCAACTATAATTATCACTCCATTTTGATCCATTTTCCGGTCCCTATTTCCATACTGCCATGATACACTTTATAGATGTATGTGCCTAACTCCAAAATAGATAAGTCTAATGATATGTTTCCTTCACGGATATCTAAAGCTTCAAACACCTGCCTACCCATGATATCATAAAATCGAATATCAATCTGCTCGGTGACGTTATTTATTACCAAATTAAATAATCCTGATGATGGGTTAGGATAGGATTTAATGTTTCTGTTTTCTATTAAGTTGTCTTGATTGCTTAGTGTCGTAAATAAGCCATCAGGCAAAAAGTCACCTTTTTTAAATGTAATAAGACTTCTTGCTATTGCAAAAATATCTTGTCTAATATTACCAAATTCATTAATATAATAAGCACCTTCAGTCATAAAAATGACATCATGATCCTTAAATGAATAAATATCCACTATACCACCTGCTCTCATGGTGTCGAGTACAATAACATCTTTGATTACTTGATACTGAAAGTCATCTTTGCACTCTACTGATCTGAATCTAGTCCTTCGATCTTCGACATCATCATACAAATGAAATTTTGTATTTATAGCAAAAAAGGAATGATCATTGGATGCCCAGTTTCTGAATCCTCCATACTCGATTTGTTTAGTTTGTTTGATCAAGTTTCCATCCAAATCCGATACAAAACTAATCACTATCAACTCATCTTCCAATGGCGGATCACCTTCTTCGATTATAAAAAAACGGGCCCAACCTGTTTTGGAGTCAAAATCCAGTAACTTCATAGTAACAGTCCCTAATGCTTTTTGAGCTGGAGATAGGAAACTCACTTCTTTTTGTATCTCTAGTCGGCTATTTAATAATTTTAATACTATATAGACACGATAAGGTTGCGCAGCTTCATAATTTGCTTCTGCCAATAAAAATGAGTCTTTACCTATGGGCATCAGATTTAGATTGTACACAAAGTCACCTATATAGGTATGTAAAATAGTGTCAGGCCCCGATACTACAGCTCCTAAATCATCTACTAGGGCACTTCTATATCCATAGACACTATCCTTCTTTATTCTTTCTATAATTCGATACTTACCGGGGAGCTCTTCATAAAATGGTGATTCTAGTAATACTTGATATTGATTGAAGTGAGCAGTTGGGTCGTCAAATGGTTTATGTTTTAGAGAAATAAAACTTCCATCTTTTACATTATATCTTCTTTCAAACAAGATCAAACTATCTACTAAACCTTCACCAAAGTACTCATTAATTTTCTTTTGTCCTATGATCACGAGTTCTTCTTTTTCATTAACCTTGAGTAATCTGGGCATTTCTATATTTTTTACTTGATCATAGGCTATTTTTTGTCGCCATATCAAACTCCCATCATCCAGATTTACACAATTAATATAGTAAGTACCTAAATATCCTGGATCTGAAATACCATCCACAAGAATTACAAAAAATAAATTATTATAGATCAATGGCAAGGAAGAACCTACACTACCTAATACATTATATCCGTCACTTCCTAATTTATTAAAATCAGCGTCCCTAAATGTATGATAAGTGGTAGGGGCTACTCCTTCAAATGTAAGTTTTTCATACGGTCTTTTGGGCGCAAAACTCTGAGCTTGATTCTTGCCAACAGCTATACAATTAATAAATAAAAGTAACAGAAGATGTTTCATATTATTGGAGATTTTTTGAGATCTATAAATATGAATAAATCATTAAAAAAAATGTAACAATAAGCTTAACAGAATAGCCTATTGCTACATTTAGTAAAAATAAAATGTATTTTTTTTCAAGTCCGCCCTATTCAAGTTATAATTTCGAAATCAAAAGTAGCAGCATTTTCATAAAGAAAATCCACAAATCAAGAATTCGGAAAGTTTTACCAAGAATTCGGTTGGAGAAAGTATAAAATTGGGGAGTTGAGAGTCAAGCATAGGAAGTGTAGCATACTTTGTGTAAACACTCCTCTCATGAAGGAACTATGCTTGAACCAAACCTCTTACTTCTGGAATAAAACTGCATACTTTTAATATAATACTTTGTAGTTTTTGAATAAATGTGCGTACTTTTAACACAACCCTGCGTACTTTTTGAATAAACGTGTGTACTTTTAACATAACACTACGTACTTTTTAAATAAAATTGTGTACTTTTAACATAACACTGTGTACTTTTTGAATAAATATGTGTACTTTTAACACGACACTGCGTACTTTTTGAATAAATGTGCGTACTTTTAACAATACGCTGCGTACTTCTTGAATAACACTGCGTACTTTTTGAATAAAATGATTTTCTTTTAAAGGCGTGTAGTAAACTTAGTGTAAACGCCTGTGGGTAACTATTAAAGGACATCTTTCTTTGGGTATTTGAAAAGACTTTTGATACGCTCAAAGCGTTGCTTACGGTACCTGCAATTTTACATTTGATGCCTGTATGTATTCATTAAGTAGCCGCTATTTGTAGTTCTATACTGACCATCTTACGTTAATGCCTGCTATCTTTCTTTTAGGACGAAAAGATTGCATTCTTTACAAAATTGATAGTGCTTATAATACACGAAATGTAGATATAAGGCATTGCCATGCTAAAACCCCCTATTAACTCCAATAAAACCGTGAGTTTAATGATGATCATTGGTCATTGCAAAATGGGGATTGCCATCATATTTATTGTATAGATACCCTTAATCATGGACGATAAAGCTAAAATAAGCAGCAAAAGCTGTGCATTTATGATCTAAATGATCAACTCCAATCTTGGTCTTTATTTACTTTCTGTAGGCTGAGACTTTACAATACCTTCTTCGGTTATCTCAATCAGTTTTTGTTTGTAAAGGGTGCCAATAGCCGCTTTAAACACTTTTTTACTGATTCCAAATATCTTATTGATCACTTCAGGGTCAGTTTTGTCATTATACGGTAGTTTGCCGCCAGATTTCAGTAGCAAATCCATAATGGCTTGACTATTGATGTCAAATCTAATATGTCCTATAGGTTCCATAGAAAGATCTATTTTTCCGTCTTCTCTGACCTTTTTGATATATGTAGTCAATTTTTGGCCTGGAAAAATCCTTTTGTACACTTCGTTTTTGTACAAAATGCCCAAATGCTTGCCATCAATGATACATTTATAACCCACATCAGTTATGGTCCAAATCTGAGTCATTACTTCAGTTCCAATTTTATATTCCGGAAAGCTCTTGTCCAAATGCTTTTCCAGTTTCATCGTTCCGGCCAATCTATCTGTCAAGGGATCCAAATAGACGTAAATCATATAAGATTTGCCTTCTTCCATCTTGATTTTTTGTTCTGAAAAAGGCACTAGCAATTCTTTGCTGACATTCCAATCCATAAAAGCACCCACGTTTTCGACTTTACTGACTCTCATCCATCCAAATTCGCCCACTTCGGCTATCGGTGTTTCTGTAGTTGCCACTATACGTTCTTCTCCATCCAAAAAAATGAAAACGTCTACACATTCTCCTATTTTCATATCGTCGGTGATGTATCTTTTGGGCATCAGGATTTCACCCATATTATCACCATCCAGATAATATCCAAAGTCTGTTCTTTTTAAAATGGGAAGCGATGTCTTTTTGCCTAATACTACCATGATTCAAATTTTGCACAAATTTAGCTAAAAGCAATTGATTAAATCAGAATTCATCTATTTTACATTTATTTTTTCATATACATCGTTAAAAATTGAATAACTTTGTGCCATATTATGGTTAGTAAATCAAACATACTTTCACTTTTGATCTTATTCCAAGCTTTCTGCTTGCTTAGTCAAGATATAGCGCCTGATACAGAAATTAAAATTGAGATAGAAAAACTAATCAGGTTTGATTCCGACATCAGTTTCAAAAAAACACCAGGATTCATGGTGTCGATAATTGACCACCCTAATACCTACTATATTCCCTTTGGCTACAAGCAAAAAAAGACTAAAGATATTATATCTGAGCATGATATTTTTGAGTTGGGCAGTGTCACCAAAGTATTTACCGCAGCCTTATTTTATAAATGGATAGATGCAAAGTTGATCACCGGTCAAGAAAAAGTGAATAGTTTTTTGGAAGAGCGTAATCAAAATCCGAGATTAGATCATTTGACCATCCATGATTTATTGCATCATTACAGTGGTTTTTCAAAATGGCCTTCTTTCTTTGGTAAAAAAGAAAAAGATATCCAAAGCCCATATAGTTATTATCAAAAAGCTGATTTATTAAAATATTATCAGGACTATATACCTGACTCTGCACAGAATTTTCAGTATAGCCACACCAACTATGCACTATTAGAAATCATCGCAGAAAAAATCTCGGGACTGCCTTTTAATGATGTCATGCAAAATCAAATTTTTGAACCTGTGGGCATGGAAAACACATTCATAGACTTTCCCGAAACAGAAAAGTTAAGCCCGGGCTATGACCGCAGTGGAAAAGCAACCCAATCTTGGCGATTTGCATCATTCAAAGGGTCAGAAGCCTTAAAATCCACGGCGGCAGATTTAGTGAAATTTATTCAAGAATTTCATTTTAAAAATGATCAGAACGTAAGTCGTTTACCTGGCTTTAATACCCATCTGCAGATCGATCGCGGTTGGCATTTGGTAGATATGGGAGATTTTGATATTTACACACATACGGGCAAAACATCAGGCCATAATGTTTTTGTAGCCTTTATAAAGGAAACTAAAACAGCGGTAATCATATTGGCCAACTCATCCATAGGTACCGAAGACTTAGGTTTTCAGATATTGAGGATGATAAATCATAATTGGAAAAGAATAAAAGTTTAATGATATGGGCAAAAAGACTGAAGTTAGTTTGTCATGGGACGATTTTAAATTGATGGGAAATCCAGAAAATGGAATAGCTTTACCTGATAATGAAGACGCTAAACCTGAGTTTAAACCATCTTCGCAAGCGCTAAGAGTGCATTTGGACAAAAAGCAGCGAGGTGGAAAAGAAGTAACACTCATCCGAGGTTTTAACGGGCCTGAAGATATATTAGAGTCATTGGGCAAAACACTGAAAGCAAAATGTGGTGTCGGCGGCGCAGTAAAAGACGGTGAAATATTGCTACAAGGAAATCATCGCGAAAAAGTGATGCAAATATTATTAAACATGGGATATACCCAATCCAAAAAAGCAGGCGGATAATTATGGAATTACTAATCATTTTACTTTTGGTCTTTGTAAACGGTATATTTGCCATGGCAGAAATGTCTTTAGTTTCTGCCCGTAAATTTAAGTTGGAATCAGAAATCAAAAAAGGCAGGTCAGGTGCAAAAAAGGCCCTAGAGTTGTCAGAAGACCCCAACCGGTTTTTATCTACAGTGCAAATAGGTATCACACTCATAGGCATTTTGCTCGGGGTGTTCAGTGGCGAAAATTTAACCCAGGATTTCGAACTGTTTTTACAGAATTTCCAATGGATGCAACCCTATACACACAATATTGCGGTAGGATTGGTAGTCGTATTTATCACTTACTTATCTATAGTTTTGGGCGAATTGTTGCCTAAAAAAGTAGCCATGACCTTTCCTGAGCCTATAGCTATCATGTTGGCAGGCCCCATGTCGTTCCTTTCCCGCATTACAGCTCCTTTTGTCTGGTTACTCACATTCACCAATAATAGTATACTCAGAATTTTTGGTATCAAAAACAACAATGATGCGGCCGTAACTGAGGCAGAAATCAAATCCATGATCAAAGAAGGCACCACTTCTGGAGAAATACAACAAATAGAACATGAAATTGTGGACCGTGTATTTGAGTTTGGAGATAAGAAGATAGAATCCATAATGACCCATCGCAGAGATATCATTGCGATAGATATAGAAGATACCATAGAAGAAATCAAGAATAAAATTTTTCAAGAGCCACACTCTTCGTATCCCGTTACCAAAAATAATGAATTGGATGATATTGAAGGTATTGTATTACTAAAAGACTTGTTTGAAGGTATCTTAAGCTACTCTTTTGACTTGCAAAAATATATCAAAAAACCTATTTATCTTTATGAAAACACGCCTGCTTTTAAACTTTTAGAAATGTTTAGGCAAGAAAGGATGCACTACGCACTGATCACAGATGAATATGGCTCTATCAAGGGTTTTGTCACCATGGACGATGTACTCGATTCTTTGGTGGGTGATATTACTCAAGATCATCAGCAAGAATACTCTCTTTTCCAACGAGATGAAAACTCATGGCTTGTAGATGGCCAATATTCATTCAGTGAATTTCTTCGTAAAATGCAACTCTCTGACGAATATCTTTCAGAAGACTTCCACACCATTGGAGGATTTATCATTGAACAAAATAAGTCTATACCCGATATAGGCACCAAGGTAACCATAGAAAATTATACCTTGGAAGTCATAGACATGGACGGTCCCAGAATTGATAAGATTTTATTGATAAGAAATTAAGATCACACTAAATAGGATTTTCTGAAATAGTAAAAAGCCTTCAATCTAAAGACTGCCATTGGTCATAGAAAACGTTCAAAAAACAAGCGATAGTAAATAAGAACGAAGTGAAGTGCAAAGCACCAAAGGCAATAAGCCTTTGACGTAGTGAACCGCTAGCGGGTGGGCAGGAAAAGTGCGTCTATCGCCTTTGCAAAATATTAGAATTAAACTAAAAATTATCAAG
>CAZGMB010000094.1:0-16602 GCA_964526715.1 uncultured Aureispira sp. | reverse complement strand
CTTTATTCGGTTTCCGAATCATTATCGGATAAATAATATTTATATATGTAATCAATGATCCATTTTTTTGCGTTTTCTTCTTGGTGGGAAAGTTTTAACATAAGATTGAAAACCTGAATGATGTCATCGTCCTCCAAAATATCAAAATATTGATTTTCTGGAAGACCTCCAATATAACTATCAACTATATCAACCATTGCTTCCTCGAATTTTATGATCGCCATTATATACAATCAATGAATAAAGAACTAGAAAAAATAAATAAATTGGCAAAGTCAAAAAATATAAACGCGACTATTCATTACAGTACTTCTAAAAACAAAAGGTTTATGGCCGTATATCCAGATAACAAAAAAATACATTTTGGACAACCTGGCGCAATTACTTACTTTGATAAGAAAGACGAAAAAAAGAGAGCAGCATACATAGCGCGCCATAGTAAAATATATAGAAAAGATGGAACGAGAGCAATAGATGATAAACGCTCCGCTGCTTATCTAAGTCTAGTACTCTTATGGTAATCAATCTTTATAAAAATTTTTCAAACTATGTCCATGGATGACCCCTTTATCTTTTTTGCTCATTTTCTTCAATGGAACTAAATGAACGTTTGCGCTCATATCGCTAAATGAAGTGGTACTTATTGGGTCAGAACTTGTTATATAAATATGCGTTTTGTCTTTCAAATCTTTTTGGCGCCTAAATAATTGCTCAATGTTGTGATTTTTAGTATGGATGAATGTATGGCCCGGAGCGTAGTTATGCGATTCTAAGTTATAGCGCGCACCCAGTTCACGAGATACAGTAGAGCCAAGACTATGTGAAGCAAGTATTATTTTTTTATCTTTGTTTTCATTCATAACTTTTTGTAATAGTTTATCCGATTTCTTGTATCTATTTGTTAACTTTTCTAAACCAAGAGTAACAAAAGCATCTGCTATTAAATCTTCGTTTCTTTGCCCGAACGAATCAGAAATATCAGTCCCTCTGACACTTAATATAATGCTATCCGGGCCCTCAAATACGCTATGATGTTTGTCAGTATATTTTTCCAATAAATTATAGCCTTCATAATATTGATTTACTAATTTTTGCTTATCTGATTTATTTCTTAGATATGCGCTTTCCGCAAAAATCGCATATTTTTTCATTGCTTCATTATCCATTTTCTTAGGGTATATTAATCCTCCGTTCTATAATATATTATAGAACAAATATATTAGAACAAAAATTACACTGAAAACAAAAAGATAATTTTATTTATAAGTTTTTAACAAAATTATCAAGTTGGTTATGTACGCCTTGTAAATTATCTTTACTATCAATAAAATTATTAATTGTCTTTTTTATTTCTTTTGTTAGGGGCTTTCCAGTCATTTTGACATATTTAAGTTTCATAATTGTTTTATATTTCGTAGCAGTATCTTTCTCATTTTCACTTACTGATTTTATTTTTGCATCAATTTGGGCATCTCTTTCTTCTTTTATTTTATCTTTTAATTTAGTAATATCTTCTTTGTTGTAGCCGTTTTTAGATAAAAAATCATTAATTGCCTTATCTCCATTTTCATAAAGTTCTCGCCTATTTGATGGGTCGTCAAAGAATCTCTGCATTTGTAAATCAAAGTCTTTAATCAAGTCATCGTCATTATCAAATTTTAACTCGCCCATTGGTGGAGGCTTAATAGCATCATTAAATTTGTCCTTTAAATCTTTTATATTAGAAGAGTCTAGTTTCTTAAATCCTTCCATATATTCTAGTTGAGAAACTACTTTACTACCTTTATCCTTCAATCCTTCCTCTATCGCTTGATTATATAATTTTCTTAATTCTTTGATAGTATTTATGCTTTCTGTGTCATCATCTGATGGTTTAAGTTTATTTATTCTTTCTTGTAGGGCTGCTATAGAAGATGTTGTTTTTGGCGAAGTTTTTGGAGAAGTTTTTGGTGATGTTTTTGGTGAAGACCCGCGCTTCATACTTGCCAAAGTGTCTTCTTTCCAAACATTCAATAATCTTTTGGCTTCTTTCCAATCCTCTTCTGATACTAAATCTTTTTTAGCGATGTCGCCCAACATAGAAACTAAATATTTAGAATTATCATCGTCTCTGCCTTTAAATTCATTAATCACTCTTTCAATTAATACTTTACCGCCAGTTATGTATCTTGTACCTTTTTCATCTTCTTTTATATTATTTATATTATATGTATCCATTTCTGTAAGAGTTTCATTAACATATTTTATGCTGGGATCGGCGCTCGCTGGCATGGGCGGTTCTTGTTCGGGTTCTTGTGCGGATTCTTCTTCTTTTGCTGCTTGTTCGTTTAAATCATCAACAAATTCATCGCCGGTCATTTCAAAAAGTTTTCCCAAATCGTCAGTAGATAAAGAATAAGCATCATCTACTGCGTTTAAAGCAGTTAATTCAGACATAACTGATGAAAAGATTTTTTTATATTCAGGAGGTATTGTTCGCTCATCATCAACTAATTTTTTTGCGTCGGAAATGGATAAATATCCACCTTTACCTAATTTTCCTTTTAGTAAGGAAACTATGTAATCTTTTACGTCATATTTATCTTTTTCTCCTTTTGGCAAGAAGGATTTTAAGAGACCCGCAATTTGATTATTGCCATCTGAATTTAATAGCCGATTGACATCTCCAAAAACTCCGCTGATAGGAACGCCGTCTGGGTAAGTATTGACCCGCTGCTGTCTTTCGGTTTCTGTGCTTATATCCTTTCTAAATGATGGTATTATAACTTTCTTCTTGTAGCCGTAGAATTCCCGCAATTCATTATACACGGGCAGGGTGCTCTTATCTTTTAGACTCTTTGAAAACTTTTGATTGGACCATATCAAGGGATTTTTATCCTTTCTGATTCCAAAAGTGTTATCTTTTAGCGGCATTTATATAGTTCTAATTAAAAAATTTAAAATTCGGATAATTCCAATATTTTATCGAAGCCGCTCCTAAATTTTTCCCTTCCATTGATATTGTATATTATTATAAAGTTATATGGCTCGGCGAAAACATAGTCCAACATTTTGTGGAATTTTAACTTTCTTTTTTTGTCAGCCATCTCGTCGACAATAATATCGTATTCTGAATAATTAGCAGGCTTCATGATAACAAACATATTACAGTTTCTTCTTATGGCCGTGGGAATATCATTGTATTTTTGCGTGAGGATGATAAAACTTATATGTAAATGGCGCCCTTCATACGCAAGCTTCTTAAAAATCCTATCGTTCTTAAAAACATTCTGGCTTGCCAGGTCTTCAAATATAATTAGAACGTCATCTAACTTCTCTTCTCCATACATATTAAATATCCCTTTCTGTTGGTTGAAGATATCAAGAATGACAGTTTCATCGTATTCTGTAAAAATATTGACTTTATCGATATCTAGATTTTCAACTAATTTTGGATCTAATCCGAACGTGCCATCGAAGAGTATAATATGCTTTGTCTTGAACACTGTGCCATAGCCATCCTTCTTGTTCATCATATTTAGTAAAACTGTGCTCTTCCCGCTGCCTGATGAGCCCGAAATCATCATTCTTATTGGTGGAGGTGGTAATGCTTTATCCAACCATTTATAGCGCCTTTGTAGTTTTGGATTTGGTACGTCATAATTAATGCGATTGATTGGCATTAGTGTTATATTTTACCTGATTTTATTATTTTTGTTTTCAAATTACATACTTTGAAATGGTGGAATATTTCCGGTGCCTACATAAACTGGCACGTATTGGTATCCACTCCCTGTAATGCTGCCGCTAGATCCAGAAGAACTAGTACCACCCGTTATATTAGGACCTGATGTATTTGGAGGAGGAAGTAGTGAAATTTTTTTCTTATAATCGGCATATGATTCTCCAGTATTTCCGGCTAAATCAATTAATTCTCCTGAAATATCATGGACAATGGAAGTATAGCCGATAGTAGCATCTACTGGTATTTCTGCCACGAACTGAAGGGCCTCACCTACGCCTGGAATCTTTTGAATTAGATTCGTAAATTTACGTGCCCGCTTCAGCCTCTCGGTAGCATCGCCGTATACTTCACGAATTTTAACAATGTCTGGAGTATTATTCCCACTTCCAAACCGTTTGTTTAATATTTGATCGCCGCGACTATTACCGGCCAAATCCCAAAAACTTCTTCTATTCCTGCTCATTATATTTATTGCCCGAAAATATTATTAAATTTTAAAATCACTTAAATCTATTAATCGTTTTCGCACTGGATATTTACTAACATCTATACCTACTATCTTAGGATTTATTTCCTCTTTCTTCAATTTTTCTATTATCTTTGTATTATGTGGCATTAGAGTGTCTGGTAGTACTTTGGCCTCGTTTAATTCATTGATTTTTTTAAGAATAGGATCAACGTAATTGCTCGCCATCGATTTCATTAATTCTTGTTGGAATCTCTCTTTAAATTCGTCCAACTTAGCGTTTAGTACATTGTCGTACTTTTCAAGAGCGGTTAATTTCTCCTTTTGTGCTTTGCGCTGAGTTAGGGCCTTTTGTCGCGCTTTTGCTAGGCCGGCCAATCTGCGTGCGTTTCCTGCGTCTATTTCCTCCTGCGTGCGAGTTTTCGACCTTCGGGGTTTCTTCGCCTTCTCGGGTTTACCTTCTGGTTTGTTCTCTACAGATTCATTTTTGACTGTTTTTGCCTCTTCTGACTTATTTTCATCCTCGAAATTCTTCTCGATTTCTTGATCCTCTTCATCGTCGCTCCTCGGAGATAATTTTACTCTGTTCGCAGCATTTTCAGTACTCATTAGTTGGGTATATTGTTGTTTACAAAAAATTTAAGCAATATTTATTTTATTTTTGAGAAACTTCGGCTATATTAATATATCATGAGCGACGTCAATAATCTTCTAGAGGGGCTAACTCCCCCCGAATTAAAGCCTATGCTCAAAATTTATTCAGCAATGGATGTTATCCAAGACGCGCGCCAAATCCAGATCCCGCCTAGGGAAAACAGCATATTCGGGTTTGATGACGGTAAGGCCGTGAATAACTCACCCGTTTCCGACCGCCTTAACTTCCTAATTAGCGATAATACTCATTATCTAGATGGAGATAGCATGTATGTAAATTGCGATTTTGAATCGGCTGCCCTTACTAATGGGAATGTTGCTATAGTAGATTCTTTTCTGGATGAAGGGGGGATTTTATCAAGCATTAAAAGCGTTAGAGGGATGCTCGGCGGGGCTCAACTATTTTACATTAATGAATATGCCAAATGGTATAATTCAAGCGTTAATTTTCCTAAGCATTCGCGAGAATACCGAGACAGATGCCTATTTGTAGAAGGCGATAGCACCGATGATCGAGTGGTTTCTAGGAAAAGCGGAGAGTTGCCTGTATCTGTTGTTGTTCCTTACGTAAATGCACAGGCTTTATTTGACGCTGCTTCGGGAGTTTTAACTCTTGCCAACGCTGCTCAAATTGTGCATGAAGTTCTGAAACCAGGTGATATAATTCAAATCGTAAGTACTGCGCCTGCTACTTTCAGAGTAGAAGTTTTGAATATTGCTGACGACCAAAAAAGTGTTTTATGCACTAAGAATGCCCAAGGCGCTGTTAATGTTGCGAATGGCGCATTTACTTCAATCACTAAAGTAGAAAGTACATCGGATGTTGCCACTAGAAAACTGCTAGTTAATGGCGGAAAGAGACGACTTTGCTTTAAATTGAAAGTGCCATTTTTTGAAACGGGAACTTATTTCCCTCTGCCATTGATTTCTGCGTATGGCCCCATTGAAATCCAGATAGAATTTAACCGCGCCGAGCAGTTTATTTATTGCCAACCTGCCTTAGCAAATAACAAAATAGGATATCAGATCTCTGACCCAAAGTTATGCTGTCGTATGGTTTTGCCAGCGCCTGAAGTAGTTAACGCCCATAGACAACTGGCTATGACTAATGGATTTTTGCTAACATATAAAGACTTTCTACATTATCCTATCGGAATAGAAGCAGGAAACAAAGATTCAATATTACAAATTCAAACAAATTTATCATCAATCCATGGAATTGTATCAGTTATGACAAGCAGAACACGAGCCGACACTGCCGGAGTGGAATCACAGAATTACAAATCACAATCATCATTTTTGCGAGACAATTTAACTAGATACCGCTATAATCTTGGTTCTAAACAGTATCCTCACTATGACTATGTTCGCATGGATAATAATGGAAATCCTGATTTGCTAGCAGCACAAGCATGGAAACAATATGAAATGCTTCTAGGATTCGATAATAAATGGAGTACTCCATCTATTGAAGCCTATGAATGGAGAAACCCTCTTTCTAATAAATTTGTTATTTCTGCTCCTATGAGTAAATACCCATCCTATAACTGTGGAGTAGAAGTGGTTAATTCTGCAATTAACATCGAAATAAATAAATCCGTAGTATCAACTGCTGGGCCACTTATTCTACACAACTGGATATATCACGATTGCCTTGTAAGGATCATGAATAATGAGGTCCGCGTTTTTAGATAAATTTTGTGATAAACCATATCCTTTAAATTCACTTTATAAATATTTTTTTTGCTTTATATAACTCGATTTAAATCCAGAAATGTTCAAGATTTTTATATCGTCCCGCAACAAGTTCAATGGAAATACAAACTCAGACTTTCAATGTGCCTTTACAGACGCAGGACAGCGATACCAGAGAGCCACTATGTACAGCATAAGTCTGGAGAGTGCTATTTTGCCGAATCTAGAAACCAACATAAATTTATATAATAATCGGCTTTATGTAAGAGAGAATGGAATTACAAATTATACAATTACAATACCAGAACGGAATTATAGCGCCTCAGAGTTAGCCGTACAACTAGAGACTTCACTAAATGATGCCTCGGGTCTTAGTTATGATGTTATATTTAATGAACAGACTAAAAAATTTACTATAACTGTAGCTCTCCCAAACACTTTTCAAATTTTAGATGGAGATGCTAGTGTAAATAGATTATTAGGCTTCGTCGGGGCTACGAATATTGCTGCTACGCATACGAGTGCCTATATTATTGATTTATCTGGGATTTCGTATATGGACATAGAACTTCTAGGAGTGCCTAATGGTAATCTTCATAGCAATAAATTACGCAATATATTCGCGCGGGTTCCCATGGCTGAACCGTTTGGCTATTATGTAAGTTATATTAACCCAGATGCTGAGCCAAGCCTAAGATTTACGGAAGATATTTTATATTCTTTGCGTATTAGATTGCGACGACCCGATGGGCAGCTTGTTATCTTGCCTGAAAATTCAGAAGTATCTATTGTGCTTAAAGCATATCCGATTTTGAGTTAAAAAAATACTAAAAAGATTTAATTATAATCAGATATATATAACACAAGCAAATATGTCATCAAAATCAGTTGATGGCATACTAACTAGTAAAACTGTAGACGGAGGGCAAGCGATAAGCAATATAATCGTAAATGAAATTAACAACTCAACTGTGAATTTAGATACAGATCAAGATATCAAAACGAGCGCTGGAGTTATTTGTAATACTCTTAGGGTTGTATCAGCGGCTCAGAATGGCTATGTCTTAACTTCGGATGCCCTTGGGAATGCTACTTGGCAACTGCCAGGCAGTTCTAACAGCAATTTATACAATAATGACGGTACTTTACAAGGAAATAGGCAGGTTAATTGTAATAATTTAAATCTCTCGTTCTTAAACTCATCTACTTATAGTATTCAGGCAAATACATTAAATCTAAATTTGCCGAGTAATTTAGTTTCTCGCTATTTGAGGTGTATAACTCCTTCAGGAGAGGCCCGATGGGCTACGATCGCTTATTCAGAATTAAGTGGAACGCCATCGGCAAATCAATTAATAGATCATTCCACGATATCTATTTTAACAGGGAGCGGATTAGTAGGCGGAGGGAATTTGACTACTTCGCGAACGCTTTCCCTATCTCCTAGTGGAGTATCAGCAGGAACCTATGGGAGTTCTTCTACTATTCCACAAATAACAGTGGATACCCTCGGCCGAATAACGTCGGCAAATAACATATCATTGCCAGCAATTACAAATATATATAATTCTAATGGTACTTTGACATCAAATCGCTCGCTTACACTAGATGGAAAAGAGTTTACAATACTTAGCAATAATCCGGCTCCGAATACACCAATAATGTCTATAGATTCAGGAGGGTTTACTACTTTTAAGGATCTGACTGTTTCAGAAAGCACTTTATTTATAGGGCCCGTTATTTTTGACCAACAACCGCAATTTAATGCGGGTATAAATTTCATCACTGGACAAATTTCAACGGGACAAATGACTTATAACCTAGCCTCCAGTATTTTTCAGGTTGCTGGCCTTCAAAATACTAGTTTAAATGGAACGATAGATTTTCAGAGCGCCGCTTTTAATATACGAATTCCATCAGCAACGACAGGAAGAGTTTTACAATGCGTTAATGGAACTACAGGGCAAACGGGATGGGTAGATAATATAGCGCTTGCTGGCACTGCTACTGCTTTGAGACTAACAGCCAGTTCTCTAGGAGTTGCCGCCACGCCGTCTATATCAATTGGCACAAACGGAGGGCTATTTTCGCCTAGTGCTAATTCTATTAGTATTGCGGCAGGAGGAGTCGCACAAGCCAATTTTACAAGTACAACAACTACTCTTACTAATGGAACACTAAATTTATTCGGAAGCACGAGCACGGTTATATCTACTGATGCCCTGCGCTTGAATCTATTATCCAATACAGTGAATAGTTATCTACGCTGTACTAATACTAATGGCGCATGCTCATGGTCAGTATTTCCCGATGTATCAGTAAGCAGCCCGCTAAGTAAAACAGGCACATTAATTGGCGCAAATCTATCATTAGGGTTAGATCCTGCCGCTAATATTTCAACAACAGGAACAATAACAAGCACCCAACATATTGCGCCATCGAATGGTACGGCAGCCGAGCCTGCTTTTAAAGTTGGAACTTCAGGAATGTATCAATCAGCGGCTGGAACTCTTAATTTGACAGCAGGCGGTATAGATGTTATGACATGCTCAACTTCCGCTAATATATTATCCAATCAAATAATTACGGTAAATGGCTCATTGCTAACGACTATTTCAGGTGGATTGGGCGTTACTCTGTCAAGCACGAGCGCCGTTACGATAGATATTCCCTCGAAGATAGCCGGAGGTGTTTTGAAATCAAGTGATGCCAATGGAAGACTAGTTTTCGAAGACCCAATTTATTATAGTGCGGGATGGACAAACAATGCTACCGCGAGTAATGTAATCACGGCCGGATCATTTGTTAAGGCCGACATAGCATTAACTGTTGACTCAGCAAGTAAAACAACGAATTGGACGACTACTGGGAATCGTATTAATTGGACAGGACCAAGTAGAGTTGCCTGCCTTCATTTCTCATGTACAATCCAAGGACCTGGGGCAAATAATAATTATAGTATTTTCATCTTTAAAAATAACATTCCAATTGGTGGAACACTTGAGAGGCAAACAAGTGGGGCTATTGCTAATTCATTTCTCAATATGTGTACTCAAAGTCTTGTAACTCTCAATAATAACGACTTTTTCGAACTATTCGTAACTAATGGGACAACGACAGTTAGTGACCCAATTGTCGTTGAAGCAAGTTTCATTTTTATCGGTTGCTAATAAGAAAAAAAATATTTACACAATTATAATGACGATTATAGCGCTACAAACTTCGGGAGCGATTGATGTCGGGAGGACCGTCATAATAGAAAATGAAATAGCACGCGAATTCAACCCGCAAACAGATAGCGTAAACGAAATAGTAGGCGTTGTTTGCGCAAAAAATTTAACCAGTTATAGAACGAATAACTTTATTGATGGCCCGCCGTTGATAGAAAAATCCGATCTGTTCGCCATTGATGAAAAATTACAATATGAATTGGTCAATAATCAATTTGTTCCAAATCCCAACTATGATGGAAATTATGATCCTCTAAATGACCAAAACACGATTTATGTCGTAGTGAAAGGCCTTGCTAGTATATTAAAATCTCAGCTCTTGCCTGCTTCATGGAAAAAAATAAAGAATGGGTCCCAATACGACTGGTACGTTATTTAGTTCTCTTCTTCTAAGAGTTCATATACGAAATCCTCAATAAATTTTTTTGCTTTATTTACCCAGTTAATATTTTTAACTCTATGTCTATCTGCCTTTAAATAATCTCTACGATTAGACACTTTTAAATGGCAGGCAACTATATCTATAATATCTTCATCTGTAGCCATCTTATTGTAATTGTCTTCATAATAATCTTTTACTTCATTTAAGAAATCGCGGATTGAATCAAAGATAACGTCGCTAACACCCATATTATATATATATTTGTTCTAATATAAATTAGAACAGTTTATAACATTTTTTTATATAAAAATATATTATGGGCAATTTTGTAAAAATACCAAACCTTAATCTTAAAGCAGATTCTTGCGTTAGCAATTGCTGTAAGTCCTCCAATAATGTAAGTTCCTATTATGTAAAATGCCTTCACTGTGATGGAAAGGGTTATATAAGGATATCGAAAGAAGAATACGATAATTAAATTTTTGGATTTGCTGATGAATACAAATTCTTCAACTCATCGACGGAGGAAAATACGGATTAATTATGCAAGAGCATTTATTCTGTATTCGTCTTGGATGTCTTGAATAAGATTTACATTTGAAGCAATATCCATACTCTTTATATTTGCGGAATTTGCTCATTAGATAATGATATTTCAGGTTATATTTTTTTGGCATTTCTATATTTATGTATTTTTTTTGTTTTGTGCATTTTTGGCATATTGATGATGATGATGAGAAAAAAAGAAAAACATTTATGGACGGGTTCATTAACCCCTCCAACCAACCCACCCAATATTTCTCACAAGAAATATTGAGTATATTCGTGTTTTACTCTATATATATATATTATTTATATATTATTGGAATAGTGGAAGGGTTGTAATAGTATAATAATTAATATGAGAATATATATAATTTTTTTATATAAAATATATTGTATGTGATTTTAAAAAAGACCCTTCCCCTTCCAACCCTCCTCTATTCATCATCATCAATATGCCAAATATAGGGTAAAAAAAGAAAATACTCAATAAAAGAGTAATCGCTGCTTTGGAAGGGTGCCTTCCAAAAACTTCTTAATATATTTTCACTCTTTTTTCTCATCATCATCAGTCTCGGGGTCTATATAGTTATAATTAGGAACAATGTATTTAATACCATTGCTTCTTTTTCTATCCCATTCTTTGGAAACGACGAGACCAAATTTAGTATTTGAAACTGATTTTTCGCCATTTGCTTCACACCATCTTGTGAATCTTGCGTACAATTCAGCAGCAGGAATTAAAGTATTTGGCTTATAAATTTGTTCTTCCACAACGGCATCTAAAAATTTCATCGGCGTTGATTGGCTCAAAGTTTGTAAACTTTTCCTAATATTTGTTTCTGGTATATCAGCCAGTTTAACCATTTTGAAATCTAATAAATAGGTAAAAAAAGCATTTGCTACCTGCTGGTTAAAGCATTTGCTTCGCAGTTCTGTAAAATAATCAACGTCATTTACGTGAATGTCGCTCATTTCTATCGCGGCATATCGTCTGTCTGTATTGGAAATAATTATACTATCGGCATGATTTGTAAATAAAATGTAGTTTCCAATATTATGAATATCGTATGAATCAATTCCCTTTGGTTCTATTTTAATCACTTGATCTGTAATATAATTTTTTATCTTGTCAAAGTTGCTCCTAAATTCTTCGCGTGTTGAAGACATCTCGTTAACAACTACGAGTCTTTTATTTTGTATAATCATATTGTGTTTCTGCGTAATGGATTGAATTCCAACAACTTCCGCTATGCTTCTAGATTTAATTATAAATTTTAGAAAATCCGTTAATGTGTTCTTCCCGCATCCTTCCGCGCTGACCATCGCTAAGGCGACACGATTGATACCCTTTAAATTTTGAACTAGACCGGCAAACCAAGAAATGATATACTTGTAAATATGCTCATCTCCGGATGCCCAAGAATCAAATATAAATTGCTTCATCATTTCCAAACCTTTGGCCGTTTCCTCGCTCAAAGTAAGCAAATCAACGCGTTGGGCCTTGAACCCGGGCCAGATATTAAATAATTTACTATCGCTTGGATTATCTAAGGAACAAGTTAATTCGCTAAATGCTTGCTGCTCACTCAAGAAGTCGCTTAATTTTAAGGTTTTTATTTTTATTCTTCCGCTCTTATGTGTCTCAATATACTTCATTTTTATATCTGATAATCCTAGTCTTTTGCTCATATCCACATCATTGGCTCCTTTTTTCACGTAGAAGCCTTCGCCTCTTAGAATTTTGGAAATAACTAGGTGCGCCTTCTCTGATAGCTCTTCTCTTAATTTATCTTCGCACGAAAATACCTGGCTATTGAAGTAGTTATAAAATGCTTGAAAGTCATAGGGATTTTTGAAGTCAAATTTATTTGGCACTATTATATTTTGGGTTTTTGTTTTGGCTGGCTTCTTTTCCAAAAGTAATATCTTTTCGTTTTTGGAATCTTTATCGTGGCATTTTAAATAATATGAATCTGTGTCCAGAAAATGAACTATATAATTGCGATTGTTTTTATGAATGCGTTTGCAAAATGGGCATTCATCTTGCGGCTTGCCAAGTTCGATAATTCTGCTGTTGTCCTTTAATGGCATTGTTTTGCCGTTTATTTTTGTTTTGGGCATATACTTTTTCAGGCTCTCTTTGAGGCGCTTTGCGGCCTCCTCATTTTTGGCCTGTGCTTGGGCCTCTTCTTGGGCCTTCGCCTGTTCGGCTTTCAAAGCGTCAAAATCTAGATAGTCATCGTCTTCTTGCTCTTCTCCGGCATCTGGCATGAATGTGAATTCATGCGGCTCCTCATTTTTGTCTTGGGGCGGGGGAAGCACAGTTATAAGTGTCTTCTCAAATTCCTCAAACGAAATGTTATTTAAATGTGTTTTCTTATTATTTTCATCCAGAATATATAATAATTTTATATCATTTTCTTTTTCGTCTTTTCCAGAATAGGCTGTTCTAAAGATCTGGGTCTTACCTGCATCTTTGTAGACGCTATAATCTACATCTGGCAACTCTAAACTCTCAATGAATTCTTTCATTTCAGTCCCAGAATTAAAATATATATCCTGAAATATAATATGAAATGAGTGTTTGTAATGCTTCGCAAATTTGCGACATCCATCTAGCAAGCAATACTTATAATTTTTTAGCTTTTCTCGAACATCATTGATAATTTCTAATCGGGCCAATTTGTAATCTTCTTCTAGCGGGGCTTTTCGATCTATATCAACGTAGGCCCGACATTTTCCCAATATTACTTCAAAGTATGTTGGCACTGAATTTCCATCTAAAGATTCATACTTAATACTATTAAAGAGGTCTTGCGGAGATAATTCAAATACTTTTGACGTCTTCATTTCATCACGCAATTTAATCATATGAGTTTGGCGGCTCTTTTTTTGTATATGACTTAAGACGTATTTTATTTAATAGGGGTTTTTTGTCAAAAGTAATATTAAAAATAAATTAAAAAACATTTTAAACAAATACGTCTTTAGTCATATAAAATGAAAATCGGCCGAGTGTATAAAATTATTACTGCTCAAAGTAATGAGGTATATATCGGTTCAACGTTTAATAAACTGAAACATAGATTTCATTGTCATAAAAATGATTATAGGAGATGGAAAAGCGAAGGAGCAAGATGGTGCTCTTCTTATGAGTTATTTGAAAAATATGGCATTGAAAATTGTAAGATGATGCTAATTAAAGAGTATGAAGTTATTGATAGAAATCATTTATCAGTTTATGAAACATTATGGATTAAGAAATTAAAATCAATTAATGAAGTCGAACCTAGTGGGGGTTTATTAAAAAAACAATATCAAAAAAAATATCGCGAAGAAAACAAAGATAAAATTAAGAAATATTACGAAGAAAACAAAGAGAAAATTAAAGAACATAGTAAAAAATATTATGAAGAAAACAAAGATAAATCAAAGAAATATCGCGAAGAAAACCAAGATAAAATTAAAGACTATCAAAAAAAATATCGCCAAGAAAACAAAGATAAATCAAAGAAATATCGCGAAGAAAACCAAGATAAAAATAAAGATTATAAAAAAAAATATCGCGAAGAAAACAAAGATAAATTAAAAGAAAAAATTTTATGTAATACATGTAATTGCGAAATTAGAAGAGATGGGTTTAAAAATCATCTCAAAACTCAAAAACATTTAAAAAATATCAATCAATTACAATTCGCCGCTGCTTAAATGCGATTAAAACAATTTGGATTACGAACTGGAAAATTTGCGCTAATTACATCAATATATTTTTTTGTAGAGCTATCCTCTTCAAACAATGCCGTTGGCATGCCATAATCTTCAATTGACTGTCTCCTATCATCATGCTTGTAGGTCATATGGATTTTGAATCTTTTTTCTACGTTTCGTGAATCCCCCACAAAGACACTCTCACATATTGGACATTTTAGATCTCTTACAACATTTCCAGGTTTAAAATAGCGATTGCGTGCCATATCTATATAACAAAAAAATATATATTTTTATAACAGTTTCTAATTTATACAAATGCTTATATTATTTTTTGCTCTTTTGCTAATTTGTAGCCCTTGCTCATGATCTCGCCGCTGAATTCTAAAATGGCTCTTAGTTCGCGTTGGTTCATTTTAACTTTATTTTCTTTTAATCGCTTTAGAGCCTCTATTACATTGTTAATCTTGGTCTCGCTCGTCATCTCTCTTCGGCGACTATTTTTCAAGTCGTCTAAATTTACTGTTATCTTCTTCGGGCAGCACTTTTCAACCTGCTTCCGTAAACTAGCAATTTCATTCTCAAATAAAGCCTTAATATGCTCTGGCGCCGCTTTAACAACTCTATCTTTCATCCGCATATTTATCCCCAGATAACTCTTTGTGCTTTCCGGTGATGCGTGCCCAAGTATCTCCTGTATATAAGATTCCATAAGCATCCCTTTCGGCTCGGCATACATAATATAAGCAAGATTCCCGTAGATATATCTACAAGTATGCGCTGTCATGGGATTATTTGGAGCCAGTATTTGAACAAGATCTCTAAATGCTTTATTAAGAGGCGCATTCGTCCTGGCTGCTATAGCCGCGTTCGTTCCTTTTAAATTCAAATCTTCTCTTATTTCTTCAACGGCTTTAACAACTTCATCCCCTGTCATGTTGATAAGGGGCTTCTCAAGAACGACCTGTTTTAAGTTTCTCTTGTCGCCTTTATCCTTTGCGAGCCCTTTGATAACTATTCGCGTTGGATCCTTGCTCTCAGTATATTTTGATACTTTAAATACTTCTATGGAGCGGGAGCCCGTAGCCAAAAGCACAGCAATTGCTTTCTTATATGGATCATTTGAATACTTATTTTTTTGGATGACTTGAATTATGTCCTCAAAATATAATGGATCTAAGTTATTCCTCTCGGCATTTCTAACCTTTACTTCGGCTTTATATTCTTCTTTTCTTTGTATCCTGCGCTGTTGACTTGCTCCAGTAAGAAAAACACTCTGTGAAAATATTTCGCTCCTATCGCCATATTTAACCCGAACTGGTTTCCTGAAAATAGAGAATATAGTTTCCGTATAGTTTTCATTATCATATAAGGCCTTAATAATTACGTCAAACAATCTAAAGAATTGCTTCCATTTCTCAATATCCGTTATGGTTGCTCTCTCTATAATATTTTGCGTAATTTTAAGCAATCTGCTTTTAGTATTGCCGCTTTTAATAGAAGGATATTTTTCCAAAAGCAATTTGTTAATGATAGCAGAGTTTTTAATTTTTTGTTCCTTTACTTCATTTTCAACTGCTTTAAAATCTACGTCTTTAAGCAAATTAATAAACGCCTCCATTTCAGCCTATTTTTTTCGCCACTGTATATGTAAATGTAGATTTTTATTTGTTTATAATGTTTTCATTCTTTGCCTATAATGTTCAGCCAAAAATGAAAAACATTATAAACAAATAAAAATATTAATTAAAAGATGAGTAGCAACAAAGTACCATGCGAGTGCGGCAAAAGTTATACCCGCCAAAATAGAGCACGGCATTTGAATTCTGATTATCATCGGAAAAGAGTTAGCGACAATCCTCCAACCGAGAAGGTAAACTGTCCATGTGGCTCTGTTATTGTTTATAAACATCGATTTCAACATTTTAGTAGTCAGAAGCACATTAGATTTGAGGAAGAAAAAAAATTAAATGAGATGCGTGCTGCGCGAATAGAAAATAACAAAAACTATCTAATAGAGTATTTTAACGAAGCGAAAGAAAAAAAGAATAAAACATTAATGAAAGAAATCAAGAGGGTTTATTATAAAAATAAAGCAGGCGAATACATTGAAGATGAATTAAACAACATTCATTCCGAAACTTTAGAATTCCGCCGCAAATTGCTCAGGCAGCGCAATCATGATTAGATATTTACA
>CAZGMB010000093.1:0-17496 GCA_964526715.1 uncultured Aureispira sp. | reverse complement strand
AGGCTGAAGTCACTTATAAATTAGTTGCAGAAGCAGAAGCAAACTTAAAAGAAAAGAAAATTTCTGTATCATCTCCTATAGGACAAGGATTGCTAGGAAAAGCGGTGGGAGAAACCGCTCAAATTCAGACTCCAGCGGGTCTTATCAATTTTAAAATTATAAAAATATCGCTGTAAATGTCCACTATTTTTTCAAAGATCATATCTGGCGAAATTCCATCATATAAGGTATATGAAGATGAGCATTTTCTTGCTTTTTTGGATGTGTTTCCTTTGGCGAAAGGTCATACACTCGTAATCCCTAAAAAGGAGACGGATTACATATTTGATATAAATGATGATGAGTTGTCCCAAATGATTATTGTTTCGAAGAAAGTAGCGCTCGCTTTAGGTAAGGCCATTCCTTGTATTAAAGTGGGTGTTTCAGTAATTGGCCTTGAAGTAGCCCATGCACATATCCATTTGATACCTATGCAAGCCGTCAGTGACATGAATTTCAGTAAACCAAAACTACAGTTTTCAAAAGAAGATATGGCTGCCATTGCAGACGCTATTAAATCTAACCTGCAATAGGATTTTTGTCTTTATTTCTCAATAAAACTACCCACCCTAATAATCCAATGATAATAAAAAGTATAGAAATGTATTGGGCTTGACTCCAGTTAAGTCCAAACATTTCATATTTTTCGTTCACTCTGATGATTTCTATAAAAAACCTTTCAACACCATTTAGGATCATGTATGTAAAAAAAATAAGTCCAGGAATCTTAAATCTGTGTTTATTGATCCACAGTAAAGTACAAGCCAAAAGTCCAAACGTGGTCTCATAGATTGGCGTAGGATAAACTCCAGGATTTAATTCATGACAATATCTCATTCCACAAGATTTCAAGCAACTGTCTTCAACGGACAGGCCAGCCACACGTGCGGTATTAAAAGCTTCAGGATTGCACTGACTTAAGAGAACACCGTCATTATTGACATTGTTGGGATAGTGATATGACCAAAGCCAATCAGGCAGAAACCACCAATCAGGTTGAGCAGCTGCAACTATACCCCAATCTCCATCACCTGATAGTTGACATCCGATACGGCCCACTGCATATCCAAGTAAGATGCCCATACCCGCTATATCCATCATGTAAACAGGTTTGATACCTATTTTTTTGACATAATAGTATACCGCAATAAAGGCTACAATCAATCCTCCATATATGTTTAGACCACTACCTGAAAACAAAGAACCTAGCGGGTCTTTAAAAAATCCTGATAAATCTTCTGTGATAGAAAACAGTTTACTTCCTAAGACGCCCGATAGACCTGCTATAATAATAATGTCATTTGTCTTAGCGGAAGGATATAGCAAGTATTCAACTGTTTTAGGTTTGTCTTCTATTTTTGAATTTGTCCAAATGTAATATGCCGCTGTAGCAATTCCAGCCAAAGCACCTATCCACCAAATACCTTGTGATGAAAAGATAAATGATGCGGGATCACCCTTAAATTTATCGAAGTTAGTGATAAGTAAGGGTAATTTTGCTCCAAAAAACAAGGCGAAAAGCGTATTTATTATGATATCGCTTTGGCTCAGTTTATCAGTTTGTGTGCCCGTTACTTTAGTTGGTTGAATAAGACCGTTTTTCTCATATCGTTGAAGCTCTGATCTCAAGAGAAACCCACAAGCTACCAGAGCCATAACCAGCATGAAACCAAAGGTCTTGAAAATAGACGTCCAGTTATCAACATCAGTGCCTAAAAGGTCATTAAAGAAATAAGAAAGATCAGGATACATTTTTATTTTGTTTATTTCTGTGACAAAAGTAATTATAAGTAGTCATATATCAACGTTTAGCATGGTTTTTGTTGCTTACGTAATGAATACATATAAATTTTTATAAATAATGGGTAAATACATCATACTTCTGATAGCTTTTATTATTGCTATAGATTCTTCAGGTCAGGCTCCGGGCTTGGTTTTGCAAACCGGGTTGACAACTATGTATTCAAAAGATCCAGTGATAACCAAAGATAAAGAGGCTCATTATGGTTGGATGGTAGGAGCTGATGCCAGGATTCTAGAGGGCAACATGTATTTCATTTTGGGGGCACAATATGTGAACACGAGTTTAAGATCTTCGGCTAATCCAGAGTTTACTAGAAAGCGTGATTGGAAAATGCTGAATGGAAGATGTGGTTTAGGTTTTAATATTTTGAGACTGTCTGAAAACTTTGCATTAAGAAGTAAAATTTTAGGCTCTATAAATTTTACCCTAGATGCTCCGTCAGGTGGTTTAGGGCTGGATGGTTATGAAGTATTAAATGACTCATATTTGGGAGCAGTAACTGGGCTAGGCATTACTTTGGGAATGTTTGATGTAGATCTTGAGTATCAATATGGAATTCTCAACGCATACAACAAACAGCCTAAATCAACATTTGATGGTTTTACCTTGATGGCAGGATTTCATTTTTAATTAAAA
Organism: uncultured Aureispira sp.; assembly: GCA_964526715.1. GTDB lineage: Bacteria > Bacteroidota > Bacteroidia > Chitinophagales > Saprospiraceae > OLB9. The sequence goes on along the minus strand of CAZGMB010000093.1, from coordinate 15,017 downwards.
CCTATTTTTATTTTCGGGTAGTATGTAGGTCAGATTTAGTTCTGTGGATTCCGCGGGATCGAAATAATAGCCTTCTTCGCAAAACAGTTTCAAATCATGTGGGTTTTGGATTTGGTTTTTGATAATAAAAGCAGCCATTATTCCTCTAGCTCTTTTAGCATTAAATGAAATGAATTTTTTCTCGCCATTTTTTATTTCATAAAATTCGAAATGAATCACAGGTTTTGCCAGTTCTTTGATGTTAACTACTTTCATGTATTCATCTGAAGCTAAGTTTGCTAAATAATTACATTTATTTTTTTTGATAAGTTGGTTGAGCGTACTGGTGATATCTTTAGACCAATACTGATATAAAGATTTTTGATTTTCATTGGGCTGAATCTTTGTAGCCATCTCTAGTCTATATGGTAAGATCCCATCAGTAGGTCTAAGTATGCCATAAAGACCTGATAAAATCCTTAGATGATCTTTAGCATAAATTAAGTTTTCGGGGTTAAAATCTACTGCCTTTAGTCCTGTATAAACTTCGCCGGTGTAACTGTATATGGCAGGAGCATTTCCTTTGCAGTTATTTTTGATAAGTTCTTTATATTGGTCAAATGTTTGTGATGCTAACTTATCGCTCAGTTTCATCAGGGTGGAAAGGTCGCTTCTTTCATATTTTTCAAGAATACTTGTCAAGTGTGCTGCTTTATCTAGATATTCAGGAATTGTGGTTTTTTTAATTCTCGACTCATTTTCTGTATCCATAGTTTTGGAAGGAGAAATAATACATACCATGAAGTAAAGGTTAATATAATTGCATAAAAAAACCTCTTCAAGATATTTCACTTGAAGAGGTTTTATATTTGTTAAAAGGAAGTATTAGTTTCCTTTGATGATGTTTGGTTCAGCAGCAGGAACTGCTTTGTCTTCTTTTTTAGGAAGTACAGTACCTATTACTTGAAGAACGTGGTTATCAGGACCCTCATTAGTGGTGATCGTGATAGATTTGTTGATTGGACCTGGTCTGTTAGTGTCATATCTAACTTCCATAGTTGATGACTGACCTGGAGCTATTGGGTTTTTGTCCCATGTAGGTACAGTACAACCGCAAGATCCTCTTGCATTTTTGATTACTAATGGCTCAGTACCGGTGTTAGTAAATTTGACTATTCTTAATGGTTCAGAACCATATTCAATAGTACCATAATCTACAGAAAGGGACTCGAAGCTCATTTTTGCATTAGATCTTTCTACAGCTACATCAGCAACTGCTTCAGAAACAGCTTTTTGTACTGCTGCATCTTTCTTCATTACTGGCTCCACTTGAGCTGGAGTAGCTACTGGCTGACCTGTTACAGGAACTGATTTTGTTTGTGCATTTAAGTTAATAGCACATAAAACTAATAAGGAAAATAAAAAATGTTTCATATTTTGATAACTTGTTTTAGAAAATGAATACAAATATAGGAATAAAATGGTAATAGGATAAAAAAAGTTTCATTTTTTGCTGTTAAAATACTGTTAAGGTGTGCTTTACGTACTTTTGTCGAAAAAGTTTTTACTTTGATATAATCATTTATAATTTTGAATGAAACAAATATAATAATATGAGTAATGCAGGACATATTTTGGATATGATACGCAGGATACAAGCTAACCGAGCATTGCAGACTGAAAAAAGGCCTAAAAGTAAAGTTAAAATCAAAGCTTTTAAATCACATTATTTTGTACCTGATGATGCTAGAATCTTACCAAAGGAGTCGAAAGCACTTCATGTATTTAATGCCGTAGTTATCATGACTTTAATTATTTTAATGCTTTATATAATTTTTTCAAATTTGATCCCATAACATGTCTCATTTGGCTATTAATTGGTGATAATAGGTAGGATTAATATTTGCTATCTGTTTTCCCAATAGCATATAAATTTAAACTCTAATGGATATCGCAATGTGTTTTGTAAGTCGAACTCATGGATTATTTTAAAAAGTAAAAGACACATAAAATTATTTTTTGAAAATTGTGTTGTATCATTGTGACCATAAAAATGAAGTATGTACAATTTTTTTTGGTATAGCTTAATTCTATTAATGGTTAGCAATGAAATCTTTTCCCAACCTTTGGTATATGATCCTGTGGTAGCGCATAGAGGCGCATGGAAGAAAAATCAACTCCCCGAAAATTCAATAGCATCTCTGAGGCATGCCTTGGATATCAAATGTGCGGGAACAGAATTTGATGTTTGGATGACTGCGGACAATATTTTGGTTCTAAACCATGATCCTGATTTTGGGGGCAAACATATCGAAAAGTCTTCCTATGCGGAACTATCCCCAAAAAAATTGGATAATGGTGAAACGTTGCCAAAATTGGAAGATTTCCTAAAAGAAGGGTGTAAGGATAATCACTTTACCAAGTTAATTCTCGAGATCAAACCATCTAAAATAAATACTGATCGAGGCAGAAAGGTGGCATTTGAAACTTATAAACTCATTTCTGCTTTAGGTATTGAAAGTCAGATTACCTTTATTTCTTTTGATATTGAAATTTTGAAAGAGTTGTTAAGATTGGACTCAAACCTCCACACACAATATCTAAATGGAGACTGGAGTCCAGAAGAATTAAAAAAAGCTGGTATTACGGGAATGGATTACCATTATAAGGTTTTTTATAAGCATATGGAGTGGGTAAAAAGTGCCAAAGATTTGGGATTGATCTTAAATGTATGGACTGTAAATGCACCTGAAGACATGGATTTTTTTATTGAGCAGCGATTCGATCAAATAACTACAAATGAACCTGAACTACTTTATGAAAAAGTCAAAAAAGTTCGGGAAAATCTGGAATGGGAGCTGGTTTGGTATGATGAGTTTGATTATAAGGGATTGCCTGATAGCTCTAAATGGTCATATGACGAAGGTGGACATGGATGGGGAAACAATGAAAAACAATATTACAAAAAGGAAAGTATTCCTAATGCTGAAGTCAAAAACAGTAAATTGTATATTACAGCTTTGAAAGAAGCTTATGTAAAGTCTAGCTATACTTCAGCAAAACTAACTACATTTAATAAATTGTCCATGCAATATGGAAAAGTAGAAGTCTCTGCAAAACTACCACACGGCAAAGGAAATTGGCCTGCCATTTGGATGCTTCCGGAATCTTTAAAGAATGGAAAGGAGTCATGGCCGCTTTGTGGGGAGATCGATATTATGGAGCATGTAGGGAAAGATCCGAAAGTAGTTCATGTTTCTTTACATACATTGCTTTATAATCATATGAAAAGAACCCAAATTACACATTTTGATAGCATACCTTTGGCCTTGGATCAATTCAATACCTATGGCATAGAGTGGGACGATAGCAAAATAAAATTTATGCTAAATGGCAAGTTGTATTTTGAAACCCACAAAGGCCAAGATGGCAGGGACATCACTAATGAAGGATGGCCGTTTGACAAACCTTATTTTTTGATTTTAAATCTTGCGATTGGGGGCAATTGGGGCGGCGAAATAGACGACACCATTTTTCCGAATGTGATGGAGGTAGATTATGTGAGAGTTTTTAAGAAAAAATAGACGTAACTAAAAAGCCATTCTCTCAAATAGAAAGAATGGCTTTTATAAAAACAATTATATCAAATTATTTTTTGAATGGATTGCTCCATTTCGGATCCGTCAACATTTCCGTATCGGTGAGTGTATTCAGGAATGCGATCAAAGCTTTCTTTTCAATACTTGTGAAATTAGGATGCTTTACATTACCTTTTCCGTCAGTAAACTTAACGTCCAAATGTTTGTGTGGCTTAACTCCACTACTGTAGTGCTCGATCACATCTTCAAGCGTTTTGAATCTACCATCATGCATATACGGCCCTGTAAGAGCTACATTTCTTAATCCTGGTATTCTAAATTTACCGTTACCCAGTCCATTATCTTTATAAACCAAGTCTAATCCAATGTTGGTTGCTCCTCTAAGGTCATTGCCAAAACCAAAAGAACCACCACCACCATAAGGATCGTTAGGGCCATCTAAAGCGCTAAAGTTGTTACCACCATGGCATGAAGAACATTGCGCTCTATCACTATGGAAAATGTCTCTTCCTAATCTTTCTAATTCTGTAAAGTTAGAAAAGTTATTACCCATTCCTTGATCAAATTTTGCTCTATTGGAAGTGATTGATGCCACAAACTGAGACATAGCACTGGAGATATTCTTGGGAGTAATTTCTTCGCTTCCGAAGGCTTTTTTAAATAATGGACGATAATAGTCAGTATTCTCTAATTTTTCTACCAAGCGATCCAGGTTTTCCATACCCATCTCTACGTGATTTTGCACAGGTTGAAGTGATAGTTCGTGCAATGTTTTAGATCTAGAATCCCAAAAGAGATTGTTTTGGAGTATAGGATTAGTGATACCCATACTATTTCTTTCTGTGACTCTGCCTTCAAATCCAGTACTGCTTTTCAGTCCGTCAGCAAAAGCCTTTTCTTGGTGGTGACAGCTACCGCAAGATACGGTATTGTTTAAAGAAAGCTTTTTATCATAAAAAAGTACCCTTCCCAATGTGGCTCCCCAGGGTGTTACTTCCATTTTTGCATTTTCTTTGATGACAGGTATTCCGTCTATGATTTCAAACTCGGGAAAAGAGTTGCTGTTTATAGATGTGCCTGCCGGCAGCTTTAGTTGATTGTAGGCATAAGGCATCTCTGGCAATACGGGTGACTGTTCTTCTGCTGTAATGACTTTAGTGTCACTGCAAGATACTAAGCCCAAAAAGAGAAATAAAATTAGGATTGAAAGCTTATTCATTATATAAAAATTTAAATGTGTGATCAAAATTAGGATAATAAATTAATACTACGGTAATTTTTTGAAAATTTTAACACTAATAAAGCCTGACATTAACAAATAATGCCACTGGAAGTTCGAATTTTATCAAAATCCCTTCATTACCAAAATCACTTGCTAATCGTAAGGCGGCATCTGTGGACGCAAAAATTCTTTTAGAAAAATGATATTGAAGGCCATAATTTTTGGCTATTCCTATATTTCCATCTTCATTATTGACAATACTCAAAAAAATCTCTACACCACTGCTATAAGTGATTTTTTTATCCTTTGAGATGGGTTTTCTATTTTCTGCCCCTAGGCCAAGATAAAAACTGGGTATACTATTATCAAATGACTCAGATGAAATGTCAGCTCCAAAGTTTACAATGAAAGCTCTTTTACTATAAAATTTTCTGTAACGCAATCCAATAAGCCCTGCACTGTTTTCTCCAAGATTAAATGGGATAAACTTAGAAACTAATGGTGTGAAATTGATACCAATCTCCTTGGTGTAAGACCAAAAATATGGGTCGTCTTCGTACAAATCTTCTTCAGCGTACACAGTAGAGTCTTTTTGTCCATAAAGCCCCAAAACACAATGTATTGATAATATAATTAATATAACTCTCATCATGGGACCTATCAGAATGAAATATTAAAAAATAAAGACTGTGGCAATTCAAGCTTGAGATTAGAGCTGCTTTTTTCAGGTTCATTGGATACATTACCGTTAATATTTAATGTTTCTGTAGTTTTGCTGTAATATCCATAAAATGAACTTTCTGTACTTATAAATAATCGATCAGAAATTTTATACTCAAATCTAAGTACGGGACCTAATCCCACTCCTAAAGTATTTTGATCGCTTATAAAGGTGGAACTGCCGAAGTTGAATTCATTGATTTCAGAGTTTTCTTTTACGTAACCAAATAATACATCAAAACCATATGAAAATAAAAATTTTTTGCTCAGCAACAAGTGCTTTTCTAAGCCAAATCTGGTGTCAATGGTTAAAATATTGAGCTTTCTAGTAATAAAATTACCGTTAGAAAAATCTTCTTCTGAAGAGTTTGTGATATTTACATTGTATCCCGACCTAAAACTAGTTTTTCCCAAATGTCTTCTATATGTAATGCCATAGGGAGATTTGGCGTTGTTAGGATTTAAGCTGAGCAGATTACCCAAAACATTGGTCACATTGATTCCAATTTCATTTTTGTATGGATAAAATGAAGTGAGATCGTTAGTTTGACCATACACCTGCAATAAAACTACCGATAATGCAAAGGAAAATAAATACTTCATAGATTTTAGTTAACATAATTATAACGTAATCTGATTTAGATATGTTGCTTTGTAATTTATGATATATTTCTTTGGTTGTGTATAAAGTCCCTGACACCAGCAAAAGTAATGGTTTTATCTTCAAAAAACTGTAAAGTAGCATTGATTTCCGCTTCGTTGGCGTGTAAGCTATTGAGGATATTCATGATATGCATTTTCATGTGTCCTGATTGTATCCCGGTGGTGACTAATGATTTTACAGCTGCAAAATTTTGAGCTAATCCAACCGAAGCTACTATTCTCATGAGCTGCTCTGCTGACGGATTGCCAAGGATATCGAGGGTGTTTTTTGCTAAGGGATGTAATGAAGTTAGACCACCAATAGTACCTAATGCCAAGGGTACATCTAGCCAAAATCTGAAGATACCATCTGAGATTTCACAGTGGCTAAGACTCTTATATTGTCCGTCTCTGGCAGCATAAGTATGACCTGCTGCCTCGATAGCTCGGAAATCATTGCCTGTAGCAAGTACCACTGCATCGATTCCATTATAAATTCCTTTATTGTGTGTCGTAGCCCGATAAGGGTCAATGTGTGCAATTCTTACGGCCATTCTAAATTTTTCTGCCAATTGGTCAGCCATCATACCATTGGCGAAGGTGCCCAATTCTGATATTTTGCAGGATACTTCTGACCTTACTACGCATAGCGGTGTATAATTGGAAAGTATGGACATGATGATATTTACATCTCTGTAGTGGTCGGGTATTTCTTGATGATTGAAAAAGAAATTTTCGAGTGTAGTAGCAAAATTTTCCAATACGGTATTAATAAAATTTGCGCCCATAGAATCACAAGTTTCAAAATGAGCTCTGAGCTGATAGAGGCCAGGTTCCTTATCAGTAAAATCTAATAATTCTATCTCAGTGATACCGCCACCACGCTTGATCATGTTTTCTGTAATATCTGCAGCACCTTTTCTAAGTTCGGCTTCAAGTACGGGGAATAGAGATTTTAAAAGATCGCTGTTGCCGTCCCAAATAAAATGAACTTGTCCTACTTTGACCATTCCTAAAATAGTGGTTTTGAAGCCGCCTCTTTCTTGCCAGTATTTTGCTGCTGCTGCTGCTGCTGCTACTACTGAGCTCTCTTCGATGACCATAGGAACACAATAAGTTTGTCCATCAATCAGGAAATTTGGTGCTAAGCCATAAGGCATGATGAAGTTAGACACGGTATTTTCACTAAATCCATCAATGGTTTTTTGCAGCATTGGGTCATCAACCCAAAAAGTTTTTAGAGTTGTTGAAATCGATGTATTTCCATTTCCATAAGCGGTATTCACCCAATCTATTTTTTGGTTTTTTCCCATTTTAGAAAAACCTGCAACACTTTTATCGCTCATGTACTATTTCTTTATTTTTAAAAATGATTTAGCAACACTTAACCCATTGATTTGAGCAGTGACATATTCTTGAAGGATTTCATAGCTTTCCATAGCATATTTTAAAAAGCCTGAAGCTTGTCCATAGATGGCGGGTATCTCTGATTTTTCTGTTAAATAAAATCCATCAAGAAAGTCCTGGATACCACCAGAAATGATAAGCTGATTGCAGAGGCGCGATTCCGTTAGCTCCTTAGCTAATTGATTTGATAAGTCTACCATTTCACTAGCTGTGTGACCTACAAGCACCAAAGGTTTATTATTTTCGACAAACATGTCAGACGATGATCTTAGTATTTCCAACAAGGCAAAATTAGTCCCGCCAGATGCCCCAAAGTCAATGGCTATCAGTGGCATTTTGAGTAAGGCTTTCATGCTTTCAGGACCGAAGCCTTGTCCAACTTCTTTTACAATCAATTTAATATCAATAGATTGTAATAGTTTTTCTATGGTTTCTATAGGTGAATGATAATATCTGTCTCCTTCAGGTTGCAACCATTCTTGCATCGGATTGACATGTATGATGAGACCGTCGGTTTCTAATTTTTGGATTAGATCACTGATCAAATGAAGTTTTTTTTCATTGACCAATGTCTCTATCTGTGCTATACCTAAGTTAGCATAAAGAGGTTGGTTACCCATCCATTTTCGAATCTGAAAATCCTTTAGGTATTCATCACTAAAAAGTAATTGTCGGCAAGAACCAAGTCCCATACCAAGTTTAAATGATCCGCAGGCTTTAGCAAGATTTTCATTAATTGTTTTGGCTTTTTCTGTACCACCGGTCATCGATGATACCCAAAGAGGGGCATTTAATATCTTTTCGTCAAATCTGCATTGTAAAGCATCGTTATGTTCAGGGTGACCTGAGATCATGGGCTCGTAGTAAAATCTGTTATCTACAGATGATGGTAACACTTTAGATTTAAAGGCCAGATCAATGTGATCCTTTTTGCGTTCGGATGCATTAGGGTCTTGTTCGTTATGCCCATTCTGATAAGGGTTAGCCATGAATTTTTGTTTTATTAAGATAATATTCGGCTCAAAAGTAATCAAAAACAATCTTTTTTGCCAACTTTGCCAAACAATAGAAGTTTCCTATAGTTCAAATTTTAAAGTTTTCTATTGTAGTCATTCCAGCCAATGAAAAGTCAAATAATCATATTTTTAATATTGTTGATATTTAAAAATGCTGATGGTCAAAGCAATCATAAGGATAACTATACCAATGCAGCTGAATATTTCAATAGTAAAAAATATGATCTAGCTATAGTAGAATATTCAAGATGCCTTACCAAAAATAGGACTGATGTCAATGCATTATACTTTAGAGGGTGTAGTTATTTAAACTTAAAGCAAAATGATTTGGCCATTAATGACTTTACACAATTAGTAGAGTTGGATTCCATGCACATAAATGCCTTTATGCAAAAAGGATTTGCGCATCTAATGTCTCATCAATTTATGGAAAGTATACACTGCTTTAGTAAGGTAATTTCTTTGGATCATACGACTTCAAAAGCATATCTGCATCGAGGTAATGCACATTTAAAACTCAATAATTTTAATGTCGCATTATCTGATTTTTCTGACGCTATAAACCGAGGTGAACACTCATACTCCGTTTTTTACAATAGAGCACTTTGTAAACAAAAAACAAATGATTTTCCAGGAGCCTTGTCTGATTACAACACTGCTGCAGATCTAAATCCAAATCAATTAAATATTGCGGTCGAAAGGTCTAAAATATACCTAAAGTTAGAAATGTGGAAGGAAGCTATAGGTGATCTTACTTACAGTATCAAGAGACAGCCCAACGATGCTGATCTTTATTTTTATAGAGGATACGCAAAACTTATGATTGAAGATAAAAATGCTGCCATTACAGATTTTAGTATTTGTTTACAACTAAATCCTGATCATATTGGTGCTCTGAAAAATAAAGCAATGCTTTCATTTGAGCTTCAAAGATATCAGGATGCCTTACAAGATTACACGGATATACTGAAAAAAGACACCCATAATCCAGAGATACTTTTGCAAAGAGGGATTTGTAATTTGGAGATTAAAAATTTTAATGATGCTTTGGAAGACTTCACCGATGCGATATCAAATAAGAAAGATTTTGCTGAAGCTTACTTCAACAGAGCAAATACTTACACCAAACTTTTGAATACAGAAAAAGCATGTTTAGATATAAAAAAAGCTGCTGATCTGAATTTTCAGCCAGCAGCTTTTTATTTTAAATCTTTATGCCACTAGATATGATAATGCTACCTTAGTTTTAATCATTCTCAATTTTCGAATCTCCCAATATATTTAAAACTCCAAGACCTTGATTGATTATAGTGGCTGTACTATTTGTGTTTTTGTACAGTTTTACATTTTCTAAGGTTAAGTTACCGTTATTGATAATTAAGGTTCCATTACTGGCATTTGGAGCTAAAATATTAATTCCTTTCAGAATGAGACCGAGTCCTGTCGTATTATTAACAATAGTGGGAGATTGACTATCTGTACTTAGAAAAATATTTTGGTTTGTCGGAGACTCAATGATCAGATGTTTATTGATGATTAAATTTTGCCCTTTCAGATCTATAGTGTCGTTAGCGAGTGAGGATGCAAATTTTATGGTGTCTCCGACGCTTGCACAGGAGATGGCTTCTTTAAGTGAACCAGGTCCGCTTTGTCGGGTATGATCTACAGTCAGTCTGCAGAATTGGGCCGCACACGTTTTCACACCCCAATTTATTAATGAGCCAGATTCTTCATAATTTCTATTTAGGGTTAAGGTCCACAATCCTTTTTGTTGTTGATTATTCAATATGGATAATGGACTAGATGGTAGGTAAGTATTACCATTATTAGGTGGACACGGCCAGCTTAAAGTTGCTGTATCATCAAAACCTATGTTATACTCATTTTCTCTATTACACGGATTGGCCCAAAATATGGACTGAGCGGACTGTGGATTGCTTAAAGTGAAATCTAAAGCCTGGATTCCATTATACGTACCTTGAAGATTTAAAATTTTTACACTTTGAACGATTCCTTTGTCAGGAATATTTAGTGTGGATGACACGGGAAACATCCCAAAAGGAAGGTTTACAGGCAAGTTTTCTGGAAAGTAGCTGGTACACGAATCCACTTTAAATGCTCTTTCTGTCCATCCACTTAGGCCGCAGGCATTACCAGCCCTTGTTTTCCAATGAATCTCTGACCCATTGTAAATGGGATTGGTGATCTGATAAGATAACAATAAACCAGTATAAGTAGCTATTGTCTCTTGGTAGAGATCATCGTACGCAGCTATCATTTCATATGATGTAGCTCCAGGCACACTAGCCCATGATAAAGTTGGAGAAGTACTTATACCTACAGCATTATTTTGCGGAAAAGATAACGAAGGTGCAGATGGTGCGGTATTAACGCTTACCGAAATATTACCAGAATTGCTAAGTGAGCCACTAACACCGTTGACAATGATGTCAAAATTTCCGCCTGTTGTAAATCCAGAAATAGAGACGGTGGCTGTATTTCCTGGGAGAATTGGGTTTTGGGAAAAAGTAGCAGTGGTTCCAGATGGGAGATTAGGTATTGATAAATTTACAGGTTGATTAAACCCTCCTATGCCAGTTATTTGAATATTTGACGAAATCGTTTGTCCTGCACAAATGGAAAATGAACTGGGACTTACAGTTAAATTAAAGGATTGAGGTGTACCAGTGATTGAAATATTGTTATTATTTAAATCAAAAAATATATGATTGGTTCCTCTTACCATAATTCTACCTTGAGAGGTTAAATTATTGGGTACGGTAATGGTATGACTACCGTCGTTTGGAGTTGCCGTTGCCAAAGTTATCGGAAATGTATTACCACCATCTATAGAAAACAAAATATCAACATTTACAGCATTTACTGGAGATACATTAGTGCTGGCCACATTCCAGGTGATAGTTCTGGATTCGCCAGCTATCCATGATGTTGCTGAGTTAAATGAAGTTACTGAAAACGCACCGGCAGAAGCATTGACTGTAGAGACGGTGATATTTATTTCGTTGTTGCATCCCGCCACGCCAGTAAAGTCCCTGGCTATACCTCTGAAATTCATAGTTCGTGCCACAGATGGTAGCACTTGCCATGTGTTTGCGGTATTGTCAATTATATTTGTAAGTGGTGGAAAATATCGCGAAGGAGATGTAGTCGCAAAAATACTTCTAAACGCTGGGCCTGATGTATTGGTAGACGCCGGCGGCATGGTTTGATTAGCAGAATAACTGTTCATTTGTTCCCATGCGTATGTTAAAGGATGATTTTCTGGGTCAGAAGCACTTAAGGTCAATACAAAAGGAGTAGAAATAGGAATACTGTAATTACTCTGAGCGGTTACTGATGGTGTCGTATTGTTAAAAGTATTTACTATTTGAGCACAATTATTTCCTGTTCCAGATAAAAAGGTTTTAATTTCTTGCAAACTTCTGGCATGAAAATATGCATCACTGTTATTTTGGACATTTGGGCTACAAATACCTGCATAGCCCATGATGGTGGACGCACTTCCTGGTTCCATTGCTGCGGCATTGACTCGATTGCAATTATTAAATTGTGTATGATTTCCCCCAAACTGATGCCCCATCTCATGTGCTACATAATCTATGGAAAATGGATCTCCCACAGGGGCAGGCTGACCGGTGACACCTCCCGCTTTACTGTTGCCACACACCGAGCCTAAAAAAGCTACACCTCCACCACCTGTACTGAATACATGTCCTATATCATAATTAGCACTTCCAATGACATTGTTGCATGTGGTGATATTTTGGTTTAGCATAGTACTCCCATTGTTGTTGGTATATGGGTCAGTATTTGCGTTGTAATAAAATATCAGGTCAGTATTGTTTACTAAAATCAATCTCACGGCAACTTCAGGCTCGTATACTTCATTCACCCGATTTATTACGGTGACTACAGCCGATAGGACTAAACCTGATTGTGAAGAACTGGTAGCCCCGTGATAATTGCTATACTCAGCAGTGGTAGCTTGAGCTAAACGATAACTTCTCAATTGGCAGTCTCCAATACGTGCACCACTCGAAGCTTCTCTTTCCAAAGCGTAATGATCGGTAACATTACAACCCCAAGATGGAACTTTTTTATAATCTTTTTTATAATAAACAATTCTTGTATTTTTGTCATTTCGCTGGAAATGGTCTATAAATGTTTTGTCTTCGCCGGGAGCAGAAATTACAGCTCTGAATCCATGGAGGGTATAGTCAATTCTAATCCTTCTCAGTTTGTCATTCAGTGAAACACCATAAAAAGTACGAATATCGGAATATTTAGATGCAAGTTCAGGTTCCATCATATCATATTGTACAATTTTGAAGGAATCCACTTCTCCATTGGGCAGTCCCACAGAAATTACTGTAGATGAATAGTTTACATCTTTGACGGACTCTTTCTCTGCGCTCCAAAGTATATTACGAATATCATTATCGCTTATCCTGTATATGGTCGCATTTTGTGGTTCAATATCATTGATACCTAAGACTTGAGTTTCCGAAGAAGAAATAATTTCCCAAGATTGACCATAAACGAAATTTGAAATGGTAATTAATAAAAACAAAAAAGATAAGCGAAGAAACATATTGAATATTTTACGGCACAAACATATAATAAATGCTAAAAGTTTACAATAAAAATCGTTAAAATGTAATAAACGATAACTTTTATTTTTTTTGTTTATCCTTGAGAATTTCAATAATAAGCTCCCATAAGTAATCATATGGAATGATTTCCACTTGAGTGCTTTTCTCGTCAGTAATGAGATGCGAGTTTTTTAGTTTTTTCATAAGATCAGAAGTTAAAGCTACGGTTCTCGCCGGATGGAAGTCGGCTTTAATCATTAACAAGAGCATTTTGATAAAACAGTTTGATCTAAAAGTTTCGTCTTTGTGTAAGTATCTGTAAGTATACTGCGTTAAAGAATCAATTTTATCAATGATCTTCCCATATTTATTGTCCAAAAGCAAGAATAAAACCTGAATGATAATGATAGTAATATTTTGACCTGATTTATCTTTGGCATGAAAAGGTACGCTATTGATAAATTTGGAGAGTGAAAAAGGTTTTACAGCTTTTTTTTGATGTTCATCCAGCTTTATTATTTCTGATTTGATTAAAAAGTGCAGATAAGCTTCTCTGAGTTTCCATTGTTCTTCGAAGTACGGAAATTTTGAAAGATTTTTATGGTAAAGCACAGAAATAGAAAGTTCCAAAAGTTTTTCATAATCTCTAGCATAAATTAAGTTGAGATAATACAAACTTGTGGTATTGAACCATTGACGAGATCCATTTGTAAGAAGGGAGATTGCATCAGTAAAAATGATGGTTGCTTCTATGTAATTTTGTAAATGAAATTGTGCTGTTGCTATGTTTCTTTTACTTTGATAGACACCAAATTTATCTAACACAGGTAAAGACGTAATTTCTTGTAATGTTTCAGAAGCTAATTTTAAAGCAATTTTATAGTTTCCAACTGTTTGGTAATAAAAAAAAGTTAAATCACCTACAAAAGAAATTATATAGTGTGTTTTATATCTCTTCTTAATCTCTTGCATTTTTTCAACCATATCTTTCATATTTTCTAATTGAGATTTTTGAAAACCTCCTTTAGAAGAAACATACATATTACTCATAATGGCATTACACTTACGAATATAGTTTTCAGCATAATATATATTCATTTCATTTTCTAGTTCATGCATATAATATTTTAACTTTTTTGAATTCGGTTCACCGAAGCTATAATGATTTACTATAGTTTTAAGTTGTTTTACTGTTAATTCTGGTAAAGTGAATTTTTTGGCTAGTTTAAATTCTTTTTCAAGTAAAATCATACCCTCATTCCGATAAAAGTTTTTAATAAATAAATGAGCTATTAATGTGTTTTTTTCAATTTGAATAGCTGCTTTATTAGTAGAACTTAAGTCTTCTTCCAAGGAACAAAGCATAAATAATTCATTAATCAAACGCTCCTCCATTCTATACTTTAGAGAATAATAGGTAGGGGATAAGTTCCGCTTACCATAGAGACTTAAGTTGATTTCATGATCTGTTAATGCATCATTCTCTGATAACAATTGTTCAAATTCGTCAAGTTTTTTGCTGATTTGGGCATCTCCTCTTTTTTTTACCAAATCTTTTTTCATATTAAGTAAGGCATAAATCAATTCCATTATGTAAAATGTTTAAATATTAAAATGCTGATAAACAATTATATAGATATATTTAATCGATAAAATTTGGAGTAAAATTATAAATAAAATCGTAAAAATTTATTAAAAGATTAAATGTAATTTGAATTTATCTTTGTCGTATTAAAGTAAATTAAATAGAATTGTTTAAGTTTTAGAGTTGATAAGATTTAATTATAGGAAATTTGATTAAAAATTTTATATTATAAGA
>CAZGMB010000092.1:0-17601 GCA_964526715.1 uncultured Aureispira sp. | reverse complement strand
TAAATTTTTGTTTTATTCTACTACCCTATTCTCAATCTCTTATCTTCTCTCTCTCAATCTCTCTTTAAAACCGTTCCTTCGTTAAGGGGACGCAAAGGTAGACAAACAAATTTAATCTGCAAGTATTTTTCACTTTTTTTTTGAAATTTTTTTTCACCTACTATAAGCGTATAAATAAAACCAACAAATATAATTTTGTATAGTGCTGTAAACCAGAAGGTAAACAAAATTAAATCAGGCCAAATTTATTTTCAAATGCTGATGTAGTAAGTAAATAAAGTTTTCTTTTATCGCTGACTCTGATACGTTTTTGGACTACTAGAGAAGCTGATGAGTTTTTAATTTTATAAAATAAGTTAATATAATACTTGTAAGCACAGTAAACACCCAATTTTGCAGAAGCAGGAAGTTTTTTAATTCCTTCTAAAGCCATATAAAAGTCTTCAGCTATATCATTTTCAATTTTTTCTTTTTCTTCCTGATTAAAATTATTAAAATCTACATCAGGAAAATAAACTCGACCTCTCTCTTGATAATCTGATTTCATATCTCTTAAAAAATTAATTTTCTGAAATGCAGATCCTAAAGCTTGTGCATAAGGCTTTAATTCTTCATATCTTTTAGTATCTCCTTTTAAGAAAACTTTTAAGCACATTAAGCCAACTACTTCAGCAGAGCCATAAATATATTTGTTTAGGTCATTTTTATCATAGATACTTTTGTGCAAATCCATCTCCATACTTACCAAAAATGCCTCAATTAATTCTAAGTCTATATTATACTTGTTGACCACTTCCTGAAAACATTGCAAAACAGGATTTAGACTTATTCTTTGGTCTATTGCTCTATAGGTATCTTTTTTGAATTCTTCTAATAGCAAAGCCTTATCATGATCGTGAAAAGTATCCACAATTTCGTCAGCAAATCTTACAAAACCATATATAGCATAAATAGGGGCTCTCAATTCTGGTGAAAACATTTTGATTCCTAGCGTAAACGACGTACTATATCTATTAGTAATCAACTTACTACATTCAAAACAGACTTTTGAGTACAAATCCATGACTTATAATTTATGAGATTTAATAATTTCACTTGCTACTACCTGCCCAGAAATGATAGAAGGTGGTACTCCGGGACCTGGAGTCGTGAGTTGTCCGGTATAATAAAAGTTATCCAAATTTTTGTTTTTAAGTTTTGGCTTGAGAAACGCCGTTTGCATTAAGGTATTTGCCAAACCATAAGCATTGCCTTTGAAGGAATTGTATTCCGATATAAAATCATTTACACAAAATGACTTTTTATAAACAATATTAGGTTTGAGATGGAGACCTGAAACTTGATGTAATCGATCTAACATAATATCGAAATATTTTTCTCGAATATCTTCATTGTCTTCTACATCTGGTGCTAAAGGCATAAGTAAAAATACATTTTCGCAACCATCAGGTGCTACACTATGATCTGTAACTGATGGGCAGCACATGTAGAATAATGGTTGTGAAGGCCATTTAGGTTCTGTATATATTTCGTGGGCGTGAATCGAAAAATTCTTATCAAAATATAAGTTATGATGCTGAACATTTTTTAACTTGGTATTTAAACCAATATAAAATAATAAAGAAGACGGAGCCATAACTCTTTTATCCCAATAATCAGCAGTATAATTTTTGTATTGTCCTGGTAATATTGTCTGATCTACATGGTGATAATCACCACCAGCTACTATATAATCTACTTTAAATTTTCCAGATGTGGTGGTCAATGATTTAGCTTTTCTACCTTCACACTCTACCGAAATTACTTTATTATCAGTCATAAATTTTACTCCCTGACTTTTTGCGATAGCTACAAAAGCATCTGTAATCTTGTGCATACCGCCCATTGGGTACCATGTTCCTAGTTTAAGATCAGCATAATTCATTAGTGAATAGAGTGCTGGGGTATTTTCGGGTGTGGCTCCTAGGAACAGAACTGGAAATTTAAGTATATTTCTAATTTTTTCATTTTTGAATAACTTATCTATTTGACTAGATATAGATGATAGCATTTGCAGCTTAAAGAGACTTTGCACTACGCGAAAATCAGCAAATTCCATAATACTATGCCCAGGTTTCCAAACAAACTCAGTCATACCTACATTATATTTATATTCTGCATCTGCTAAAAATGTATCTAAATTTGCTGCACTCCCTTTTTCGAGCTTTTCAAAAAGATTTTTTAACTCATTGTAGTCTGCAGGAATTTCGACATTGTCATTTTGACCAAAAATAACGCTATAAGAAGGATTTAATCTAATCAATTCATAAAAATCGCTGACCTTTTTACCAAAAATGCCATAAAAATTTTCAAATACTTCTGGCATCCAATACCATGATGGTCCCATATCGAAAAGAAAACCATCTGCTTCAAATTTTCGGCATCTGCCACCTAAATCATTATTTTTTTCGAAAACAGTAACATCAAAGCCTTCTTTGGCCAAGCATGCAGCAGCTGCCAAACTTGAAAATCCTGAACCTATGATGCCTACTTTATTATTCATTTAAACTGATTTATTCGCCCCAAACATTTGTAATCCCTATTTGTTTCACAAAAATAGAAAATTTATTAAACAAAAAAACCTCTGATAATGAATACCAGAGGTTTTTTATTTAATACTAAAGCGTAAATTATTATTCTTCTACTTTTCCACCTTTAGCATTGTCTTGCCACTCTTTGAGTTTGTCCCACTCACCATTTGCTGCCATTTCTGACTGCATAGGCCAAGATGCAGGATCATGCATTTGATATCTCGGACCTGCAGCATTTAAAATATCTTTAATTGCATTTGGATCAGCTTTAGCAAGATCAGCAAAGGTTACGATGCCAGCATTTTGAAGTAATTCTTCAATCTTCGGGCCGATTCCTTCGATCTTTTTTAAATCGTCACCTTTACCCTCTGCTTTGTTTGCCTTTGGTGCTTCTGCAGCAACTTCAGCAACAGGCTCAGCTTTTGGAGCTTCTGGAGTTGTAGCTGCCATTTGCTCTTTCAATTCTGAAAATCCTGCAATATCTCCAAATGTTGATAACTCTACCTTAGCTTGAGTTGCTTTGATGGTCTTTTTAACTTCTTCTTTCTCTTTTGATTTTTCAGACTCAACGATTTGGTCTGCTTCTTTACGGATATCTTCTAAATATCTTGTATGAGAAACTATGATACGCTTATCGTCTCTGTTGAATTCAATAACTTTGAAAGTTAAAGTCTCTTCATTGGCTGCTGTTGAATTGTCTTCTTTTTTGATATGCTTGATTGGTGCATATGCTTCCAAGCCGTAAGGCAATTGTACCACAGCTCCTCTATCATCTTTTTTAACAATAGTGGCTTCATGATAAGATCCTACAGGGAAAACATTTTCGAAAGTATCCCATGGATTTTCCTCCAATTGCTTATGACCTAAAGAAAGTTTTCTGCTTTCCTCATCTACCTCAAGAACTGATACATCAATTTTTTCGCCTACTTTTGTAAACTCTGAAGGATGTGAGTATCTCTTAGTCCAAGATAAGTCAGAGATATGTATCATACCACCGATACCGTTCTCAAGCTCTACAAATACTCCATAAGGTGTAAGATTTTTTACATCTCCTGTATGTCTTGTACCCACTTGATATTTTGCTGCAACAATACTCCATGGATCTTCTGTCATTTGCTTTACGCTCAAAGACATTTTTCTTTCGTCTCTGTCTATAGTGACAACCTTTGCCTGCATTTCTTGACCAAGAGTAAAGAAGTCTCTTGCGTTTACAGGTTGGTTACTCCAGTTTACTTCAGAAACGTGAATCAAACCTTCAACTCCAGGGATGATTTCTAAGAAAGCACCATAATCTTCGATATTTACTATCTTTCCTGTGACTACGCCACCTTCTACTATAGTATTATCCAAAACTTCCCAAGGATGTGGAGTCAATTGCTTAAGACCTAAAGATATTCTCTTCTTATCTTCACCAAAGTCAAGTACTACAACATTGATTTTTTGGTTTAGACTGATCACTTCGTTTGGATGATTGATTCTACCCCAAGATATGTCAGTTATATAAAGGAGTCCATCTACACCTCCAAGGTCCATAAATGCACCGAAGTCAGTGATATTTTTAACAGTTCCCTCAAGAACTTGTCCTTTTTCTAATCCTGAGATGATTGTTTCTCTTTGCTCTGCAAGATCACTTTCGATAAGTGCTTTATGAGAAACTACAGCGTTTTTAATCGCTTCGTTAACTTTTACAACTTTGAACTCCATGGTCTTACCCACATAGATATCATAGTCAGTAATAGGTTTAACATCGATTTGAGAACCAGGCAAGAATGTTTCAAGACCTAAACAGTCTACAATAAGTCCACCTTTGGTTTTGCTCACTACCAGACCCTTGATGATTGTACCATTTTTGTAAGAATCAACCAAATTATCCCAAGCTTTAAGCAATTTTGCTTTTCTTCTAGATAAAACAAGCTGACCTCGCAAATCCTCTTTGTTTTCTACGTATACATCTACGTAATCTCCAACTTTAAGATCTGGTGTATCTCTAAATTCTGACAAAGAAACCAATCCATCAGATTTGTAATTGATATCTAAAACTACATCACCACTATGTATAGATGTAACTCTACCTTTTACCACTTCTAGTTCAGCAACTGAGTTTAGGGATTGATCATATTCTTCAAAATATTTTTTTCTCTCCGCTTCGCCGTACTTTACTGTGTTTCTTTTTCCAACCGACCAGTCGAAATCATCGTGAGCTGTTGAACTGTTTTGATTATTTTCTTCTAATTGAACATCTGAAAGATCTTCAATATCTATGCCGTTATCCGGCTCTAGACCATTATCGTCTATCATATTAAAAAGATTTGTATGCCGCGTTACTTTTAGCGACAGTGGTTAAATAATAATATTTTTTTAAAAATGGCCGCAAAGGTAGTACAATTTTAAATACAAAGTATATATCATGCTGAAAATGAGCATAAAAAAGTTCTATTTTTCTCTATTTCTTTAATTTCAACTTTAAAATCTTGCATAAGTCACCCCTTCACCACCTTGGTCATGCTCTGGATGCCATACTTTTTTAATATCCTTATATTGTTTTAAAAGCTTTTTGACTTCATTTTTCATCACTCCTGTACCTATACCATGAATGATTTTCAATTCATAAGCACTGCTCAATAAGGCTTTATCAATAAAGTTCTGAAGCATATTCAGGGCATCGTGCTTGGTATACTCTCGGATGTCAATGATGGTATCTGCGCTTTCAGCTTTTGATATTTGAGTATTTACGCTTTTCTTTTTTATTTCTATGGGTTCCTTTATGAGTACCAATTCAATCAATGGTGCTCTCATACGAATAAACCCCATTTGTATCTCCGCCATATTCTTGTCAATAGAAAGTATCTCACCCGTAGATGTTCCGTTTCTCATTCGTACATGTGCCCCTACTACCAATTTTTCAGTACTTGCTGAAATTTCATTGGCAAAAACTTCCATTTTCAGAGCTTCTACTTCTTTAAGTGCTTGCTCTTGTTTTCTTTTCATTTCTACAGCAGCTTGGAGCGCTTTTTCTTCATCCTTTTGGTTTTTGATTTCCTTCAAGACCTTTTGTAATTCCCTGTTTTGATCTATGACAGAAATTGCGGCTGCTTCTTTGGCCTGAAGTTTTATTTTTTTCTTTTTGATTTCCAAGTCTGCATTCATACTCTCATATGAATGAATGAGACGGTCCAATCGATCTTGCTTTTCTATCAGGGAAAGAAATTTATCTTCGTATTCCTTTTTTTCTGCCATCAAGGTGACGAGCATATCATCAATGGCTTTTTCGTTTTTACCCGTTTTATGTTGGGCATATTTTACAATCCTGCTTTCTAAACCTATTTTTTCGGCAATCTCGTAAGCAAAAGATGATCCAGGTTTTCCCACATGCATTCTGTAGGTTGGTAATAAATGATTTTTGTCAAACTCCATGGAACCATTGACTAATCCTTGTGCTTTGAAGGCAAAAAACTTCAAATTGGAATAGTGCGTCGTGATGACTCCAAATACTTTTTTATAATTCAAATCATTTAATATAGCTTCGGCTATAGCGCCTCCTATCTTGGGGTCTGTACCTGATCCAAATTCGTCTATAAGAACCAATGTATTTTTATCTGCTTCCTCTGTAGTGATCCGCATATTTTTGAGATGCGACGAGTAAGTACTTAGGTCATCTTCAAGTGATTGTTGGTCTCCTATATCCACAAAAATCTTATTGAAGATACCAAAATGGGAGTTTTCATCAGCTGTTACCAAAAGCCCTGACTGTAACATCATCTGTAGCAAACCTACCGTTTTCAAAGCTACTGACTTACCACCGGCATTGGGACCACTTAAAACCAAAATCCTGTTATTACCATGTAACTCCAAGTCAAAAGGGATAACTGGCACAGATGATGCTTCATTTTTGAGCACCAAAACCGGATTGTAAGCCATTTTAAATCCAAAAACAGGTTTTTGTTGAATGTATGGTTTAACGGCATTGATACGGTATGCAAATTTGGCTTTAGCTCTGATAGTATCTAGCTTGACCAAGGTATGTTGTATAACCAAAAGAGCGTCTGCATATGGTCTGATAAATGCGCAAAGGGCCCTTAAAATTTTATATATTTCATGACGTCTTTCAGCATATAAGTTGTAAACTTCATGATTGATACTGATGACTTTCTCTGGCTCGATGTAAACAGTTTTACCCGTGGCGGACTCGTCATGAATGATACCGGGAATTTTCCTTTTATGCTCTACAGCCACCGTCAATACTCTCCTGCCATTGCGGAGGCTTTCGAGTGTATCTACCAGAAAACCTTTATTTTTGCAATGTTCGAGTTCGTCATTAAATACTTTGTCGAGTTCCCGTTCTTTAGATCTGATGGATTTTGAAATTTTCAAGAGCTCTTCTGAAGCATTGGGTCTGACGTCACCTTCTTCGTCTAGGACACGGTCTATCTCAGTATTGAGTGTTTTGTCTATGATGATATTTCTGACGATCTCACTAGTCAGTGGGTTGAACTTTACTTTTTCGGCATCCTGAAAATATTTGGTAAGTTCCAAACCGATAGATACAATCCTGTAAATATTTCTAATACTGTCGATGTCCAGAACGTATCCCTCTTTCCTAAGCAGTTGTACGTCATTAGTTATGGATTCAAACTGGCTGATAGGCAGATGTTCACTTCGTTCCAGAGATTTTTTATATTCGTCAGTTTCGTCAATGAGCCGATTTATTTCTGTCAGATCTGAAGAAATTTGAATTTGGTCAAAATAAGTTTTACCCATCTCAGACAGGCATTCTTTTCTGACAAAATCCAGAACTTTAGTAAATTCAAGTTTTTCTTTAATATCTTTAGGATAAAGCAACATGGATGATGATATTCAGATTCTGAAGTACAAAGGTACATCTTTTGGAAAAGATGGTTAACAGATGTTTGTAAAATAAGGTTTAAAAATGAAACTTTAACTGGAATTAATTAGGTCTGTCGCCAGAGTAATATTCTTAGTAAAGAATGTTCTTATTGTTTTACAAATCCAACAACACCAACAAATTTATGGGCTGATATGTCAAACACTTCAATAAAATAATAACCATCAGGTATGGAATTAATATCAATCAAGTTATTTGCTAAGCCTTCAAGATACATTTGCCCTTGATTATTGTATATAATGTACTTAAAAGGTTCATTAATATTTAATTGCAATGTATTTGCTGCTGGATTAGGGAAAACTTTTATCTCATAGTTTGATTCCGTAATACTTAAAATCAAATCATCTCCATCACAATTTTCATCAATCCCATTATTAGGAATTTCATCTGCATTTGGATTTACCGAAGGATTATCGTCATCACAATCTTCTTCAATTGAGTAGCCATCTTCGTCGTAATCATCAAAATTATTGCAATTAATGTTTTGATAGAATTTTAATTGATGTAATTCGCTTTCTTTGTTTCTTTCTAATACAAAATAAATGATACTGTCATTTTCTATATGGCTTTTTAGAAAAAGATCATTATTGCATTTTAAGTAATTACTGGTGATAAAGCCGTCATATGTTAACTTAGCGTCTCGAAATTCATCTAAAAACAATATAGATTTACTATCATTGATTTGCAAGATTTGCGATATTTTTTTATCTGTTTTAGACCATGACTCACCTCCATCATTTGATTGATACAAATTTTTCTCGATATCAATACCATACCCAAAAGTTGGGTTGATAAAGTGAATAGCTGTAATGTTGTTTGGCAAATTTTGAAACGAAAAAGTCTTGCCCTTATCAAATGATTTCAGAATAATATATTTTCCTAAACTTACATCGCCTTGAACTCCGCTAGCTATTATTGTATCTCCAGAAATTAAACTGACATTGAATATTCTTATTTTATCTTTTAGATCAATTTTCTGCCATGTTTCTCCGTAATCATTAGTAAGATAATAGTATTTTATATAGGCTCCAGCTGGCAAAAGAAGTGTACCTTTTTTATCAATAATTAAATTTTGAACAGGATACGATGTTAATACAGAAGGGATCCATGTCAGTCCACCATCTTTTGTTATAAACAAGTTTGGCTTTCCTGAGCTTCCTACAATATTAGTTGATAATACGCCAACATTTTCATTCCACATTTTTACGTCTAAAATTGAGTTTTTGTCAGTCGCAGTGCTTACAATTTTTGCTTCAACCCACGAGAGACCTTTATTTCCAGATCTTAGCAAAATACTATCCAAAGCTATGAAAATTAAATTTCCCTGACTGCTAATAGCTTTTATGGAACTATCAAATTTTTTAATTATTTTTGAAGGCTGTCTAAAACATGTATTGACTGCTTCTTGTACTTTTAACTGATTATTATTACATTTATTTTTAGAACTTAATGTTACAGAATAGCAACCTGGGTTTAGGTATGAATGATTAGGAATAAAGTCTTTAGAAGTAAATCCATCTCCAAAATGCCATTCTAAAGAGTCTACATAAATACTTTTGTTTTTAATTCTTAATTCCAAGTCTTTTGTTTCGTATTCAAATGCTAACTTAGGGCTAACGCAAGAAAATTCGCTGCAAAGTTCGGGCTCTTTTCCTTCTAAAATTACTTTATCTCCTACTTTAGCACATATAAATGTTGTATAAGCTTCAAAATCTATCCATGTTGGATCTAATCCTCTATCCAAATCTCCAACTCCTTCCACAATTTTGCTTGTATTAATGCCAGTACTTAATTCAAATACCTTTCTATTTCTACCATCGCTAAATAATTTAGACTCTTTTTTAACAATTTTATGCTTAAGTCCTCTGTGCATAACTGAATCGCCTACTTCGCCTCCAAAATCATACCATAAATAATTAGTGTTGTTATGGGGATAATATGAGAATACTTTATTATCAATAATATTTAAATAAATAAAATAATTGTATGAGTTATATGCAAATACCAATAAGGGAATGTGGTTTAAAGTGTCTTTTTTAACATACGTAAATGAAGTATTGTAAGTTCCGTCAAAAAAATTATGATGTTTTGCATTGATAGATAAGCCTTCGATAGAAAACAGATCTTCAAGATTTTGTGCTTTAGAGATAGTAAGATGCATTACTACAAACAATAATATCGATAAAGCTTTGATTAAGGTGGATTTCATAGGGAGTATCATTAAAATTTTCATACAAAATTATACTTTATTTTGTAATTGTGACTAATCAAGAATTACCTTCCTTTTTGATGGGTATTTTACTGTATATTTTATCTCCTTTACTTTTTCAGTTTTGGGCTTTAACTCCATTTGCCAAGTCACAATGTGTGATTCGTCATCGATGATGCCGTCTTTATGTGAGATGTCAAAAACTTCGATGCTTTTATCCGTGGATATGGGAATGTTGTCTTGCATTTTTAAACGGATGGTTTGATTTTTATTGTTTTTGACGGTAAAAGCATAAGCTCTGATTTCCGTGTTGGTGCCAGAAAAATAAGATTTTTTACTAAATTCTTTTATTTTGGTACGCTCTACGATGATGTTTTGATCTCTTCCCAAAGAAATCTGCAAGGTATCGTTGGCCTCTTTGGTATTCATGTATGATTGCCCCAAATATTTACCTTCCAAATACAGATTGATTTTTCCGTCCAACAGATTGTAATCTTGCCAATCCAAAATACCCGCATTTAGAAAAACCGATTCTTCAAACTTAGGAATAGTATAATAATCATACAAAGTGGGTATCTGATGGGTAAGTATATCCACCTGAAGTCTTGTAACACTATTTTTTAAGGAAAAAAGTTCTTTCATGTCATAAGAGAATGTCGTGGGTTGGTAAGCGATAGTAGTTGGTTGTGTGTTGAAATCTTTGAGAATCTTGTCCTTTGGCGTTACAGAAATTCCTGTACTCATTGCAGAAAAGGCACCAGTTACTACAACTTCTTCCAGCAATTTTCCCTCTTCTAAAGTGAAATTCATGACTTCATTTTGAATTACACTTTCTAATGTTTCAAAACCAATGTAAGTCACGATGATAGTCTTTGCTCCTGGTGGTACTGGAAGATAGTATTTTCCATCTATGTCGGTAATAGTACCTACAGAAGATATTTCTTTCAAAATGACATTTGCTCCTATTACAACTTCACCATTACTATCGGTCACAACTCCTGAAATATGCTTTATGTTTGGGTTAAAATCCCTGTTTGTATAGTTCGTTGGCTGATACTGGTAAAAACTCAGATACCAAGGTTTGATATCAGGATAAGTCTCTGACCCTGAAGGTTGACCATTGGATACAGACAATTTGATATTATCCCAATCTTCACCTGTGTTTTGTATCATCGAAGCCTTCATAGTCATTTCTATAGGCTTAGAAACATCTACTACTCTGACATCGTACGAAGGTTGCCACGATGCAAACATTGTAAAATAAGTGATTTCAAAACGGGAAATACCACCTTGTAGTGCATCAATTTCTACTTCAATTTCAATTTGGTCATTGTATTGTTGCTGTCGAAGAGCTATCAAACGGCTTACCATATTTTTTTTCTTGATCGTGTATTCCGATTGCTGTGCTTTTAGAAAATGTGAATTCGTATAAATTTCTGTCAATCTAGATTTGTTAAAATCAAGGACATCTTTTAGTTCTTGGGGTTTTATGGCATACGAGTCTGTAAAAGAAGGTTGGTTTTTGCGCAAGATCGTTTCTTCTTCTGATATTACTTTAACTTGAATCTCTATGTTTGAAATCTGCTTTTGCAAAAGTTCAATAGAATCTTTTAGTTCAAGTATCTTCGTGTTGACATCTTTTTTGGGTCCTTTTTTGGTCAAATAAGGCTTTACAGAAAGAATTCTGATATTGGGGTCTGAGGATGTCTGTATGCTTTTAAAATCTGCATTAGAAGGGATATCTGTAAAGTTCATGGTAGACTTGCCTGATTTTACATCTATTTTTGCCACTCGCGTTACATAGGCACCATTAAGATATAAAGTTGCCTTTTCTACAGTTGATGTGACACTTTTAGCTTGACTGTTCAGGCCTAACGAAATACTTATCAACAAAACATAAATCGCTGTTTTTAAAAATGTTTTCATACTCTAAATTTTTATAAAATGAATAAACCGAATACGATTTATAAGTGCAACGTTTCAAAATACTAGAAAGTCCCACATAATTTAAATAATCATTTGATGTGTCTTCTGAACGACTCATTTTTTAGTTTAACAAGCTAAACTTTGAATGCTAAGCCTTTATTTTAAAATTTCCCTTAACAATTTCTCTGGTTACCGTAGATTTGCATGTTTTTGTAACTGAATCATCCTGAGTGAGGGATAGTAGCGTGCACGACCGGAATTAAATGCAGGAAGTAAAGTGGACCTGTCAAGCTTTAGCATGATAGCCCGACCTGTAGCTCAGCGGAAGGGCACTCCCAAAATTAATAAAAATAAAAATAATCCATGACATTTTATAGCCACTTGTACTGCCATCAATGTGAAAAGTCCTATCCAAAAGAGCATATTCACAATTACTGTCATGAATGTACACAACCACTACAAGCAGTATATGATCTCAAAGAAGGAATGTCCAAAGAGCTGATAGATCAAAGTAGGTTTGATATGTGGCGATATCGGGCATTTTTACCGGTAGAAGATGATAAGCATGTGGTTTCTTTGGGCGAAGGTTGGACACCACTAATGAGTCTGCCAAAATCGGCTCAAAGTCTGGACATTCATTCCGTTTATATCAAAGAAGAAGGGCTCAATCCTACGGGCTCGTTTAAGGCTCGCGGTATAGGTATGGCGGTGTCTAAGGCTAGGGAAATGGGAATTAGTAAGTTTTGTATACCTACTGCGGGTAATGCAGGAAGTGCTTTGGCGGCTTATGTGGCGGCTATGGACGGTACGGCTCACATCTATATGCCTGAGGCTACTCCTAAGGTTTTCCAGCTGGACTGTGAAGTAATGGGCGCTGAAGTGACCAAGGTAAACGGTAGTATCAGAGATGCTGGATTGGCTATGGCCAAAGATAATGAAAATGGACAATGGTGGGATATCACTACGCTAAAAGAGCCATTCAGACTCGAAGGCAAAAAGACTATGGGATACGAAATAGCGGAGCAATTGGACTGGCAACTGCCTGATGTGATCATTTACCCTACAGGTGGTGGCACAGGACTGATAGGTATCTGGAAAGCATTTAAAGAAATGCAAGCTATGGGATGGATAGACCATATTCCGACTAGAATGGTGGCTGTTCAAACCAAGGGCTGTAATCCGGTGGTCAAAGCTTTTGAAGATGGATCGGACCATTGTGTACTACACGAAAACCCTGAAGAAACGATAGCTAATGGTCTACGCGTACCCAAGGCTTTTGGCGATAAACTCATCATGAGTACACTCAAGGAATCTAATGGTTTTGCACTCGATGTGACAGAAGATGAAATGATAGCTGGCATCCATGAATTTGCTAGACGGGAAGGGATGTTTTTGTCTCCGGAAGGTGGTGCTGTGTACGTGGGATGTAAAAAACTGATCGAAAATGGGTATATCAAACCTGAAGATAAAGTCCTGCTGATCAATACTGGATCACCTTATAAATATGCTGAAAATTTGTATTGAGAAAATGAAGCATGTTTTAGTCAATCAAGAAAAAACCTTAGTTTCTTTGGTAATTTGATTTCTATCTAAGCCTAATTCAATTACAAAAAAGCCTTTAAGAATTTCTTCCACTTCCATTTTATGGAATGTCAAAGGATTTCGTCTGGATTTTAAGTAATTTGTTCTTGTCATTTCCTTTGCCATTTGTTCAACGGTTTTTAATTTTAATTCGCTACCAGTTTTATTTGCTAACCAAAATCCAATAAGAGAAAAAATAATACACGTAAGACTATATTGCATCTTAAAGATAAATGCAGCTATAGATGTCAAAAGCATTAAAAAAAGAATATTTGTTATCCAAGCTGATGGTTTAAGTAAGTTTAGTTTAATACCTAATTCATTTTCTAAATTTGAAATCATTTCACGCCTAATACTTTTAGGAAAAAGATCAGATAAAAGAGTATTTGTTAAAATTGTATTGTGATTTATTTTTAATAATGTTGAAATTGTTTGACGTAGTTTGTAAAAGGCTTGTTGACTAGTGCAATCATATGACGTATCAAGTTCAATTTTATTTGTAATGTATTTGCAAAGCTGGCCAAAAGTTGTGATATGCAATAATTCATCACCAACAAATTTAATATTAAATGATGTTTCTATTTTGGAAAGTAAATCTGATAAATCATCAGGGTCGACATTTTTGATGTACATAATTTATCAACCCACAAACTTCCTCAATGTCATGATTTGCCCCATATGCAAAGATTCGTGAAAGAGATTGAAGGTCAAGGCAGTTTCAAAATCATTTACCTCAAAATTTAGGGCCAGTTTGGTTGGGGTGTAGTCTTTAAATTTTCCAGCTTCGAAGTCTGATGTCATCATTTCGTATGAATGCTGCAGCTTTTCGCCTATTTGTTGGATAAAAGTCTCATCATAATGCCTAGTTGGATGAGTCCCCCGATTAAATTCGTTGATAAAATCTTCTTCAACGGTATAAGGTACTTCCGCTAAGCGATATATAATTCTTTGTTGCACGGCAATAATGTGAGCGGCATTCCAAGCGATATTATTCGAAAAACCTTGTGGAATCTGATTGAGTTGCTCGATGGTAAAGCTTTCGAGTAGCTTTTTGTAAGCTTTGCGATTTTGAAGGGATATAGTAAAAAGAGATTGCATGGACATGAACGATATTTTATTATCAAACGATGGTTTGTGTATTTGTGTTTTGTATATGAGATAAACATTTTCTTAGACCACTTGTTTGACCGTCCATAATTTAACCAAAAATGAAAATATATACGCTTACCAAAAAGCAATTTCTTCCCATCACACTGGATGAAGCCTGGGCATTTTTTTCTACACCGATCAATCTTAAAAAGATCACACCTGAATATATGGGTTTCAATATTTTGACCGATCTCGGAGACGGCAAAATGTATCCCGGACAAATCATTCATTACATCGTTACTCCTGTACTTGGTATTCCTATGAGATGGACCACAGAAATCACACACGTCATAGACCGGAAATACTTTGTAGATGAGCAGCGTTTTGGACCTTACAGTTTTTGGCACCATCAGCATTGGTTTCGCGAGGTAGATGGTGGCATAGAGATGACCGATATTGTCAATTATGGGATTCCATTGGGCTTTTTGGGCCAAATCGCAAACACAATCTTCGTTCAAAGCAAACTCCAAGAGATCTTTGACTATCGGGAGAAAGTGACTAATGAGATGTTTGGGGCCAAATAGTAGTTATAATTTTGAAGATGAGGGATTTATTTAATATCGTTTAATTTCAGTAGTTTAATAAGATCTACAATATCCTCTTCTTCATTCGTGGTGGTATCTCTTACATAAGGAGCTCCCATGTATGCGCTGTAATATCTTTTAAGATACCAATGTAAATTTGTAGTATTGATATATTGATTCTTCCATGCTTTAACTAAGTAAGGGGAAAACTCCTTATCCCAGTTTGGCACTGAACCTACGCTGTGATGTAATACCAACCATGGTGTAGAAACTGCCTTTTCTGTAAAACTCGTTTTACTGGGATAATCGTATAATCTAAGATACATAGCTATTTTGACCAAATTTTCAAGGTCTGTTTCACCCATTTTCAGCCTCAACTCAGCACATTGTAAGCTACCATGAGCTTTTTGTTCACAATCATTTTTTTCAAGTCTTACTTTTTGATCCAACTCATTAATATTTAATAGAAAAGCTTCTTTTTTCTCATCTGTATCTAAAGCAACAATTTCGTGTACAAATCGATCTGTCAATAGTTGTCCATAATTGACATTCAGGCAAAGAAAAAATAAAATAGAAATACTAAAAGTCTTCATATTGTGTCAGTTTAATATTAATTATAACGAAACTAAATGAAAAACGAGGCTTTAGAATTAATTTTTCATCTATTCATTTCCATATGTTATACTTTGAGTTTAATTTTATGATTTTATTCAATAATCATGGAAGCCACGTACGATTATATTATTGTTGGCAGCGGATTTGGAGGATCAGTTTCTGCACTACGTCTTTCTCAGAAAGGGTACAAAGTACTCGTCATAGAAAAAGGCAGATGGTATCAACACGCTGACGATTTCCCTAAGTCCAACTGGAATCTCCGAAAATGGATGTGGCTGCCCACTTTGGGACTGAAAGGAATTTTTAAAATGACCTTTTATCGTCATGTAGTAGCCTTGAGTGGTGTAGGTGTAGGAGGCGGATCATTGGTTTATGCCAATACATTGCCTGTACCTAAATCTCCTTTTTTTAATAGTGGCCACTGGGCTGGACTGGCTGACTGGGAAAACGAACTCAAACCACACTACGAAACTGCCAAAAAAATGCTCGGTGCCAATACGCATCCCTATATGAGCAAAAGTGACAAAGTCATGCAACAACTTGCCAAAGACGAGAATGTACCTTTTGCCAAAACTGATGTGGCCGTATATTTTGGCAAACCTGGAGAAACGGTTTCAGATCCTTATTTTGGCGGAGATGGGCCTGATCGGACTGGATGTGTACTATGTGGTGGATGTATGCTCGGATGCCGATATAATTCTAAAAATACATTGGATAAAAACTACCTACATTTGGCACAACAAATAGGAGCGGAGATCATTGCAGAAAAAGAAGTAGTAAATGTAGTTCCATTGGATAGACATGGAGCAAACGGCTATGAAGTGACTTTTCAAAACACCTTTGGCTGGATCAAAAAAACACAAAAAATCAAGGCAAAAGGCGTCATCTTTGCGGGTGGTGTGACGGGTACTGTTCCTTTATTACTAAAACTGAAAAATAAATCTTTACCATTGCTTTCGGATACCGTTGGAAATGGAGTCAGGACCAACTCGGAAAGCTTGATAGGCGTAACTACTTTTGATAAGACAAACGATTTTTCTGAAGGTATAGCCATAGGTTCAATCATCCATTTGGATGACCAAAGACACCTTGAACCTGTAAAATACTCTGCGGGATCGGGATTTTTCAGGTTGCTGATGGCTCCTATGGTGAGTGGGAAGAGTTTTTTGGGCCG
Source organism: uncultured Aureispira sp. (assembly GCA_964526715.1). Classification (GTDB taxonomy): domain Bacteria; phylum Bacteroidota; class Bacteroidia; order Chitinophagales; family Saprospiraceae; genus OLB9. The sequence goes on along the minus strand of CAZGMB010000092.1, from coordinate 950 downwards.
ATTGTTCAGTATGATCAAAGATTTTGTGATGCATCCTATTGATAATTTCAGGGTATTTTTGGTAGATGACTGGAGCCGAAGGACCCACATACTCCTTTATATGGAAAGCATCGACAGTACGCTAAAAATGGTTACTTCAAAGATTGGAATGACCACCACCCAAAACGAAAACGGCCCACCGCCTACAGCATTCAACCCAAAAGCTCAGGATCTTGCGAAAAAAACAGAAGCTATCATCAATGGTAAGTCAATGGTCATGAATACGGAGTCTCTCTTTGGCATACCTACTACGGCTCATATCTTGGGTGGCGCTTGTATGGGAAAGGACGCATCATCAGGGGTCATAGACCAAAACAATAAGGTCTTTAACTATGAAAATATGTACGTCTGCGATGGCAGCATGATCTCTGCTAATCCTGGCGTGAATCCTAGCTTGAGTATCACGGCTATAACGGAGCGCGCTATGGGATTGATTAGGGTGAAGGAGTTTAAGGTGTGAATTGGTGAATTAATCAATTTCCGCTTCACCATAGACAATGTCGTGATTTACTTTTGCTTCACTGATTATTTTAGGGGAGTAGCTACATTAAGCGAATAATTTTTCAAGTCTAAACAAGAAGAATTTTATGTTTGTAACTCCGCTAAGATAGGCCCTAAATAGCTTTGTCATCGAATTATATGATTCTGCATTGGCATTGGTATTTCTATTGTTGAAGAAGTTTATTATTGTTTATAAATGATTTTTAATACTGTTGGATGCTGAATTGAGTTTAAAAGCTATTTTCAAAACCTATGCACTTAAAAAACCAAATGACCCGAATACGTTGATGTAATCCTAAAATTAGTGGGTGTTTCTGTACTGTAGTGGGAACTCGTGGGAACTCAGTGGGAACTCGTGGGAACTCAGTCGGAATGCAGTGGGAACTCAGTGGGAATGCGGTTATATTATC
>CAZGMB010000091.1:0-17616 GCA_964526715.1 uncultured Aureispira sp. | reverse complement strand
CTTGCTGGAATGCCTGCTATAGTAAAACCTGCTACTTTGACTTCCTTTGTTACCGAAGTAGTAGTGAAAGATATCATTGCATCAGGTATATTGCCAGAAGGAGCACTTCAATTGATTTGTGGTAGTGCACGCACCATACTTGATCATGTCAATTATCAGGATGTGGTCACTTTTACGGGATCTGCCAGTACAGGCATTATGCTTAAATCCAACCCTAATATCATCCGTGAAGCCGTACCGTTCAATATGGAAGCTGACTCGCTCAATAGTATCATTTTGGGTAAGGATGCAGCACCAGGTACCGCAGAATTTGACCTATTTATCAAAGAAGTCAGAAAAGAAATGACCATCAAATGTGGTCAAAAATGTACTGCCGTCCGTAGGATTATCGTACCTGTTGACTATATGGAAGATGTACAAATAGCCATCGGCAAATCACTCACAGGGCTTGCTATCGGTGATCCACGTACAGAAGGCGTACGCATGGGTGCACTCGCAGGTCAAGAGCAAGTGAAGGAAGTAAAGGATAAACTCAGTGAGCTGATGTCGTTTTCACAGTTAGTGTATGGTGATTTGGAGCGTTTTGAAGTCACTCACGGAAGCAAAGATAAAGGTGCCTACATGGCACCCATTTTATTGAGAAATGACCGACCTTTCGAACAAATAGGAACTCATGAAATCGAAGCTTTTGGTCCAGTATCTACCATGATGCCATATCATGATTTGGAAGAAGCGATAGAGTTGGCTAGAAAAGGAAAAGGTTCGTTGTGTAGTTCTATTGTCACTTTTGACGACAAAATAGCCCGAGAATATGTAGTCAATGCTGCCACACACCATGGTAGAATTTTAGTGCTCAATAGAGAATCTGCCAAAGAAAGTACTGGACATGGTTCGCCTATGCCTTTATTGGTACATGGTGGTCCAGGCAGAGCTGGTGGTGGAGAAGAAATGGGAGGCATGCGTGGCGTAAAACACTATATGCAGCGATGTGCTATCCAGGGTACACCTACTACATTATCACATATCACCCAACAATATCAATATGGTGGTAAATATATCGAAGACGTCAAACATCCATTTAAAAAGTACTTTGAAGAGCTGGAAATAGGCGAAACACTAATCACACACAAACGAACGGTAACTGATGCAGATATCGTCAATTTTGCCAATGTATCTTGGGACCATTTCTATGCACATACTGATGCTACAGCTTTGGAGGGGACACCGTTTACACAGAGAGTGGCACATGGATATTTTGTGTTGTCAGCTGCCGCAGGTCTGTTTGTAGATGCAGCCAAAGGACCAGTAATGCTCAACTATGGTCTCGAAGAGTGTCGTTTTACTAAACCAGTCTATCCTGGAATGACCATCGGCGTGAGACTTACTGTCAAGGAAAAAGTAGCTCAGGAAAAAAGAGAAGACGAAGATTACACCAAAGGTATCGTCAAATGGCTTGTAGATGTCTATGATGAAACTGGTGAGACAGTAGCGATTGCCACAATATTGACGATGGTGAAGATGAGATGGTTAAGGAAATAGGAATTTAATGTATGGTTGCATTGATCAGTAGTGATGATTATTTGGAGTTGTATGGCTTAAAGTAAAAACAAATGCAAATACGAAATATATTATTATACCAAGTAGGCAGAAATAAAACAGAAGTATCCGTTTACTTTGAAAAAGGTAGCTTTTGGTTGTCTCAAAAGGCAATAGCTTCATTGTTTGGAGTGGACAGAACAGTGGTTACCAAGCATTTAAAAAATGTATTCGAGGTTCGGGAGTTGGATGAAAATTCAGTTAGTGCAATTTTTGCACATACTGCCGATGATGGCAAAAACTATGAAACCAAGTTCTATCGCCTTGAAGCCATACTGGCAGTAGGGTATAGAGTCAATTCTACCCAAGCCACTGATTTTCGCAAATGGGCTACGACTACACTCAACGAATTTATCATCAAGGGATTTGTATTGGACGATGAACGTCTGAAACAAGGTAAAAACTTTGGTCAGGACTTTTTTGACGAATTACTCGAGCGGATTAGAGAAATAAGATCCAGCGAACGTAGGTTTTATCAAAAAATCACAGACTTGTATGCTTTGAGTACCGATTATGATAAAAATAGCCAACAAACCAAAGACTTTTTTGCAGCGGTACAAAATAAGTTGCATTGGGCGATAACCGGCAAAACAGCAGCAGAAATTATCTATACCGAAGCAGATGCGACTAAGCTTTATATGGGCTTGAAAACATGGAAAGCAGCACCCGATGGAAAAATTCTAAAAAGTGATGCCATAGTAGCTAAAAATTATTTAAATCATCAACACATTATAGAATTAAACCGCATCGTATCTGCTTATCTGGACTTAGCAGAAAACAATGCACAGCGGGGATTGGCCTTCAGTATGCAACAATGGGCTAGCTTTTTAGAAAAATTTCTAGAACTCTCCAATTACCCAATTCTCACAGACAAAGGAACAGTAAGTATGTTAGAAGCAAAATTGAAAGCAGAGTTCGAATTTGAAAAATTCCGAGTAATTCAAGATCAAAATTATGAAAGTGATTTTGATCGAGAAATTAAAAAGCTAAACTCGTGAACTATTGGCTCGTAAAATTTGCCCCTTTTCGCTGTAGCTGGAAATGAAGTGTTGAAGTACAACTATAAAGGATACTGGTTCCTCAGAATTAATCAAAAAGGCCGTATGATTTACAGGGTTAAAGAAGAAATTGTTACTGTTTACATCATTACAGCCTTTGGACACTATTATGACAAATAATGCGTTTTATCCAATCACTAAATTTGCTCTAAAGCACAATTTTTTGATTTAGAGATGTAAATATTGTAAAACAATTATATTTTTACAAACTTAAATTATTTTGGACTAAATTCATAATTAAATTGGAGATGGAAAAATATGTAGCACAATTGCTTGAAGAATTAGAAAAGTTAAAAGCCAATAAACCAGACAAGCCGAATGTTCATGTCTTATACCCCGATCATCCGGCTTTGGATTATGGTTTGGATTACATAGCAGAATGGGAGTGCGCGCCTATGGTGCCTATGTCCGAACTAATGGGTTTTGCTCTTGAAAACCTTCCAGTGGTGGAAAAGCTGACAGAAAAACAAGCTGCCGTAATTTCAGATAAAATCTTGGATGTATGGCAGGAATTCAATTTTTATGCTGACTTCCCAGATGGGTTGCCTGAACTCACTAAATATAAAATATTAAGGAAAAGATGGGGCGAAGACGTCCAATATGTATCAGAAGGTATGACACACTTTGAGTTTTGTGATTATGAACCGGAAAACTGTCCTTTTGGTATCCAATATTGTAGTTGTAAGGATATAGAACCATTCGATATGGATGATATGAAACCACTCGAAGAAGGTGAATTGCCTTTTTGATTAAAAAATGTAAACTCATTAAATAAACATTCCATGCATGCATCCATCATTACCGTCGGCGACGAAATACTCATAGGTCAGGTTATAGACACGAACTCAGCCTGGCTCGGTCAGCAATTGTCAGATATTGGTATTAAAGTCAGGAAGACATGGTCGGTAAGTGATGATCATGGTCAGATTATTTTGGCCATGCAGCAAGCATTGGATGAGACAGATATATTATTTATGACCGGTGGCTTAGGCCCAACCAAAGATGATATTACCAAAAAAGCGATTGCTGATTTTCTGGGTGTAGAGCTGTATTTTGACCAACCAACATTCGATAGGATTCAAAAAATTTTTGAAAGACTAGGACGTGAGATGTCACCCCATCATCATGATCAATGCCTGATGCCTTTTGGTGTACAAATTTTACGCAATAGCATGGGTACCGCTCCAGGAATGTTGTTTAAATATCAAAAAAAGATGATCATTTCCATGCCAGGCGTACCTTATGAAATGAAGGCCATCATGATTGAAGAAGTTTTACCTTGGTTGTCTCAAAGTTCGAATACACATATTTACCATAAAACTATGCTCACTGCATGTAATGGAGAAACCACCATAGAAACGGCAATAGCTGATATCCTAAGCGAAATGCCAGAAAATATCAAAATAGCTTATCTACCATCCATAGCTAGTGTCAGATTAAGATTGAGTGGTACGGGAAAAGACAAAGTTGCTTTGGTCACTGAAGTAGAAAACTATTCTGAAAAGATTGTGGCGAGGCTAGGTGACATGGTTTTTGGTTTTGGCGATTCCTCTTTAGAAAAAGAATTATTGAATTTATATGTTGCTAAAAACCTTACAGTTTCCACAGCAGAAAGTTGTACCGGTGGAGCCATTGCTGCCAGATTAGTCACTATTCCAGGGTCTTCAGCATATTTTATGGGAGGTATAGTCGCTTATGACAATGCTGTGAAAGAAAACATTCTCAATGTCAATCCAGAGACCATAATTCAATATGGTGCGGTAAGTGAGCAAACGGTGATTGAAATGGTAGATGGTGTCATTTCCTTGTTAAAAACGGATGTAGCCGTAGCCATATCTGGAATAGCAGGACCTGATGGTGGCACTGATCAGAAACCAGTAGGTACTATTTGGATTGCTGTAGGAAATGAGCGTCAAAAGACAACGTACTTACTAAAAGCAGGAAAAGATCGGACAAAAAATATTGAAACGGCTACAGTTTATGCATTGGATTTGCTACGCCGATTTATACAAAATCATTATTGAGTCGTACGATTGTTTTAAAAGATTTTCGTGCAGACAATAATTATTCGTAATTTTGCACTTTCCAAACCTAACCAAATCAGTCATATCATGGCAAAAATCGAACTTCTCATGCCCAAAATGGGTGAAAGTATTATAGAAGCCACTATCTTAAAATGGGTAAAAAAAGTAGGCGACAAAGTTTCTGTTGATGACACAATTTTAGAAATAGCTACAGATAAGGTTGACTCAGAAATTCCATCTCCTGTAGACGGTGTGATCTCAGAGATTTTTTTTCCAGAAGAAAGTGTAGTAGAAGTAGGCAAAACCATTGCTATCATTGTTACAGAAGGCGAAGATGCGCATGTAGCACCCACACCTTCAGTAGCTCAAAATATAGTTACTGAAACTGTAACCGAAGCAGCAGCTATCGCAGACAAATTAGAAAGTCAAATCCACGAAGTTTCGCCACCTTCTCTTGCTGTTGGCCATCTTGCAGAAGACAGATTTTACTCGCCTTTGGTCAAAAATATAGCTAAAGAAGAGCAGGTCAGTGCTGATGAACTTAATCGTATCATTGGTACGGGCGCCAACAATCGGGTGACCAAACAAGATATTCTGGAATATGTCAAAACAAGAGGAAACAAGTCTACGACTAATGCTGAAAGTATATCCGAAGCTAAAGTGACTGCTCCATCCGTAATTGTTGAACAAAAAGCTTCTATACCAGCAACATCTGTCTCAGGAAATGTAGATATTATCGAGATGGATCGTATGAGAAGAATCATAGCTGATCACATGGTGATGTCAAAGCAAACATCACCTCACGTTACTTCTTTTGTGGAAGCTGATGTGACCAATCTTGTCAAGTGGAGAGAAGCCAACAAAAAGAAATTTGCTGAGAAGTATGGTACACATATCACTTTTACGCCTTTATTTGTAGATGCTGTGGTTAAAGCCATTAAAGATTTTCCATTGGTAAATATTTCCGTTGATGGCACAAAAATCATAGTAAAAAAAGATATCAACATCGGTATGGCTGCTGCTTTACCTTCGGGTAACCTAATCGTGCCGGTGATCAAAAATGCAGATATTTACAATTTAGCAGGATTGGCAAAAACAGTAAATGATTTAGCATCTAGAGCAAGAGAAAATAAATTAAAACCTGATGAAATTAAGGACGGTACATTCACCATAACTAATGTTGGTACCTTTGGAAATCTCATGGGAACACCTATCATTAATCAGCCACAGGTGGCCATCTTGGCTACAGGGGCCATTGTAAAAAAACCTGCGGTACTTGAGACCGAACATGGAGACGTGATAGCGATCAGACATATGATGTTTTTATCACTATCATACGACCATAGAGTAGTAGATGGTGGTCTTGGTGGCGCTTTCTTAAAAAGAATCTCAGATTATTTAGAAAAATTCGATAGTAATACAATGGTATAATGAATCAGTTATGTGGTAATATATTAGTTTTTTGTTTGTTGCTGCTAGGCGGTCAGAAAACCTTTGGACAAAAGTCGTATTTAAAAAAAGCTGAAAATTTCTTTGACGCAGGTAAATATGCCCAAGCTCTCGCTTCCTTTAAACAATACAAAAAAACTGATAAAGTACCGGATTTATTAATAAAAAGGGGCATTTGTTATCTGTATACAAATCAACCTGATTTTTGTATTCAGGATATGTATCAAGCCGATGTCTTAAAATCTATAAACAACAAAAGATTTTATTATACCGCAAAAGCTTATTTTCAAAAAGGAACTTATGAAGATGCAGCGATATTTTATAAAAGATATCTCAATACGCTGAAAAGAAACCATCCTGAATATAAACAAATTGTCACAGAAATACAAAGGTGTGGTTCTGCTAAAAATCTCAAGTATCTGCCACAAACGGCCTTTACAGAAAATCTAGGTAGTGTTTTGAATTCAGAATTTAATGAAATCAAACCTAAACAAAGCCCTAATAAATCAGAACGTTATTATTTTTCAAGTGATAAAAACGATGCTGTCGGCGGACTTAGAAATGGAAAGGGAGAAATGGATATACAGAAAGGTAAGTTTGCTTATGATATTTACTATTCAGAGTTTTTGGAAGGAAATTGGCAAGTTGTGATGCCCATAAATCAGATTATTAATACTTCAAAAAATGAAGAAATTCAAGGGTTCAATCCTGATGGGTCCATAATGTATTATTTGAAAAAGGAATTTGATGGTCAATCGATGTTACTTTCGGATACCTTTGGGACAGACAAAAGTATTTTGCCAAAAGCCATAAATAGTCTTACTTTCAAAGCTGACTTGGGTGATGAAGGATTATCCGTAATAAGTGATAGTTTGATTATTTTTTCATCTAGAAAATTTAATAAAGAAGGTGACTATGACCTAGTATTTTCAGTTTTGGAAGGTTCTACATGGAGCGAACCTATAAGTTTTGGTCCTGAAATTAATACTAATTTTAATGAAAAAGCGCCATTTTTGGTAAAAGATGGAACAACATTGTATTTTTCATCTGATCGCATTGATGGATTAGGAGGATTTGATATTTTTAGCACAAGTTTTCGAGATGGTAAGTGGTCAAAGCCACAAAATTTAGGCCCCGCTATCAATTCTCCCGGAGATGATCTCGACATAGATATTGCTAATGACGGTGCCACTGCTGTATTTAGTTCTAATCGTGTGCAGTCGTTAGGTGGTTTTGATTTATATATTACTTACCTAAAAGAGCCTGTCTTGGGGCAAATTACAAATCTTGAGTCCGTTAGTTTTATTGATCATTTTAAAAAGCACAACCTAAATCACTATACTGATAAATCCGAAATTAAAAATCAACTTGTCAGTGAGCCACAGCCTGAATATAAAATAAGAGAAATTGTAAGTAAACCCTTATATTTTAATAATGATGAAGATTTGTTAAATCCTGTTAATCAGAACAATATTAAAACGATTGCTGATGTACTTTCGGTATTTCCGGATGTTAAAATCGTTTTACAAAGTCATTCTATACCAGAAAATATGCCTGAATCTGATCTTTATTTTTCTGTGAAAAGGGCAGAAAAAATAGCAGAACAACTCATCGCTAAAGGTGTTAATCCGAACAATATCATCATACAGGGATTTGGAAGTAATTTTCCAAAAGCTGCAAATGCAATAAATCAAATTCCGTCATCATTTGCTAAAAAAACAAATAATAGAATAGACATCCAATGGCTAGTAAAACCAGAAACTCCCTTAAGTGTAAAATATGAAAGTGCACCTGTCTCAAAAGAGTTTAGGGACACCAAATGGGATCTTTTGGAGACTAAAAACCAAAATTTGACATTCAGAGTTCAGATTGCATCGACCACTCAAATGCTTAAAAGTGAGTGGATGCAAGAATATAATGATTTTATTATAGAAAAAAACAATATCGAGAATAAGTATACCTACACATTGGGCAATTTTCTTATGCATCAGGAAGCATTGGATCTCAAGCGACAACTGGAATCACAATATTTACTTTCTAATGTGAAGATACATCCTTATTATAAAGGTTTGAGATTGGGCGAAGCTGATGTCCAAACTTACGCCCAAAATTATCCAGAACTGATTAACTACATAAATACTAAGAACTAGAGTCTAATAATCTAAATCTTTTTAAAATAATAGGTTTTTAATAGGACTCTTAGTAAAAATATGTCCTGAAGTAATCATAAATAGACACCCTATTCATCCATGCCCAGAATAAAAACAATATCAGTCCAAACCAAATTACAAGCTTAAATTTCTTGTAAAATAATTTGAGATAATCTTGGCGAGTTCGGTATCTCTTTATTTTTCTGTATGCCATTTAGGGTTGGTATTAAAAAGGAAGATCATCAAAGTCTGCCGGAAGTCCGCTTGACATATCTTGATTTTCCTCAAACACTGGCGGTAGATTAGGCATACTAGCAGCACCTTGAATTTCAGCATTAGTACCCGATACTTTTTCTACTTTCCAAGCATTAAGATTGGTAAAATATTTTCCTTGCCACTCTCTGCCTCGAAGATCGAAATACACTTTTACTTTTTCGCCTTCATTACAAGGGTCTATGACACCACATTTATCTTGAGTAAGTTGAAATTTGACATATTGGGGATACGTACCTTCCGTAGTAATTACAAATTCTCTGGTTTGGAAAGAAGATGATTTACTTTCTATTTCATATTTTTTGTGGAGTATACCTTCAGTTTCAAATGACATATGATTTAAGTTTTATGATTGAATTAATATTTTTAGTTTAATAAGCTTTGGCAAAGATAACTCTTTTTGTCGATGGTTTACCGGAATATACGCATACACCGGCTTCTTCTACCACATTTAGTGGTATGCATCTGATTGTTGCTTTGGTTTCTTCTTTTATCTTTTCTTCTGTTTCTGAGGTTCCATCCCAATGTGCTGATATAAATCCACCCTTATTTTCGAGCACATCTTTAAATGCATCAAATGTATCTACCACTGTGATATGATTATCCCTAAACGCCAAAGCCCGGTTATAAAGATTGTTTTGAATATCTTCAAGCAGTTGTTCTACATAAGGCACCACCACATCCAATCCCACGGTCATTTTTTCTTTAGTATCCCTTCGAGCTACTTCGATGGTGCAATTTTCCAAATCTCTTTTTCCTAATCCTAACCTTACAGGAACACCTTTGAGCTCGTATTCTGCAAATTTGAAACCAGGTCTTTTCGTTTCGTCAGTATCAATTTTTACACTGATACCGAGCGTTTTAAGAGCGTCAGCTATTTCTTCTGCCTTTTCTATGAGTTCAGCCTCAGGTTTAGGTATGGGCACTATTACTACTTGTATAGGTGCAAGTTTAGGAGGTAAGACTAGACCTTCATCATCAGAGTGTGTCATAATGAGACCACCTATGAGACGAGTAGATACGCCCCACGAAGTGGCCCAAACAAACTCATTTTCGTTTTTATCATTACTGAAAGTCACATTAAAGGCTTTAGCAAAATTTTGGCCCAAAAAGTGAGAAGTACCTGCCTGCAATGCTTTACCATCTTGCATCAACGCTTCTATGGTGAAGGTATCATCAGCTCCGGCAAACCTTTCATTTTCACTTTTATATCCTTTGATCACAGGCATAGCCATAAATGTCTCAGCAAAAGTGGCATATACGTCATGTATCAACTTAGTTTCTTGGATGGCTTCTGCTTTGGTACTATGGGCTGTATGGCCCTCTTGCCATAGGAATTCTGCAGTTCTAAGAAAGGGTCTTGTTCGCATCTCCCATCTGACTACATTGGCCCATTGATTGATTAGGATTGGCAAGTCACGGTAAGATTGAATCCAGTCCCGATACGTATTCCAAATGATGGCTTCACTGGTAGGTCGTACTACAAGCTCTTCCTCCAGTTTTGCGTCTGGATCTACTATCAGTTTTCCTTTGTTATTCGGGTCTGTTTTTAATCTGTAGTGCGTGACCACAGCACATTCTTTGGCAAAACCTTCAGCATTCTTTTCTTCTGCCTCAAAAAGTGATTTGGGTACAAAAAGTGGAAAATAGGCATTGACGTGACCAGTTTCCTTAAACATTTTATCTAGCTGATCTCTCATTTTTTCCCATATGGCATATCCATAGGGTTTGATGACCATACAACCTCTCACCGCTGAATTGTCAGCCAACCCAGCTTTCTTAACAATGTCATTGTACCACTGTGAGTAATTCTCTGCTCTACTTGCGATTTCTTTTGCCATTTTGACTTTATTGTACTTAAAAAGAAGAATACTGTTAAAATTAAATTAAGACCTGTAATATTGGAACTTTATTACTCGATTTAACGTCATAGTGGTACTTAAATTCCGATTTAAAAGTGTGTTTCAGAATAATTAATAAACTTTAACACCTGATAAATAAAACTTTAAGACCATTTTAACTCTATAATTGGTGCAAAAGTAATAAATTGCACTCGATTTTAAAGTATAGACTTATTTATTGCGATCAAAATATAATTTTTAAAAAATAAAATCATGAAAACCAAGTATTTTACTTTTAGCTTTTTAATCATTTTCCTGATCACAGGTACATCACTGAGTGCTCAGTTTGATGACTTATATTACGATTATAAAAAAGACAAAAAGGCGATCAATACGCAAGTGAGTACCACTTCAGACCCATCTTACGATACTTCTGAGTCTGAAGAAGTTTATGATGATGAGTATGCTTATGACAATGATGAGTATGACAATTATGATGATTATTCATACTCAAGTAGAATCAGAAGATTTCATAGACCGGTGATTATTAATCAATATAGTTCTTTTGATAATTGGTGGTATAATGACTTTTATGATCCGTTCAATACCGGAGGTGGTGTAAATGTTTTTATAGGTAATGGTTGGAACTCATGGAATAGACCTTGGGGATGGAATAACGGCTGGAACAACTGGGGATGGAACTCATGGAATAGTTGGGATAGACCTTGGGGTTGGAACAATGGATGGAATAACTGGGGCTGGAATAATGGCTGGAACAATTGGGGATGGAACTCATGGAATGGATGTCCAAATATGGGATGGGGCAACAACATCTACTACGGTAATGTGTATTATGGCAACAACTGGAACAATAACAATTGGAATAATAATGGTTGGAATACTGGTGGAAACAATTCAAATACTGTTTATGGTAGTCGTAAAGGTGGTTCATTAACTACTGCTACCAAAGGTCGTGATGCGTCTCCAAGAAGGATAGTATCAGGTGGAAATGGCACTAGTGTGAACACCAACAGAGTAGAAGATGGTGTCAAAACTGAGGATGGTTCCACATCATCAAGAACATCTTCATCCAGATCATACAGAGGTGACATCTCTAAGTCAGAGACTGAAGACTCTAGAAGGACCACAACCAAATCTAGAATTTACAGTACCGACAGATCCAAAGCATCTGAAGGAACTTCCAGGTCGTCAAGCTCAAGTTCTAGGATGGGAAGTGAAAATGGAAGGAGTGAAACAGTAAGAACAGATAGAAGCAATTCAGGTAGTAGTTCTAGAAGTAGATCAGAATCTACAAGTCCGTCAAGGTCTGAGAGATCCACTCCGTCAAGATCATGGGACGACAGCGGTAGTTCAAGATCATCAGGTAGTTACGACAGTGGAAGGTCTTCAGGATCATCTAGCAGAAGTTATGATTCAGGCTCGAGCAGAAGCAGTAGTAACATGGGATCTTCTTCAAGTGGGTCATCATCAGGTTCTTCTAGAAGTAGTAGCAGTGGTTCTAGCGGAGGTGGTGGATCGAGAAGAGGAGGCTAAAATATTGGTGTAACTCATATAGAAAATAAATTAAGGGCTGATCGAATATCTATTTATCAGCCCTTTTTATTAAGTCAATTTTAAATCAAACAGAAAAACCAATTTTCTAATCAAATAGTCATATCATGAGAAATTTATATCAAATTTTCATCGTATTCATTTTATCCATAACCATTGTCGGTGCCCAAAATGTTTCAGATGTCGTGAGATGGTCATCTATCGATTATGTAGGTACGGCAAGAACACTTGGTGTAGGAAGTGCTTTTGGAGCTATGGGAGGGGATTTTTCAGTAATCAATATCAACCCAGCGGGAATTGCCGATTACAGAATGTCAGAATTTACTTTTACACCATCTTTAAGGGGCAGCCAGACCACATCTTGGTTTGCCAAAGATCCATTAACTCAAGAAAGATCAAAATCAAACCGATTTGGAATAGATAACATAGGATTTGTATTTGCTTCGCAGCCTGGATCAACATTAACAAGTTCCAACTTTGCTATAGGTTACTCTAGAATCGCAGATTTTAATAGAAATGCTTTGATAATTGGAAATATACCAGGCTCTATCACCACATATTTTGCTGAGCAAGCCAATGGAAATTCAGTTGATCAATTGGACGATTTCATCACCTATCCTGCATATGAAACCGGCGCCATTTTTGATTTTGACAAAGATCAAATTTATGACACAGATTTTCCTTCCCCATCTCAAAATGTGAGAAGACAACAACAAATCACTCAAAGAGGTGGTATTAATGAGTTGACACTAGGTTGGGCAGGTGAGTACGAAAACCAATTCAATATGGGTATTAGCATGGGAGTGCCTTTTGCTACTTTTGAAGAATTAAAAGTATATGAAGAAACTGATCCTAATGATGAAATCGGTGTTTTTGACAATCTGGCATATACGGAAGTATTGAATACATCTGGTGTGGGTATCAATTTAAAAGCGGGTATAACATACAAAATCGAAAATACAGTAAGAATAGCTGGAGCATTCCATTCGCCTACATGGTACAAATTTACGGATGACTACAGCACTAGTATGTTGTACGCCTTTACAGATGGCAATGGAAGACAAAGGTACGAATTGGATTCTCCAGATGGAAGTTTTGAGTATCGAATCACTACGCCTTGGAGAGCTATCGGTAGTTTGGGTACCACACTAAGACTGGGAGATATCAGAGGTTTTATCAATGGAGATATCGAGTACGTGGATTATACTAATGCTAATTATAACGGAACAGCTTATCTTGATACTCCCGATGAACAAAGATGGACCAATGAAGTCAATAGAAATATTATCAATAAACTTGGTAGTGCCACCAATGTAAGATTAGGCGGCGAGTTTGGGTATAAACATATAAGGCTCAGGGCAGGATATAGCATAGAGCGAACAGCTTTTGTGGCGGATGATTTTTATAATAATAAAGTATCTTTTGGTTTCGGATTCAGGACAAACAAGTTTTTTATGGACATGGGATTTCGAGTGGCTCAGTATGCCGAGGGATACAATCCTTATGTAGTTTTGGATAGTAATCAAGACCCATTGGCCAATATTGAGACCAGCAGAACGCGCGGAAATCTTACATTAGGATTTAAATTTTAAAAGGCTTATTGTTGATTTAAAAAAGTTTTGATAGAGAGAATACCAAAGGCATCACTTGATACAAAAAGTGGTGCCTTTTTATTTTGGATTCAAATTTTTTTGAATCTCACAACAAAATTGAATACCTTTGCGTTTCATATTACTAACAGTTTCCCACCTTTAACATTTAAAGTACCATCAAAAGTTTGTATGGTTTACTTATATTTATCATAATAGACTTTAAACATATTATGGAAATATTTCATACTTTTGCGTTTTTTATTCCATTTACATTTCATATAAATAATAAATATGATTCTTAGGAATTCTACATTATTGGGTATAATTGTTTGGCTTTTAAGCATCACTTCGTTATTTGGACAGACGTTGCCTTTGGTCCAGTTTACAGTCTCGAGCGGGCAAGGTGTTCAAGGTTCTAGAGTTTGCCTGGATGTGAGAGTAAGTGATTTTACGAATGTAGAATCAATTCAGTTTAATTTATCATATAACGCATCACTGATTATTCCTGAATGCCCTCCCGATTTTTCAAATTCAGACATACCTACTGGAAATATTGATGCTGGAAACTTTAATTGTCAAAACTTAAATAATGGATTTATCAATTTTGTTTGGACAAATAATCCAACTACATTACCTGATAATGCTTTGTTATTTACAGTTTGTTTCAATTTAATTGGAAATCCAGGTAATATTTCGCCCATTTACTTTAATGGGCAGCTTCTTGATGTAGAAATTTGTCAAGTTGAAAACAACGGAACTAGTTCGTGTACTGATGAAATTATTTCAAATACGGGAACTATTAAAATCATCTCCAACACCCTAGATGCGTTTATAAATAAGTGTGATGCGGATGCTAATAATATTCCTGCTGGAGGTAATATTACTTTTTACGCAACAGGTGGTACACCTCCTTATAATTATACAATAACTCCTGGCGGATTTAGTGGTGTGTTGACTGCTGATGGCCAAAGGATTACTATTCCTAATATTCCATCTGGTGCAAATTACACCCTAAATGTTACGGATTCAGGAGGTTCTACGCCAGTGTCCAAAACGATAAACATTTCTGATAACATTCCAATAATGTTGGACAGTAGTAAAGTCAAAAAACCAACATGCTTTAATAGAAGAAATGGGGAAATCGATATCTTTGTTTCAGGAGGCTCTGCCCCATATCAATATGAATGGTCTAATCTGTTAAGTGGTCTTAAGAAAATAGAAGGGCTACCACCATCAAAATACACTGTTACGATTACGGATGTTAGTGGTTGTCAGATTCAAAGAAACTTTGACTTAGAAGTAGATACACTGAAATTTGATGTAGCTATAAAAGACACCACTTCGTGTCAAAATGCTCGAAATGGAATCATTACTATCTCTAACGTTTCGGGAGAAAACCCTTGGTCAGGGACATTTAATTTTCAATACACAATAAATAATATAGGTAACCCTAAGCCCTTTTTAAATAGCATAGATGTTACTCAGATAGGATCAGGAAATATAAAAGTAACAGTATTAGATAGTGCTTTGTGTTCTGTGGATAAGTTTATTTTTATGCCCTTCAAAAAGACAGTTTCCATAGATACCTTGCTTCAAAAAGACATTACTTGTTCAGGAAAGCAAGACGGTGAAATTCGACTTAGGGCAAAGCCAGGTTCGGGTTATGCTTATTTTGTATCAAATCCACCTAATATTTTTGGTAGTACTCTTGGAGGAGTATTTATTTTAGATGGTTTAGCTAAAGGTACTTATACTGTAACCACTAGAGATGCCGCTGGGTGTACCGCAAATGCACTATTCGAAATCAAAGAACCTGACCCAATTGTACTCAATCCTACGGTGGTTCAGCCTGATTGTGTTAATCCTGGTTCTATTACACTCAATCCTACAGGTGGTACTGGCGCTTATACATACACTTGGAATCCACCTGCTACAGGAAATGTAAATGCATTGACAGGACTTTCAGGTGGTAACTATACTGTTTCTGTTACTGATGCCAACAATTGTACAGCAACACCATTTAGCGTTCAACTGAATCCGCAAGGTGCGTTAAATATTACCACAGTGATAAAACAACCAATATCTTGTATAGGTAAAAATGATGCAGTAGTAATTGTAGAAATTGGATCTGCTAATGGTCCCTTCAATGTAACTTGGCGAGATGCTACTAATACCATCATCTCAAACATGACACAAGTAAGTAACTTAGGACCTGGTGTTTATACTGTTGTAGTGTCAGATAATAATAGTTGTTCGAATAGTAAAACAGTCACAATTGACCCAGGAAGTGACTTCACCCTTACCACCACACTATCCAATGCTCCATGTTTTGACCAAAACGGAAAAGTAGAAGCATCCGTAAGTGGGAACAGTACAGGATTTAAATATGAATGGCGTGTTAAAGGCCAGTCCGCCATAATAGACAACGACAATACCTTAGATGCTAAGGCTGGAACTTATACGGTAAAAGCCATCAGCCCTGCGGGATGTGAAAAAGAAACAGATGTGACGATCACTGAGCCTGCAGCAATTACATTTCCAGCACCAGAAACCAGAAATGTTACTTGTTTTGGACTGTCGGATGGTGCAGCTAGAATCCTTAACGGTCCTTCTAATATTAACTATAGCTGGTCTAATGGCACATCAGGAATATTCACAATTAACCTACCTATAGGAAATGCCTGGGTAGTTGGTTCCGTCGGATCTTGCAAGTCGGATACAGTCAGATTTAATATAGGTACATTTCCAAAATTACAGTTGGATCTAAATAAAACGCAGGTTGTCGATCCAATATGTTTTGGTGACAAAAATGGAAGTGTGACCGTGGAAGCCACAGGCGGTACCGGAATTTCTTATACCTATACTTGGCGAAACGGAGTGTCAGGTCCAACCTTGACCAATATTGGTGCAGGTACTTATATTCTGGATATCGGTGATAGTAATAATTGTATTCAGACAGATACTTTTATACTCACTCAACCATCAGAACTCGTCGCAAGTCTCGATAAATCAAAATCTGTAGAGCTCGATTGCAACAATCAAACTGGAGGTAAGCTTGCACTGATGACCACAGGTGGAAATCCAGGTATCAAAACCATCACATGGCAAAGTGGAGTTACCACTAATGGAAATATCGCTATAGATTTAAATCCTGGAACTTATTGTGCCACCATTTCTGATAATTTTGGATGCAGAGATACTTTTTGTTACACTTTAGTAGCGCCTGCACCTTTGGTAGGTGAGCTCAATATCCCTGAGGAACCCAAATGTTTTGGAGATAAAACCTGCATTTCTGTAAAGAGTATCTCTGGAGGTACCGGAAATAAATACACTTTTCAGATCATTACCGGAGGTACCAGATATCCAATAGGCGATTGCGTTGATGTTTTTGCGGGTACATATAGCGTAATCTTAATAGACTCTGCTGGATGTGATATCAGAAAAGAAATCACCATAAGACAACCCAATCCAATTATTGTGGAACTTGGTGATGATGTAGAAGTGCAGTTGGGACTGCCTACACCTACCATTACAGCATCTGTCACAGATAATGTTGGAAATACACAATTAGTTTGGACACCGTCAGAGGGTATCACTTGTCTGACTACCGACTGTTTAAGTATCGAAGCCAATCCTACTCAAACTACAACATACTTGCTTACTGTAACAGACCAAAATGGTTGTACAGGCACGGACAATATCACCGTAAATGTCAAAAATCTTCGCAATGTATATTTTGCAAATGCTTTTTCGCCCAATAATGATGGGTTTAATGATCATTTTCAAGCTATCATAGGCCCAGGTGTAGAGAAAATTCTCACTTTTGCTATTTACGATAGATGGGGTGGCCAGGTATTTCTACAGGAGAATTATGTTCCGGACCCTGCGCAAACAGACGGTTGGAATGGTACTTTTGGAAATACAGGTAGAAAACTAGATCCAGGCGTTTTTGTGTATTATGCTAAAGCAAGATTTATTGATGGTAAAGAGATAGAGTATAAAGGCACCATCACTTTAATGGACAAAACCAGAAATTAGTCGGGCAATTGGATTTTAATTTG
>CAZGMB010000090.1:14612-18317 GCA_964526715.1 uncultured Aureispira sp. | reverse complement strand
GAGAGCGGCTTGATATCTTCAAAGGCGTCTCGGCGTTGATTTACGGCCATGTCATGGTTTGTGAACAGATGATTGTAGGTCTGTTTTTGATTCTCCAAGTACGCTCTATTCTTCCTACATTACATTGAGAAAGAAATTCTCTATCTGTATATTCTACTTCAAGGTCCAAACAGTTTGAAAATGCTCTTGCTGTACCTGTAAGGCTTAAGTCATGACAATCGTCGTCACACTTGATTCTTACTGTAGGAGGACATATGATCTGAGGTGTAAGTTTGTCTTCTACTCTTACTTCTACCCATGTTTCATTATAATTGTCTCCTGCAGAGCCAAATACACCATTCATATCTCCGTCATCCCATACTCTCATCCACACTTTTACAATACCAAATGGTACTGGTCCTTCTGTATTGGTGATGTCTTCACAACAGAATTTTACAAAAGCTCCATTGTCGTCATCAAAATTTGGACTTGCTGGGTCTGTAGATCCATCTTGTGGATGACCGTCAGCATTGTACGTTTTGTTTCCTGTATATCCACAGCCATCTGTATCTCTAGCTGGATCATCTTCTCTTCTGATTTCTAAATGTACAGGCGAACAGCTATCATATGAACCATTGTCCACAGAGTTTGCAAATAATTTAGCGATACCATCATTCTGACCACCTGTAGTCAATGAAATTACGATGTGTTGTTTTGCTACAGCAACAGGGGCTGTTTTATCTACCACAGTTACAGTGATCTCGTCTAGACCTTCATTTTTGCAACAGTCTGTAGCTACATATACAAAGGTATGAACTCCCTTAGGTGCACCCGTGATCAAATATCTGTTGCTTGCAACGTCAAGTCTCACTCCTACACCTGCAGGAACTTGAACAGTATACTTAGGAGCTGCATCACAATTGTCGTGTAATATCTCAGGCAAAGGCAATAAGAAATTAGCTTCGCATGACCATGGGTCAACACTTACAGTTAAATCTTTAGCTTCGATAGTTGGCGCTTCTTCGTCAGTGGCTTTGATAACTTGAGTTAGTGTTCTGGTACTGCTGCTACACCAATCTAAAATAGTCCATAAACGGATTACTTTTTTACTGTTAGAACAAGCTGGATCACAAGCTATGATTTCTGTATCAGCTTTAGCAGCCATGATGTTACATACGGTACCATTGATCGGAACACCGTTTATCGTCGGATAAGCATATCTGTTTGCTTCAGCAATAGCTGCCCTAAGTGCTGCTGCTTCTGCTATGGCTACGGTTGCATAGGTACCTGGTACTAGACTTACAAAAGATGGTCTGTATTCTCTATACAATTTGTCTCTGTAAAAATTAAAGATACCTGTCATAGATACATCTGACTTACAAGTAAGTTGTGGTGCGTTGTATGGAGCTGGCAATTGCACATCTGCAATGTTAGCTGGTAAAAATCTGTACTCTGAAGTACATTCATCGTTTTTGTTTCCGTACGCGTCAGTAAATATCCATTTTCTGATCACTCTTTTGCCAAGACATCCATTTTGACCAAGTACTTCTATATGGTCTGAAAATGTTGTAGTCACTGCAGTACACGCATCTGCTACATCTGGACGTGGATAAGTAAATGTACCAGCAAAAAATGCTGCTTCGTCTGTGCACAAAAATTCGCAATCAGGATCGTCATTTCCTTCTGGACATGCACACTCAGCCACTTCAGGGGCTAATTTGTCTTCCACTTTTAAGGTTCCCCAGCATGAGTTACCTTGTGAGTTTGTAACGGTTACAGTGTAGTTTCCTACAGCAGTTACGATAGGTGCGTTGGTATTGTTGTTTCTAATACCTTGACCGCTGATTCTGATACGGAAAGGCGGCGCATAAAGTGCCTGATTGCCTTCTAAGATCATATCTGGTCTGATTACTGCCTCGCAATCTCCATCTAGAGATGCTTGGACATTGTCATTACATACAATCTGTGCCTGTCCGAAACTGTTGTAATGAAGTAAGAATAATAACAAGAGACTCAACAGTGATTTTCCAAATACCGGAATCCCTTTACTTTGGATAAGTAAATCTTTTTTTACCATGGGTAAAATGTTTTTGGTTATTAAAAAAATGAGTTCGTGCC
Source organism: uncultured Aureispira sp. (assembly GCA_964526715.1). Lineage (GTDB taxonomy): Bacteria > Bacteroidota > Bacteroidia > Chitinophagales > Saprospiraceae > OLB9. The sequence continues at coordinate 16,220 of CAZGMB010000090.1, read as the reverse complement.
CGAGAGTGTCGGGCTTAGGTCAGATTTAAGTAAGATTTACTTTGAGTGGGAATGACGCAAAGGTAGGACGCATTACTCCTTCGCTGTGAAATTTTATAGGGGTAATTTTGGTATATTTTTTTTCAAAATATTTATTAAATATTAAAATCTAGAATTTTTGTTTATCGTTATCGTCTCGTTTACAGAGACTTGTATTTTACATTCAAAATTCTTTAATATCGTAAACTCGTTGAAAAAAAATGGGTGGGTTACATAGCAGAAGAAATCATTTCTAATAGTTTTAATCCTGTATAGGGATTGAAGTCTTTGTAGTTATACCTATCCTTATACCATTACTCTAATAAATCCAAAAATTGTGCCAAAACTTTCAAAATGTAGCTGATATAGTTAAAATAAGCAAATACGGCAGTTTTGTGGACTTCAATACACCAAAATGTAATGGATAACTCATCTTAAAGATAGTACTTATTTGATTGCGCATTTGAATAGTCTTAGTTGCATTATATTGGTTAATCTCTAAACTTTCAAGTTATGACTTCTTATCATTCTACATCTTGGAGCAAAAACAGCCCAACGTACTTTAAACTTGGTTTGGTTATCTCACTGGCATTATCCATAGTGATAATCAACTATGAAACTAATATTAAAATTGATCATGGACCTACTTTTTTGGATGATGTGTTTCATGTTTGGGAGACTGAAGTCCAATCTCACACAGAAGTCTTACCCGTAGTTTCCAAACCAAGCCCTAAACCTGTAATCCTAGAAACAGCAAAAATCGTCATCTCTGATAAAGCTGACGAACAACCATTGGAAGATATTAAAGAAAACCTTCCACAAGTATTAAATACAAGTGATCATATCAATTATGAATCAAAGGAATCAAGCGCGTCCCTAGTAATTTCTGAGAAACCGGATGAATCCAACAAAGTTTATATAACAGTTGAAAATATGCCCTATTTGTCAAATTGCGAAAATGTAAACATCGAATCGGAAAGAAGATTATGTACACAAGAAAATTTGCTAAACTATATCAGAAAACATTTGAAATACCCTACCATAGCTCGGGAAATAGGTATTCAGGGAGTGGTAGTGGTCTCATTTGTGATTGATAAAAGTGGATTGGCTAGGGATTTTACTATTTTGAGAGACATTGGTGGTGGGTGTGGTCAAGAAGCCGTGAGAATTTTGGGTAAGGCAGGAGATTGGAGTCCCGGAGTACAAAACAACAAACCTGTCCATGTCAAATACACAGTACCTATTAAATTTAGCTTGCAATGAAAGTAATTGGTGAGCAAAGATGGTCATCTCTGATAAAGCTGACCAGGCACCACGGGAAGACATAGTATAAAATGTTGCTCAAGTATTAAATTGGTGCCAAACTTGTAGCTAAAATGAATCTCTCACCGCGAAAGAATGATTATTTACACAGAAAAACTTATGCAAAGTATCTAAAGGCAGATCTAAAAGTTAAATCTATACCTAATTTAGTTGTATCTCAGTGGGAATTCGTCGGAACTCGTGGGAACTCAGTGGGAACTCGTGGGAACTCAGTGGGAACTCAGTGGGAACTCAGTGGGAACTCAGTGGGAACTCAGTGGGAACTCA
>CAZGMB010000090.1:0-14512 GCA_964526715.1 uncultured Aureispira sp. | reverse complement strand
GTGGGAATGCACTGGGAATGCGGTTATACCATCTATGGAGTATCATGGGAGGATCATGGGAGTATCATGGGAGGATCTATGGAGTATCGTAGGAGCACTTATGGAGTATCGATGTGGTTAATATAGATTTAGAGGCTTAAATATTATCTTAATTAAAATTGATGTTCATAAAGCAGCGCAGGGACTAGGCATACCCAGGGTGATAGAGATTTATTTTATGATGGTTAAAGGTGTTCATTTGAGGTACATCAGTATAATCGGAGTACTATGGGTGAAAGTATCAAACGGGTTTAATATCCAATATATTTTTCCAATTTTGATTAGCCCTTTTGGATTATTTTGGGGTATATATTAGAAGTTCTTTGCAGGGTTAAAATATGTATTGTTTATAGCAGTTGCACCAAATAAAAAGTAGATCGTATTAGCGATAGTGTAGCTTATTTATGATCGTGTTTTGGCTTTGAGAGCTTGTTAAAACCAGTCCATAAAATAGAATTTGCCCATCATAGGCATGCAAAATTTAGAATTTCAGCCATTTAGAGCAAAAATATTTCTGATTTATCGTGTAAAACAGATTTAGATATTTGGAAATCTTTACAAAAAGTTTACCTTTGTGCCGCTTTTTACCAAAGGTAGGTATTAAGGCTTTATTTTATTAGTAAAAGTAGATATAAATTTCAATAAGGACACTATGGCTTTAATAAGTAAAATCAGAAAAAATATGTGGTTGGTGATAGTACTGCTTGCATTGGCATTGGCAGGATTTATCATCATGGATATGACTAGTGGTAATAATGGCGGAGCTTTTGGCCAAAAAACTACTATCGGTGAGGTCAATGGCCAAAAAATAGATTATATGGATTTCCAAAGAACTGAAGAAGCACTTTATGGAAATTCAGGTGATCCCTTCACTAGAAAAGCATCTTTATGGAATTATTTCGTAGAAAATGCCATCGTAAATGAAATCGCAGAAGATAACGGTATTGGTGTAGGAGCAGACGAACTCAATGAATTGGAATTTGGTACCAACTTGAGTCCTATGATTCAGTCTTTCTTCAGAGACCCTCAAACAGGTCAGGTAGATAGAAACCAACTAAATGAAGTAAAAAAAGCGATCGATGAAGGTACCGTGTCCAATCCTGAGTTTGCCAGTAGATTTAATGAAATCAGAAAACAAGTAATCAAGTCTCAAAAGCAATCTAAAGTGAGCAATTTGGTGTCAAAAGCACTTTATACGCCTACTTGGTATGCAGAAGCAATGGATAAGTTGAATAATGAAACCGCTAGCTTTGAATATGTTCAAATTCCTTTTGATAAGGTACAGGATTCAGAGATTACGGTCACTGACGAAGATTATTTAGCATATATCAAAGAAAACCCGGTAAAATATACTAATAAAGAAGAAGTTCGAAACGTATCTTACATGGTTTTTGATGTGAAAGCAACCAAAGAAGATTCAACGGCAGTATTTGACAAAATGGTAGCTGAGGCAGCAAACTTTAAAGCAGCAACCAATGACTCTTTGTTTGCAGCGTCAAAAAATGGTATGGTTCAAAACACATATACTAAAAAAGATGCGTTGACTGGATCGCTCAAAGATCAAGTATCTACTATGGCTATAGGAGATGTAGTAGGGCCATATATCGATAATGGTTCTTATCAAGTAGCTAAGCTTGTAGGTAAAAAAGTAGAAGCTGACTCTGCAAAAGCGTCTCATATATTGAGAAGTGTAGCCAATAATGACCCTGTACAATTGGCAGCGGCACAGAAGTATATTGACAGTTTGAAGACTGCAATACAGAGTGGAAGTATCAGCTTTGCTGACGCTGCTACGGCCAACAGTCAAGATCCTGGTTCTGCAGCTAAAGGTGGAGACTTAGGTGCTTTTCCTCCGGGTGCTATGGTACCACAGTTCAATGATGCGGTATTCAACGGTACTGAGGGTGGTATGTACACTGTAACTACTCAGTTTGGAGTACACCTTATCAAAGTGGGTAAGTTGATTTACCAGACTAATGAAATGAAATACAAAGTAGCTTTTATCAGCGAACCTATCATCCCATCTGAGGCTACTCAAAATGCCATGGAAGATAAGGTTACTGCAATATTGGAAAGTACTAAGACTTTAGAAGATTTAAATAAACAAGCTAAAGGTGATCTCAAAGTAGAAGTTGCTGGTGGACTTAAGCAAAATGACTTTACTTTGGGTACTTTGGGAAGTGATCAAAATACCAGAGATATCATCAAGTGGGCATTTGAAGACGCAGAAGTAGGTGATGTTTCTCCTACACCATATGCCTTCAATGACGAAAAATTTTATTACACCAGCAAGCATGTTATCGCAGGTTTAAAATCTGTGGACAAAGCAGGTCTAGCATCAGTAGAATCAGTAAAGTCAAAAATCGAAACTCTGGTTAAGAACAAAAAGAAAGGAGAAAAAATCAAATCCAAAATCACAGGAAATGATTTGAATCTGATCGCAACCACATTCGGTACTAAAGTGGATACTGCTTCTAATGTTTCATTTGGTGCAGCTATGTTAAATGCAGGTGCTCAAGAACCTGTTTTCATCGGTAAAGTTTTCAAATCTGGAAATGGTGCCTTTGTTGGTCCAGTTATTGGTAATGCAGGTGTTTTTGTGGCTAAAGTGAGTGGTAAAGCTCCTGCGGCTAATGAAGGTGGTGCTTTCGGCCAAAAAATGCAATTGACACAGCAAGCTAGAATGCAAGTGAGCTTCGCATTTATGGAGACATTAAAAAAATCTAGAAAAATAAAAGATAATAGATTTACTTTCTTTTAAGGAAAATCTTTAAATGGATTAAAATAATATTGCGAGTTGGTGTTTTTTACATCAACTCGCTTTTTTTTATACCAAAATCAAAAGAACTTTCGTTTAATGTATCATAAATCTATAACAAATATGTTCAAACCATTTTTTATCTTTTGTATCATTATTTTTGTTTCTTATGGGTGTGGGGATCAAAAAATAACGAAAAATTATCCCAATGGAAATATCATGGAAGAATACACCGTCAATAAAGAGCAAAAAAAGAATGGAGAATACAAATTATATTTCGAAAACGGAAAAGTAAAGGAAACAGCTACGTACCAAAATGATCAATTGATTGGTGTACGCACCATGTATTATGAAAATGGAAACATTGAAACAGAAGAAAATTATACAGAACCTAATGTCCTAAACGGTGAGTATAAAACCTATTATGATAATGGACAATTAAAATTAGTAAAAATATATAAGAATAATGCTATCCAAGGTACGCTCAAAGTATTTTATCCCACAGGCAAAATAAAAGAAGAAGTCACCATGGTAGATAATAACGAAAATGGACCATTTGTAGAATATTTTGAAAATGGGCAGGTGCAATGGAAAGGCACTTATCTCAATGGTGATAATGAGTTTGGTCTTTTGGAAGAGTGGGATTCTTTAGGCAACCCAATTAAGAAAATGAAATGTGATTCATTGGCTATTTGTCGTACCTTTTGGAGACCAGGTATGCCTGATGTGGATTATAATACTGTAAAATAAACTTTTATGAATTTCAAAAATGCATGTGTAGTTGTTGGATTTGCGCTAACGGTATGGAGTAGTACGGCTCAGATTGGTGGCAAAAACGCCTATGAGTTTCTTAGTCTGCCCGCATCTGCACGTATCACGGCTTTAGGCGGAAGCTTGATTTCAGTCCATGATGAAGATGTGAGTTTGGCATTGGGCAATCCGGCTACCCTAAATGAAAAAATGCACAACAGATTTTCTATAGCCCACAATTTTCACTTTGCGGATATCCAAAATGGGTACGTATCCTATGGTCGCCATTTCAACAAATGGAAGCTCAATACTCATGTGGGAATTCAATACATAAATTATGGCGAATTTGTAAGAGCAGATATTTTTGGTCAGCAAGACGGAACCTTCGGCGCCAATGAAACCGCATTTGTTTTAGGTGCTTCCAAAAAGCTAGCCGAAAGAATCACTGCAGGGGTCAATCTAAAAGGTGTATTTAGCACTTTCGAATCTTTTTCTTCTACAGGTATTGCGGCAGATTTGGGACTTAATTATGCGGTGGATTCGTCAGGGTTTATACTTTCATTTGTAGTTAAAAATCTAGGTACAGAACTTTCTACTTATAATGATACTCGATTTGGTGCCCCTTTAGATGTGCAGATTGGTATTTCCAAAAAGTTAAAGTACCTGCCTTTTAGATTTTCTATCATAGCACATCAGTTACACAAAGGCAATATCAGATATGATGATCCTAATAATGTCCAGCAAACCGATATTTTTGGAGAAGAAGTCAAAGAAAATAAATTTGCAAATGCTGCAGATAATCTTTTCAGACATGTGATCATCAATGGAGAATTTTTATTGGGCAAAAATCAAAATCTCAGACTAAGGGCCGGATACAATCATTTGAGGCGGAAAGAATTGTCACTCAGCACTTTCCGGAGTTTGGCAGGTTTCAGCTTAGGGTTTGGTTTCAAGGTGAGTGCCTTTAAATTGGACTATGGTGTAGGATATCATCATATAGCCGGAGCTACCAATCATATCACCATCAGCACAGACATGGGTAAGTTTTTCAAAAAATGGTAATCATTTACTTAAAAAACTAGATAATCTTGCACACGGTATGCAGAGATTAACTTACATTTGCGTCTAATTATAATTAGTCTAAATAAGCAGATGTTATGTCACAGCATGTATCACCCAAACAGCAAGGTAATATTGACTCTACTACAGGCTATATATCTGCCGATATAAGAGATTACTTTCCTTTACATGTCATCCAGAATGGAATTATTTGGCCTTATGAGCTGAAAAAATGCTGTAAAAAATATAAAAAAGGCAATCGCTGCAAAAAATGCCCCAATAATTAATCGGTAACCGAACGAAAGTTTACCTTTGAGTTTGTTTACCACCACTCTTCATGCGCTACTTTTTACACTTATCTTATGTAGGTACCCAATACGCCGGATGGCAAAGGCAAAGTAATGCTAAGCTTCCCAGTGTACAAGGTGTCATTGAATCCTGCTTGTCCAAAATGACAGCCAATGACATTACGATCATGGGGTGTGGGAGAACAGATGCAGGTGTACACGCTATGCAATACTTTGCTCATTTCGATTTTGAAGGTATATGGACATATGACCCTGTGGAAAGACTCAATAAAATGCTACCTGCTGATATTCGCATTTATGATATGATCGCTGTAGAGCCCAGAGCTCATAGTAGATATGATGCTATTTCTCGGAGTTATGAGTATTATTTCCATACCGATCAAAATGCGTATTTGTATCCATACAGCTCGTATTTTGGTTCGTTGGAACTAGATTTGGAGATGATTCAGCGCGGGTTAGAATCTATAAAATCCATGACCGATTTCAGATATTTGTGTTTTACGCCAGATCGACTTAATACTACGATTTGTAACATGAATGAAGCCCATCTCATTTGTGGGCCTGACCGTCACTTATTTTGTTTTCATTTTACCGCCAATCGATTTTTGAAATCTATGATCCGGATTGTGGTCAGTAGACTCCTTCATTTAGGTACAGGCAAGATGAATTTTGAAGAGTTCGAATCCGTAAATCACGGCAAATCAAAACTTAGATTCCCGACATTAGCATATCCTCAGGGATTGCATTTGTCAGCCATTAGATACCCATATTTAGAGCTTCCATCTAAAAATATATTTTTCCGTTCCACCAATTGGTCTCTATAACTGCATTGTTTTTCTTGTAGAAATTGATACCGACCTCATTCCAGTCCAATACTTGCCATTTAGTCATTTGAGCACCACGCGCTTTGGCTTCTTCCAGATATGCATCAAACAACGATTGGCCAATTCCAAACTGACGATATGCTTCTTTGACATAGAAATCTTCCAGATATAGACTTTTTCCTTTCCATGTTGAGAAAGTCATGTAGTACAAAACCATACCTACGATTTCGCCTTGATCTTCTGCAACGATAGCATCTATAAGATTTTCACTAAAGGCATCTTCATAGGATTCCAGACTGGTAGTCAGCGCTTCAGGTTCTTTTTCGAACACTGCCAATTCATACACCAGATTATAAAGTGACGGCACATCATCTATACGCGCCTTACGTATTTGAATATTCATTTTTGATGATTTGGTAGTAAAAAAAGGAAATGGTATATAACTTTATAATGAATTCAATTAATGGGTTGATTTTAAAATTGGGCGTGGCTCGGTGGGTTAAGCCGCTTTCGCGGTTCCTTCACTTCGAGTACGGTTATACTCGAGCCTATGGCATCGTTCAGTCATGTGTCCGCTACTATCCTTCACGCAGTAGAGCACATCAAAAGCATATTTCTTTTATCAATGTAAAGCCTAATAACTAACTTTTCCTTATTTCAATCTCAACAATTCCCCTTTTCTCTTCACTATATTTTTATAATCCCATTGAATATCCTTAGATTTCTGAATCCACCTGACTACATCTGCTTCTATGATTTGATCAACGTCAGTATAGAGAATGGAAGCGTCCTGAAATTTTCCTTTTGACGGCTCTAGCAATGGTTCGTCAAAACTTTTGCCACTCCAAAAAAACAATCTGATACCTGCTTTCAGCTTGCTGTAACCGACCACAGGGTTATCATCCAAAAACCATACAGGGTGTTTGTGCCAAAGTTTATTTTTTGCTTCAGGCATATTCTGTTGTATCCATTGGACTAATCGATCACAGATGTGTTGTTCCTGCTCAGAACATAATAGATTGTATTGTATGATATCAGGATGCATTACTTACAATTGCTCTGTGTAAGACTTAAAATTGTTAAGGATCATTTGCCATCCAGCTTGCTGCATTTCAACCGGATTTTCTTCCTCAGCATCAAAAACAATCTGTATTTCAGTGATCTCTTCTTGGCTTTCCATACGCACCGTGGCAAATCTACCTCCAAATTCGTACGTAAAATGATCTTCAGGCTCCACTTCGGTATAAGTAGCTAAGAAGTCAAAACCAAAACTACCATCTTTGGCTTCCATCCTTGCATTGTAAATACCTCCCACTGTCATATCATTTTCTGCTTTTGGGCAGTGCCAACTAGGGTCTGCAAAATTCCAATTTATGATATGGGCAGGATTGGTATAACTATCCCAAACCTTACTTTTGGGTGCTTGCACTAGGGCTGAAACGGTGATTTTGTGACTCATATGTTTACTATATTTTTAAAATTAATTATCATTTTATACATTTAAATACATAGCCGGGTGGAATATTAAGGGGCACATAACTGATTAGTACTTTTGAAAAAATACTCTTGTACCATTTGATCATTGACTTGCTATAATGCATCTGTATAAAAAAACCGTCCTTTTTTAAGACCTGATGAGAAATATTAAGAACTTCCTGGGTCAAGTCTTGGGGTAATATCATAAAAGGCAACGCAGAAATGATATGATCAGCATGGTCAAATCCGTGTTTTTCTAAGTGTATTTGCAGATACTGAGCACCATCATTGATTAAAATCATTCTTTCATCCTTGATTTTGGATATCATTTCGCACAATTCGGGATTGATCTCAAATACAAATAAAGTAGCTTTGGGAGACATTTTGTCCAGTATATGTTTAGTGATCACGCCATCACCAGCACCCAATTCAACGATGATCATGTCTTGTTCGATGTCAATGTATTCTGACATCTTGCGACTCATCGATTGACTACTGCGCGAAACAGTGCCCATTTTCTTAAAATTGATAATGGTCTGCCACAAAAACTTTACTTGCTCCAAATTTTCTAAATTTTTAAGTACCAAAGGTAAATAATTTTTAAGCAATGGACTCATTTTTCTTATAAGAGTATTTTATAGACGCAGACTTCCATTCAAACCGGTAAATAAAATACAGATAAATGTGACAGCGCCTGTAAGTTATCGTCACAGATTGATTATCTTTGTAGTTACAATTTCACACGCATTATATGAAACAGTGTTTTTTGTTATTTATTCTGATTTCTTTGACATCGCATATTTTCGGTCAGTCACCTTATATTTTGAGAGGAGACCAGGCCTACCACACGTATGATCGTTCCGAAATTTTGAGGTTGGTAGATACCAATTTTACCAACGGGCTCAATAATTATGATAGACAGCTCACTACTCAATACTTCAAAAAGGTTTGGAATGAAGCCACGCTTTCAGATAAAGATAAATATGATTTATTGCACATTTTTTCTGACAATTATGAGTTTTTAGATGAGCGAAAGCTAACGGATGAAACGAGTTTGTCAAGTGGTTTATTCAGATCATCTGATCAGCAAGATGATAAAACAGTGCAGATATCAAAAGAAAGTTTCCAAAAAGCCCCTTTGTTGAAGTATTTTTATAAAACACCGGCCCATTTTTTGCAATTACATACGCCATCATTCGAGTTGCTTATCAATCCTGTAGTTCAGGTATCTTATTTGAATCAAAAAAATAATGAAAATATTGTTTTTCAAAACATAAGAGGGATCGAAGCCAGAGCTTATATTGATCAAAAAGTATATTTTTACTCACAGCTTCTAGAAACTCAGCGAAGCTACTTAGACTATACTGAAGCTTGGATTCAAAAGTATGGTACCATCCCAGGTCAAGGATTTTGGAAAAACTATAGCTCATCTGTCATAACGAATCTCAAAGGGTATGATTATTTTAATGCCAGAGCGTACGTGGGATTTAATCCCGTAAAAAGTATTAATGTAGAGTTTGGACATGGTAATCATTTTATTGGAAATGGATATCGTTCTTTGCTACTTTCAGACTTTAGCCACAACTATTTTTACTTGAAGTTTAATACCCGTATTTGGAAGTTTCATTATCAGAATCTTTTTGCAGAAATGGCGCCTACTTCCACACTCAGGAATCCGGGAGACAAACTCCTGCCCAAAAAGTATACAGCTACCCACTACTTAGCTTTCAAACCGTCCGATAAGTTTGAAGTCGGTATATTTGAGACCGTTGTTTTCGCTAGGGAAAACCATTTTGAGTTCCAATATCTCAATCCCGTCATTTTATATCGTGCCGTAGAACATTATCTCGATAGCCCCGACAATGTGATTTTGGGTATGAATGTCAAATGGAATCCCACAAAAGGCATTTCGTTGTACAGTCAGTTAGTGATGGACGAGTTTAAACTTTCAGAAGTCAGAAAACAAACCGGATGGTGGGCCAATAAATTTGGAGTTCAGGCAGGTATGAAATATATCAATGCTTTTGGTATAGACCACTTGGATATGCAGGTAGAGTATAACGCTGTCAGACCTTATACCTACGCCCACAGAGATACACTCAATAATGCATCTCAATACTCAGTAGCCAGTTATAGTCATGCCAACCAGCCACTAGCACATCCATTGGGAGCCAATTTTAGAGAAGCTTTGATATTAATGAGATACAAACCCTTAAATCGTCTATATCTTCAAGCCAAAGGATTGCTCACTTCGTACGGTGCAGATGGTCCGGGCCAAAATTGGGGAAACAATATCCTCAGCCCTTTGGAAACTATAGAACAAGAATATGGAAATGTCATAGGTCAAGGCATCGAAACCAACATTAAAGCAATCAATGTAGATATCAGCTACGAGCTTTTCCATAATTATTTCGTAGACCTACAAGGCATGTGGCGCCAAACCAAAACTGAAAACATCACCCAAGACCAGCATTATATCGGTGGCGGCTTCAGAGTCAATATCTCCAACATCACCTACGATTATTAATCGCGGTTGGACGACTTTGCGGTGTCCCGCCGCTTTCTGTGTAAATCTTATCGGTATTTCTTCAGTGCAATCTCTGTGAGAAACAAAAAAAGGAAGCCCCATCAGGAACTTCCTCTTTCTATAAATTTAAGTTGATCTAAAATCTCATCAACTTTGTGCCTTCGTGCCTTTAACGCTAAAGCGTCACAAGAGTGGCATTAAGCAACTCCACAAACAAAGCGAAGCGAAGTCCCGCAACAGGCGGGATCAACAAATTAATACTTAACGACCCTAACCGTCTCGCTCTCCGTACCGCTCATCACCTTCACAAAATAAATTCCAGCTTGTAGTGCTTCGATATTTACGGTCTGATGACCAGCCAAAGCGTTAAATCGTGCTACTTCCTGTCCGGCACTGCTGTACAACGCTACATCATAGCTTTCCATGTCAGTACTGATATCGAGTCTTCCATCAGTGCTGCGTGGAGATATGGCTACATTTCCTTTTCCAGTATGACGCACCGACCTGATTTCTGAGTAGGAGTACTGCCCATCAAAGTCCGTTTGTTTGATACGATAGTAGTTGATACCCGGCAGTGGATTTTCGTCCGTAAACTCATAATGTTTTTCTTCTGTACTATTGCCAGCGCCTTTGATCTCACCGATAGCATCAAAAGTACGTCCATCACCCGATCTTTCGATGGTGAAGTAGTCATTATTGGTTTCTGAGGCTGTTTGCCAAAACAACTCATTTACATTACCTGATTTTGATACATTAAAACTTTTTAAAACAATAGGCAAAGGATTAAATGGGATTGTTGAAATAGTTGCGTTTGCACCATTACATAAGCTACCACCACCATTTGGATTAGAGTATGAATTTATAAAAAACGTAATTGAAGCTCCGCAAGCGACATTTACGCAAACAATATTGGGATAGCTACCTGGTTGCGATGTATTTATTGGCCCGTTGGTTATGGTATTTGGAACCCCATTGTTTGTAATAACATATCCCCAATAGAATGAAGCGTTACCATTTGAAAAAATAACATTAAAATCTGCACAAATAGTAGCACTACTTGAAGGCGGTGTATCATTACATTGGTTGATAGTGCCAGGAGCAGGTACAATAATGGAATTCGTAAAATTGCCACACTGTGCCTGCAATGTTTGGTGCGAGTGTAACAAGAATAACATGAAAGTAGAAATAAGGATTTTATTCATATTGGGTATAAATTAAAAAATTTTATTGACTTTTTGAACGTAAAGAAATAGTAAATGTCACATATTTCGTTGTTAAAATATTTAAATTAACAATGAATTAATAATTCTACTTTCATTAATTAATTTATATCTTAAATTGATTTTTTTGTATTCAAAACTTTGCAATCATAAAAAAGTTGAAAGAAGTTATTTATCTTCTCCATAAATCTGCTATGCTTAACCTTAATCTCAGCCTTTATCTCAACCTTAGCCTTAATCTCAACCTTAATCTTAATCTTAACCTCAGCCTTAACCTTAGTATTTAACCACCCGAACCGTCTCGCTCTCCGTTCCGCTCATAACATTCACAAAATAAATCCCAGCTTGAAGTGCCTCGATATTTACCGTCTGATGACCTGACAAAGCGGCAAATCGTGCTACTTCCTGACCGGCACTGCTATACAACGCTACATCATAGCTTTCCATGTCGGTACTGATATCTAGTCTTCCATCAGTGCTGCGTGGAGAGATAGCCACATTTCCTTTTCCAGTATGACGCACAGACCTGATTTCTGAGTATGAGTACTGCCCATCAAAGTCCGTTTGTTTGATACGATAGTAGTTGATACCTGGTAGTGGATTTTCGTCTGTAAACTCATAATGTTTTTCTTCCGTACTATTGCCAGCGCCTTTGATCTCCCCGATAGCATCAAAGCTACGTCCATCACCTGATCTTTCGATGGTGAAGAAGTCATTGTTGGTTTCGGATGCGGTGGTGAAAGTGAGAAAAGTTTTTTCAGTAAATTTATTGATTGAAAAATGGGAGAATTTTACTGGCATGGCTTGACCCATAATAGAAAATCCGTTTAGTGTACTTGTAAATGTTGTAGACACTGCGGTCATAATGGCGTCGGATGTAAAAGTGCCAACATTCTCTAAACAAACCTGAAAAACAAAACCACCAATACCAGCACTGGAAGCCAAACCTGTAGAGCTTGCAAGTACATCTGCATTATCAGGAGTACCTGATGTACCACTAGCTGGGTTGCAACTATTAGCACTAATATTTACAGTATTGGATGAAGCTGTATAAACACCGGGTCCTGAAACTGACCAAGGTGTACCTGAAGTATTGGGCAAAGGTGGAACATTAGGGCAGACTGCTACAACACCAGGATGAGTATTTGGAGATGGATTGAGTTGGTAATAACCAGCATAAGAATATGATCCATAAGGTATGCCGCTTCTATCTATAAATGCTAAAGCCGTGGATTCAAAAGCAGTCCCGACAGTATTTACGCTTGTCAAATCAACTTCAAAATCGCCGGCAGTAATGTTGTTTACGTGTGGGGCGAAGTTTACGGTAATTTTATAACACCTTACATCTCCAGGCGAGGATCTCGTGGCCGCAATATTGCCATGGGGAAGCGTTCCCCTAAATCCTGACGCACTGTATTCCACTCTATAGTTTGTTCCGTTTGTAGTATGAAAAGGTGTACCACCATATGCGTCAAAGGTTTCGATAATCTCAAAATGGACTGTCATATCGGCAACGCCTCCAGAGCTAGAACAATTGCCAGTGGTTTCATCCCAAATATTATAGGATAAAGTTGTGTTTTCTAAACCTCCACTTTCTACAATTAAACCTGATCCCAGACTTCCAAAATTAACACTACATTGACTGTTTAATTCAAAACCGGTAGACAAAAGTAAAAAAATGACCCCAGTAAGAATAGGTAGTAAAAATCGTTTCATTTTTTAAAATTTTAAAGGTGTATTACTTCTACTAAGACGTTTCATGATATAAATGTAACACTTTTCAAATAAATTTATTATCAAGCTTTGTTTTTTGAAAACGACGGACCCAAAAAACTTTAGTATAGATACAATCTACAGGCAAAAATGAAGCGCTACAAAAATCTGTCAAACCCCGTGTAATACCGAAGAAGCGGCACAAGTTCCGCGAGCAAAAATTCCAACACCAAAAATAATCTACGAGATCCGTGCATCTGCGAGAAACAAAAAAAGGAAGCCCCATCAGGAACTTCCTCTTTCTATATAATATTTATAAAATCTTAACCTTAATTTCAGCCTTAATCTCAGCCTTAACCTTAGCCTTAATCTTAATACTTAACGACCCTAACCGTCTCGCTCTCCGTACCGCTCATCACCTTCACAAAATAAATTCCAGCTTGTAGTGCTTCGATATTTACGGTCTGATGACCAGCCAAAGCGTTAAATCGAGCTACTTCCTGGCCAGCAATGCTATATACCGCTACATCATAGCTTTCCATGTCGGTACTGATATCTAGTCTTCCATCAGTGTTGCGTGGAGAGATAGCTACATTTCCTTTTCCAGTATGACGCACAGACCTGATTTCTGAGTAGGAGTACTGCCCATCAAAGTCCGTTTGCTTGATGCGATAGTAGTTGATACCCGGCAGCGGATTTTCGTCCGTAAACTCATAATGTTTTTCTTCCGTACTATTTCCAGCACCTTTAATCTCACCGATAGCATCAAAGCTACGTCCATCACCCGATCTTTCGATGGTGAAGTAGTCGTTGTTGGTTTCGGATGCTGTGGAGAAGGAGATGAAGGATGATTTTTCGAAAGCATTAGCTATAAATTTTGAGAATTCTACTGGCGCTGGTATGTAATCAGTAATGACAATGTCATCAATATTTGCTCTCCGATCTGTTGATGTATTTCCTCCGCTTGCAGCAATTCTTATTTTAATATTCCCTGAAACATTAACTGTTCCTGAAAACACACCTACGTTTGCAGTAGGTGTGAATGATCCAATTAAAATGTAGCTTCCACCATTAACGGAATATTCTACGATATATGAAATTTGAGAATCCGTCCCGTACCTTCTATGATCAAATGAAATTGTTCCTATTCCATCAGGTTTGTCAGCATTCATCGTCATAACCGAAGTAGAAAAACCTCTTAATCTTGCACTTCGTGAATCGTTTTTAAAATCATTTGCAGATGTGCCTATTAAAACTTCTGTTAGGTTCCAAGAAATTCCACTTAAGGTTACATTTCCTGATGCATATGCGGTTTTTGTTTCCCCTGAACCTTCAAAGTCTACACTATATTGACCTGACAAAATTGTAATGTTAGTTGAAAAGATAAAAATAAATAATACAAAAAAAACTCTCATAAAATGTAAATTTTAGTGATTAAATGGTAAATAAATTTGATTAAATGGTTTTGTGTGGCACCACAAAATTAAGCTAAGAGCACTCATTTGGCCTAATTTATGTATTGATTTTTATATTAAATAATAGTTAACATTTTTAAGTGATTGATTTGAATAGCAAGTATGTATGAGG
Source organism: uncultured Aureispira sp. (assembly GCA_964526715.1). GTDB lineage: Bacteria > Bacteroidota > Bacteroidia > Chitinophagales > Saprospiraceae > OLB9. The sequence continues at coordinate 251 of CAZGMB010000090.1, read as the reverse complement.
ATAATTTTTTATTTAATGAGTGAATGAGCAAACGAAGCGAGCGAAGTCCCAACCCGATCCCGGTCCCGATCCCGATAACTATCGGGATCGGGACCGGGATATCGGGAGGCGGACACCAACAACTTCACGACACCAACAACTTCACGACACCAACAACTTCACGACACCAACAACTTCACGACACCAACAACTTCACGACACCAACAACTTCACGACACCAACAACTTCACGACACCAACAACTTCACGACA
>CAZGMB010000089.1:0-18654 GCA_964526715.1 uncultured Aureispira sp. | reverse complement strand
ACTATCATAATGCCTGACAAATTTTTAGTGCTGCCAAATATCGTAGGTGCATCTCTTCGCCAATAATCTATTTTCGACATAAAAGTCACTTTGACTATAAGAAGTAAGTTAAATATTCTTGAAAGATGGGAACTAGGTGTTTACTATAATCTGACTTCCACAACGGTTTTCCCTAATCTGCTTTTTTCTGCCGCAAATCCCATGATGTGAGACTCGATAGATGCATCTATTGTACTGGAAAGCATAGACGCATCTTGTGCTGAAACAGCTCGCACCCATTGAGCAACCAAACCAAAATCTCCACCACCATGCCCATCTGTAACTTTTTGTTCCCAGGTCTCTGATTTGCCCGTGGTAAAATCAGTGTGGGTAAATGACTTCATATCCCCGGTGATATCGCCTTGCGTTCCTAGTATCCGAGTTCGTCTCCCTTCATAAGATATATGAGCTTCCATGGAAAAGGCCACAGTTGTTTGGTCTTCAAATTCAATATTGCACACATAATGGTCCGGCTGATCATTGTCCATACGAAATACACATCTCCCATAATTTGTATTGGCTAGTTTATTTAAGATGTGGTTGCCATGTTTTTCTTTATCTTCAGGCAAATCCAATACATATGTCCATTGTCGGTTTCTATGATAAATTTTTAATGCCGAGTAAGGACAAGTAGACTCTACACTACAACCATCCATACATCTTGCAGTACTACCTGATGGAGCATTTTCAGACCTGAAGTAAGTGAGATTTCCAAATGCTTGTACATATTTTACAGGTCTATTGACTAGCCACTTTATAATATCAAGATCATGACAGGATTTCGCCAAAATGATGGGTGTTGTTTTTTTACTATCATGCCAGTTTCCTCTCACATAAGAATGTGACATGTGAATATTGCCTATAGGCTCCAAATGTTGTATGCTAACCACTTTTCCGATAGTACCTTGGTCTATCATTTCTTTGATTTTGATCCAGTATTCAGAGTATCTCAATACATGACACACAGCTACAATACGATTGTTTTTCTTGGCCAGATTCAATATATTTCGGCATTCTTGCTCAGAAGGAGATATGGGCTTTTCTAACAATACATCATATCCCATGGCTAAGGCCTGCATACAAGGTCCATAATGTAGATCATCAGGAGTAGTGATAATCACTGCATCAGCAAACTTAGGTGCTTTAAACACATCTTCCCATGTTTTAAACCTGAATTGATTATCAATACCATGTGTACCACTGAATTTTTCATTTCTTAATGAAACCGGCTCAGCGACACCAATGATTTTGAGCTGATTAGGGTATTGAAGACTATATCTACCATAAAGTGTTCCTCTAGCGCCGGCACCTATGACGACCGCAGTCACCATTTTTTTTACATCATTGCTTTGATATTGATCTTCATTGTGAATGGGTATATCCATGATATCTTCCAGTGAAGAAAAGGGTAGGGCAGCTGATAATCCGAAGGTTCTGATAACGTCTCTTCTACTCCAATGGGACATAATAAAATTTTTAAGGTGACTTAATGACCGTAAATATACATCGCAAAAATTAAAAGTGACAAAAGACTACTCAAATATTTATAATTTTTCTGTTTTTCTTCTAATCCGTCTTTCTAAATCCATAAGCACAATGTCTACAACCACTTTGGCAGCAATATCCACGGGTGATATGAAAATATTCTGTAAAGACCCACCTACCATCTTCTATATAATAATGAAGTCCTTCTTCGTAATTGGAAAATGGTACCTTTTGGGAAGTAGTTGTATCCTTGATCGTTTGATCCAATTCCCATAAACATTGGACACAAAGACATTCATAAGATGTTTTTTTAAGAAATGCCCTTGTTTCACTTTTCAGTGTGATGTTACATTGACAAGCGTCGATATTTTTTGGGTCACAAATAAATAGTACGGAGCACCGTTGACAGGACTTCTGGATTGAACTCAAAATGTAAAATGATTTTTGTAATCAACAATTTTGACCATCCTATGGTTTTTAGCTATTGCAAAGAACTTAAGCTTATTTCTCAATGACTTTAATGGCATAGTATCTTTTGATTGGAGCCAAAATCTATGAAATTAACCTTGATATGAAGGCTGTTAATTAAGTAATGATAATAAAACATAAATAAAATCAACTAAGTTACTTGTTAAGTGTGTACAATTACCTATTAGGTCATAGTTAAGTAAGTCAAACTAATTTAAACTTAATGCAAATACCAAACAAGGAATATTATCTTGAAAAAAAATGAAGTACATATGTCATTTAAATATCATGACTAAAGTAAAAAAAATACGATTTTCATAAATTCCTATTTTTAAGATAACTATACATTGTTATAAATTAAATATTAATAAAGTTTAAAAAAAATGTTCAAAATATTTTTTTATATACAATAAAGACATACCTTTGCATCGCTTTTGGAAAAAGATCCATTTGAAGCTTGAATTTTTGAAGTATTTACAACATATTGCCGATGTAGCTCAGTTGGCCAGAGCAGCTGATTTGTAATCAGCGGGTCGGGGGTTCGAATCCCTCCATCGGCTCGTTTTTGAAGAAGGGGATGCGCCGAAGTTGGAGAGACGGGGCAGACTGTAAATCTGCTGCTTATGGCTGAATAGGTTCGAATCCTATCATCCCCACAACTTCTCCCCCTTGATGTAAATAAAATTGCGGAAGTAGCTCAGTTGGTAGAGCATCAGCCTTCCAAGCTGAGGGTCGCGAGTTCGAGTCTCGTCTTCCGCTCAAAATACTTCAATCTCCTGAAGCTAAAAAGTTTTTTGGCCGATGTAGCTCAGGGGTAGAGCACTTCCATGGTAAGGAAGGGGTCAAGGGTTCAAATCCCTTCATTGGCTCATTATAAATATATCATTTATTACTAATATTTAAAGTTCAGAAAAATTTTCACTGATGGCTAAATCAACATTCGTTAGAACCAAACCACACGTAAACATCGGTACTATTGGTCACGTGGACCACGGTAAGACTACTCTTACTGCAGCGATTACTTACGTGCTTTCAGAGAAGGGCTTTGCAGAAAAGAAAGATTATGATTCGATCGATGCAGCTCCTGAAGAAAAAGAAAGAGGTATTACTATCAACACTGCGCACGTAGAGTACGAAACAGAAAACAGGCATTATGCTCACGTTGACTGTCCAGGTCACGCCGATTACGTTAAAAACATGGTAACTGGTGCTGCTCAAATGGATGGTGCTATTCTTGTTTGCGCTGCAACAGATGGTCCTATGCCTCAAACTAGAGAACACATCCTTCTAGCAAGACAGGTTGGTGTTCCTGCAGTTGTAGTGTTTATGAATAAAGTAGATCTTGTAGACGATCCAGAAATGTTAGAATTAGTTGAAATGGAATTGAGAGAGCTTTTAAGTTCTTATCAGTTTGATGGAGACAATGCAGCTATCATTCAGGGTTCTGCTCTTAAAGCTCTTGAAGGAGATGCAGGTGCTAAACAAAAAATCTTAGATTTGATGTCAGCAGTTGATTCTCAAATTCCTGAACCAGTAAGAGATGTAGATAAGACTTTCTTGATGCCTATCGAAGACGTATTTTCTATCACAGGTAGAGGTACTGTTGCAACAGGTAGAATCGAGAGAGGTGTTATCAATACAGGTGATCCAGTTGAGATCATTGGTATGATGAAGCCTGACGAAAAGCCTTTGACTTCTACAGTAACTGGAGTTGAGATGTTCAGAAAGATCCTTGAAAGAGGTGAAGCTGGAGATAACGCAGGTATCCTTTTGAGAGGTATCGACAAAGAAGCGATCAGAAGAGGTATGGTTATTATCAAGCCAGGTTCTGTTAAACCTCACGCTCACTTCAAGTGTGAAATCTATGTTCTTGGAAAGGATGAAGGTGGTAGACATACTCCATTCTTCAATGGTTACAGACCTCAGTTTTACTTCAGAACCACTGACGTAACGGGTGATGTTAAACTTCCTGAAGGAGTAGAGATGGTAATGCCAGGTGATAACGTTTCACTTGAAGTTAAATTGATCAGCCCGATTGCAATGGAGAAAGGACTTCGTTTTGCGATCAGAGAAGGTGGTAGAACTGTAGGTGCAGGTCAGGTTACTGAGATTATATCTTAATAGTTTTATCATATAAATAAAAGAAAATTAAGTGCTTCTTGAAGTGCTTAATTTTCTTTTTATATTACTTTTAATTTAGGGGAGTAGCTCAATTGGTAGAGTGGCGGTCTCCAAAACCGTAGGTCGCAGGTTCGAGCCCTGTCTCCCCTGCAATTTTTTTCTCAACTCAGTAAAAATAATTAAGTCATGGAAAATATAAGACTGTATCTCAAAGAAAGTTATGACGAGCTTATGAACCATGTAACCTGGCCAACTTGGGCAGAGTTATTTAGTAGTGCAAGACTTGTGATAGTGTCCACTATTATAATTTCCTTAGTTATTTTCCTTTTCGATTTCGTAGCTAATTATCTTTTGAAATTCATTTACGCACTTTAATTTTTTATTAATTCAGTATAATGTCAGAAGATAAAAAGTGGTATTCCTTACGGGTTGTAAGCGGAAAAGAAAAAAGTATCAAAGAGCGTATTGAACTCGAGATACAAAGAAATAAATGGGAAGAAGTGGTTACTCAGGTTCTTGTCCCATCTGAAAAAGTTTACAAAATACGAAATGGTAAGAAGGTAATCTTGGAAAGAAATATTCTTCCGGGGTATATACTAGTTGAAGCAGTTCCTGCTAAGTTTAGCGGAGAAGTAGTGCAAACTATTTCAAACGTTTCAAATGTAATCCATTTCTTAGGTAAGAATCATCCTATTCCGATGAGTCAAACAGAAGCCAATAGAATGTTAGGAAAGGTGGATGACTCACAAGAAGTAAGTGCTGCTATGATAGAACCTTTTATCGTTGGCGAAACAATCAAGATTATTGATGGTCCGTTTAACGATTTCGTGGGTGATATCAAAGAAGTAAATGACGAAAAGAAAAAGCTCAAAGTTATCGTTAAGATATTTGGTAGAGGTACTGAAGTTGAGCTAAATTATATGCAAGTCGAAAAACAATCATAAATTCATAATTGACTTTAGATCAATCTTTGATGCTTCCCTAAAGTCTTTGTTGTTAAATATTTTAATACAAATCAGAGTAAAATGGCAAAGGAAATTCAAACATACGTAAAACTCCAAGTCAAAGGAGGGATGGCAAATCCAGCTCCACCAGTAGGACCAGCATTAGGTTCTAAGGGACTTAACATCATGGAGTTTTGCAAAAGATTTAATGCGGAGACACAGGATCAGAATGGTAAGGTTTTACCTGTATTGATTACTGTATACAAAGACAAGTCTTTCGATTTTGTGATCAAAACACCACCAGCTGCTGCGCAATTGATGGAGTTAGTGAAAATCAAAAGTGGATCTGCTCAGCCTAACAGAAACAAAGTAGGCTCTGTGAGTTGGGATCAAATCAAAGGTATTGCAGAAAACAAAATGAAGGACCTTAATGCTTTTACAGTAGAGTCAGCTATGAGAATGGTTGCAGGTACTGCTAGAAGTATGGGAATCACTGTTTCTGGCGATGCTCCTTGGGGAAGTCCTGCTGCAACAGAAGAGAATTAATTATTTCATTGGTAAGGGAGTCATTTTAAAATGACGATTGTACCTTAAAATTTTCATAAAATGGCAAAAGTTAGTAAAAAAAGACAGGCAGTAAATGCCAAAGTTGATGCCACTAAGCTTTACTCATTAAAAGATGCGGTTGCTTTAGTTAAAGAAGTAAATACTGCAAAGTTTGATGCTTCAGTGGATGTTCACGTTCGCTTAGGTGTAGACCCAAGAAAGGCAGACCAAGCAATCAGAGGTACCGTTTCACTTCCACATGGTACTGGTAAAGTTAAGCGAGTTTTAGTATTATGTACTCCAGACAAAGAAGCAGAAGCTAAAGCAGCGGGTGCAGATTATGTAGGTTTGGATGAGTTTATCACTAAAATTAGTCAAGGTTGGACTGATGTAGATGTGATCATAGCTATGCCTAGTGTTATGGCTAAGGTTGGTCAGATCGGTAGGATCTTAGGACCAAGAGGTTTAATGCCAAACCCTAAAACGGGTACTGTAACCTTAAACGTAGGTGCGGCAGTAGAAGAAGTTAAAGCGGGTAAAATTTCATTCAGAGTAGACAAGTATGGTATCATCCACTCTCCTGTAGGAAGAGTCTCTTTTACTCCTGAAAAGTTAGCTGAAAACGCAATTGAACTTATCTCTACTTTAGAAAGAATGAAGCCATCAACTGCTAAAGGTACTTATATGAAGTCAATCAGCATAGCTAGTACGATGAGCCCTGGTATTTCTGTTGACACTAAATCTATTAAATAAACCAATAAATTAATAAGAAATGACACACGCAGAAAAAGGTTTATTAATTCAGGAACTAAAAGATAAGTTTGAGAACTCTTCATATTTTTATGTTACCGACGCTTCTACCTTGACAGTAGCTAAAATTAATCAGTTAAGAAGAACATGTTTTGAAAAAGGCATCGAAATCAAAACGGTTAAAAATACTTTAGCGATCAAAGCAATGGATGGTTTGGATGAAAGTAAAAACTTCAAAGCCATTTATGATGCTTTCAAAGGTCAAAGTACCGTATTGTTTTCAAATGATGGTAAATTACCTGCCACTATTATCAAAGAATTTAGAGGAAAGGATGAAAAACCATTGCTTAAAGCAGCTTATATCGATTCAGATGTTTTCTTTGGAGACGATCAATTAGAAGTATTAACTAAGCTTAAGACTAAATCTGAGCTTATTGGAGATATCGTATTCTTGTTACAATCACCTGCTCAGAACGTGGTAAGCGCTTTGAAATCAGGAGGTTCTACTATAGCAGGATTGTTAAAGACTCTTGAAGAAAGAGGGTAATTATAGATTATTATTTAAATGTTACGTTATAGCTTCCAACATTAACGAATTATTTTTTTAATTTTAAAAATTTTTAAAACCATTATATCATGGCAGATTTAAAAGCATTCGCAGAGCAATTAGTAAACTTGACTGTTAAAGAAGTAAGTGAATTAGCTCAAATATTAAAAGATGAATATGGCATTGAGCCTGCTGCTGCAGCTGTAGCTGTTGCTGCTGGTCCTGCTGTTGGTGGTGCTGCTGAAGCTCCTGCTGAGAAGACTGAATTCGATATTCATTTAACTTCAGCTGGTGCTAACAAGCTTGCAATCGTTAAAGAAGTTAAAACACTTCTTAACTTAGGATTGAAAGAAGCTAAAGACATCGTTGATGCTGCTCCTTCTTTATTGAAAGGTGGCGCTTCAAAAGCTGAGGCTGAATCAATCAAAGCGACTCTTGAAGGAGCAGGTGCTTCTGTAGAGTTGAAGTAATCAGACAAAAGTCTTTAGGACTTAATTTCAGAAGTTAAGTCTGAAAATTATGATATCTGGCTTAACCGACCTATGGTTGGTTAAGCCTATTGTCATTAATAGTTTTTTATTTTGAACATTTTCTCTTAAATGTTCTTTATTTAACAAGTGAAGCTAAAAATAAAAAGAAGTATGACATCAAATGGAGTCGTAAGTAGTGCTGGAAATAGTAGAATAAATTTCGGCAAAATAAAATTAGCAAACGAATATCCTGATTTACTAGAGATTCAAATAAAATCTTTTCAGGAATTTTTTCAGCTTGAAACTACACCAGAAAACAGAGGAAACGAAGGGCTATACAAAGTGTTTCAGGAAAATTTTCCTATCTCAGATGCAAGAAATATCTTTGTTCTTGAATTTTTAGATTACTTTATAGATCCACCCCGTTACACTATTGAAGAGTGTATGCAAAGAGGGTTGACGTATAGTGTTCCATTAAAGGCTAAGTTAAGATTGTCTTGTAATGATGTAGAACACGTTGATTTCCAGACCATCGTTCAGGATGTATTTCTAGGCAATATTCCTTATATGACCTCCAAAGGTACATTTATGATTAATGGTGCTGAAAGAGTTGTTGTTTCTCAGCTTCATAGATCGCCTGGTGTATTCTTTAGTCAAACATTCCACCCTAATGGAACAAAGATATTCTCTGCTAGAGTAATACCTTTCAAAGGTGCCTGGATGGAGTTTGCCACTGATATCAACTCAGTCATGTATGCATACATCGACAGGAAGAAGAAGTTTCCGGTAACAACGCTCTTGAGAGCTATCGGATTTGATTCTGATAGAGATATCCTAAATCTATTTGACTTAGCCGAAGAAATTCCTACGGACATTGCTTCGCTAAAATCAGCTGTTGGTAGAAAATTGGCAGCTAGGGTTTTGAGGAAGTGGACTGAAGATTTCGTGGATGAAGATACCGGCGAAGTAGTAACCATCGAGCGTAATGAAATATTGCTCGAAAGGGATGTAATTTTAGATGAAGATAATATTGATTTAATTTCAGATGCCGAGACAGATACTGTCATCCTTCAAAAAGAAGATCTGGAAGAAGATTATTCAATTATATACAATACCTTACAGAAGGATCCTGCTTCATCAGAAATAGAAGCGGTCACCCACATCTACAGACAACTTAGAGGTACTGATCCACCGGATGAGGAGACGGCTAGAGGTATTATTGACAAGCTATTCTTCTCTGATAAGAGATATAATTTGGGTGAAGTAGGTAGATATAAGATCAACAGAAAACTTAGATTAGATATTTCCAGAGATACGTTGGTATTGACTAAAGAAGATATCATCTCTATAGTAAAATATTTGGTTTCTTTGGTAAATCAAAAAGCTGAATTAGATGATATTGACCATTTGGCAAACAGAAGAGTTCGTACAGTAGGTGAGCAGCTTTATGCTCAGTTCGGTGTGGGCTTAGCAAGAATGACACGTACGATTCGTGAAAGGATGAACGTCAGGGATAATGAGGTATTTACTCCCATTGATTTGATCAATGCAAGGACCTTATCTTCTGTGATCAATTCATTTTTTGGTACAAGTCAGTTGTCACAATTTTTGGATCAAACCAATCCATTATCAGAAATCACACACAAACGAAGAATCTCTGCATTAGGACCAGGCGGTCTCTCTAGAGAGCGTGCAGGATTTGAAGTAAGGGACGTTCACTATTCGCATTACGGTCGTCTTTGTACTATCGAAACTCCGGAAGGACCTAATATCGGATTGATCTCTACTCTTTGTGTACATGCTAAGGTTAATAAAATGGGTTTCTTGGAAACTCCATATAGAAAAGTTATTGACGGAAAGGTAGATGTAGCAGGTGGCATCCAATATCTTTCAGCTGAAGCTGAAGATTACAGGAGAATTGCTCAGGCAAATGCTCAAGTGACGGAAACTGGTGCATTTGTGAATGAAAGAATCAAGTCACGTGAGCATGGTGAATTCCCTGTACTATCTCCCGCTGAGTTGGAGTACATGGACATTGCTCCAAACCAAATTGTGGGTGTTTCGGCTTCTTTGATTCCGTTTTTGGAGAATGATGATGCCAACCGGGCTTTGATGGGTTCAAACATGCAACGTCAAGCATTGCCTCTTGTACGACCTAAGTCACCAATCGTGGGTACAGGTCTAGAAGCAAAAGTAGCAGAAGACTCCAACATGTTGATAAATGCTGAAGGTGAAGGTGTGGTCGAATACGTAGATGCTAATGAAATTGTCATTAGATATGATAAGACTGAAGAAGAAATGTTGATTTCTTTTGATGACAACGTCAAAAAATATAACCTTACTAAATTTGTAAGAACCAATCAAGGTTCATGTATCAATCTTAAACCAATTGTCAAAAAAGGTCAAAGGGTAGCTAAAGGAAGTTTGCTTTGTGAAGGTTATGCCACTGAAAATGGGGAATTGGCTTTAGGTCAAAATCTTCAAGTAGCATTCATGCCTTGGAAAGGATATAACTTTGAGGATGCCATCGTGCTTTCAGAAAGAGTTGTTAAAGAAGATATCTTTACCTCTCTGCATATCGAAAGTCATGAAATTGATGTAAGAGATACCAAGTTGGGAGAAGAGGAATTTACTAACGATATACCCAATGTTAGTGAAGAGGCAACAAAAGATTTGGACGAAAATGGTATCATTAGAGTAGGGGCGTGGGTAAAAGAAGGGGATATCCTTATCGGAAAGATCACACCTAAAGGAGAGTCAGACCCTACACCTGAAGAGAAGCTTTTAAGAGCAATCTTTGGTGATAAAGCAGGTGATGTGAAAGATGCATCACTTAAAGCTTCACCATCTACTAATGGAGTAGTGATTGACAAACAATTATTTGCCAGAGCTAAAAAGGATAAATTCCAAAAAGTTCAGGAAAAAGAATTGTTGTCTAAACTTGAAGATACACACGCTATCAACTTAAATGAGCTCAAAACCATCTTAATTGATAAGTTGATGACCCTTCTTGATGGTAAGATTTCCGAAGGGGTCAGAAGTATCTACAATGAAGAATTGATCCCCAAAGGGGCTAAGTTTACTCCAAAAGCTTTCAAGGACATGGAGTTTGCTTCTGTGGATTATTCTAATTGGACCAAAGAGCAGGAAACTAATGAGTTATTAGCCAGATTGTTGCACAATTATTCTATCAAATTAAATGAAGAATTGGGTAGATATAAGCGTGAGAAGTTTAACATCAGTATTGGTGATGAGCTACCTGCAGGAGTACTAAAATTGGCTAAAGTGTATTTAGCTAAGAAGCGAAAGCTCAAAGTAGGTGATAAGTTGGCTGGACGTCACGGAAACAAAGGTATCGTATCTCGTATAGTAAGAGAAGAAGATATGCCATTCTTGGAAGATGGAACTCCTGTTGATATCGTATTGAATCCATTGGGGGTACCTTCAAGGATGAACTTGGGGCAGATATTTGAGACGGTACTTGGATGGGCCGGCAAAAAAATGAATGTCAAATTTGCAACTCCGATTTTTGATGGAGCGAGTTTGGATGAGATTGAAGGATATATTGAAAAAGCAGGTCTTCCTGCATACGGTCAAACATTCCTTTATGATGGTGAAACAGGGGATAAATTCCACCAACAAGCCACAGTAGGGGTAATCTACATGTTGAAATTATCTCACATGGTAGATGATAAGATGCATGCAAGATCTATCGGACCATACTCATTGATAACACAGCAACCATTAGGTGGTAAAGCTCAGTTTGGTGGTCAGAGATTTGGAGAGATGGAAGTTTGGGCTCTTGAAGCCTATGGTGCTGCCAATATCCTTCGTGAATTGCTTACCATTAAGTCAGATGACATCATTGGTAGGGCAAAAGCTTACGAAGCGATTGTCAAGGGTGATAACATTCCAGACTCTAACATTCCAGAATCATTCAATGTATTGGTACATGAATTAAGAGGTCTTGCATTAGACATTAAATTTGATTAATAACATTTCTTTAAACGATATATAATTAAGATATTATGTTAAAAAAGAAGGGTGTAAAACCAACCAAAGGCTTCGAATCGATTACCATCAGCTTAAGTTCGCCTGATGAAATTTTGGAAAGGTCTTATGGGGAAGTATTAAAACCAGAAACCATCAATTATAGGTCTTATAAACCAGAAAGAGATGGTTTGTTTTGCGAAAGAATATTTGGTCCAGTAAAGGATTACGAATGTTACTGCGGAAAGTACAAAAGAATTAGATATAAAGGTATCGTTTGTGACCGTTGTGGTGTAGAAGTTACTGAGAAAAAAGTAAGAAGGGAGCGAATGGGCCACATCAAATTGGTCGTTCCTGTAGTCCATATTTGGTTTTTTAAATCATTGCCTAATAAAATTGGATACCTTCTCGGTTATTCTTCCAAAAAGTTGGAATCTATTATATATTATGAAAGATATGTAGTAGTACAACCGGGTATCAAAGAAAACGAAATTTCTAAGCATGATACCTTGACTGAAGAAGAATACTTCGATATCTTGGACACATTGCCAAAAGACAATCAATCATTGGATGATAGCGACCCAAATAAATTCATCGCCCGCATGGGTGCTGAGGCTGTCAGGGATCTATTGGAGAGAATCAAATTGGATGAACTTTCATTTGAACTCAGACATCAAGCTGCCAATGAAACATCACAGCAAAGAAAATCTGAGGCTCTAAAGAGACTTAGAGTTGTGGAAGCCTTCAGAGATGGTATGCGGACTACAGAAAACAGACCTGAGTGGACCATCATTCAGTATTTGCCTGTAACACCACCTGAATTGAGACCTTTGGTTCCGTTGGATGGAGGTAGATTTGCAAGTTCAGATTTGAATGACTTGTATAGAAGAGTGATCATAAGAAATAATCGTCTTAAGAGACTTTTGGAGATTAAAGCTCCTGAAGTGATTTTGAGAAACGAAAAACGTATGTTGCAGGAAGCTGTAGACTCTTTATTTGACAACTCAAGAAAATCTAATGCTGTAAAAGCGGAAGGTGGTCGTTCCTTAAAATCATTGAGTGATGTACTTAAAGGTAAGCAAGGTCGTTTCCGTCAAAACTTATTAGGTAAAAGGGTAGATTATTCTGGTCGTTCGGTTATCGTAGTAGGGCCTACTTTATTACTCCATGAGTGTGGCATTCCTAAAGGTATGGCTGCTGAGCTTTTCAAACCATTTATTATCAAGAAATTGATAGAAAGGGGTGTTGTAAAGACTGTAAAATCAGCTAAGAAGCTTGTAGATAAAAAAGATTCAGTAATCTGGGAAATCCTAGAAAATATACTTAAAGGTCACCCTGTATTATTAAACAGGGCACCTACGCTTCACAGGCTATCTATCCAGGCTTTCCAGCCAAGATTGGTAGAAGGTAAAGCCATCCAGTTGCACCCATTAGTGTGTGGTGCGTTCAACGCCGACTTTGATGGTGACCAGATGGCAGTGCACGTTCCTTTGGGACATGCCGCAATTTTGGAAGCTCAAATTTTGATGTTGTCAGCGCACAATATGCTAAATCCTCAGGATGGGTCTCCAGTGACGTTACCATCTCAGGACATGGTTTTGGGTTTATATTATCTGACTAAACCTAAAAAATCTGTAGGTGATATCAAAGTAAAAGGTGAAGGCAAAACGTTTTACAGTGCAGAAGAAGTAGTGATTGCTTTCAATGAAGGAGCAATAGATCTACATGCGGTCATCAAAGTAAGAGTGAAAACTGATGGACCTGATGGATCCATGGTTATTAAGATTATTGAAACTACGGTAGGTAGAGTTATTTTTAACCAAAATATTCCGGATACGGTTCCGTTCATTAATCAGTTGCTTACAAAAAAGAGTTTGAAAAAAATCATCGGTGATATCATCATCAGAACAGATTTTACTCAAACTGCTGCGTTCTTGGATAAAATCAAAGATCTTGGATTTTTCTGGGCCTACAAGGGTGGACTTTCTTTCAATTTGGGTGATTTGATCACACCAAGTATTAAGGAACAGACGCTTTTAGAAGCACAAGAAGAAGTAGATGAAGTTTGGGAAAACTATAACATGGGTTTGATCACTCCAAATGAGAGATACAACCAGGTGATAGACAAATGGACTTTTGCTGACAACAAAATCACAGATAACTTGATGCGTGAGATCGCACAACATAAGCAAGGATTTAATTCTGTATTTATGATGTTGGACTCAGGTGCAAGGGGATCAAAACAACAAATCAAGCAGTTGTGCGGACTGAGAGGTTTGATGGCAAAACCTAGAAAATCTGGTGATACTGGTGGTGCAATCATCGAAAACCCAATCTTGGCAAACTTCCTGGAAGGTCTGTCAGTTTTGGAATACTTCATCTCTACCCACGGTGCGCGTAAAGGTCTTGCGGATACCGCCTTGAAGACAGCTGATGCAGGATACCTTACAAGAAGGCTTGTAGACGTTGCTCAGGATGTGATCATCACAGAAGAAGATTGTAATACACTAAGAGGTATTGATACTGAAGCACTCAAAGACAACGAAAACGTTATTGAGTCATTAGCATCTAGAATAGTGGGTCGTTATACTTTATACGATATCACTGATCCTGTTTCTGACAAATTGATACTTGCTGCTGCAGGGTATATTTCTCCTGATATTGCCATAGAGATTGAAAAATCAGGAATAGAAATGGTTACCATTAGATCAGTGCTGACTTGTGAAACTAAAGTGGGTGTTTGTTCTAAATGTTATGGCAAAAACTTGGCTTCAGGAAGGATAGTAGAGAAAGGTGATGCCGTTGGTATCATTGCTGCCCAATCCATCGGTGAACCAGGTACACAGCTTACGTTAAGAACCTTCCACGTAGGGGGTATCGCTTCGGTTTCTAAAACTGAATCAGAGATTTCGACTAAATTCGAAGGTGTTTTGGAATTTGACAATATCAAAGTAACAGAACAAATAGAAGGTGGATCTAGAACTCAGGTAGTTTTATCACGTTCAGGGGAAATCAGGGTAGTAGATCCTGCCACCAAAAAAGTATATAATTCATACTTTATTCCATATGGTTCTTCTTTATTAGTTCAAGATGGACAGAAAGTAGAAAAAGGGCAGGCCATTTGCGAATGGGATCCATTTAACAACTTGATTATCTCTGAGTTTGGAGGTATCACACAGTTTGAAGATATCGACGAGGGTGTTACCTATAGAGTAGAAAGAGATGATCAGACAGGTTATGCTGAAAAAGTAGTTATTGAATCTAAAAATAAAAAGAAGATCCCAGTGATCAAAATTTTATCTCCATCGGGCGAAGAGTTAAAGACATATAACTTACCTGTTGGGGCATATATCACTGTAGACAATAATGATACCGTAGTACCAGGTCAAAAGATCGTAAAAATCCCTAGAAACTTAGGTAAAATTCAGGATATCACGGGTGGTCTTCCAAGAGTAACAGAGCTTTTCGAAGCACGTAACCCTTCAAATCCAGCCGTTACTGCTGAGATAGATGGTATCGTTTCTTACGGTAAAATCAAACGTGGTAACCGCGAGATTTTTGTGGATGACGAAAAAACAGGACAAAGAAGGAAATATTTGATAGGCTTATCTAAACACTTACTCGTCCAAGAAGGAGACTTCGTAAGGGCAGGTATGCAAATGACAGATGGGGCCGTAGCACCTTTAGATATTCTTAACATCAGAGGGCCTTTTGCCGTACAATCTTATTTAGTGAATGGTGTTCAGGAAGTATATCGTTCTCAAGGTATTGCGATCAATGACAAACACATAGAGGTGATCGTTAGACAGATGATGAGAAGGGTAGAAATCGTAGATCCAGGTGATACAACTTTCCTTGAAGGCGAAGCTGTAGATCGTCATGAGTTCAATGAACAAAATGACTGGATATATGACAAAAAAGTGGTAGTTGAATCGGGAGATTCCACCAATTTTAAACCAGGACAAATTGTTTCTATCAGACAGTTTAGAGAAGAAAATTCTTTACTTAAGCGGAATGATAAAAAACTTCTAGAAGTAAGAGATGCAGTCCCGGCAACGTCAAGTATCTTGTTACAAGGTATCACCAGAGCTTCATTGGGTGTAGAAAGTTGGATTTCAGCGGCATCATTCCAAGAAACAACCAAAGTACTAAGTACTGCGGCTATTTCAGCTAAGAGAGACGGATTAACAGGACTGAAAGAAAACGTTATCGTAGGTAAAAATATACCTGCAGGTACTGGTTTGCGTCAGTTTAAAAATCTTCAGGTTGAAGCTGTCAATGAATACGATGTAATGTAAATTGATATCAAAAATCTTATAGTTATAAAAGGGAAATACAGCAATGTGTTTCCCTTTTTTGTTTTAATTTAATGATTTAGCATCACAAAATCCCCTGCTAGCCCAAGTTTGTAACTTGAGCATCATATAATAGACTAATGACATAAGCTCATAATAAAAGTTATATGGCTTTAGTTGTTTTAAAGGCCAAGGCGATATATATCTGAATGAAATCTTGAAGCTACTTAATAAAACAGAAATTTTAAAACTCCTAAATTGTCTCTTAGAATACAATTTGAAATAATTATTGTTTGTGAAATGAAATTGTAAAAGCTTTTTACCCTATATTTACAGTTTGTTAACAGATGCCTGAGTCGTATGAAATCAAATAAGATCCTTCACTTTATTGTCTTATCTATCTTGTTGGTATTTACTAGATGCACATTGAGCAATAGTGAAACATCAGAAGATACTATTATTGAAAAATTGTTTCCTTCAGAAGATCATTTTTTGTTGAAACAATACCCAGAGAAAAAGTTTTATATCAAAGCCTACGAAGCTGCATTGCAAAAAATAAGCCAGTTTGATTTGAAAAGCGTGGACTCTAGGAATACAACCTTTTGGGAAACACAGGGTCCGGGAAATATTGGCGCAAGGGCAAATTGTATCGCTATTCATCCCACCAATGAAGATATTATGTTGATTGGTTATTCTGATGGAGGAATATTCAGAACAGAAAACGGGGGAGACACTTGGGAGCCTGTGTTTGATGATCAATTGAAACTTTCAATAGGGGACTTGGCTTTTGATCCCAAAAATGGCGATATAGTTTATGCCGGTACAGGAGACCCCAATGTATCAGGTTTTCCATTTATTGGTAATGGGATTTTCAAATCTATCGATAGTGGCAAGACATGGACCAATATTGGACTTAAAGAAACGAGAATTATTTCTCATGTAAAAATATCTAATCAGAACTCTAATGTTATCTATGTTTCTTCTATGGGTCTTCCTTTTGAAAAAGGCAATCAAAGGGGTGTTTTCAAAACTATCGATGGAGGTAAAACATGGTCGCAGGTTTTGTTTATTAATGACTCTACAGGGGTAGCAGATTTAGTGATTCATCCTGAAAATCACAATATCGTGTATGCTACAGGTTGGAATCGGGTAAGAAATAATTTTAAGTCTTTAGTGACGGGTCCGGATGCAAAGATCTTCAAGAGTACTGATGGTGGTTCTACATGGAAAATATTGGAAAATGGATTGCCTTTAGACCGGTCCAGTAGGATTGGTATAGATGTCTCTTTGTCAAACCCTAACGTCCTTTACGCTTGCTACACAGATGGGGCAGATTTTAATCTTAAAGGCGTTTATAAAAGTATAGATGGTGGAGAAAACTGGAAAGAATTGGAAATAGGAGAGGACAAAGGGCTAAACCGTTCAATTTTTGGTGGTTTTGGTTGGTATTTTGGTAAAATCAGAATTAACCCGAATGATGAAAATGATGTATTTATTTTAGGCGTAGACATGTACAGAACTATCAACGGGGGACAGAGTTGGTCATTGGCAGTGCCACCTTGGTGGACTTATGAAGTACATGCGGATAAGCACGATTTAATCTTTAGAAATGGAAAAATGTTCTTGACCACAGATGGAGGTGCGTATGTGTCAGATATTGCGTCTGAAGAATGGAAAGATATAGAAAATATTGCAACTACTCAGTTTTACAGAGTAGCTCATAATCCACATGAGGTCAGTTTTTATTATGGTGGTGCTCAGGACAATGGTACTTCAGGAGGTAATGTTTCAAACATCAATGCATGGGAGCGAATCTATGGTGGTGATGGATTTCAGCCTGTTTTTCATCCATTTAATCCTGATATTTTTTATGTTGAGACTCAAAACGGTGGATTGGCAGTTACCAAAAATGGTGGTGAAAATTTTATGGGTGCAAGTTTTGGTATTGACGCATCTGATCCGAGAAACTGGGATATGCCCATTATGATGAGTCACCACAATCCTGATGTGTTATACACGGGAACCAATAAAATCTATATAAACGAAAATGGTGCTGATGTGGATTGGAAAGCAATCAGTCCAGATATCACTAATGTAAACTCGGCTTTTCTAAGACATAATATCAGTACATTGCACGAGTCTCCATTGAACCCCAATCTTCTCGCAGCAGGCACCAGTGATGGTTTACTTTGGGTATCAAAAGACAAAGGACAAAATTGGTTGAATGTTTCTGGTAGTCTGCCTATAAAATATATTTCTTCAGTTATTTTTTCTTCCGCTGACGAAAACACTATCTATGTTTCTTATACAGGATACCGCGACAATGATAACACACCATACATCTACAAAAGTGGAAATTTGGGACAAAATTGGTCCCCTATTCAAGGAGATATGCCTCTCATTGCCATCAATAATATTTTGGAATTGCCTGCTGATAAGGTGAGTCCAGATGGAGTTTTGGTCATTGCTACAGATGCAGGAGTATATATAAGCAAAAACAATGGGCGCAACTGGAGTCGGCTTGGTTCCAATATGCCTTATGTAACAGTTTATGATGTTGATTATAATCCTGCTCTAAATCAAGTGGTAGCCGGAACCTTTGGTAGAAGTATTATGAGCTTTGACTTAGATCAGATTAACTATCCTAGTACCACCTTCACCACGGATGTTAGTAACGTTAGCTATAGTGTTTATCCTACCTTAATCCAGCAGGGGCAGGATATACGAATTGCAACTCATGTCCAAGATTTGACTTTTGAAATTTTCGATGCCAATGGAAGGGTAGTAGCTCAGGAAATCAAGGCCAATCAATATTTAACTTATGTAAATACAAATACGTTGTGGCCCGGATTATATTTTGTAAAGCCGAAACACCTAAAAGCAAAAGCCACCAGATTTGTTAAAATCTGATGGCTTCCGAATTGTTTATTATTATATTAGAAGGCACATCTGTCCAAAACGTTTTTGACCATAGCAAATATATGCCAAAACACTGATGT
>CAZGMB010000088.1:0-18687 GCA_964526715.1 uncultured Aureispira sp. | reverse complement strand
CTCCAATGTTATTAAAAGCAGACATTAGATCATCAAATGATTTGTGACCTTCTTTTAAGAGTTGCCTGACGAGTACTTCTGGTTTTCCTCCATAACCATCCTTACCCAATCTATCAATTTGCGCCTGACAAACATCTTCCAAATTAGAGAAACATTCAGAAGTGTGAAGCGAAAGCTTTTTCAACATAAGAACGTCATTTTTCTTATATGCTTCCCATAAGTCAATACCCAACTGGAGATCATGATCCTGAAAAAGTATTTTTTGCTGATAAGCTTGCATTAACATCTCGGGAGTAGATGCACCAAATCCTTTCCAAAATTCCATTTCATGATGGCAAATGGGTGAAACTCTAAAAACATTTAAACCTTTTCTTTTGGTCAAAACGGAAATTATAAACCACATGTTTATCTGACAAAACAAATCATGCTCAAACCACAAACATATTTCATCACCGTCGGGGATCTGAATTATTTTTTCAAATTCGTCAACTGTTTTTTTATAATATTCTGAAGGTAAAACGTTATAATCTCTAGCCATAAATGCAGCCCTGTTTTGCCAGAACTCATTTAAAGTTTCTCCATTTACAGGACCGTCTATAAGACATTCTCTAAAGATAATATGATTCTGCTGCATGGGTGTCATCATTAGCTGTTCATACAGACAATCACCATTCAGTATGTGACGTATTTGGGACATAGAACTCATCTATTTTAAACCTACATTTCTAAAATACTTTGAACAAACAGGCATTACTCATTATCTAAAATACAAAAGGCAGCCACTTTTCAGTAGCTGCCTTTTGTAATATTAAGAAGAAATTCTTATTTCTGAACAATTACTTTTTTAGTGATAACACCACTTTCAGTATGAATCATTGCTGTATAAGTACCAGAAACTACATTTCCTAAATCAAGTTTAAGTCTTGAGTCTTGTACACCTTCAAATGATTTTGATGTAACAGTCTTACCTTCTATAGAAACTAAGTCTACTCTAACATCAGATACATTATCCAAAGTAACATCCAAGTACAATTCTCTACCTGCAGGGTTAGGGAATGCGTTTACTGAACCTGCTTTTGCAATATCATAAGTACTAGTTAACCTTTTGATATCCATTTCTAAGTACATGGTTGCAAAAGAGAATAAAGTCACAGAGTTTCCTAAAACAGTAAAAGATCTATCAATTACATCCTCTGGAGCTGCACCTGACAATTCAAACAATGAACCACCTATTCTAGTCTCACCTGCTTGTTCTAACGCAAAGTTTGCAGCCACAGGGTAAATAGACCTATCTAAGCTACTTGTCTGGCTAAAACCACTGTAAGTTAAAAATTGGTATCTGTTTGTAGATGGGTCCAATGGATTAGTATGTGCCACAAGGAAGTAACTGGTTTCGTCCTTAAGAACGATCTCTTTACCTTCTAAAGGTTGACCATCTCCGTCAACACCCCATAATGGAAGTTCGATATTTCTAAGATTGTCAATACCTTCAAGGAAGATATTGTTTGCACCTACCAAAGTTCTTTCGTTTGGTTGACAACCTCCATCTTCATTTTCGTCTACCCACTCGTATAAATCTACGTTTACAAAACCTGAACCTTCAACATCAGCAGCAGGGTTTGCAAGTCCGAAACGTACAGTTTCTACTGTCCATCCTTTTCCTTTAGGTAAATAATAGATATTACCACCAGAATAATAATTGGTGATATCATCACTTACTGCCCAAATAGCTGCTATATCTCTCATATAGTTGGCAGGAGTTACTTCACTTTCTGGCAATAAATTACCAAAAGTATTTTCTGTAACTTCAAAGAAGAATCTTGCCGTATCATTAGGATTTCCTTTATCTTCTGCCGATTTGATGATATAGGCTGCATCATAGAATGCCGCTTCATTTGCAGGAGTGAAGGTATCATCAAAAAGATCATTTTCCAAAGTAGTACCTGCGGCAACATTACCGTATGTATTTTTTAATATTGTTGGGGCTGCCCCATCCTTAGAAATCGCTAAATCCAAATCTACACCTGTAGCGTCACCATTTCCTATATTGGCGATATCTGCCAAAAAGTACATCTCAGATACTTGGGTTTGTGGTACTCTCAATGTAGGTGCTACTGCAAAGAAGTTAGTATTTACTCTTGTATCTACTACTACTTCATTTTTGATTACTACATCATCTACACCCCAATAGTAGTAATTACCAGCATACTCAAATTTAATCCTGATTTGAGAAGCACCAGCATAACCTAAAAGTGGAACACTGATTCTTTCATTGATTACTGCTGAGTTTACAGGCAATGCAGTATTTAGTCTTACAGTATCAGGCCAAGTAGCTCCATTGTCTTTTGAAGCCATCAAGAAATATTCACTTCTGAATTGTCTGGTTGTTTGACTAAATTCAACAGAAATACCTTTAATTCCAGCAGGTAATGTGATATTTGGAGATACTACTGCTCCAGTACATACTGCAGGGCACTTTCCTGTTCCAGCACCTGTTTGACTACCAGTATTGTCCAAAAAGTCACTGTTAAATTTAACTATACCGTTACAGTCAGTCCAAGAATCCATTACTGTACCACCGAAAGCACCACCAAGGATCTCTCCATCTCCATCAAACTCCCAAGTGTTTTCTTTATCGATAGTCCATCCATTAAGACCACCTGTAAAGTCACCTCTGTTTCCATTGCTATCAGCACCATTTCCCCATACTACAGTAGGACCGTAAGTACCGGTATTAGCACAAACATTCTTAAGCGTTGCTTTTGCTGTACCAGCCAAGATAGACGCTCTGATTTTCTGACAATCTGAGAATGAAATCATAAAAGTAGGAACAGTAACTTGACCACCATTTGTTCCTATAGTCATAGAAAAAGGAGCTTGCGTTGCGTTAGCCATATTATTACAAATAATAACAGCTATTGCTCCAGCTTGCTGAGCTTTTAGTGCTTTAGAACCAAACTCACCATTAACCGCGGCTGGACATGCACCTCTGTCTACAAATGCAATCTTACCTGTAAGATTATTGGTAGCAGCAGCGCATAATAATGTACCATTTGTGGTGCCATCTGTACCGAAAGCAGCATCGCCAGATACTTCTGTACTGTAATTAGTACCGAAAGTTGCTCTTACTGCTGAATAATTACCAGCAACATTTGCAGGTTCAGTGATAACTAATGTATTAAGCTTTTGTCCCATCATATTGACGGCCATAAGGCTTAATGCCATAAAAAATACGTTTTTTGTAAAAAATCTTCGCATAACTTAAAAAATTTGGTTTATTGTTACTTAATATTTAATTTGCAAGACGTAAAAGTAAGATTTTCTTTAGAATTAAAATGTCTTGGTGGATACAAATTTAAATAATGGCGTTATATTTTTTTGTTTTTAATATCGCACTTATTTTTTACAACAAGTAAATCAATAGATTTAATTTGGTGAATGCGTTCCAAATGAGACGCCATAAGAATTAAAATTTAGCTAATAATGTAAAAACTTAATAATATTCTGAATGGCTGATTATAGTAATTCTTCCTTCAATTTTTCTAAATCTACAGGAACAACACCAGGAATTTCGCATACCTGCCCTCCTGCTACATTGGCAACACTTGCAATGTCTCCACTATTCATCCCTTTAATGTAACATAATGAGACTACACTGATCACCGAATCACCAGCACCACATACATCTGCAATGATTCTTTGAGTTGTGGGATAAATTTTTCCATGAAAGCCGTCATTAATATAGATGCCTTCGCTTCCCAGGGTGATTATGGTGTACTTGTTTTGTAACTTCTTTTTAATCAAAATGTCTGCATCATCCAAAGATATTGAACCTACAGCCTGACGAATTTCTTTTTTATTCGGCTTAAATAATGTACAACTTTGGTATGCAAAAAAGTTCTTTTCTTTCGGGTCTACAAAAGTGGGAATGTTTTTTTCATTGGCTGTATTTATGAAAGTGGATATCAGACTGGTTGTCAGCATTCCTTTATTGTAGTCTTGCAAAATGATACCATCAATGGGCGTATTGTTTATTATTTGGTTAAAAGTGTCTAATAATTGGCTCTCTTCCGAAGCACCAATATCGTGTTTGTCTTCATGATCAATACGAAGAAGTTGCTGGTTTCCGGACAAAACTCGGGTTTTAGTGGTAGTTTTTCTGTTTTGAATCTTTAAAATATGGGTTTCAATTTGCGTTTTTGATAATATTTCATTCAATGTGTCATACTCGTGATCATGGCCGCCAATGGATAGCAGAGATACTTTTGCCCCCAATGATCGAACATTAAGAGCCACATTAGCACTGCCACCTGCCCTGTTTTCTATGGATTTTTGTTCTACTACGGGTACAGGTGCTTCGGGTGAAATTCGGGTGACAAGCCCATTGACATACCTATCTATCATAACATCTCCAATCACAAGTATGTGTAAATCACTAAAATCAGGAAGTACAATCGGCATATTATTTTATCTGTTTTTAATTACTTAGGTGGTGCAAATGTCTCACAATTTTTTCGGTTGCTCCACGATTTTCATCAAAATATTGAATCAATGAATTTCTAACTTCTTCCTTTTGTGTTTTGCTATTCTCAAAATCTTGTACATGCTGTACTATTTGACTTACTGTATCTACACCAAATGCCGCACCTTTGCTGTTGAGCCAAACAGCCTCATTAAATTTTTGGTGTCGTGGTCCGAAAAATACCGGCAAATAAAAAACAGCAGGTTCGAGTATGTTGTGTATACCTTTTTGAAACCCACCTCCTATATAGACATAATCTGCTATTGAGTAGAGTTTGGATAACATCCCAATATTGTCTATGATTAATACCATAGCATCAGTGGACGTTTCTGAGTACAACACCGATGGTTCTGATATACTACTTAAAATGGCTTTTAAATTTTTGGGATCAACATCATGTGGCGCTATAATATGTTTAAATGCTGGAAAAGCAGCAATACAATTTTTGACCACTTCTAAATCAGACATCCACACACTGCCATATATGAATGTTGTTGCATTATTGGTAAATGATCTTATTTTTTCAGGTAATGAAATATTTTTTGTATTATCTATTACTCTGTCTATCCTTGTATCCCCAGCAGAAATATGATTATTTATATCATGAGCTGTTAATATTGTTGATGAAATTTTATCCTGAGTAAATATATAACTAAATTTGCTTAACAGTTCCTTGAATGGTTTAAATATAGGCTTAAAAAAATAATCTCCTGCTCTAAATATACCCGAAACCAAATAAATAGGGATCTTTTTATCCTGAACACACTTGATCGTATTCCACCAAAATTCGTACTTGACTAAAATCAACATAGATGGCCGATAATGTTCAATCAAGGAAGCTGCATTTGTGGATAGATCGGAAGGTAAATAAATAATTTCATCTGCCATTGGATAGTTTTTTCTAATTTCATAGCCTGAAGGTGAAAAAAAACTGAGCAATATGGCCTGATTTGGAAATTTGGTTTTATACCATTCTATAATTGGTCTTCCTTGCTCAAACTCACCCAAAGATGCGCAGTGTATCCAAATTGGATTTTGTAATGATGAAGTCCTTGATAAAATATTTAGTGCCTTTTTTCTTCCTTCATACAGTAATTTCAACTTACCAGAAAAAAAACTGCCTAAAAAAATATACAAATTGCCCAAATGGATTCCTACGGTGTAAAACGCAAACAAAATTTTTGTCCACATAAGATCAATAATAAATCGTTGCTTCGGTGTTGTTGCGATAAAAAGTAAGATTCCAAACGAATCTCGCTCCTACTAGCAAATCTAAACGAGAATCTATGGTTGGCTTGCCTGTATCAAAATTGTAAGCTCTCACTTCCGACGTAAAACCTTGCATAAAATCCAACGCCAATTCAAAATTGAGACGACGGTCTTTACTCATATGTTTGTAAGCTACGGTCTCTTTGATAGAAAAACCTCTAGTCATCCTATCATATCCGGTATATCTTCCTGCCCTTATTTGTGCAACAGAGTTTCTTTCATCTGTAAACTTTATTTGGTGTTGCATGACTCCAGCATTTAGTATGAGTTTGATACCTGATCTGGAATCTTTGCCAAATGGAATAAGTTTACCTCCCCCAAGTCCTAAAAAAAGTCCTCGCTTTCTTAAAAATATATCGGCTATTTGCTCGTCATCACCCAGGATTACGCCTGATGTTGTTCTCAAAGGTGCCAATACGTCTTCTTTAACATTATCTCCAAATAAGTATATAAATTCACCATTTAAAATCCAGTTCTTATCTGTAATGTAGTCTCCTCCCAAAGAAAAATTCAATCCAGAACCATATCTACTCTGAAGATCTCCCAAAGGAAGCTGGCCACCAAAACCAAATCCCAAATTCCAAACGGTACCGTCAATAGGCTTGGATACTTCACCCTGCGCACTGCATATCACTGCATTTGTATACAAAAGTACCAATATTAGAATTCTTAAACCTTTCATATCATAAAATCTTGAATAATAAATGAATTTTACATCTATGGATATAGAACGTCAAAGGTAAATAAAATGTTGGTTTTTTGGGCAAATCAAACCGTCATGTGACGTGATTACGACATACTCTTGAGATGTATTTACTAAAAATACCATTCTTATTTGGAATTAAACACCCAGTTAACTAAGTTATATCACCCTAATTTTAGTCTTTTGAAGAAGGGTGTGTCATCATTTGTTGATTTTCCAAAAAACTCAGCAAATTTCACTTGTGGAAAAACACCCATATCTTCAGCATGGATGTAAATAGAAATCAGCTCTATATTTTGACTTTGCCAAGTAAAAAATACTCGAAATCTATCTGCCTTATTTTTGGCAATATAAAATTTCATATTATCATAAGAAACAAACCGAAAAGCCAATAATTCATGGCTTATGACTTCGTGAAGATAACCATATGCAAGTTTTTTTTGTATAAAATTCAAATCTTGTTGTACAACCTGTCGGTCAGTCTCATATTTGAGCCAATGAATTTTTATAGGTTCGCTGAGATTAACTAAACCTGCCTGGTCGTAGTTTACTTCATAAATAACGGCATTAAGGTTTTGATTTCTTTGTATGTAAAAAAGAAGTGTGTCATAATCTTCTATTTCAGGGTAGTGATCGGGCCTACCTAGATCATCATGATTTAAAACTTCAATAAATTTTTGTGGCGTAGATATCATGACGTAAAGTTACACGTTGTTGTGCTTAAGTAGATAGGCAAAACAACAATATTTTTATTATTTTACTTAACCAGGTATCTTCAATCTGGCTTACAGACTTTATAAAAAATATTTTTAAGTCAATTCAGTAAAAATAGGTTTGTGTTGAAAAATATTAAAGACTTTATTAAACAGTGATTTAAACATCCTAAACCATACTTTAAAGCAATGATAAACAATACTAAAAGGAAAAATCAACAAAAGAAGCAGGCTTATCGAAATCAAAAAATATGTTTTCATTTTACAATGTTTATTTAAAAAATACTTTCAGCTTCACAAAGTTATAATATTCATGTTAATCATATGTTTAGACTACGTTATCTTAATATTAATACTTAATACATTGATCTAAACAGCATAATTTTCTAGTGGCATTCAATTTATTTAGGGTTCTAAAGCTTCTTCTTTGATAAAAATCCCTACCTTTGCGTCCCGTAGCAAAGAAAATAAAGTTTCTTTTCACAAAATATCATGGCAAAACATATATTTGTTACGGGAGGTGTTACATCCTCACTTGGTAAAGGTATCATAGCTGCTTCTTTGGCAAAATTACTCCAAGCCAGAGGCCTTTCTGTTACCATTCAAAAACTTGATCCTTATATCAACGTAGATCCAGGCACACTCAATCCATATGAACATGGAGAATGTTATGTGACAGAAGATGGTGCCGAGACAGATTTAGATTTGGGACATTACGAACGATTTTTGAACATTCCTACTTCTCAAGCCAATAATGTCACTACAGGACGTATATATCAAACCGTAATTGAAAAAGAAAGAGCAGGTGCTTTTTTGGGTAAAACCGTACAGGTGATCCCACATATCACTGACGAAATCAAAAATAGAGTTAGACTCCAAGAAACTTTAGGGAAATATGATATCATCATTACAGAAATAGGTGGTACCGTTGGCGATATAGAATCCCTTCCGTATTTAGAAGCACTCAGACAACTCCGTAGGGAGATCGGCAAAGAAAACTGTATTGTAGTACATTTGACGTTGATTCCTTATCTCAGTGCTGCTAAAGAGCTAAAAACAAAACCCACACAACATTCTGTTAAAGAACTACTACAGGCTGGTATACAACCTGATATTTTGGTATGTCGTACTGAGTATGCACTGCCTAAAGAACTTAGAGAAAAATTGGCACTTTTCTGTAATGTGGATGAAAAATCTGTGATCGAAGCTATAGATGCGGAGACGATCTACGATGTGCCTCTTTTGATGCTCAAAGAAAAATTGGACAAAATAGTGCTGAAAAAATTAGGCATCAAAAACAATACCGAACCTGACTTAACTCAATGGAAAGAATTTCTGGGCAAACTGAAAAACCCAACCCGTGAAGTCAAAATAGGCCTTGTAGGAAAATACAATGAACTCCAAGATGCCTATAAATCTATATATGAAGCTTTTATACATGCGGGATCTGTCAATGAATGTAAGGTACGAGTGATTCCTATTCATTCTGAAACCCTAGAAAACGGAGATATAGATACTAAACTCAAAGGATTGGATGGTATATTAGTTGCACCTGGCTTTGGTGAGCGTGGTATAGCTGGCAAGCTTGAAGCAATCCGGTACGTTAGAGAAAATAAAATACCGTTTTTTGGTATTTGCTTAGGTATGCAATGTGCTGTGGTAGAGTTTTGCAAAAATGTGTTAGGTATTAAAAATGGAGATTCTACAGAAGTAAATCCAAAAACCAAAGAGCCTGTCATAGATCTCATGCCTGAGCAGAAGAAAATAACAGCCAAAGGAGGCACTATGAGATTGGGTGCTTATGATTGTAAACTGACCAAAGGATCTATCTCATATAAAGCATATGGAAAATCTGATATTTCGGAGAGACATCGCCACAGATATGAATTTAATAATGCCTATCTAGAGCGAATGGAAGCAGCAGGCATGCTAGCTACTGGTAAAAATCCTGCATCAGGCTTGGTAGAAGTAGTAGAACTCAAAGATCATCCTTACTTTGTGGGTGTACAATATCATCCAGAGCTCAAAAGTACTGTAGAAAATCCGCATCCACTTTTCGTAAGCTTTATCAAAGCTGCACTTCAATACAAAGCATGAAGAAACTGACATTAGATGAATTGGGTAGAGATTCTCTGGCTTCATATAAGTCAAAAGAAAAGTTACCTGTTATTGCCGTTTTGGACAATGTTAGGTCCGCACTCAACGTGGGATCAGTATTCCGTACAGCAGATGCCTTTGCACTCGAAAAAATATTGCTTTGTGGTATTACGGCCACACCACCCAATAGAGAAATAACAAAAACTGCAATAGGTGCTACGGATTCTGTTGATTGGGAATATGACGAGGATATTATTTCTGCTATAAAAAACCTTAAATCACAAGGATATCTTATCATTGGTGTAGAACAAACGGACCAGTCCATATTATTAAATGATTTTGATGTTTCTTCCGAAAAAATAGCCGTAATCTTTGGCAATGAAGTAGATGGTATTAGTGATGAAGCTTTAGAAATGATCGATCATTGTATAGAAATCCCACAATTTGGTACTAAACACTCACTGAATGTATCTGTTTGTGCAGGAATTGTACTTTGGGAAATGATGAAGAAGTATAGGTAAAAATCTTTCATCATTTTTAGTTTAAGACTAACTTAGAGCTTCCTTTTGAGTTGATACTTTTCAAAAAAGTAGGACATTATTGTCACGATAAGTAAAGAAGGTAATAAATTCTCTAAGTTGATTTTTCCCAAATCGAGCAGTAAAATTGAAATTCCTAATATTAATATACCACCCACAGCACTCAGACTATCCATGACCTTTTCACTAAAAATATTTTTCAGACGAAAAGCCATTACCGTAATGCCGCCTTGTAGAAAAAACATTGGAATAATGGAAAATAAAACTCCAATGCCATAAGTAGATGCTAAAGCAATAGAAGAGAAACCATCCAACATAGCTTTGACATATATGAGTTCTCTTTTGTTTTGAAGCCCTTCTTCTAGTGCTCCAATGATGGTCATAGAACCCACACAAAATAACAGAAATGCGGTGATGAGTCCTTCAGAAAATCTAGAATCATGGTTGCCTACCATGAGTTTAAGGCTCTCTGAAATGTCATTAAACATAAGATCTACTCTGAACCACTGACCAAAAACAGCCCCAATAATCAAGCTAAACATAAATATCAACAGGTAACCATCGGGTAGCTTGAGCGCCATACGTATACCTATCAAAAGTGTACCTAATCCTACAGCCTGAAAAACAATACCCTGAATTTCTTCTGAGAAAAATTGCTTTAACCATAACCCTATGAGGCTTCCGATTGTTACAGTTAGCATATTTACAAATGTTGCTTTGGGCCATCTATTCATATTGACTATTTATCATAAGGACAATATTAGCGAAAACTGAAACAACAAGGGCTTTTTATTTTTAAAATATGTTTAGAAGAGTAATAATTAGAGTTTTGCTTTCCCCTTTTGCTTTGATTTATGGCATCATCATATCTTTTATTAATTATTTTTATGAAATAGGCCTGCTCAAAGCATCAAAGTTCAGTATTCCTGTCATTGGTGTCGGAAATCTTAGCATTGGCGGCGCTGGTAAAACACCTCATATAGAATATCTCATAGATCTCCTACACGAATATATCAATGTGGCTACCCTCAGCAGAGGCTACAAAAGGGAAACTAAGGGGTTTAAGATCGTGGAGCAAACAGATACTGCCATCACTGTTGGTGACGAGCCACTACAATACCGCAGAAAATATAATGATATCGTGGTGGCGGTAGGCGAAAGCCGAGCTTATGCCATTCCTCAGATCATTCAGAAATATCCGCAGACTCAAACCATATTGTTGGACGACTCTTTTCAACACCGTGCGGTTCAGCCTGGACTCAATATCCTACTTACATCTTTCGATGCATTGTTTACTGATGACTACCTACTTCCTGCGGGAAGACTCAGAGAATGGAGATCAGGGTATGAACGTGCCAATATCATCGTAGTCACCAAATGTCCAAAAGACGAAAGTATGATTAACAAGGAAGCGATCATTGCCAAAATCCAACCTAAGGCATATCAAAATGTATTTTTCTCCTATTATGACTATGGTTATCCCTATTATTTCTACAGATTAGAGCAAAAAATATCTTTGGACAAAGAACTAAATGTCATCCTGCTGAGTGCCATAGCCAATACCAACTATCTGGTAAAATATCTGGATGAAACGGTAAAGCACACGATAGAGATTGAATACGCAGACCACCATGTTTTTGACAAATATGACATAGAAAAAATGATCAAAGTTTATCAAAACGCACCAGGTGAGCGAAAAATAATTCTGACTACAGAAAAAGACGCCATGAGATTGGAACTACACAAAGAAAGTCTGAAGGCAGCCAACATACCTGTTTTCATTCTACCTGCTAAGGTCAAATTTCATTTTGGCGAAGGAAGTGATTTTGACGAAAGTGTCAAGAAATTTTTGTTGGACTTTGAAGTTTAATCATGAATACCGCTCATTTTGTCTTTAAGAAATGTTCCACTTTTTTGGGATAATACTGCTTTTATCTCTGCTAAAATTGAGAGTGCAATCTCTTCTGATGTCTCTGCACCGATATCTAATCCTGTGGGACTATAAATAGTAGAAATTTGATCATCTGACAATGGTCTGCCTTCTTCTTTGTACTCAGATAGCATCCTTTCCAATTTTTTCTTTGGACCCAACATGGCGATGTACTTTACCTTGTTTTGACATAGTTCGTACACCAAGGCTTTGTCGTAGTTATAATTGTGGGTCATCAAAGCAAAAAAGGTAAAATCATCAATTTTTGTACTTTTTATTACTTCTTCAGGCTTGGCTACAAGCACGTCACAAGCTTTGGCAAAACGTTCTTTTTTGGCATAATTGGACCTTCCATCTATGACTGTAGTGTCCCAACCCAATACATCAGCCATCTCCACCAAAGGCATGACATCATTTCCTGCACCCACGACTACTAATGAAATAGCTGGTGGAACAAATTCAAGAAAAGCAGTCATTTTTTCACCATTCATTTGGACATCAATCCAGGAATTTTTACATGATTTAAGTGTACTATGACATTCATTTACTAAAAATTCTGACTGAAAATCTGGTTTGTCGATTCCAACCATTTTGTTTTGCTCATCTATGTAAAACAGGGTGCCAGCTTTAGGTTGCTTTTTATGTTGTAAAGTAAAAAATGTGGCGATGACTGCATTTTGTCTGGTTGAAGCCATCTTTTCGAGTAGCGCTACAGGATGATTTACCAATTCGTAATCAATAGGTTCGATCAATATCTTGATGATACCATTACAACCAAGACCGATGCCAATCGTAGCATCATCATCGTCCATGGTATCATAGGTGATTAATGCCGGCACTTGTTCGTTGATGACAAGGAGTGCTTTTCGCATCGCATCTCCTTCCAAGCAGCCACCACTGATGGCACCTGTAAGCATCCCATCTTCGGCGATGAGCATCCTAGCGCCAGGACGTCTATATGAAGAACCATCTACGTGTACGACAGTAGCCAAAGCACATCGTTTTCCATGTGACTTGTGCAAGTGAAAACTTCGTATGATATCTCTGATTTCTTTCAAAAGGGTGGAAAATTGGACTAAAAAAGTAAAAGCTATTTCATCATTTCAAAGTCATCACTGCCTGATAAGGATGGTCAGGATTGACTATTAATTCTTGTCTCAAGGGATGAATAAGCACATCCATATCTTCTAATGGAATAGCACCAAGTAGTGGATCGCCATTGCCGGGAAGTACCATCGCTAAACAGGAAGTAGTTCTATTTTTGAATTTAACAATGACAGGACCAACGACATCCATTTCTATCAATCGATTATCAGCAGTATAGGCAGACCTTTTCTCTATAAATGGCAGTTGTAATTGAGCTTGGATTTCTTCATTAATACAGAGATTATATGCACCTGTGTCCACTAACATGTCAAGTCTAATTTTTTTTATTTCATCTTGATCAATATAGTTTTTCCTTTCCAATGCAATATCGCCTGCATTGATCAATTCTATTTCTGCATAAATTGGCCCCATGTTATAATTTTGATTTTAATTAGGTTATTTACTAATATCATACCAATTGCATCTTAGCAACCTTTGGGTCAACAAGTGCTATATCGTGTTCAAAATCGAGTTTAATACGCCATTTTTGAATCGTGGCGGCTCCAATAATGGCTTCTTCACTGAGACCAGGTATCACCAAAAACTCGTCGGACAATAAAATATCATCCATATAAAAATCTAAACTAACTCTTTGATTTACTTCAATGTAATGTCCCTCTGATGCGGTACCAACCAATCGCGGCCTACCCAATGAAACAGGTGATTCCAGACCTTCGAGTACGTTGGGATGAATACATGAGAGATTAGCTCCAGAATCATACAAAGTATATAAATACTTTTCTCCTTTGGAACCTACAAAGAGCAACGGTGTTTTTATAATCGACATTAATTTTATATTTGTATTTTAACTTTTTTAGAAAAAGAAAAGTTCCCAATATATTCAAGTTTAAAACCTGACGACAAATCTGTTTATTGTTAAAGATTGATTAAATTACAAATAAAAGCCGTAGGCTCGACACAAATCACAATCATAGATTTTAATCCGTGATTTTTAAACAACAGCCCTACCCCATCAACTTAGGATCTACCATAAAAGGCTGATCATAATATCGCTTACCAGTGGCTTTGTACAAAGCATTGGCCAATGCACCGATCACCGGTGGATTGAGTGGTTCACCTAGTCCTGTGGGATCTTTTTTGTTATCTACAAAATGAACTTCTATTTCTTTGGGAGCTTCTTTGTGTCTGATGAGTCGGTAGGTATTGAAGTTGTTTTGCTGTGGTACGCCGTCTTTGAATGTAATGGCACTGTACGAACCGTGTCCAATACCATCGATGATACCACCTTCTGCTAGGTTGGTTGCTGCTACAGGATTTATCACCAAGCCACAATCTATAGCTGCTGTTACTTTTTTGATGATTGGTGTATTGTCCTTCATTTCGATATCCACGATTTGTGCTACGTAGGTATTATGACAGAAATAAGCGGCTACACCACGGTGCAATCCTGCTGTTTCTTTGCCCCATCCTGATTTCTCTTTGATGAGCTGGAGTACACCAGCATATCTTTCTGCTTCATAATCATTGTCTTTGCCTACAGGATTAGTTTTTGCTTTTTCGAGCCATTCTAATCTCAAATCTATGGGATCTTTTCCCATGGTTTCTGCCACTTCATCGATAAAAGATTGCTCAGCACCTGCAATAAAATTTGACCCTGGTGCTCTGAATGCACCGACACTTACATTGGAAGGAATCGTCCATTCTTCGGCAAGATAATTGTCTACTGCACCCGCTGGAAAACGATTGGCAGATAAAGAGCTTTCTGGTACGCCACCTGTTTTAACATGAAAAGCTAACAGATTTTTATTTTCATCAAAAGCAGCACGATATGTAGCATGATATGCCGGACGATATATTCCTGAGGTCATATCATCTTCTCTGGTGTAGATTAATTTTATAGGAGCATTCATTTTTTGCGATATCACAGCCGCTTCTATTAGGAAATGACCGTATAATCTACGTCCAAAACCACCACCCATTCGAGTCATTTGGATATCTATTTTTTCTACTGGTAATCCGAGCCTTGTAGAAGCTGACTTTTCCATAAATTCAGGCGTTTGAATTGGTCCCACAAGTTCTGCTTTGTCAGCCGTAACGTGAGCAAAAAAGTTCATCGGTTCGAGTGTGCTATGTGCCAAAAATGGAGCTGTATAGCTTCGTTCTAAAACAGTAGCTGCCTTTTTAAAGACTGATTCAGGATCGCCGTCCTTTCTTACCACTTGCGCTATCGTTTTAGAAGCGGCAATCATTTTTGCTAAGTGGTCATCCGTATTTTCGAGACCAGAAGGCGTGGTTATCTTTTTGGTCCTACCAAAAAACGGCACTTCTATTTCTTTACTTTCGATTTGCTCCCATTGACAAGTGATTGCTTTTTTAGCATTCAAGACTTCCCATGTTGTACTGCCAACTATGACGACCAACTCATTAAATGAAATGGTATCGCACCACTGTGTTTCATCGTCTTCGTTATAGACTTTTATTTTGAATACATCTTTAATGCCAGGCATGGCTTTAGCAGCAGCATCGTCATAAGATTTTAGCTTTAAACCAAATGCTGGTGGATGTACGATCATGGCGATCAACATACCTTCTTTTTTATAATCTAATCCGAAAAGTGGTTTGCCTGTCACTATTTTTTGCCCATCGACATTATTTCTAGATGTACCAATGATTTTGTATTCACTAATTTCTTTGAGTTTCACTTCTTTAGGCACAGGAATGCTGGCTACTGCTGATGCCATTTCGCCATACTCAGCAGATTTACCACTATTTTTATGGTGTATCATACTGGCTTCCGTTGTGATTTCAGATACAGATACGCCCCAAGTTTTGGCCGCAGCTTCTTTGAGCATCTGACGTGCTGTAGCGCCCGCCATTCTGAGTCCTTCCCAACCATGACGGATAGACTGACTTCCACCAGCTAGTTGTCTGGTAAAAATGGCAGTGTCTAAAGGTGCTTGTTCTACAATCACGTTCTTCCAATCAACGTCTAGTTCTTCCGCAACGATCATTGGCATAGAAGTTTTGACATTCTGACCGATCTCAGGATTGGGTGACATGATGGTGACTACTCCGTTGTCTCCGATTTTAAGGAAGGCATTTATTTTAAACCATTCTTTTGGCATGGCAAGCAATTGTTCTGGAGTAGGTTTGCAGGATGCCAACCAACTGAATCCAATCATAACGCCTCCACCTGCTAAAGCACTGGATTTTATAAATGATCTTCTGCCGTGAGATATTTTTACGAGTGTCATAAGATATTTTGTGATTTGGCGATCTGGTGATCTAGTGATTTTTTGATTTGGTGACCTGTGATTTGGTGATACTTCTAAATAATTGAGCGTAACTTAGTGTAGCCCAAATCACTGTTACATATTTTTCGCTGCCGTTTTTACTGCTGCTTTGATTCTGGTGTAGGTGCCACATCTACAAAGATTGCCATGCATAACTGTTTCGATTTCATCATCGCTCGGATTAGCATTTTCTTTGAGTAAAGCTACTGCTGTCATGATTTGTCCTGCCTGACAATACCCACATTGTGGAACATCGTGTTCCAGCCAAGCCTTTTGGACAGGATGATCCCCTGATTCAGAAAGCCCTTCTATGGTTGTAATTTTTTTATCACCAACAGCACTAACTGGTAGAATACAAGACCTCATCGCTGTATCGTTCAGATGAATGGTACAAGCGCCACAAGATGCAATACCGCATCCAAACTTGGTCCCTACCATGTCTAGATGATCTCTCAGTATCCATAATATTGGCGTAGAAGGATCTACATCTATTGTTTGATTAGTACCGTTTATACTTAGATTAAATGTCGCCATAGATGATTATTTTCTTTAATGAAAATTTTAGATAACAAATATAGATGAAATATTTAGCTTCATTGCAAAAAGAGAAACTTTTTATTAGGAGTTTCAAAAAAGCACGACTAAATATATCCTATCAAAGAATTTGGTTTTTCAAATTACAATTTTAATATCCATAAAAGCTGATACTATTTTTTAGTCATCGTCATTTTGGCTTTTTGCATTGCTCATATCTTACTGCAGAAATATCAACTATTAGATTTTGTAAAGTTGATTTTACATCGTCTGACATTTCTTTTTGATATCTACCGCCCAAAGTTTCTGACAGAAATTGCTCCACTTTGGCATACATTGCCTTTTTGTTCAATGGCTTTGCAAATCCGTGACCCTCATCTTTGGCCAATAAATAATCTACCTTTTTGCCTTTCTCTCGCAAAGCAATAACAATTTGATCTGATTCTGCTTGTTTTACTCTAGGGTCATTGGCACCTTGTATAATGAGCAAGGGTTTATTGATCTTGTCTACTTTAAATAATGGACTAGCCTCTTGAATAAGCTTTTTTCCTTTATCTGTATTTGGATCACCCACCATCCCATATAAAAATGCTCTCCCTGCTTCCCAATATGCAGGCACTGACTCCAACAAAGTAAAGATATTGCTTGGACCTACGATATCTACACCACAGGTATATAATTCCGGCGTAAATGCCAGTCCTGCTAATGTAGCATATCCACCATAACTTCCTCCCATGATAGCAATTTTATTCTTATCGGCAATACCATTTTTGATCAAATGCTTAACACCCCAAGTAATATCATCTTGCATGAGTTTGCCCCATTGAAGATCTCCAGCATTTTGAAATTTTTTTCCATAACCTCCACTCGCCCTAAAGTTTGGTTGTAATACTGCATAACCTCTGTTGGCCAGAAATTGAACTTCTGCATTGTATCCCCAATAATCTCTTGGACCTTTGGGACCACCATGAACTAAAACTATCACAGGCAAATTTTTAGCTTCCATACCTGTAGGAATAGTAAGGTAGGCCGGTATTTCTAAGCCATCACTACTCTTATAGGTTATTGACTTCATAGAAGATAAATGTTGTTCTACTTCCTTAAGCTTTGGTCTCCCCGTGTATTGGAAGGTCACTTTTTTTGTTTTGGTATCGTAAGCATGGACTTCTGATGCGTATTTATCACCCCATACAGCTATCAAAAACTTATTATAATCCTTGGTATAACTTTGAAAATCAACCTCTCTTCCAGGAAACTTTGCTTTCAACTCATTGTACATCGATTCCCATTTTTTATCTTTCCAGTAATACTTAGTTTTGTCCAAGGTGTAAAATGTTGAGATAATTTTTCTGGTATGCTTATCCATTGTCAATCCTCCGAAATCAACCTTATTTTCGGGATCGCACTCTATCAAAACTTTTGATTTCGTATCTGGATTCATTAAGTATAATGCAGATTTGTCTAGGTCGCCTACATTTGTTACTAAATAAAACTGTGTGCTTTCTGTATTCCACCCACTACTATAAGCAGTCTCAGTTACCAATGTCTTATAGATAGTTGTTAATGATTGATCATTATTTATTCTTAGAAAGGTAGTTGTTCCTTTTTCATCTGTACGGTACAACATTCTCAATTTATCATTCCAATCAAAATCGTAACCAGTGATTCTGTCTTTGTTCTCATACTTTAATGTCAATTCTCCAGTTGAAATTTTTAATTCGTAAAGATCGTGCCAAGCTTTATCCCGATCATTGAGCCCAATCATCATTAAGTCCGGATTGTTTTGACTCACATGGTATATTTGAGCGGTTACTTCGTCTTTTGGCGTTAAATTTCTGGATTCAGGTACACCGGTTGATTCTGGCATTGCACTAGGGTCTACCGCAAATACGTTAATGTTTTCATCACCATCTTTATCTTTTACATCACATCTGTCCAAAACGTTTTTGACCATAGCAAATATATGCCAAAACACTGATG
>CAZGMB010000087.1:0-18779 GCA_964526715.1 uncultured Aureispira sp. | reverse complement strand
GGATAATTCAATAATAAAATAGAGCTTGTCGATGTATGTTGGCAAGCTCTTTTTTGTTAAGCGTGGTTCCCTAAAGTTGATGTTTTTTAGCTCTCGGTTATGAAGAACAAAGAATGGGTATGACTTTTAGCTCGGTACGTAAATTTCCGCAGATTTAATGGTAGAACATAGCTTGATTTTCATAAAGTATACCTTATAATGGATATGATGGAAAATAAATAATGGAAAATTGATGTGGTTTTTTGGGGCAATGTCTGAACTGTATCTTTATTTTAGCTAAGATTAATAACACAGTTCCAATAGTAATAACTTTAGAAATTATTAATTAATAGTAAAACTAAACCAGGGTTAGATGGATGTTTAATGTAAAGAATACATGTCCTATATTTTATGGTTATTGTGTTTATGGTGTCACATCCTGATGTTTGAATTTTGGATAGTATCACTCATCGATCCAAGCCATTTTATAATAATTGGGCAGTTCCAAATATTTTAATTTAGGTATGTTATATAAACTTATGAGTCTGTTTAGTTCGTATATCAGCCCATTCCCGTATCTGTTTAAGCTTGATAAGATCTTAAAGTTATAATTTAGGTAAAAAGGGTCCATTTTTTCATATGATTTCATATTTTCGTTATTGGGATCATCAGATGATTTAATTTTATCGTTTATTTTTAAAATTTGCTTTGTAATATTTTCCGTATAGTTAATTGCTTTTTCCATATTTTTTGGTAAAGTATGAGGTCTTATCGTGTTTTCGATCTTTTTAAGTAGATTTAAATTGACTTTATAAAGAGAATCTATATTCGATACATCCTTTTTGTAATAGCTCATGGCTATTTTCTTTTGTGTACCATAGATTTCGTCACAAAGCATTAGAAAACGTATATTTTGATTCTCGTCTGATATTAGGTTGAGGTCTGTAATCATATTTTGCATTAAATTTTCAAATTCAATGTTTAGTTCAAAATAAGAATCGTATTGTCTTTCGACTAATTTGTAATGACTTTTAAGTTCATTTATGATGATATCGGTCTCCTTTAAGTCTGAAGGTAAATTTTTTATAATACCTTCTATTTCAAACCTTAGTTGATCTAATTCATTTGTTATGGCATACATTTCATCTATCATTAAAAATACATTCAACGTTTTTGATTTAGGTAAAACGTCTTTGTTTTTTTTAATTTCATGATAAATCTCATTCGGAGATTTCTCAAATAGCCATTTTTTTGGGTCATCGAAAAT
Source organism: uncultured Aureispira sp. (assembly GCA_964526715.1). Lineage (GTDB taxonomy): Bacteria > Bacteroidota > Bacteroidia > Chitinophagales > Saprospiraceae > OLB9. The sequence continues at coordinate 17,533 of CAZGMB010000087.1, read as the reverse complement.
GTTAAAAGGTAAATTATCCGATTCCATTACATTAAAAATTTTGACATCTTTGTTTAGCTTCTTTAAAACCAGTAAGTTTTGATATTCAAACATTCTATGCAAGATCATTAGGCCATGTATGTTTTCATTAGCGTAGGTTATGACATCATTTAAATAGTCAATTTGGCCTTGCTTATTGTTTTGGGCTGTTGAATTAAATGTTATAAAGAACGTTAGCATAGTATATAATGCGATATTTCTCATTTGACTGTTGATTTAATAGTAATTTGATTTTCTCAATAGAGATTTTGACTTTAAACAAATGTTAAGCAACGGCGCTATTTTAATATTACAAGCGAATCAAGCATATAAGTTGTCTATTATATACTTATATCCTACACCACATTGTGGAATACCTAAATAATGTCTCCTTCTTTTACCTCAAACCTTCACATATCTCCTCCAGTATCTTACTCCCCGGACAAAGTTCCTTTTCAGTCAACTGATTAAGCGGCGTATCGGTGGTATGGAGCAATTCGTTGAGTTCTACACTTTGGGTATCTATGTAAAGTAAGCCGGTTAGGATTTCATGCTTTTCTCTAGCTTTGTGCAATGCCGTCATGATAGACAATTTGTCTTCAGGTTCCCACTCAGGCGATAATTTATTGAGTTTGATCATCGACCCATCGTGCATTTCTACCATTTTGACTTTGGAATGGTCGTAATCTGTTACGATTTCTTCTTTAATAGGAACAAAATCAAGGCTGGATAAGGTCTCATTGTGCTCTCTGACGTAGTCATAAGATTTGGTAGAACCCTGATTATTGTTGAAAGTAACACAAGGAGACACTACATTGATAAGAGCAAATCCCGAGTGAGAGAGCGCTGCTTTGATCAAAGGTGTCAATTGCCCTTTATCTCCGCTAAAACTTTGTGCCACAAATGTTGCACCCAATTCAATAGCTAATGCACAGAGGTCGATACCTTCAAAAGAATTCATATTTCCTGATTTGGAGATAGAACCGTAATCTGCTGTAGCGGAGTCTTGACCTTTGGTTAGTCCGTAGCAACCATTGTTCATCACAATGTAAGTCATATTCAAATTTCTCCTAATGACGTGCGCAAACTGCCCCATTCCTATAGATGCAGTATCTCCATCTCCAGAAACCCCTAAATAAATCATAGATCTATTGGCCAAATTGGCACCCGTAGTCACTGAAGGCATACGCCCATGTACAGAATTGAATCCGTGCGAATTGCTCAGAAAATATGCAGGAGTTTTGGACGAACACCCAATTCCTGACATTTTAGCTACTCGGTGAGGCTCAATATTCATCTCAAAACATGCATCTACTATGGCTGCACTGATCGAATCATGACCACAACCGGCGCACAATGTAGATAAAGAACCCTCATATTCCTTTCTGGTATACCCCAAAGTATTTTTTGGAAGTCTTGGATGGGCGAATTTAGGTTTGATATAGGTCATGACAGATTAATTAGTGGGTTGAAACAAATGTTGGTGAATGTTTTTCAAAATAAAATCGGCAGTAATAGGTGTGCCATCATAATTGAGTACTTTGATCAGCTTTTTAGGATGGATTTCCAATTCGTTGATCAATAGAGATCTCATTTGGGCATCTCTGTTTTGCTCAATGACGAAAACTTTGTCATACTGCTCTAAAAATGCCCCAACTTCATCACAGAATGGAAAAGATTTGATTCTGATGGCATCCATAGGGGTACCTTCATTCTTTAAAATATCTAAAGCTTCTTCAGCAGCATGCATTGATGTACCAAAAAATAAAAGAGCATGTTCTGAATTTTTTCCTGATTGATAATACTCTGGTGCTGGAATCATTTTTTTTGCTGTTTCTAGTTTTCTGAGCAATCGGTCCATGATTCTGACATATGTCGGCGAGTCTTCTGAATAAACCGCATTTTCATCATGAGAACTACCACGGGTAAAATAAGAACCTTTGGTCGGATGCGTTGCAGGCAAGGTCCGATAGGGTATACCATCGCCATCCACATCTCTATATCTTCCCCACGAAGGTAAGGTATCTAGTTGCTCTGCAGTCAATACTTTGCCACGATTATATTTTCGATTGTCATCCCAAGTCAATGGTTTGGTCATATGTTCATTCATACCTAAGTCCAGATCAGACATCATGATGATGGGTGTCTGAAGCATTTCAGCATAATCAAAGGCATCTGCCATCATTTCAAAACATTCGGTAGGCGTAGATGGTATGAGTAATATATGTTTAGTATCTCCATGAGATGCGTACGCAGCTGAAATAAAGTCCGATTGTTGCGTTCGTGTGGGCATTCCTGTTGAAGGTCCCGAGCGTTGTACATCCACTAATACCACAGGCAATTCTGCATAATATGCTAAGCCTAAAAATTCGCTCATGAGTGATATTCCTGGACCACTTGTAGCTGTGAATGATCTGGCCCCATTCCAGTTGGCACCTATGGCCATTCCTATAGCGGCAAGTTCGTCTTCGGCTTGGACTATGGAATAATTATTTTTGCCTGTGACAGGATCTTTTCTTAGTTTTTTGGCATAGTCTTCAAAGGCACTTACCAATGATGTAGAAGGTGTGATAGGGTACCAAGACACCACCGACGCACCTCCATAAACTGCCCCTAATCCAGCTGCACTATTGCCATCGATCATGATGGAGTCTCCAATGAGATCTCTAGCTTCTAGGTGGAAATCTAATGGGAAAGAATAATGTTTTTTGGCATATTCAGCTCCTAGATTGAGTGCTTTTACATTGGGAGCGATGAGCTTTTCCTTACCTTGAAACTGCTCTGCAAACAGTCCTTCTATGATTTTGGTATCAATATTAAGAAAAGTAGCTAAAGCGCCAATGTAGACGATGTTTTTGAAGAGTTGCTTTTGTCTTGGGTCTGTGAACTCTTGATTACATATACCGATCATGGGTATCCCAATAAAATGGATATCTTCTCTTAAAAATTCATCATGTAGTGGCTTGGTGCTGTCATAAAGAAAGTAGCCTCCAGACTTTACACTAGCAATGTCTTTTTTAAAACTTTGCGGATTGACACTGACCATAAGATCAATGCCTTCTTTACGTCCCAAATATCCTTTTTCGCTTACACGTACTTCGTACCATGTAGGTAAGCCCTGAATATTAGATGGAAATATATTTTTTGCAGATACGGGTACGCCCATTCTGAACACTGATTTGGCAAATAAATAGTTGGCACTCGCTGAACCAGTACCATTGACATTGGCAAATCTGACTACGAAATCATTTATTTTACTCATGCGTAACAAAGATGTCCTGCTTTTGCAGTATTATATAAAAATTGTTTCATGTCCCAAGCTGCTGTAGGACAACGCTCAGCACATAAGCCACAGTGAAGGCACATATCTTCGTCTTTAACCATGACTTTACCTGTTTTCAGGGTGTCCGAGACCAAAATGTCTTGGTCATTATTTAGTGCGGGCACCAAAAGCTTCATCCGAAGGGTTTGCTCATCATCTTCATTGGTAGTGAAGGTGATACAGTTGGTAGGGCATATATCCATACAAGCGTCACATTCAATACATTTATTTTCTGTGAATACGGTCTGTACATCACAATTGAGACATCTTTGTGCTTCCTTAAAAGCTGTTTTGATATCAAACCCTAATTCCACTTCTTTTTTACGGTCTCTCAGCGTCTCAGTTTTATCTGCTTGTGGCACGGCGTATCTCAAGTCTATGGTCACATCATTGTCATATGCCCATTCATGGATACCCATTTTGGAATCAAACATTTTGACATCTGGTGCAGGTCTTTCATTGATATCATCACCCTGACAAAAAGCATGGATAGATATAGCCGCCTGATGACCTTGTGCTACTGCTGTAATCACATTTTTAGGTCCTAAGGCAGCATCTCCACCGAAGAATACATTAGGTCTGGTAGATACGAAGGTGGTCTCATTAACGATAGGCATTTCCCATTCATTAAATTCGATACCCAAATCTCTTTCGATCCACTCAAATCTATTTTCCTGACCTATAGCTATGATCACATCATCAGCTGGAAAAAATACATCGGGCTCACCTGTGGGTACTAATTTTCTGCGACCGTCGATGTATTCTGCTTTGACTTTTTCAAAATACATACCGATAAGTTTTCCATTTTCTACAGCATAACTTTTAGGTACATGATTGTCTATGATCGGAATATCTTCATGTTGCGCATCTTCTTTTTCCCAAGGAGAGGCTTTCATTTCGGCAAATGGACTTCTCACGACGACTTTTACATCTTCACCTCCTAGACGTCTAGAAGTACGGCAGCAGTCCATGGCAGTATTGCCACCACCCAAAACGATGACTTTTTTGCCTATTTGGTGGGTATGTTCGAAGGCGACACTAGCTAGCCATTCTATTCCAATATGGATGTTGGCTTTACCTTCTTCACGACCAGGAAGTATCAAATCTTTGCCACGAGGAGCTCCTGTACCTACAAATACGGCGTCATAAGATTTATCTAAAATGCTTTTTAGGCTCGTGACATAGGTATTAAAATGTGTATGGACATCCATATTGAGAATGAAATCCACTTCTTGATCAAGTACTTCTGCAGGCAATCTGAAAGAAGGTATCTGACTGCGCATCATGCCGCCACCTTTATGTTGATTGTCATAAATATGCAATTCGTATCCCAATGGAGCTAAATCTCTAGCCACGGACAATGCCGCAGGGCCTGCACCAATTAGAGCTATCTTTCGATCATTTTTGATCTTGGGAATATCAGGAAGGAGATGACTAATATCATCTTTAAAATCTGCTGCTACACGTTTTAACCTGCAAATAGCTACGGGTTCTTCTTCGACTCTACCACGTCTGCAGGCTGGCTCACAGGGACGGTCACAAGTCCTTCCCAGTACTCCTGGAAAAACATTGGACTCCCAATTGATCATATAAGCTTCTGTGTATTTTCCTGCGGCAATGAGTCTAATATACTGTGGTACAGGTGTATGCGCAGGACAGGCATACTGGCAATCCACTACTTTGTGGTAGTATTCTGGATCTTTATAATCGGTAGGTTGCATATTTTATGATTTAAACCACTCCCTGAGTGAAACAAAAAACATAATGTAATATCTATTATACAGCAAATTTATTCTTTTTCGCAACATGAGAAAATTTTTGAAGGAAATATTTATTGTTTAAGTCTAGTAAAACAATTCATGTTTCAGTAAATGATTCTTAAAATCACGCTTAGCGCAATAATCAAATAAATTACAGTTAAGCTGATTAAGAAAATGTCTTAACTATGATTTTTATGATTGGTATGATTAATGTGATTTTTAAGTCTAGTATAACAAAACATGTTTCAGAAAATGAATCAAAAAATCATGTATATCACATTAATCAAATAAATCACAGTTTAGACGATTAAGAAACTGGTGATTTTTGATTTTTTTTTTGCAAATATTGTTTTACTATTTATCTTTAACCCATGTTTTTATATATTCTGTAACTAAATTATGAAAATGATAAAAGAAGAATTCAAATATTCAGAATTAACAGGTAGGATCATAGGTTGCGCTATGGAAGTACATAAAGAACTAGGTAATGGGTTTCAAGAAGTAATTTATCAAAGAGCATTGGAATACGAGATGGAATTGCAAGGCATTAGCTTTGCACGCGAATTTGAAATGCCAATTTTTTATAAAACAAAGCATATAGGTACCCGTAGAGTAGATTTTCTAGTAGAAAATATGATAAGCGTAGAATTAAAAGCTGTTATATCTTTAGATTACACTCATCTTGCACAAGCTATCAACTATCTGGAAGCCTATAATCTTGAGATAGGTTTGTTAATTAATTTTGGGGAGCTTAAGCTTAAATTTCATCGTTTGGTAAATAAAAAATATAAGCCAAATTAATGATGTGATTTTTAAGTCCAGAAAAACAACTCATGTTTTAGCAAATGAATCACAAAATCATGTCTATCACAAAAATAAAATAAAGCATAGTAAAGACAATTGGGAAAATGTCTTAACTATGATTTTTATGATTGCTATGATTAATGTGATTTTTAAGTCTAGTATAACAAAACATGTTTCAGCAAATGAATCATAAAATCATGTATATCCCAAAAATCAAATAAATCATAGTTTAGACAATTGGGAAGGAATCTATGTATACTCGAATGACCTAAAATACAACATCTAATGACTTGAATCATTGTCGAAAGCCGTATATTGACCTACATTTGTATTGAATTCATTTATCATTTTTACAAAAAAGATCATTATGAGCGCACTAGAATTGTTAGGAATCAAGGTCAAAGAAGTCATGACTACTTCGCTAATTACTGTCAGGCCGGACACCATTCTTAAAGATGTAAAAAATATTTTTGATGCTGAAAACATTCATCATATTCCCGTAGCTTCTGAACAAGGTGTCTTTTTAGGAATCATATCCAAGTCCGATTTATTATTACTCTTGGATTGGGGTACCAAACTAAATCTTCCCGCTAGTTTGAGAAAAAATTCTTTTCTCTTGATGTCCAATCTTGCTAAGGATATCATGGAATCTAATGTGCTTTGTATTTCACCTAATGACAATATTCAGAAATGCGTTCAGATATTTAGAGAAAATTATTTTCATGCATTGCCTGTCGTGGATGAATCTAACCAATTAGTAGGTATGGTGACCACTTATGACCTGATGATATTGGCGTATACAGAAAAGGCCCTTCTACATTCCTGATTATTCGATATTTAGTTTTCCTAATCCTTAGCTTTTATATTTTTCTTAAATTTTTTATGATGAAAATCTTATCCACATCCACAATTCAAGATATATATGACCAGTTTTCAGCACAGTTTCCGTATTTGAAAATAGAGTTCTACAATAAAGCACATGTCCCTGGTCAAGGTTCTAGAAACGATGATCTGATACGACACCAAACATTACTGCATAAAGTCAACCCTGACATTAAAGCGACAGATTTTCTGATTCATGATGATATGACCGTGGCTGACTTTGAAGCTTGGATGGAAAAAGAACTCAATCTGCATGTGCAGGTTTTTAGAAAATCTAATGATATTTGGCTCCAAACTTCTGCCACAGACTCTTGGACGCTTGGTAAACAAAACGGTAAGGGACAAAGATCTACCATCGACTATGAGATCGCACCCATAGATATTACGGATTTTGATGTTGAATAACCATTAAGGAAGTATAAAATATCTAGTTTTGTCGAGCATGATTCATGTCAACATTTTGGAAAGTGCTTCAGGTCTTTTTATTCGGACTTTTATTTGTCTTGGAGATATGCTTTAAGTGTTAAATCTGCTATTCGGGTAGTATATTTCAAAAATTTTAATGTATTCTTGCATCTTTTTTAATAAAGAAGATGATGATCACAGTAAGAAGGTTTGCTATTTTATGCTTATGTTTTAGTTCTTATGCTTTGTTTTCCCAAGAACACCAAGAAAATTATGCTAAAGTTAAAATCAGTTTACAGCATAAGTCCATTACCCAGCTAGCTAAGTTAGGGATAGAAACGGATCACGGAATCATAGTTCCAGGTAGGTATTTTATCAGCGATTTTTCCCAATCTGAATTGGACATGATATCAAAAAACGGTTTTGAGCATGAAGTATTAATCGAAGACTTGCAAGCATATTACGCCAACCCTGATCGACCTTCCGAGATAAATGAAAATACAGCCCAGAGAAATAGTAATTGTATAGGTACTAATGCACCAGAATACGATTTTAAAACACCTGAAAACTACAAAACAGGCTCTATGGGTGGATATTTTACTTATCAGGAGATGTTAGATCAGTTGGATAGCATGTATAGCAAACATCCCAATCTTATTTCTAAGATCGAACCCATCGCTGATTTCAAAACTTTACAAGGTCGACCTATACATTTTTTAAAACTATCTGACCATGTAGGTCAAGATGAAAGTAGCGAACCTAAAGTGCTTTACACAGCCTTGCATCATGCACGTGAGCCCAATAGTTTGTCGCAAATGATCTTTTATTTGTGGTATCTGCTTGAAAACTATGGGACGGATCCTACAGTAACCAAGATTGTCAACGAAACGCAGATGTATTTTATTCCATGTGTCAATCCTGATGGTTATGTACAAAATCAAACGACCAATCCCCAAGGTGGTGGGCTTTGGCGTAAAAATATGTGGGTTGATGAGAATAATGCATTGAAAGGTGTGGACTTAAACAGAAATTACGGTTATTTTTGGGGTGCTGACAATCAAGGTTCTTCCAATAATCCTAATTCTGCAACTTTTAGAGGTTCTGGACCTTTCTCTGAGCCTGAAACACAAGCCGTACGACACTTTTGTTTACAACACGATTTTAAGATTGCTCAAAACTATCACACCTTTGGAAATTTATTGGTACATCCTTGGGGCTACAATGATCAACCTACAGCGGAAGATGTGGTGTTTAAGGCACTCGGCAGCGTAATGAATCGCGAAAACAACTTCTTAATAGGTACAGGTACAGAAACCGTTGGGTATGTCGTCAATGGTTGTAGCGATGATTGGATGTATGGTGAAAAGGCCGAAAAAAAACCTATTTACTCATATACACCTGAAGCTGGACCTTCTTTTTGGCCCCCATCAAAGGATATCGACTTTCTCAATAAATCTACGATGTGGATGAATATAGCCACGGCTTGGCTGACTTTGTCATATATATCTACTAAAGAAGCACAAAATGATTATTATTTATACCCTGAAAATAACAAGTTGACTTTCACATGTATCAACGCAGGATTACAAACAGGGCAAGCTGTAGTCACACTCAAATCAAAAACAAATGGAGTCACCATTAGTAATCCAACTCGAATGTTAGATTTAAAATCCATTGAAAGTCAAGCAGTAACTTTTGAGTTGAATGTAGACCCTAATGAAAAAGTAGAAGAAATTGTCTTGGTGGTGGAAACCGAAAATTCAGGTGTGATTACAGAATTTGAATTGGTGAAGTTTTGGCTTGATAAACCACAAAGGGGCGTTTATAGCAATGACTTTTCGACACTTAATAATCTCAATAATAAAAATTGGGGATTGAGTGCAACTGAATATTATTCTCCGCCATCGAGTATTACGGATTCCCCACAAGGAAACTATGCTAACAAGAATACATCAGAATTTATCTTGCCCCCGTTCAGTTTGGAAAATGCTGAAAATGCATTGCTAACGTTTTATGTCAAATGGGATATTGAAAATAATTATGATTATGTACAGGTTCTAGCATCAACAGATAATATAGATTTCAGGCCTTTATGTGGCAAATATACCAATATCGGTACTGGTGATCAGGTTTTTGGTAGTCAACTATATGATGGTGTACAGTCAGAATGGGTCAAAGAAGAAATGTCACTTCAGGATTTTTTAAATCAAAAGCAAGTTTGGATTAAAGTCGTTATAAAGACAGACGATTTTAGTAATCGCGACGGTTTTTATATGGATGATATCGACATCAGAATTACAGATAAAGTCAACAGTCTCCTACATACCCAAATTGAATCTACCACGATATTTCCTTCTTTGGTCATGGCTGATGGCGAAGTTTCAATCCAAAACAATACTGTATTAGATACGATGGAAGCTTCTTTATATGATGTGAATGGCATTTTAATAGGTCATCAAAAAATCACTAATGGCAAAATGTCGCTGAAATCATATGGATTAAAAAATGGTATATACTTTATTCATTGTATGAAGGATGGGCAGTTGCTGACTACAGCAAAAGTGGTTGTACAGGAGTGATTACAGTTTTGTTTCTTTAATCTATTTTCATCAAAATCCTATATTCTGATGGCAGATAGTTATTGATACGATTTCCCAAGTTTTTGATCCAACCGATGCCAAGACCTTCATAACAAATCAAATTCCATGATTTTTGATTAGAATCCACGTGTTCCAATTCTTTCTTTAGAAATTTGAGTGCATCATTTTTATCAAGATTTATGGTGGCAATATTCGGACTGTGATCGATAGCAAGTGCAAGGCTATGATTGGGTATCAAAATGTTTTTATTTAATGTGCCTACATCGATACCACAATTGATAATCCTTAGATAATGGTGTAGAACATAGACATCTTGTTCCACACTTTCAGGTAAGACATGGATCGTTTGGTTTTTGTCAATCAGAGAAACTACATTTATTCCTGCGATCCAAGGTGAAATCACAGGCAATTGGTTTTTTTCTACTCTTTTTAAGGTTTTATTGTCAAATTTGTATTTGGGTTTTAAGGCTACATTACCTTTTTGAAGCACAGAAAGGAAGAAACCTTCTCCTTGTATTTTATGTGGATAAAACTGATAACCAACTGCACCATCTCTGCCTTCCTTTGTTACATGCCATTCTGGATTCAAGAGTATATCTACACTATGCATTTCATAGGTGTTTTTAGCCCAAATCATATTGTTGATGTTTTCGGCATCATTGTAAGTACAGGTGGAGTAGATCAGATATCCATCATTTTTAAGAGCGGGTATCACATCCGATAAGATCCTTTTTTGTCTGCCACAGCATAGGTCAACATTTTCCGGTGACCATTCTGACATGGCCGCAGGATCTTTTCTAAACATACCTTCTCCAGAACACGGGGCATCCACTATGATGACATCAAAAAACTGCTCGAGTTGGGTAAAGTCTTTTGGGTCATTATTGGTGACGACTATGTTATGATGACCTTCTTTAGAGATATTATATTTAAGGGTATAAGCTCTGTTTTTGATCACTTCATTAGCACACAAAAGCCCTTGGCCATCAAGCCATGCTGCTATAAGCGTACTTTTTCCACCGGGTGCGGCACATAAATCAAGTATCCTGATTTCTTCTTTGACTAATGGTAAGGATTCTAATACATGCCATAAAAACATGGACGAAGCTTCCTGAACATAGTATTTTCCTGCATGAAACGATGGGTCCAATGTAAATATAGGCCTTTCTGAGAGATAGCCTCCAAGGGGACACCAAGCGACACTGTTTTCAGTGTTTTGGATACTTCCTTTTTTAGGATTATGGCGGATAGATACAGGTGTTGGCTTCTGAAATTGATCTATAAAGGCAGCGACTTCTTCCGTACCCAATTTATGCGTTAGCGACTCAATAAATTTAACTGGAAAACTCATGAGGTGACTTTAGGTTGATTCTCCATTGGATCAGATAACTGATTACAATGGTGAGTACGCAGCCTATCACGTTGAGCCAAAGATAACCGATAACGTCTGACTTGAAAATGATGAGGATGAGTATCTCAGAAATAATAGCACCTATAAACACCGCATTAGTCCCAATTTTTTTGAAATAAAAAGCAATCAAAAATATTCCTAGAATGGTGCCATAAAATACTGAACCAACAATATTTACAAACTGTATCAGGTTTTCAAATAAAGTGCCAAAGCAAGCAAATGTAATCGCAATCATACCCCAAATCACAATGAGCCATTTGTTAGCCACTACAGATTGGGCGTCACTGAGTTCAGGTTTGATACTTCTTTTGTAAATATCTACGGTAGTTGTTGTAGCTAAGGCATTGAGTTCCGATGCTGTAGATGACATTGCTGCACAAAAGATAACTGCCAGTAAGAGTCCAATCAATCCTTTGGGCATATGTGTCAAAATGAAGGATATAAACACATAATCCTTGTCGTTAGATTCTTCTTTAGGCAGGTGTGTTTTGATAAGGCCTTTTACTTCATCCCGGAGTGCGGTTTCTTGATTTAGTAATGCTTTATATTGGTTTTGTAAAGGTTCGTTTCCATCATCTTGGCCTGAAATTTGAGCCGCCAATATTGATTTTTCAGTAAAAATAGAATCAAATTGTTTTTTAATAGGTGCAATATCATGTTTAGCTTCCAGTTTGCTTAGCGTAGATGCATTAAAAAATACGGGAGACGCATTAAACTGATAAAACACAAAGACCATTACACCCACCAATAATATAAAAAATTGCATGGGTACTTTAAAAACTCCATTCATAATCAGACCCATCTGACTCTCTTTGATGGATTTGCCGCCCAAGTATCTTCCCACCTGTGATTGATCAGTTCCAAAATATGAAAGAGCCAAAAATAAGCCACCTGTGATGCCTGACCAAAAAGTATATCTGCTTTCCATATTAAATGAAAAATCTAGAATATCGAGTTTGTTACTTACGCCTGCTATGGTCATGGCGTTGTTGAAATTTATATTTTCAGGCATCGCTTCAAGTATGATGTAAAACGCTATAAACATACCCAACATGATGATAAACATTTGTTGTTTTTGGGTCACGTTTACGGCTTTCGTACCACCACTCACGGTGTACAAAACTACTAAGGCACCCAAAATAAAATTGAGTAGGTTTAAGTTCCATCCCAAAATCGTAGATAATATGATAGCCGGGGCATAAATCGTGATACCTGCCGCTAATCCGCGCTGTATTAAAAATAGGGAAGCTGTCAAAGATCGGGTTTTGACATCAAACCTTTCTTCCAAAAACTCATATGCAGTAAAAACTTTGAGTTTGTGATAGATGGGTATAAAAGTGTAGGCAATGATCACCATAGCTATTGGCAATCCAAAGTAAAACTGAACAAAGCCCATACCATCATGAAAAGCCTGACCAGGTGTGGACATAAAAGTGATCGCACTAGCTTGGGTAGCCATCACACCCAATCCAACCGTCCACCATTTGGCTTCGTTGTCTCCTTTCATGTGAGCTTCCATACTGGTTGCTCCTCTGCTCTTCCAATACCCATAACCCACGATGAAGGCCAAGGTTCCAATCAAAATGATCCAATCAATGTTACTCATAAGCAGTTTAGGATCCCCACGTTTTCATGATGATGAAAAATAGGATGATGTAAAGCAAGTTGAGGAATAATACCCATGTATACGCTGGTAACCAACGTTTTGGTACTGGTTTATGGTCTTGCATGCTTTCCTAGGGATATGATATTTGCAAATAAGCGATACGCACCAGATACACCTGCAGGCAACTGTCTGAAAAATGAAATACCGGTGTAAACAAAATTTCCGTCACCATAAGGAGCTATGAGTAAGCTTCCATCCAAAGGCTGTTCTCCCGGGTCATTGCAAGAAAAGATAGGCGTAAAATTCTTGTCCCATTCTGATGGAAAGTAAAGTCCACGTTCTTGTACCCAATGGTTAAAGTCATTAGCTGCCAATTTGTTAGGGCGATTCATGACTTCATGTTCTGGAGCTAAGATTCTCATCTCTGCTTCTTCCACAGTCACTCTGCTTCTAGATAAAGTAATAGGGTAGGGTGCTAATTCTTTAGTTACCAATCCATTGGCAGTATTGTATTGGACAACTACATTACCACCATTTTTGACATATTCAAATATGGTTTGTTGTTTGAATTTTAATCCTTCTTCGGTGTTGTAAGCTCTCACCCCAACGACCAAAGCATCATATCCCATCAACTTTTCGGCAGAGATTTCGTCAGGCTTGACCATATCTACTTGACATCCTATTTGTTTTAAGCTTGCGGGAATCTCATCTCCTGCACCCATAACATAAGCAATTTTACGGGCATTGGTTTTGATATCCAATTTAGAAAGTTTAGCTTCTGATTGCATCAATACTGTCTGAAAAGGTATATGCTCATAGTTTATATCAATGATACTTTTATTGTACATTTTACCCAAAGAAGTGACTTCAGGCGAGATATAAATTTCTTCTGCTTTGGATGGTGGAGTGATGCTAAAGGTGAAATCTTTGCTTTCTCCAGCTTGTTTGAGTTCAAATTCTATGGTTTCAGGATTGCTTTTCCAGCCACTAGGAAGTGGGATACGGAGCGTTCCTTTTTGATTTTTCACCCAAGCATGTACGGTTACTTTGATGTCATTGGCTTGATCACTTGAAAAAATGTACACCGGTTCTTTAACTTTGACAGATATAGGTGGTACTATTTCCAAAGGTCTATAAGTTTCTCCATTTTCGGGACTATTGTATTTGTGTACCATTTCTTTATTATAGATCAATGTCTTCCCAAAAACTTCTAACTCAAATCTGACTTTAAGGTTTCTTTGAGTTTCGGGATCACCAATGATTGCCTGATCTTCTACATTGTACAGTCCTAGAGTTCCTTTATTGACCAACCAATACGGTGCTGTAAATGGAGTGGTTTCTGGTACTTTAATTTTTTCTGACCACTTGATCGGTTCATTCAGTACAACAGGTATATTGAAATTAGAATCCAATGCTATACCTTGACCTTTTATAGACTTGATTTTGATTTCACCATCTAACCGCTTCACGATTTCAATATCTAAGGTCAATGAATCTCCGGGAGTGATTTTGTGGCTATTGGTCTTTGCTTCCAAAAATAATCCTGCGCATTCTGTGATAAGGTCTTCTACTTCTTTGGTTTTTAGTGCTTTCCAAAAAGGGTCTTTTGTTTTTTGAATGGCAGTGTGGATTTCAATTAGGGTTTGAATAGACTTTTCGGGATGTCTGAAGTCATATTGCGCAATGAGTTTTTCTACCATAGGCTGTACTTTGTCTCCGCCATCTACGCGTGTCCAAGTGGTGTTGATACCTTCAAAAACGTCTTCTTTTCCGGTAGGTAGATCACCTTTGAGCAGCTCCAGGTATTCCATTTGCATGCCGCGAGTACCTGTGGAACCAAACCCTTGACACTTATGCTTGCTTCTAGACTCAGCCGCTATTTCGGTATTGGATTTACCCAATAATGGATAATAAACCCCTACATCCATACTCATGAGCTTGGATTTATCTGCTTTTTTAAATTTGTCTTCACTCCCATAAAACCACCAACTTGTATTGAAAAACAATCTTCGGGGCTGCCAAGTACTTACATATTTTAACTGTTCTTTGTATTGTTTAGGGTCTGAACCAGCTTCAAACAATTCATGCGATAGCTGTGCAGATGCAGTATGATGTCCATGTGTTTCTCCTGATGTTCTGTGGTCAAACCTGTTGATAATCACATCGGGCCGTGTTTTTCTAATCGCCCACACCACGTCTGCCTTTACCTTTTCAGTATCCCAAATTTTAATGGTTTCTTCTGCATTCTTTGAAAATCCAAAATCATTAGCTCGGGTAAACATTTGGTGACCATTGTCTAAAGACCTTGCCTGCAACAATTCATGTGTTCTCATTACGCCTAGCAATTCAGATATTTCTGGACCAATTAGATTTTGACCACCATCTCCGCGTGTAAGGGAGAGATAGGTAGTATAGGCCTTCTTTTCATTAGCTAAAAAGGATATCAATCGGGTATTTTCATCATCAGGGTGTGCTGCTACATATAGCACAGAGCCCAAAAATCCTAATCTTTCTATCTTATGGAAAATTTCTCCCGACGTGGGCTTCTTTGGTTTTTGAGCGGATACTAACGCGGATAAACTCATCAAGATGATCAAAGATGTGATTACTTTTTTTATACAAAGATCTGAATGCATGGATTGAATTTTCAGTATATGGGTGTGATAATGATTAAAATAGGGTATAAAATTTTGATATTTGTTTTATAAAACAGACCTTTGTGCTGCAACATTAAAAATTTGATTTTCCCATGCTAGTATTAGGATTAATAGTAGCTGTATTTGCATTATTGGCATTTAGGTTTGTTATTTTAGCCGCTTTCGCTAAAAGATAATACATTAACTAGGTCTTGCTTCAGGCATTTTACAGTCATCTTCCGGTTTTTTTCCACATACGGTACATTCACCCAATTGATTTTTCAACATTGGATTATTGCTCGCACATGAACCTCTGAATTCATTGCCTGTAAAGATATGTCTAAGATTGATCAGTAATATAGATATGCCAAATACTCCAAAGATAAGAGCTAACATGTAAAAAAAATCCTTCATTTTATTGCTTTTATTTTATTAAAATGATTAGTTCACAAAGGTAACACATTCTAACATATATGTTTTTACTTTTGTTTAAGTATCCAATATTTAATAGTCTTTGTGCTGTGGTTTAGGGAATGCAAATATATTTTGTGAAAACGTAAAACTCACAAGCAGATGTCATGAAACCATCTAAATCGGTAAAATGTATACAGTTTAAAATATAAAGTGCAGTGTATTGTGATTTAATACCGCGTTTTTGTTGGCTAAATCCTTCTCACGCAAAGTCACGTTAAAAATCACGCCACACGCGTGATAAACTTTAATAATCTGTGACAGGCTCATAATATGGAAGCTTGCCGCCCGGCGAGGCAGGGACTTTTGAAGTCCTTCTAAATGATTTGACCCATAAATTTATAGGCCTGTTTATTCAATGGCTTTTTTATGGTACTTACTTAAAGAAAGTACTCTAGCATTTAAAGAAGATTATTGAGTAATCGGAAAAGGTTGTCAATTACTAAGAGAAACTTGTGGTGTACTAAAAGAAAGTTCACAAGTACTCGAAGAAGGTTATAAAGTACTTAGAGAAGCTTGTGAAGTACTCGGAGAAGGTTATAAAGTACTTGGAGAAGCTTGTCAAGTACTCGGAGAAGGTTATCAAGTACTTGGAGAAGCTTGTAAAGTACTCGGAGAAGCTTGTAAAGTACTTGAAGAAGGTTGTAAAGTACTCGGAGAAGCTTGTAAAGTACTTGGAGAAGCTTGTAAAGTACTTGGAGAAGCTTGTAAAGTACTCGGAGAAGGTTATTAAGTACTTGTAGAAGCTTGTAAAGTACTCAGAGAAGCTTGTAAAGTACTCGAAGAAGCTTGTAAAGTACTCGGAGAAGCTTATCAAGTACTTAAAGAAGCTTGTCAAGTACTCGGAGAAGGTTATGAAGTACTTGGAGAAGCTTGTAAAGTACTTGAAGAAGGGTAGCATTTGCCTAAAGGATTAGCGTGCACCTGCTCATTGAGTGATATTCAAAGTAAAGCCAAAGGACTAGTCAGGCTGGCAACAGACTGGAACTTATACCATCGGGACGATTAATAGTAGGCAAAGAAGGAATGGTATTAAAGGTATAGGATGAATTTTTTGGATAAGCAAAGCGTCCTCCTTTAGCTTACATTAGTAAAAGCGTCCTGCTTTTGAAAATAAAATCATACTCTAAAGTCAAAATTTGATGTATTGAAATATTATACATGTTCAGAATAAAATGTAACTTTGACCAAGCTAAACATAAATGAGCATGAAAATGATTGATAATGGACACATTAAAAACTGGACACCTGTAATCGGTCAGACTTGTCAGGCTTGCAACAGACTGAGACCAAGGGAATATGGTATCGAAGTTACACCTGTCTGTCTTGGAGCGGGCAGAAACTTCGACAATCGGGTAGATCGTAATGAGACAAAATGTGACCTTACTGAGTTCAGTGCAGGAATATATTTTATCTCTGTACATTTAGAAAGTGGAAACACAGTGACCAAAAAGGTTGTAAAATTGCAATAACACAACATGGAGTAGACCATCACGATCTACTCCATTTTTAATCTATTATACATCTATAAAATATTATGTTATGAGAGTCATTTTAGTTTGTATTTTCACTTTAACATTACTTTTTTCGAAGACACATGCTCAAAAAAATGATTATG
>CAZGMB010000086.1:0-20171 GCA_964526715.1 uncultured Aureispira sp. | reverse complement strand
GTGAAAAGTATCCCTATATCTTTGAGGTATTTTTTAACTTTAAAATTATTTTAAACCTAGGTTAAGCCTTTGGTATGAAGACATCAATATCTCCTAATTCTTTAAATCATTTATGTCAAATTCATCAAGCAACCCTTCTGCTAAAAACTTACAAATTCAAAGTCATTAATGATCAATTGTAAAACACAAATATACTCAATCCCATCAAATTGTTCCTGAACCTAAACTTTTATCCGTCATCTAAAGTTTTAAGTTTTGCTTAATAATACCCTATCTTTGCCAGCATGAATCATTTAACAGATACTATTGTTGCACCTGCAACACCACAAGGTCAAAGCGCCATCGCTGTCATCAGACTTTCTGGACAAAGCGCCATAGAAATCACTGATAAAATATTTAAAGGAAAAAAGCTAGCGAATGCAGAATCACACACGATTCACTATGGATGGATAGTAGATGGTGATAAAGAAATAGATGAAGTAATGATCTCTGTTTTCAAAGCACCAAAGACATTTACTACCGAAGATAGCACCGAGATTTCTTGCCATGGATCGCCACAATTGGTCCAAGCAATCATCTCACTAGCGATAAAAAACGGTGCTAAATCAGCTTACCCTGGAGAATTTACCCTGCGAGCCTTTTTGAATGGAAGACTAGATTTATCACAAGCAGAAGCGGTAGCAGATCTTATCCATGCGTCTTCTGCCAAGTCTTCTGAGATTGCTCTCAATCAACTCAAGGGTCATTTTTCACACATGCTAAAGGACCTAAGACAAGAACTGATAGATTTTGCTGCTTTGATCGAACTCGAGCTTGATTTTTCAGAAGAAGATGTGGAGTTTGCTCATCGCGGTAGACTCAAGGATTTGATTCATAAAATAATAAAGGTCATCAATCCCCTGCTCGACTCTTTCAAATGGGGCAACAGCATCAAAGAAGGTATTCCCGTAGCCATTATTGGTGCACCCAATGCTGGAAAATCTACCTTACTCAATACCATATTGAACGAAGAAAAAGCATTAGTAAGCGATATAGCGGGTACCACACGAGACTTTATTGAAGATACCCTTGTCATTGACGGTATTGTTTTCCGATTTATAGACACTGCGGGTATCCGTGAGACTTTGGATATTTTAGAGGGTCTTGGTATCGAAAGGTCAAAACAAAAACTCCGAGAAGCAGAGATCGTCCTTTTCTTAAGTGATGTTAATAAAAGTATGGAAGAAACCATGCAAGACTTTCAAAACCTTGAGCTTACCAAAGAACAAACAGGTGTCATCCTACTCAACAAAGCAGATACTATCTCCGCTGCATTATCAACGCCTAAAACCCAAGGCATCGCTGACCAAAGTGGTGTAAAAACATTGCTGATCACGGCTAAATATCGAGAAACATTAGAGCCATTGTTGTCTTATTTTTCTGAATATATCCAAAATCACAACCGAGCAGAAGGTACCATCATCAGCAATAGTAGACACTACGAAGCCTTAGAAAACACCAAGCTTTGTCTTCAAAAAGTGCTTTCAGGATTGGACTCAGGTTTATCTTCTGATTTGGTAGCTATGGATATTCGTGAGGCTTTATTTCATCTGGGTACAATCACAGGAGAAGTATCCACAGATGACCTACTGGAGTCGATTTTTAGTAAGTTTTGTATTGGGAAGTAGAATTATAAGATAATTTTGTAGTGTTAATTGTAGCATAAATACTAAAAAAGGGACTAAATTAATAAATCTAATTTAGCCCCTTTCTTTTGAATAATTATTATTCTCTTAGAATTCGAAATTATATCTGTAACCTATACCAATATTTAATGTTCCTACAGCTTTATCTTTAATTTGTGCTTCTTCAACAGTAAATTTAGTAGGTACTATGTATTGAGCATTTATAAAGAATGCTCCAAAACTCAAACCAATTTCTGGCATGATTCCAAAACCGCTACCATTGTTTTCAGGTACTACTTGTGTTTTGCCAGTATCATCAGTAATTGTTAATTCTGGCGTCAATAATTGAGCTAAGCCCAAGGTAAGGCTGGCATAAGGTGTAAAACCTTCTTCTTTTAAAGCATATCTTGCTTTCGCACCGATTAAACGCATACCGAAAACATCGATATCGCCATCACCACCACCAGCAAGGATAGAACCAGTATAACCTATACCTACTCCTATATTTGGTTTAATGTGATAAAGTACATCACCTGTGTAAGTCAAACCGCCATCTAAGTTTAAGTCTTCAGCTTTTTCACTAACTCCTGAACCTCCAGGTATCGCCCAACCTAAAGAACCACCAATCGATACAACTTTCTGACCTACTAGTGAAATTGAAGATAGCATTAGAAAGCTAATAAATAAGGAATAAATTTTCATAAAATTTTTTAAATTTTTTTGTACTAGAACTAAATATCATCGTAAAAGTAGTAATACAGTGTTTTCTGTACAAATTTTTGTTAAAGAAATTATCAAAGTCCAGTTTTAAACTAGTAAATACAACGTTATAAAAGTTTATATTATTTAATATGAGTAATGTATTATTTTTTGATTATATGATAATCGTCTCTTTTGTTTCTAGTTAAAAAAAATATCGAAATATAAAATATTTGAGCTTTAATTGTATGTTTAATAGATGTGCTAATTTAAATACAACCATACTAAGTAGCAATATAGAACTAAAGAAATTCTATGATAAAGATTAAAATGCGTTTTATTTGAGAAGATGTATTAAAGAATTTATTTATTCTATTTTTTTTGTGTGCAATAGACATTAAATATGGAAGGTTTCGGAAAATAATTAAATCTTGAATTCAAGCGGCAATCGCAACTTTGATTAATAAAATACTTTCTTAAATAGTTTACGATACAGAGAATATACTTTTTGCATATATTCAAATAATGCAAAGAATCTATAAAAATTCAACAATACTCCTTTAAGCAAAATAAATATACATTATTTTTAAATAATTGGAATAATATTTCTATTTTATTATTTAATATAGATTTATTTGTATAAAAAATACCACAATACAGAATAAATATTTACATTTGTTGCAACAATTAAATCATTAAAATCATTGAAAACATGAAAGACAAAATTCTTATGGGATTGTGTGGCCTAGTGGGTCTCGCAATGGTAGTCTTCGGACTCAACAAATTTCTTAACTTTATTCCAATGCCCGAAATGCCCCAAGCAGCTCAGGAGATGTTTGGACATTTTATGGCTATTGGTTGGCTGATGCCTTTAGTTGCTATAGTAGAGATTGTGGGCGGAGTTCTGCTTGCATTACCAAAAACTAGAGCCTTGGGAGCCATCGTGCTTTTACCGGTTATCACGGGTATTGTGGCCCACCATTTTCATATGGGGGACTTGATACAAGGTCCTGTTCCAGTTTTCTTTCTGGTAGTAATATGGGCAATTATTGATAGTAAAGAACAGTATATGCCCATGATTAAAAATTAAATCCAAAAAAAGAGGCATAAGGTTGCACTTGAGCCTCTTTTTTAAGATAATCTATTACTTTATTATAATCCCAATTCACTACTACGTCTCTTCTTTCTGTAGTATAGTAATCCTAAAATTACTATCAGCAATCCGCCTGCTTCTCTTACATATTCTATAAATGGACTTTCTGCTTTCATACTTCCGGTTATGGAAGGCATTCCCTCATTAAACCAGTTCATTAAGTTAGGTATGTATGATAAGAATGCTATCAGATACATAACTAAAGCTATTTCAATCATATACTTAGGCAGTACATTTCGAAGAAGAATTAAAATCACCACTGCAAAATACGCTATAGCCCAAATCCATCCGTCGGGGTCATTAAACTGCAATACACCAAATAATACAAACACTGCTGCAATCAAATAATCGACTTTGGATAAAAAAAGCTTCATGGAAATTTTTAATTTGAAAGTAAAAGTAAAAAACAATGGTTATTAATTGAATAAAATCCTTACATATAAAGTTTGTGGTACGCAATTGTTGATTATATAAAAGTAAATGTGATTTTATTAATTCAAATTCATAAAATTTTTAGCTCAGAAACAAGTTATACTGTATTGAAACACAAGCATTAAAAATACTTTTGGCTTTATTATTTTCTTAAATAATTTTTATACTTCATAATAACATAATTTCGTTATCTTTGATGTCAAAATATTGTTTAAATCATAGCAAAACACCCATTAATGAAAAACCAAATCCTTCTTTTTGCGATTCTCTTATTTGTATTTTCATGCAAAAATAAACCTGGTGAAGAAACCTTGCTTGATGCATCCAAGGATCAAGAATTACTTGACCAATATTTTGGGGCTGCTACTGTAGGTGTGATCTCATCCACTGATGAGCTGAGATATATTTTAAAAGAGCCTCTTGACCAGGAAATACCAGAAGATATACTTCAAAAAGTTATCTCTTTAAGTCCTGATGTACCCGGAAAGGTCACCTTGACAAACAATACCGTTTTGGCATTTACACCGAGTCAGGCACTTGCATCAGGAAAATCATATGAAGTGACACTGGATTTAAAAGCACTAGACGCGAAGCGATATTCTGAAAAATTGACTTATATCATTAAGACATTTGCTCAGGATATGAGTATCATCAGAGAAGGTATTATCATCAATGAAGATGGCTCGGTATCCGTCATTTTGGGTGTGAAAACAGCCGACAAAGCCGATACTGAAAAACTGAAATCCTGTTTTACAACAGATGCTAACACGGTAGATATTATCGAGGTCAACCCTAATGATTATGACCTGGATTTTAAATGGAATAGTGGTATGAAAGAGAGCTCTTCTATATCATATGATGGAAAAAATATAGGGGCTGAGTCCAAAGGTGTGGTTGATTTATTTAAACTCAATCCTAAAGAGTTTGGCGTGGTGTACACACATCACCATGCAGATAAGAGAGAATTCAATATCTATTTTTCACAACGATTGGAGAAAAAAACTGACCTTAGCGGTCTTTTAAAAGTGCAAGGTCAAAACGCATCCTACACTATAAACAATAATGTACTGACTATCTTTTTGGCTGAGCTAAGAGATCAAAGTACCGTAAAAATAGAGCTGGACAAAAGCATCATGTCCGTGGATAGAAAGACATTACTTACCAACCAAAGTTTTGATGTCCAATTGCAAATAGATAATCCCGATATTCAGTTTGTTAGTGATGGTAATTATTTTCCGTCGGAAGGAGATTTTAAAATTCCAGTCAAAACTCGTGCGCTTCAAAAAATGCGTTTAACCGTTATAGAAATCAAGCAGGAAAACGTCATGCATTATTTAGCTTGGCAATCTTTACAATATGCAGATTTTTACAATTTACGTATGTATGGCAGACCCGTTTTTGACGAGATTGTGCATCTAAATCAGGGTATCAAAGACAATGAAGGATGGCTAGTACACGGTATAGACTTGAGTAACAGAATACGGAAAAACCCAGGTAGTGTTTATCATATCAGTATGGAGTTTGCTCCTGAACACACCACACTTTCGTGCAAAAAGGATTTGAATAAATATGAATTTAACACCAAAATACCTGATGCTGATTATTTCAAGATAAAGGACAATTATTATGACGATTACTATTACTACGGAGATGATTATGACTGGCAAGAATCTAGTAATCCCTGTAAATTGGCCTATTATGTAAACAAGCAACCGGTGCAGAGACTCTTTATCTGTTCTGACTACTCCGTGATAGCCAAAAAAGCGGGTAGTTCTTATCATATTGCACTAAACAAACTCATGGATTTGTCATCTGTTGCAGGTGCAGATGTCACACTCTACAATCTCCAGGCAGAAAAAATAACCAATGGAATCACGGACTCGGATGGTTTTTTAGCTTTTCATCAAATCAAAGATGATGCAGCCGTCCTGAAGGTGGACAAAAACAGACAAGTTACCTATCTTTCTTTAGATCCAAATCAGAGCAATCCTTTGACAGAATTTGATATTGCAGGCGAAAGGTCAGAGACAGAAACGGAGTTCTTTAGCTATACAGATCGGGACATATATCGGCCGGGAGACTCTATATTTGTAGATCTCATGATCAATAAATCTGTTTGCGACTTACCCAAAGGTATTCCTATCGTAATGAAATTTTACAATGTAGATAACTTAGTCATCAATGAGCAAATCCAAAATTTGGATATGGATAAAAACCTGATTTACTCATATAAATTGTCCACACCGACCAATGCAAAAACCGGTACTTATCGTTGTCTATTCCGAGTAGGTTCTAAAAAAGTAAGTCATAACATAAGAATAGAAACCATCAAACCCAATACCGCTGAGGTAGTTTACAGTTTTGAAAATTATGAGGACAAGACTATTTATAGCGATCAGATCTCGGGAAGTCTTCAGGCAAAATATCTTACAGGTTTCGAGATTGCGGGTGCAAAAGTAGTGGCCAATGCCCGTGCCAGAAAAATGGTCAAACCTTTCACTAGTTATGGGGATTTTCATTTTGATGTATATGATAGTGAGATAAGTAATAACATAGAACTGCTGAATGTCATGACCAACTCCAACGGTGTGGCTAATTTTGCCAATGAAAACTCTTTAAAATATTTCAACACGCCCATAAAAGTGTCTATTGAGACCGAGACTGCTTTGCCTAATGGTGGTACCAATAAGGAGGGAAGTTCGGTGACAGTGTCTCCATTTACAAGTTATATCGGTGCTTCAAGAAAAGAAGGAACAGGTTGGAATGGAAACCATACTTTTGCTGAAAATATTGAAGTCAATCTAGTCAATCTGACCAATCGTGGTAAATTAGTGTCTACGCCACATACCATTGAGTATACCATACAGCAACATATGGAATCTTGGTGGGTAGATAAATACAGACTGCGCTCCTCTGGAAACTTTGTAAATCAATCTTACTGGAAAGACGTCTCGTCTGCTTCGGTCAGTATCACAGGAAAAGGTAAAATCATATTCCCCAAAGGAAAACTAGGTAAAGGCGCTTACAAACTCACCATGACTGATGAAGCTTCAGGTCACAAAACCCAAGTATACTTTACAGTCTATGATGGTAAAGAGTCTATTCCTGGTGCCCAGCCATACATCGTAGAGTTCCAAACCAATAAAGATGAATACAAAGCTGGAGAGCAGGTACAAATCAAATTGCCTGATATCGCGGATGCCAAAGCATTGATCAGTATAGAAAGAGGTAGTAAAGTAATAGAACAAAAATGGGTTAATCTAAGCAAAGATAAAAGTACCATTTCGTTGCCCACAAGTGAAAACTGGGCACCCAACGTATATGTCCACATATCAGTCGTTCAAAAATATGCACAGCAAAATAATGACTATCCGCTTCGTATGTACGGGCTCAAATACCTAAAAATGAACGGTGCCACTACGCCATTAACACCCGTATCTACATTAGCCGATCAGTTGGAATCCAATAAGGCATACAATTTTACAGTGAGCGAAAAAGAAGGTAGACCTATGGAGTACACCATTGCGATAGTAGATGAAGGTTTGTTAAATCTGACTGGTTTTAGTACGCCCGATCCTACCAAACACTTCAATGGTAAATTTCCACTTTTGGTCAAGACATGGGATATTTATCAATATTTATTAGCGTTTTTTAAAGGGAAATACGCGGGCATTATATCTATAGGTGGTGATGATGTTTACAATCCTGATGCTATTGCTGAGATCAACAGATTTAAACCTGTGGCTATGCATTTGGGACCTTTTAAAACAGCTACAAATGGCAAAAACAACCATAAAATTTATATACCTAACTATATAGGTAAGGTGCGTTTGATGGTCGTAGCTTGTAATGATAAAAATTTTGGAAAGCTCGAAAAACTGATTCCGGTCAAAAATCCGCTAATGGTTCAGACACAGTTGCCCAGAAGTCTCAATGTCACTGACAAGCTCAATCTTCCAGTGACTATCCTGAAAGATGACAAAACAATATCCAATGCCTCTTTGGTAGCTAAAGCAGATGCGACTATGGTCAAGGGGTTTTCTGGCAGTATTCCTTTGACATTTGGTGGTAAAAATCAATTATCACATGTATATGAAAATATTGAAGTACTCAATAAAACAGGTAAAATGGTTCTGGACTTAGCTGTAAACTCCGGAACTAAAGGTATGAAAGAGACCACCAACATTTTGGTCAATTATCCCAACTCGTACGAATCATCTATAAAAAAAGATATCATTGAACCCAATCAGGCTATCAAAATGATGATTGAACCCAAAGGATACAAAGAAGTTTTCACGTCCAAAGTGATGATTAGTGGTTTGAAAGTACCCAATTTCACACAATATGCAGCTGAGTTAATCGAATATCCATATGGATGTTTAGAACAGACTACTTCTGGTGGCTTTGGCCAATTGTATCTTGATAAAATATTAAATCTAGATCCGGCAGAAAATCGTAAGAGGATGGAACACTTGCAATCGGCCATGCTGGCTTTGGGAAGATTTCAGGATGGTACTGGCAAATTCAAATATTGGGAAAATAGTTACTACCACGCTTGGTCTGATATTTATGCGGGTAATTTTCTTGTAGAAATGAAAAAGCAAAACCAGTTGGGCGGTTATCAGGAAATGCTGGAACGATGGTCCTCTGCCCATAATACGATAGCCAATAATTGGGCACTTGCTGAAGCGTCCAATGATTATACCTATGAATCAGAAACTATGGTTCAGGCATACCGTTTGTTTGTATTGGCGAAGGCTGGCAAATCTGCCAAGTCTGCGCTCAATAGGTTTGTTACTTCCAATAAGTCTAAAAATCCATTGACATGGTGGCTTATAGCAGGCAGTTTTAAGCTGAGTGGGTATGAAAGTAAAGCCGTAGAGTACGTCAAAAAGGCGGAAGGTTTACAAAAAGAGTACAAAGAATCGTATTCATATCAAAGTTTTGGTGATAAAGGCAGAGACTGGGCGCTCATTGTAGAGGTACTCAGTTACATCGAGAAGGACCAAAACAAACTGGAGGCATACTATGATCAAATGGTAGATATCCTCAATAATCAAAACTGGGCAAGTACACAGACCAAAGGGTATGCTTTCATTGCAGCTTATCAGTATTTTGGAAAATCACTACAGATGGCCAAAGATGTAGAATATACTATAACTGGACTTAAAAGCGGTACTAAAAACTTTAAGCATAGCTCATACGAACCCAAAATGGTCTATATTCAGACTGCGGACTTTAACAAATCCATCTCGGTAAAAAACACGGGAAAAGGCAAACTCTATGTGTATCAGACATCAAGATTTATTGACAGTAACCCTAAAAAGGATGGCGCGTCTAGCAATTTGGGTATTTCAGTATCTTACAGCAATTCCACAAGAAAACAAAGCGGACTCAAGGGAACAAAGTTGGGAGATGACATCATCATCAATGTCAGTATTTCTAATCCGTCAGCACTAGATATCACTGATTTGGCTCTGAACGTCAAAATGCCTTCAGGATGGGAACTGATCAATCCAAGACTATACGAAACCAATGTAGTACCCGATGCCGGCAACTTCAATTATCAAGATTATCGCGACGACAGAGTCTACACCTTTTTTGGTTTGAGACCCGGAGAGAAAAGAAATTTTAGTTTTAAGGCCAAAGCAGCATTTACGGGTGATTTCTTTATGCCAGCGATCAGATGTGAGCATATGTACAAAGGCACGATTTATGCGAAGACGAGTACGGAGAGGGTGTTGGTGGGAAAATAATTTGGTATTGATAAATAATAAATTAAGTTCCATAAAAAAGCCATTGAATAAACAGGCAATAAATTTATGGGTCAAATAATTTCGAAGGGCTTTAAAAGTCCCTGCCTAGCCGGCAAGGCAGGGATGGGTAAATTTAGAGGAAGAATTTTTCTTTTGACTTCAGGATGTTTTATGCTGCTTCTTTTATGCATACCCACTCCAGATTTCAAGCCAGCGTATAGCAATCAACTGTACAGCGCCGAAAATGTATTACTTGCAGCTACGGTCTCTAAAGAACAACAATGGTGCTTTCCTATGAATGAAGATATTCCTGAGGCGTTAAAAGCGGCCATTGTCACTTATGAAGACGAATACTTTGCTTATCATCCTGGATTAAATCCGTTTTCAATAATGAAAGCGGCATATACCAACCTAAAATCAGGAAAAGTTAAAAGAGGTGCCAGCACGATTCCCATGCAAGTCATGCGTATGAAAAACAAAAACGCATCTCGAAATTGGTTCAATAAAATGCGGGAAGCCTTGGCAGCTGTAAAGTACAGTCTTTTCCACCGAGATGAAACCATACTCAAAGAATGGTGCGAAATGGCTCCATTTGGCGGGAATACGATAGGCGTCAAGGCAGCGGCACTTCGGTATTTTAACCGGCCATTGGATAAATTATCTTGGGCAGAATATGCTTTGCTAGCCGTTATGCCCAATGGACCATCTACGGCCAATCTGACTAAAAACAGGATGAAACTACTTCAAAAAAGGAATTTCTTACTTCATAAACTGAATAAAAAAGGATATATCAATGACACTGACTTAGAACTATACTTAGGAGAAGATATACCTACACATACTGCTGAAATACCCCAAAATGCGTATCACCTACTGCTTTATCTATCCAAAAAATATCCTGATCAAAAGGTTTTTAAATCTACCGTCTCTCAAAACATACAACAAAAGACTGCTGAATTGCTGCAAACGGAAGCTACCTTTTTGCAAATGGACGATATCAACAATATGGCGGCAGTTATTATAGATATTTCCAATAATAATTTGGTAGCTTACCATGGAAATATCAAAAATAAAAATGGGAAGTTTTCTTACGTAGATATCGCACAGGCGCCAAGAAGTTATGGTAGCTTGCTCAAACCACTTTTGTATGCCCACGTATTGGAGTCGGGATTGCTGCTGCCCCAAGAATTGGTCGCGGATATTCCTACATCCATTGGTGATTTCCAGCCTGAAAATTTTGATAAAAAATATCGTGGAGCCGTACCTTTTACTGACATTTTGCTCAAGTCTCTCAATGTGCCTGCCGTGAGGGTACTCAATACTGTGGGTTTACAAAGTTATTATGAGATGATCCAAAAACTCCAATTAGCCTATTTAAATCGCGGTCAAGATCATTACGGATTGAGTATCATATTGGGTGGTGGAGAATCCTCACTTTGGGATATGTGCAGGCTTTACAAAGGTTTTGCACAAAACTATAAAGGGATCACCCATCCATATGGTGAAGTAAAAGTACTAGCAAACAGTCAATCTTCTAATAGCAATTCATTTAATTTTAGTGGGTATACTATCGATCATCTGGTCAATACTATGGCAGATGTCACACGCCCACGAGAAGAGAAATCCTGGGATTATTACGGCACAACTAATAAAGTAGCTTGGAAGACCGGCACCAGTTTTGGGCATAAAGATGCCTGGAGTATCGGATTCAATGGGAAGTATCTGGTCGGTATTTGGATAGGAAATGAAGGAGGAGAAGGTCGTTTTGATCTGACAGGTATCAGTAAGGCTGCACCAGTGATGTTCAAAATGTTTAATGCATTACCAGACAATACTTGGTTTGGCACCAAAACTATATATTCCAGAAAAGAAATCATAAGTATTTGCAGAGAATCTGGAAAACTAGCCGGTGCCTTGTGCAAGCACATTAAAAATCTAAATGTAGAACATCTATCCATGCGTTTTAACCCTTGTACATACCATAAAGTAGTTATGACTGATGATGCAGGAATGCAACTTTCTGAAAAATGTGCTACTTTCATGAAAAAACAGGATACCATGTTTGTTTTGCCTTCTCATATGGAATATTATTACGCAGCTGCGGACTTAAACTACAAGGTATTGCCGGCTTACCGACAGGATTGTTATGATGATGATAAAGCTTTAAATATCGTTTATCCCAGTGATGGTATTCGAATTTTTATACCTAAAACAGGAGAAAACAACCAAAACAATATCATACTTAAGGCATATCACAGGGATAAGGCAGCTACATTGTATTGGATTGTCAATGATAAATATATAGGTACGACCACAAAAGGAAAACATGAAATTTTATTTACAGGAGCCAAAGGCTATTATCAGCTCAGTATTTCAGATCAAAATGGAAATTTCGACCAAATAAGTTTTGAAGTGATTTAGTGAAAAAAATTAGCACATTATGGGTATTATTTCCATATTTGCATTCCTAATCAATTAAAAATATGGCAAATTTTCCTAGCGATATAGAAATCGCACAAAACGCAGACATAAAACATATCAGGCATATAGCTGCTAAGCTCAATATTGCAGAAGATGATCTGGAGTATTATGGTAAATACAAGGCCAAACTGCCTTTATCCTTACAAAGTCCCCATCCTAAAGGGAAGCTCATCCTAGTTACTGCATTATCACCTACTAAGTATGGCGAAGGCAAAACGACCATGACTATAGGGCTTTCAGATGGTCTCAATTATAACGGTTATAAATCTATAGCTGTGCTAAGAGAGCCATCACTTGGTCCCGTTTTTGGTGTCAAAGGTGGTGCAGCAGGTGGTGGATACTCACAGGTGATACCGATGGAAGACATCAATCTGCATTTTACGGGAGATTTTTCGGCTATCGAGAAAGCCAATAATCTACTCTCTGCTTTGATAGACAACAATATCCAAAACAAACAATATAGTCTCAATATAGATCCGCGAACGGTAGCTTGGAAACGAGTAATGGATATGAACGACCGATCACTACGTCAGATCATCATTGGTATGGGAGGCAAAGCCAACGGAATCATGCGAGAAGATGGCTTCAATATCACGCCGGCATCTGAAGTGATGGCCATTCTCTGTTTGTCCAATGATATGGCAGATCTCAAAAGGAGACTGGGCAACATTTATATCGGCCAAACATACGACGGTAAACCTGTTTTTGCTCGAGATCTTAAGGCTGTAGGCGCTATGGCTGTATTGCTAAAAGATGCAATCAAACCCAATCTAGTGCAATCTTTGGATGGCAATGCTGCCATCTTGCATGGCGGTCCTTTTGCAAGTATAGCCCAAGGGACCAATACGGTCATTGCAACCAGAATGGGCCTGAGTTTGGGCGATTATGTGGTCACAGAAGCTGGCTTTGGTGCAGATTTGGGCGCAGAGAAGTTCTTGCATATCAAGTGTGTGATGGCTGGCTTAAAGCCTGATGCAGCTGTAATTGTTGCCAATGTCAGAGCTTTAAAACATCATGGTGGTGTAGATAAAGATAGCCTTACATTACCCAATCCTGAAGCCGTAAGAAAAGGATATTGTAATCTCGAAAAGCATATAGAAAATATTCAGAAATTAGGTTTAAATCCTGTAGTTGCTATCAATGCATTTCCGGCAGATACCCAAGAAGAGTATGAAATCATACAATCTCTTTGTGCGGCACAAGGTGTCAAAGCCGTGGTCAGTACTGCTTTTGCTCATGGTGGCAAAGGATCGTCTGAGCTGGCAAAAGCTGTGGTAGAAAGCATAGAAAGTGGCCAAAACAATTTCAAGCCATTGTATCAACTATCTGACAGCATAGAGCACAAGATTAAGACTATTGCCACAGAAATATATGGAGCAGATGGTATAGAATTTTCATCCAAAGCCAAATCTCAACTTCATCAAATCACCAAACTGGGCTTTAATGAATTTCCAGTGTGTATGGTAAAAACACCGGCCAGTTTTTCTGATGATGAGAAAAAGATTGGTCGTCCCACAGGCTTCAAGATTACAGTTAGAGAGTTTGAATATTCAGCAGGGGCAGGATTTGTGATACCATTATTGGGTGATGTGATGCGTATGCCTGGATTACCTGCAGTGCCGAGTGCTGAGCATATCGATATTGATGAAGATGGCAATATTACGGGATTATCATAATTTGATGCAATACTTTTTAAAAAGCCGTGGCAAAACTAAGATATCAGGGCTTTCACTATTTTACTATTAGAGTGTTAATTTGTAGGATTGATTTTCTCTAGGTCTTCTTCTATTGACCTGAATTTAGATTTACAAAAAGCAGATAGCTCTGCGGCTCTTTTGGGTTTGCTGCTGATTTCGTCGAGACTTACTTCATCAGGTTGTAGTGATGCCAATATTTTGTTTAATCCGACATTAGCGCTATCGTCCCACAATTTTTTGCTCATTAAGAAGATTAAATTGGTTAAAATAAGCTTAAAGTTCTATTTTTTATCCTTTATTAATAATATTAAATGTAATATTATATTGAAAATATTATTCACTTTAAACGTAAAGCTTATGACAAACACATTTACAAAATCATTTTTTTTCTTGATGCTTTTATTTTTCACCATTTCTTGTGATAAGGATGATGAGTCTTCAGGAACTAATTTTTTGTCCAATGGAGACATTGAAAATGGACAGCAAGATTGGGGAAGTAATACAAGTGATTCTTTTAATGCAAACAAATACAAGTTCGGTGTCTCAAATGATGTTTCATGTTCGGGAAAAAGTTCATTATTTATTAGTAGTGATAGCACAAAAAACAATGAGCTTTTGCAAACTATGTGCAATCATTTCCTGCTAGCTCATTTAAATCTGGTGATAACCTAACACTTACTGTTAACGTGAAAGGCGAAAATTTGAAAGGAGAAGGTGTATCAATTGCATTTCGTGGTAATAAAAATGGAGTGGTTCAACCTACTTTTTTTAAGACTACATAGGGCTTTAACCCATTGAATGGTACTTTTGATTGTAAAGAAGTAAAGGTGACATTAAATCCATATTTGGGAGACTCAGATATCATTAGCGTATTTTTAATCATGTTACCAAACACTACAGGAAAGGTATATTTCGATGATATTTTCTTGACAAATAAATAATGATTTGTATTTTCTTAAACAAAAAGATAATTACAAAAAAAGCCCTGACATCACTCAGATATCAGGGCTTTGATTATTTTACTACATAGGTATTAATTTGTGGGATTGATTTTCTCTAGGTCTTCTTCTATAGACCTGAGTTTAGATTTGCAAAAAGCGGATAGCTCTGCGGCTCTTTTGAGTTTGTCACTGATTTCGTCTAGACTTACTTCATCTGATTGTAGTGATGCCAATATTTTGTTTAATTCGGCATAGGCGCTATCGTACGACAATTTTTTGCTCATCTAAAAAATATTTTATCTCACAAAGATAACAAATTTTACTGAGCTGGTGCTGCAGCAGGAGCAGTTTTAGCTTCTACCATAAGCTGTATCATAATATTATCGTCAATAAACTTATCACCTAAGTCTTTGAAGATACTTTTTGAACCATAATTGATACCATAATCAGTTCTGTTGATTGCAAATTGATTGGTGGTCACTACTACGCTATTTTCTGTAATAGATATATTGGCAGGTATGGTTACTTCTTTTGTCACATCTTTCAAAGTAAGATTTCCTTTAACCATAGCATTTACTCCTGCTTCAGTAGAAGGAGTGACACTTACGATTTCAAATTTACCTGTAGGGAATTTTTTTGCATTGAAAAAGTGGTCTGCATCTTCTTCTGTCTCTCCTTTTAAGTGACCTTCCAAACCTGCTTTTTCATCACCTGTCAAATCAGTTACCACGATACTGTTGATATCAATCACAAAATTACCTGCAGCTACTGCACCGTCTTTTACGGTGATTTCTCCCGAAGTGATATTGATTGTTCCCGTATGTTTTCCAGTTGGTTTTGATCCTTCCCAATTGATTTTTGCAGCATCAGGAGATACGGTATAGACTACACCAGTTGCTTGTGCAGCTTCTTGTGTTGCATCAGCAGCTGATTCTGCCTTATCTTTACAAGATACTACTGCGAATGCTAACGAAAAAGCTAAAGCTAAATTTAAAATACTCTTCATTGATTAAATTATTTTGATTTGTTTGCAAAATTGCAAGACTTAAACGATAATATTGGAATTTTAGTTTTTTACCAATTATTAATATATCTCAATAATATGTTAATTGTAGTTTACTATCAGGAAGACACTTAGTTTTAAGCTTGATTGAGCAAAATGAATTCTTTAATTTGCTCTATACCATTAAGGATTTTAATATTTTCAGGTAATGACAGTTGTTGACTTACGGTTTGAAAACCTGAAATGAGTACATGGGTATCTTTAGTATTTTTACCCAATTCATTGATATATGGCTGAAGTGGCGATTCGGAGAAACTATCATTAAAAATGGTAAAAATAAAATCCGGATTAAAAATACTTTTACCTTCCAAGACATCTATAAGTGGAACATTAGAGCCAAGATTGATCACTTTGATTCCTTTGGTTACCAACACAAACTGAAGAAAAAGCAAACTTAATTCATGCGTTTCTTGCTCCGGCAAGTAAATCAACGCTCTTTGATTTGATTTAGGTTGGCTTTGTAGCGTTTTGTCGATTTCTATGATCGTCTTTCGTTTTATAATATTGCCTACAAAATTTTCGTGAACGCCCTTTACCGAACCCGCAAGCCACATTACGCTAAGTTTGTCGAGTAAAGGATATACAATGGTATTCATCGCTTCCTCAAATCCTTTGGCAGCTATTTGATGGTCTAGGATTATGTTGAATTTACTTTCATCCAGCTCAAACATAGCCAACATCATGGAGTCAATCTGGTCTTCAAAAAGCTCACCTACTTCTGTAAGTTCTGCTACTTTTTGTTTGATTTCTTCACTGCGCATTTCAGCAATTTTAGAAATCTTATATCCTTTTCGGTTTAGTAGTGTAATATTCAGAATTTTTTGCAGGTCTTCATCCTTGTAGTATCTGATGTTAGTTTCTGTCCTACTTGGTTTAATAATATTGTAACGCTTCTCCCAAATACGAAGGGTGTGGGCCTTTACGCCCGATAAACTCTCCAGATCTTTTATAGAATAAGCTACCATTTATTAAATTTATTAAAAGAAATTAAATTTTAAAAATAAAGCATTTTAACTCATTGGTAATGTATTCTTCTAAATTAACCCATACGTGCCCGCATACTTCCTAGTGGTCCCGCGGGCCAAATCCTTCTCACACAAAGCTCGACAGGCTCTTAAAACGGAGGACTGCCCGCTAGATAGCCAAGGACTTTTGAAGCCTTTCGAAATGATTTGACCCATAAATATATGTGCCTGTTTATTCGATGGCTTTTTTAATGGTACTTAATTAAAATACTATTTTTAAAAATCAAATTTACTTTAGAATATCAATAATCAGAGCAAACAAAAATAAAATTAAAAAGTTCAAAATATTTTTAATTACTATTTTTCATGTCAGAAACGCATTCTTTTGGGGTTTTTAAAAAATAAAATGTGATTTTTAATTAAAAGTATTAATTTTGACTTTCCAAATGACTTATTTGAACATGTATAAACAATTTTTTACTGTTTTTTTGTTTTTTGCTATGGCAATCTCAGCGCACACGCAAAGCTATTGGTTTGGTGCAAAGGGTGGTTTTGCTATGAACAATCAATCCTGGGGAAATGGATTTGGAAATGTAGGGGCCAACAGAGATGCTATGTTTTCGTTTAATGGTGATGCATTTATAGAATCCTATGATGAAGAAAAAAAGGGGGCGCTGTACGCTCAGCTAGGTTTTCATACACGTGGTAGTGCACTAAGGTTCTTTAGCTTCAATAATAGTTTTAATGCATTATCTAAATATAAGTTCCATAACATTGTATTGGAATTGGGTGCAAAAAAACCATTTTTTTCAAGTGATGAATACGCGCCTTACTTAATTTTGGGTATCAGAGGTGAGTACACTGTAGGAAATAATCTAGGTTCGGTAAGTCAGTTTGCTGAGATTGTCAATGCAGATTATGTTCGCAAATTTAATTATGGTGTCACTTTTGGAGGTGGTTTTGAAATGGAAATGTCAGAACTGAGCAACGTATTTGTGGAAGCAACGATACAACCTGATTATTCTTTCCAATATGAGCATTTTGGGATAGATAATATTCGTAACCCTTGGGCACCTAATGAAAGGATAGACCTGCCAGCTACACAGGTCAGAAATTTATCCATTGAATTAAAAGTAGGGGTTAAGTTTTTAAGAAAAATTGAGTATATTGATTAACAAACAACATTATATATTTATGAGACATTTTATATTTTTTGTTATCGTTTTATGGTTTTGTGTGAGTGTACAAGCTCAGATTACCATTACTAACACGACGTTTCCTAAGGCAGGCGATGTGCTCAAATATGCAGAAAACACAAGTCCTTCCTATACTCTTGATTTGAAAACTAATGCGGGTCCACTTCAGTGGGAATTCAATATGCTGACATCAGGTCGTAAAATCCAGGAATCCTATTTGGATCCCAAAACCGGTAAGGATGCAGCATTGTTTGCTGACGCAGATATCATGCTTAAAGAAGAAGATCAAGAAGAATATTACAAATCATCTGCAACAAAGATAGAAGCTTTGGGCTTTGGAGGGATCAATCCCATATTTAATGCTCCTGTAGTCGTCAGATACATAAAAAGACCTGCGCTGAGACAAGCGCCGTTATCTTTTATATCAAGTGTAAACACAGATGGCGAATTCAGAATAGCAATTCCCGCTAGTGTTTTTCCCGACTCCATATTAACTATTTTTCCTCCAGGATTTAAGCCCGACAGCATCAGAGTAGAATTTGTAACCACCACCGCAAGTATCATGGATGCTTATGGAAAACTGCAGATGCAAGGTCAAAATCTCGACGTACTGCGCGAAAAAGCTAGTGAGACTTCCCAAACCAAGATTTCAGTTAAAATCGGCTTTTTAGGATGGCAAAATCTGGAAACACTTATTGGGTTGTTTCCAACCATTTCCTTGCCGCCCTTCATCAAACAGTTTTTGGGTGTAAACAAAACGACCACATACAATTTTTACAATAATACTAAAAAAGAGATCTTGGTATCAGCTACCTATGATTCTCTCAATGTACTTGAGACAGTAGTTTTTGCTGATTTTGGTAATGTCATCAATGCAGTAAAAGATTCGGAAGGCCCAAGTTTTTCCTTATATCCTAATCCCGTTTCGGATATGGTATCCATCAACACCTCCAACTGGGAAGATGGTATGTATCTGATCACCATAACAGATTTGACGGGCAAAATAGTTTATGCAGAGCCAACATACTTATCAGGTCAAAGTCCAAAACAAATAGATATCACCAACTTAAACTCTGGAGTGCATATACTTACTATCAGAGACCAGTTTAATAAAAAATCAGGTAGCACGCGTATGGTGGTATTGGATTAAGCGTATGAGGGACATAAAAAATCATCTTTCTTTTGATCTCAATGGAAAAGTAGCTCTTGTTACAGGTGGTACTCGTGGTATTGGTTTTAGTATTGCTCAGATTTTGGCATCTCGTGGTGCTCATGTAGTTATTACAGGTCGTCAAGACCAAAATGTTGCTGACGCTATTGGTACTTTTGATACTTATGGTTTAAAAGTAGATGGCATGGCCTGTCACTCAGGAGATGAAGTCCAACTTAAGAAGCTTGTAGAATATACTGTTGAAAAATATAAAACAATAGATATCTTAGTCAATAATGCTGCAACCAATCCTGTTTTTGGACCTATGGAAGATATGGATGGTGCTGTTTTTGACAAAATCATGCAAGTCAATGTAAAAGCAGGACTACTCCTTTCCAATTTTTGTTTTCCATTGATGAAAGCCCAGGGTTCTGGTTCCATAATCCATATCGGTTCTGTGGAAGGAAGTCGTCCCAGCCCGGGATTGTCTGTGTACAGTATGAGCAAAGCAGCACTGGCGATGTTGTCTAAAAGTCAGGCAACAGAATGGGGAAAGTACGGTATCAGAAGCAATGTGATTTGTCCCGGATTGGTTCAAACAAAATTCAGTTCAGCACTTTGGAAAAAAGAGCCTATACTGAATGAATGGAATGAAAGAATACCTTTGGGAAGAATGGCTCAACCCGATGAAATCGCAGGATTGGTGCTGTACCTAGCCTCAGACGCATCGTCATATACCACAGGTGTAGCCTTTAATGTAGATGGTGGATATTTGATTTCATAATGGCAATCGCAAAATAATATGACTTTCCATAAATACAGGCTTATACTTTCTCTGTTTTTTGACATTGGTTTTTCCTTTTTAGCTGCAGGTCAGCAAAAACCTGCATTCCTTTCGGATTATAATAAAGTTTGGGTGGATTCTGTTTTTAAAAGTTTGACCTTGGATCAGAAAATAGGCCAACTGCTCATGC
>CAZGMB010000085.1:0-20218 GCA_964526715.1 uncultured Aureispira sp. | reverse complement strand
TCGTACCCGCAGCAACGGCACCCGGTGAGATCGTAGTCAATGGCATGTCATTGAGCAGACGAGATAGTCCATTTGCCAATAGTGGATTTGTCACATCCATTGAACTTGATGAATTGGAAAAACATGGTTATTCGGGAGTATTTGCATCATTAGATTTTCAAGCCGTGGTAGAAAAAGCTATGTTTGACGCCGGTGATGGTAGTCAAAAAGCTCCTGCACAACGTGTAGAAGATTTTGTCAATGGTAAATTATCACCTGAATTAAATCCGACTTCGTATATACCTGGTTTGATCTCTGCCCCATTACATCAGCTATTACCATCATTTGTGTATCAACGTTTACGAAAAGGACTGATAGAAATCAATAAAAAAATGAAGGGCTACCTCACCAATGAAGCCAATATCATTGGTACCGAGAGTCGCACGTCAGCACCTATCAAAATCCCTCGTGACGCTGTGACCTACGAGCACGTACAAATCAAGGGACTTTATCCGTGTGGTGAAGGCGCAGGCTATGCTGGAGGTATCATCTCGGCAGCGATGGATGGACAGAATGTGGTGAAGGCAATGAAATTAAGTTTAAAAAAATAAAATTTAAAACCAATTAAATGAGAATTCTATGAACTTTAAGTTGAATATGGACTCTTATAATTTTAATGGAGATTGGGAGTTTAATCTAAAGTTTCCTTTTTTATCAAAAATTCATTCAGATTATTGGAAAGAGAATAAACGACCAACGGAGTTACAAAAAATATTGGAAGCTGGCTATATTCCTTTTTGCATCAATGGAGAAAGAACCTACGATCCCGATCCTACAGAATCACAAACTAATGCGATCCAATATTTGATAAATAGCGAAGAAGAGATTTGTCAGTTTTTATTTCATGCATTTATCTATGAAATAAATCCAAAACACAAAGAATGGTTTGACGAAGATTTTTGGATTCCTGATTTAACTGCGTTTGAAGACTTGGGAAAATTAGCGAGAATAAACTCAATAAATGTACTTACAGAACAAAAAGAAGGATATTCGTATGTTAAAATAAATTTTGATTATTTGGGTGATGTAGAACATGGATTGAGTATTATAATTCATAAACTAAGTCTGCTTGATTATGGTGGAATTGGTAATTTGAATCATGATTGTGTTTATAAAGATTTAGGGCTATTACCTGATGATGTTTATGAAGAAATAAGAGAAACAAGCAAGCTTGGAGCAGATATGGTTCATTCTCCTTTAGCAAAATACAATAAATTCAAACCATGGCAACTTGAAGCAGTTAGTGATTATTTCAGTAAACTTCTATGGGCTAAACACAATGAATTGATAATCTCTGAAATAGAATCACATAATTGGGATATTAATCTGAGGCTTACCATTTTGGAGAAAAACCTAGTTGATATGGCTGCTTATTCAAATAACATTGAAATGTTGGCGTATTTAATCCATAAAGGTGGAGATACTTCTAACTCAATGGAACAATGCGCAAGTAGTGGGTTTTTCCACAAAGAAGCCATCGAATATCTTGTAGGCCAAGGTGTAAGTATAGATTTTTATACTTGGGAAGGAGTAAGTCTGTTGTATCATGCTATAATGAACTTTGCACATGCAATTAATAATTTAGATTACTACACTAAAAGGGAAGATGAAAAAATGATAGAACACACTAAAGCACAAATGAAAGAACAAATAATAAAGATTCAGTATTTCATTTCTTTAGGAGCTAATCCAAACAAACTGACTAAAACCGGAAAAGGTTATAAGGAAGTTCTTAAGCTACGTTATAATGAAGACTATCTCATTGAAAAAGATATTTTTGGGAAAGTAGAAACTATTATTTTCACGGATAAATAAATACACTTACAAAAATAAATTACAACACTTCCTTTTGAAATAACAAACCTATAAGGATTTAAAACAAAAAAGCAGTACCCTGTTTCCAAGATACTGCTTAAAACATTTCAAAAAAACAAATCTTTAAGCACCAACTACTTTACCGTTGCTGATTTTACCTGTAACTTTATTTTTTCCTAGTAGCTGATTGATCGTTTCTGCTTTAGTTTCCAAATTCTTGATCTTGGCAGAAGCATCCTTCAACTTACCTTGCAGCATATCCAGATTTTTAAGTTGTGCATTGGTTGGTTTTCCTGCATACCCCAATACTTCACCATACAAACCGGCGATCTTTTCTCTCAATTGTGGTTCAGCGGCTCCTACATAATTATCGCCTGTAGTCACTACCAAAACTTTTCTCAGTTCTTCGATCTCTTTGATGTACTCATTGAGTTGAAGTTTTTTGAGCATTTTTTTATCTTTAATACTACCTGAGATGGTCTCAGATGATTTTTGCAATTGGTCTATTTTCTCTACCTCATCAGCCAGAGATTCCATCATTTTATAAAGTTCCATGGCTTTGGCGTCCTTGATTTTACGATCTTCTTCGCTATGGATAGAGTTTGGATCATACTTCAGAACCAAATCTTGTGTATACTCTTCCTTACCTTTGGTGATTTTTACAGTGTATTTGCCCGCAGGTACTTTAGGTGCTGCAAATCCTCCAAAAGTAAATGTCTTGCCTTTTGCTGTTTTGGGCAGTGGCAAAGTGTAATTCCAGAGCACTTCATTGATACCCTTGCTTTTGCCTGGAGCTAAGTCGGCTACTTTCAAGCCATTTTCGTCAAAAATCTCCATTGTCATTTTACCAAAAGTGTGTCTTTTGTTCATGTAATACACGATTCTTGCCGATGTCGTAGGGGTATCACCCAAATATTCGCCCACGGCAGGAAACTCTTGAAAAGTCACACTCTCGGTGATAACAGCCGGATCTAAATTTACAAAGGCAAGGTCTTTACTGAGAAGGTTTTCATTGATAGCACGAAGTGGTTTCAGGTCGTCGATGATGATGACGCCACGTCCATGAGTAGCCATAACCAATGCATCTGCTTCTTTTTGTATGGCTAGATAATGTACCGCTACTTGTGGCATATTGTTGTCAAATCGTGCCCAATTACTTCCACCGTCCAAGGAAATGTACAATCCCATTTCCGTACCCAAATACAAGATATCCGGATTTAAATGATCTTCCTTGATACATCTTGCAAAAACCGGTACCTGCTCGTTGACCACTGATTTCCAGGTATTACCGCCGTCAGTGGTTTTCATGACGTAGGGTTTAAAGTCACTCATGGTATGACCATCAAAAACAACATATGCCGTGTTAGCATCAAAGTTACTAGGTTCTATATAGTAAACCCATGTATTTTTAGGAACCCCTGTGATTTTAGCCGTTACATTGGTCCAAGTCTTTCCTGCGTCTTTGGTCACTTGCACGTTTCCATCATCAGTACCTACCCAAATGATATTTTTGTCTACAGGAGACTCATTGATGGTAAATACGGTACAGTGATTTTCAGCTCCTGAGTTATCTGCACTCAATCCGCCTGATGCTTCCTGCAGTTGCTTTTTAGGATCATTGGTGGTCAGATCAGGAGACATCTTGGTCCATGTCTCTCCTTTGTCGTCAGATACATGTACGTATTGACTTCCTACATAGACCCTATCCGGATAGTGTAAGCTGGTAGACAAAGGTGCGTTCCAGTTAAACCTTAATTTTGGATCTCCTTCCTCAGCGTATGGTTTTATGGTTTTTGCCTGACTTTTAGCAACATTGACTCTCCAAATATTTTCTGCACCTTGCATTTCTGAATAAACGGTATTGGGATCTGATGGATGTGGATAGACTCTAAAACCATCACCATATCCTACAGAAGTCCAATCGCTATTGCGAATACCGCCCACTTTGTTGCTAGGACCTACCCAAGAGCCATTATCTTGAAGGCCACCATATACTTTATAGGGTTTTTGATTATCAACAGCTACATGATAAAATTGTGACAATGGCAAACCTTTTACCATTTCCCAAACTACACCTCCATCTCTAGAACGGTATACTCCACCATCTGTACCCACTACGATATGTTTAGAATCATTGGGATCAAAAATATAATCGTGAAAATCTGAGTGGATACCACCTCCAATACTCCTGAAGGTTTTACCACCATCTTTACTGATATATCCCTGAAGACCTGCTTTGAGAATAATATCAGGATTTTTGGGGTCTACCACGATTCTAGAGAAGTAAAATGGACGGATGACCAATTCAAAATCTCCATTAAGCTTCGTCCACGAGGCACCACTATCTTCAGATCTGTAGAGCCCTTTATCGGTATCTTTTTCTGTTTCAAGTACTGCATATACGGTAGATGGTTTAGAAGGTGCTATCGCGATACCAATCCTTCCCAATTTTCCCGTAGGAAACCCATTGTGGATTTTGTTCCAGTTTTTACCGCCATCTGTAGATTTGTAAAGCGCGGAATTGAGTCCTCCGGAATTAAAAGAATATCCTGTCCTTCTGAATTCCCAAAAAGATGCGTACATGATATCCGCATTGGTTGGATCCATGATAAGGTCGGCACATCCTGTGGTTTCATTGACGTACAAAACTTTATTCCAAGTATTGCCACCATCATCAGATCGGTAAACACCTCTTTCCTGACTATCGCCCCATAGTGCACCCAATACACCCACAAATATCGTTTTAGGATTTTTAGGATGTACGATGATATTACTGATGCGTTCAGATTTTTCCAAACCCATTTTTTTCCAGTTTTGACCGCCGTCGTCTGACTTGTAGATACCATCACCTATACTTACACTGTTTCTGGTCCAGGTCTCACCAGTACCAACCCAAATGGTTTTGTCCGGATCAGAAGGATCTATAGCTACTGCGCCTATACATTGGGTATGTTTGTCAAAGATAGGACTGAAAGTAACTCCCGCATTGACGGTTTTCCAAACGCCACCACCCGCAGCAGCTACATAATAGATTTTGGAGTCTTTTGGATGAGCCTCTAGGTCTACTACCCTACCGGACATGACCGCAGGCCCAATTTGACGTGCTTTGATGGCCCCAAAAAGTTCGTCCCCTTTGATGGGAATAGATTTTTGTCCAAATGCAGGTGCAATAAACCCTACGATCAAAGTTAATAATGTTAAAACTCTCATATAATGATATAATATAAATTGTTTTCAATTGAATATCAATAAATACTAATGATATCAATTTTAATAATAAAAAACATGTTTAATAAATATGATGTGTATTTACTCTGGAAATGCAAATTCCTTATCATCAATGGTCACATTGAGCTCTATACCCGTCAATTTTACTGAAGCCATTGTTTGACCATCAAATTTTTGGTCTATAGTAAAAGGTAAAACCAAACCATTGACTTCTTGGTAATCTGACATAGATGTCTCA
Organism: uncultured Aureispira sp.; assembly: GCA_964526715.1. GTDB lineage: Bacteria > Bacteroidota > Bacteroidia > Chitinophagales > Saprospiraceae > OLB9. The sequence continues at coordinate 14,898 of CAZGMB010000085.1, read as the reverse complement.
GAAAACTTTCCTTTTTGTGGTCCCTTTTTGATTTCAGATTTTACGAGGATGGGTACATAATTTTCTTTGTCAAAGAAGTAAAATGAAGCATTCTCAACTTCCACACCATCCGCTTTAACTGGTTTTTTGGTCAATTTAATTTTAAAACAGTCTGTACCTTCTACGGTTTCGCTGCCCTGAAGTTCTACGGTATAACCTTTTTCTTTGTACTTCAAAAAAGCATCCGGGAAATCGCCAAACTCTGACTTCAACATTTCGCTATCTTCTGCTTCCATCTTTTCTGCTTTCATAGTCATAAAATTGGTTTGCCATCCAACTTGTCCATCAAAGGCAGGCTGCACTATTTCTTTACCTTGAAAAGTAAAAGAAATCTTTTGTTTATTTTGTTTTGATAGCATGGTGGTGGGAAAGTCCATACCTTGCGCTTTGACGTTTCCTACAGACTTCATAGATGTCACTTTGGACCATGCTTCTCTTCCTCCTGTATTTTCAATATATTTATTGATGATTTCATCAGCGGTCTGTGCTGACATCAAGAAAGAAGACATTAATAAGATCAGTGTAAAATAATTTTTGAATTGGATCATGTTTTTTTGTTTTAGAAGTGATAAAATCGTTTTTAAAAATAATAATTAATATTGGTAACAAAAATAAGGTCAAAAGGTGCTACATAACTCAAAAAAAAGACGAAAACCATGAAAAACCAGATAAATCACCGCCTATTTCGTCAAACGTCCATTTCGAAGTCGCTATGGGTAAATTCTTTCTGCAAAACCAACTTAATGTTGAGCGTGACAATCTCGCCCATAGATTGGCAATTTAAAAAAGCATTATTGTGGTGATGGTCAGCCAGTTCTTGTTTCAATTGGGTTACTTTTTCGTCAGACGAAATATGATCATGGCTCATACACCTGAGCAATTTGGACAATCTTTCGCGAGAAACTTTGGCCCTTCTGGCTATAAGAGATCGCTCTTCGAGTTGATATTGTGCTACAGAGTCATGGGTTAGATGTTTAAATCCAAGCTTGAGAATACCATTGTTTTCTTTAAAATACTGAGGTAAATAAAAGTGTTTTCGCCCTTCGTAAGACTGTTGATCAAAATCTATGGCTTTAATTCTAAATTGTGACCCTTCGATATCTGGTATGACACTGACTATAAAATTATATGCACGCATATCTCCTAAGAGCTGTACAAAACATCTCTCATTAAATTTGATAAATTCCTTGGCTATTCTGATTTGATTAAAAGGAGCATCATCGATATGGTTGTGGATAAAATCATCACCCGGAATTCCAGCTATATGTTCTTCTACCAAGGTGTTTTTATCGATCAGATAAGACAGGCTATTAGGTGAAAGCAACTCTTCCAGCTCTAAGCCATAAATGCGGGAAGCATCAGTCTTTTTGATATAAAAATGATCATAATTGTCATTGAGTTTATTGATAATGCGTACTCTAAAAGGATGTGTATTGCCAAAAATACAAAAATCTACCCTGCTGACTGCAAGATGATCTATCATTTGGATATCACCATCTGTTTTTAATAAGGCATATATCAGACAAAGACCTTCATTTATTATTTTCTGTTCATACTCATTATAAACAACCGTTTCCCAAAATGTGTCTTTTCCTGCACTATTGGTCAGTGGTACGGAAGCGATATACTGCACCATATCATCATATTGCAAAGGCAACTTCGTCATACGTCCATATCTTTGCAAATACTGATGTAGTTCTTCGCCGACGGGAAAAGCTATTTTTTTACGAGATGGTTTGTTGCCTATCATAATATTTAAAATCAATATTGTTAGAACGTTGTAGCATATATCAAAAATCGAACCATATGGAATATCTGGTGATCCGGTGATCTTTTGATTTGGTGATCTTATGATCTTTTGATACCGCATACTGTGGAACAGGTTCTGGTGATTTTGTCTGACTGCTTTAAGGAAACCTGTTTGCCAAGGTGTCGATGAAGGCAGTTGATGGCAGTTGATCTTGTGATCTATAGAATGTAAAATCTGTTAAAATTTTATTAAAAACTCTTTTTAATGGAATATCTCTTTGCATATTTGCAACAATATCTCTAATTTTGTACTTTTAGTTAAGTCCTGATATTAAATACGTAGCAAACAGGTAAGTCATCTTTTAGTATGAATCTTAAATTGTTTATTTTTAGTTTTTTGGTTTTAACCACCTTTCCTCTATTGGGTCAGAATAAGATCAGATGGACATCATGGGAATTTGCCAATGAAAAAGTGAAGAAAGGAGACAAAAAATTCTTTGTTTATGTCTATTATGATGGGTGTAAATGGTGCCGTTTTATGGAAGATAAAACCTTTGCTCATGATCATATAGCTAAATTTATCAATTCCAATTTTTATGCTTTCCATATTAATGCTTCCGCATCTGACAAAATCATTGTAGCTGACAAGGCCTACACCACAGTTCGAATTGGAAAATATGATTTTCATGAGTTGGCCGTAGATTTAGTCTCAGGCAATATGTCTTTTCCTTCTTTTGTGTTTTTGGATGAACAATTTAAAAAGATAGCGGCTTACGACAGATTTGTAGACGTAGATGTTTTTGAAGTGTTACTTTCCTATTATGGAGGTGATCATCACAAAAAAGTCATGTGGCGCAAATATGCCAACAATTACTGCCGCGAAAGTCATTTCAATGCCTTGGTAAATGGCCGTCCTTAACCAAAGGTAGCGGCTACCACCTACTATTTTTTGTGGGATTTCATTTATAAAAATATATTAAAAGTGGGCAGACACAATGATAAAAACATCAAAGAAGTCTTGAATGACTTCATCGCATCCAATCAGCGTGTTGCCAAAGGATATTATATATCTCACATCGATGAAGTGTGGAAACAAGAAATGGGCCCTATCATCAGCAGCTACACGACTCGTATTTATTTTAAAGATGGTGCCCTTAAAGTTTATCTGACATCAGCAGCATTAAAAAAAGAATTGTCCCTATCTAAAGAAAAGGCAATCAACCTTCTCAATACTGCCTTAGGAAGTGCGATCATACAAAGTATTGAGTTTTACTGATTATAAGTCTTTCACATTTTCCATCAACACAGACTTAATTCGTTGGGATATTGATTTTTTTGCCCACTGCCATGTCATTAATGAAATGACAATCACTATACCACTAGTCAGTAAAAAGCCCCAATAGATTTGACCAAAAAGACTGCCCAAATACAAAGCCAATGTGATCATCAAAAATAAAAAGGCGAGTCCAATCAACGCCAAAATGAGTAGTATGTACACTAAAGACCCTAAAATCTGAGCTACTTTCAGAGCCAATAAATCCGAAATGCTGTGTATCTGCTTTTTAGTGTAACCGACCACTTCATCAACCATACCATCTACTTGCTCCAAAACTATAAACTTCAGTGAAGTGTACAGGGAAGAACTAAAACTATCGGTAGTTTCTACACCATTCTTTTCATTGATGCGCCTTTCCAATTCTTCTACTATTTTCAACAAAATAAGTTTTAAGATATTGGTCCATTTTGAAAAGTTCATGACTTGGTATTTTCTAGCTTAGTAAGGGCAATTACTGTGCCACCCTGCATACCGCCATGCTTTTGAAGAATTATACTTTCGTTACCGTACGCATCACTACATTACTAAAAGACGGCAAGAGACCTACAGGGCAGGTCATATTCCTAATGGTCGTCACCAATGAACCGTTCAAAAACCTAACCACTTTATCTTTTTTCTCATACCAAGGAAGGTCCTTTAAAGATGCATAATGATCATCATTTACCGAAGTATTAAGGAAAAGATGGTAATACTTAGTATTGGCACAGGCTGTTAGGATCATTTCAGGTTGATAATAAATCTCCAAAACATCTGAAGTTTCTGAAAAATCTAACTGCTGAAAAAACCAAGTTTCGAAGGATGCCATTTTACTGTAAGGTAAGTTGCGGTACTGCTCTATCACCCGATAGATAAAATCCAATTGGCGATGATCTAGTGAGATTTTAAAAAATGCTTTTTTATCTGGTTTAAGGCGCATAAAGCTGAATACATAGGCCATAAACTTACTATGATACAAAAGCGTTTCGTTTCTCTTTGACCATTGGTCATGATCATAGGTATTGGGAATTAAGGCAGGAAGTAGCGTAAAATCAAAATTTTCAAAGGCTTCGTCTGTACAATAAAAAAAGTTATTTTTCAAGTCCCACTCTCCGCCCAACCATAAAAAATCACGTTGGTCAGGCATCCAAAAAGGGGTGCTACAAGATTCAAAATCGACACGAATATGCTGTGATTGACAATGATGATAAAAAATCTCTTCGGCCAATTTACCTTTAAAAATATTTTCAATTCTAGGCAAAATATGCGATTTTTCCATCCGGTTGTATGTAAAAGGTACCGAAATCAAAGCGTATCTCACAGCCTTGAGTGCCAACGCTTGGAATAACATTGGATTAAGCGCTCTAATAATGATGGCCTCGTGAAGTTCCATGATTTAACCTTAAAGATTGACAGCTCAAAACTAAATGATTTGATTCATATTTCAGCAAATTTATCCTTACTTCTAGTTTGTCAGAGTAAAATTAAATATGTTTTCTCAGCTATCTTTAACCACAAACCACTTTTTTCTCTACGCACCTCAGGTCATCCCATGACAAAAATTTCCAAAAGAAAACACCATGTTGACAAACCAATTGGACGCTAACTATGTTTAACATTGAAAATATATTACTTTATGCAAAACGTATTGACTTTTTCACTTTCACTTTTTCTGATGGTTTTTACGCAACTGATATCTGTGGCGCAACCTATACACCAAATGCCGACATTAGGATACAGTTATAATGCGCTTGAGCCCTACATCGACGGGCAAACCATGGAGATACATTTTTCAAAACATCATCAAGCTTATCTTACTAATCTAAATAAAGCTTTGAATGGCACCAAAGCTGAAAAATTGCCTTTGGAGTTACTGCTTTTGGGTGCAGAAAGACGTGGTGCTGCGATTAGAAACAATGGTGGCGGACATTACAATCACACCTTATTTTGGTCTATTTTGTCTCCAAACCCAGAAAAGTCACCTTCAGGAAAATTGGCTGATGATATCAATAAAACATTTACATCTGTAGATAGTCTTAAAAAATTGCTCAATAATGGTGCTTCAACCCGATTTGGCTCAGGATGGGTTTGGTTATATGTGACCCCTGAAAAAAAACTAGCTGTATGCTCGACTCCAAATCAGGACAATCCCATCATGGATGCGGCAAAAGAAAACCGAGGGATTCCAATCTTAGGTATTGACGTGTGGGAACATGCCTACTACCTCAAATATCAAAATAAAAGAGCCGATTATTTAGGTGCCATTTGGAATGTCATCGATTGGTCCAAAGTAGGAATGCTTTACGAAAAAGCGCTCAAAGACCCACTGCTAAATGATATAGAAAAAGATGCTTGGACAGCCCTGAAAGAATTTCATTTGGTAATGGCTCAAACATTCCACCCTATGGAAGAAGGCAAATTGGAACCCATCAAAACTAGGTCAGGTGAAATGCTAGAAAAAGCTCAGGCACTAGCCAAGTCCACTGTCCCACCATCTTTTAGGTCTGCGGCCATTACCAAAGCTATGGCCGACTTGGTAGACGGTTCTGCTAAACTAGACAAACTGATCAAAAAGAAAGGTAAAGACGATAAAATCAAGGAAAGTCTGACCAAATTGCACGATACTTTCCATGTGATACAAGGATTGTGCAGTGACGATCATTGATTTCCTACTTAGGAAGATTTTAAAAACACGGAAATATAAAAAAAGGCACTTCTTGATGGAGTGCCTTTTTTATTATAATTGGATCTGCTATTGATTTGATTTAAAATTTATTTTTATCTTTGATTTAAAATTAACATTAATCAACGAAACAAACGCCTGATATGTCCTACATCCAAACCAATAAAACACTGTGGAACAATAAAGTATCTATCCACTTAGAGTCAGACTTTTATGACATGCCTGGCTTTATGGCGGGCAAATCATCTCTCCAAGGTATAGAATTAGATATTTTGGGAAATATGGATGGATTAAAAGTTTTGCACTTGCAGTGTCACTTTGGTCAAGATACGATATCCCTTTCCAGATTGGGTGCACATGCTGTTGGTATAGATTTTTCTGAAAAAGCGATAGAAACAGCCCAAAAAATAGCCCAAGAAATACAGTCTAACACACAATTTATTTGCAGTGATATTTATGAATTGCCTGAGGTATTGGACGAAAAATTTGATATTGTATTTACCAGTTATGGAACGATTGGGTGGTTACCTGATTTAGATAGATGGGCGTCTGTAATTGCACATTTTTTAAAACCCGGTGGCCGTTTTGTCATGGCTGAGTTTCATCCGGTGCTTTGGATGTATGACGATGATGTCAAGGAAGTGGCACACAGCTATTTTAATGTATCACCTATCATTGGTACAGAGACGGGAACTTACGCTGATAAAGCCGTAGCGCAGGAATTCACCTACCATTGTTGGAATCATAGCAATAGCGAAGTTATCAATAGCCTGATCAAAAACGGACTGACGATCAAGCAATTTAATGAATATAATTATTCTCCATACAATATTTTTTCTGATGGTGTGGAAGTCGAAAAAGGAAAATACATTGTAAAACACATGGGCAATAAAATTCCTTTGGTTTTTGCGATTGAAGCTGTGCTTTAGTTGTAAAGACGAATGCAAACAAAAAAAAACAAGATATATAGAATCAATACAAATTACTAATAATTAAAACCCAATTATGAAACAGATTTTTACCTTGATGCTCTTTGCTGGCGCAAGTTTGCAACTTGTGCCATACTCCCCAATTTAACACCTAGATACGATTTGTTACTTAGGATTTTGATAATACTTAATTTTGACCTTAAATACTTGACAGTATGAGTACCAAATACAAGTTTGTGGATGACGATGGTATCTACTTTGTAAGTTTTGCAACGGTGTCATGGGTAGATGTTTTTACCAGACCTTTGTACAATGAGATATTTATAGATAGTGTGAGATACTGCCAACAAAACAAAGGATTTAACTTGTATGCGTGGTGCTTGATGAGTAATCATGTCCATTTGGTATTTTCTAGGACAGGTAGGTACGGTCCGTCTGATATTTTGCGAGATCTTAAAAAATTTACTGCCAAAAAGCTCATTGAAGCCATAGAAAGCCATCCTTTTGAAAGCAGAAAAGAATGGATGATGAATATTTTCAGATATGCAGGACATAACCAAGGCAACAATAAAGTTTATCAATTTTGGCAACAAAACAACCATCCTATCGAGCTTTTTAGTCCTCTAGTTACGTTTCAGAAGATAGATTATGTTCATAATAATCCGGTTGCAGCAGGTATAGTAAGTGAAGCCGAACATTATTTACATAGTAGTGCTAGAGATTATTTGGGTATAAAAGGTGTTTTAGATATTGAAATATTAGAGAGACCCATGAGCCTTAAAGGTTTTGTTTTTAGTTGTTAATGGTTGTAGTCGTGAAGGCACAAGTTACATTTATCTGCCCAATTTCGGGCAGAAACTTGCGCCAGCATGGGTTTTAGATATTGAAATATTAGAGAGACCCATGAGCCTTAAAGGTTTTGTTTTTAGTTGTTAATGGTTGTAGTCGTGAAGGCACAAGTTACAAACTTGCGCCAGCATGTGCATTTTTAGGTTTATAAAATCAAATCCATTTTTATTACCAACCCTAAAAATTCTTTCCTAGGTATTATAAAGATCTTCGTACGACCTTAAATGCCATATTACGACCATGCCCTTGCATGATTGCCAGATTGATCCATGACAGCGCAAACTTCTCTAAAAGTTCTACTTTGTCTGCTTTGCCAAAGTCCCAACATGTGCTAAATCCTGCATCTAACGCTAACTGATGGGCTATTGACTTGGCCGCTTCGCTATCTCCTGCCATGAACATATCTATACCTTCGCCATTATAAATAGGATTGAGCATGTTTTCAAATCCCGTAGTGTTGAAACATTTGACAACCTCAGCAGCTGTACGGTCAACTAAACAATGGTACACCGTTTTATATGGCTCAGGGCTTTTCATCACTGCATTGGTGGCATCAATAATTGTTTTGCCTAATACATCACCCATTTGTTCTATGATATCGAAAATCGCAGTAGGAGGCGTAGCTATTAGTATGACTTCCGATTTTGAAACAGCATCTTTCATCGGAAGCACAATAGTATTTTCATTTTCCAATAGTGCCCTACCTTTGAAATTTTCAGTATCCTGAACGCCTAGATATATGGTATGTCCTTTTTTAGCCCATCTAGTGGCCAATGCACCACCGACATTTCCTGTTCCTATAATGGCTATATTCATGTGTTTATTATTTTACTTAGTTTTTAATATTTTTGATTTGCAGAATGGCTGTGACTGTTTACATTATTTGTTTTCCAATGGTTTCAAATCGTATATTTCTCTGATTTCCATAAATTCTTGTTCCATTTTTAAGCCCAAATCTATGAGTTTTCCTGTACGAACATCAAAGACCCAACCATGAATGGTTGGAAATCCTGTTTTGTACCAACTCCGCTGTACGTGATCAATCTTAATGACATTCATGCATTGCTCTCTGACGTTGAGTTCTACTAGGCGATCAAAAAGTTGTTGTTGATCTGTGATGGCTTCCAATTCGGCTTTATGAAGTCGTCTTACGTCTCTTAATGTTTGGAGCCAACTATTGAGTTGGCCAAGATCTGAAGGATGCAAGGCGGCTTTGACACCACCACACTCATAGTGACCACAAATGATGATGTGCTTTACCTTGAGATGTTCTACAGCATATTGGACTACGGAAGTGACATTATTATCTGTGGGTATCACTTGATTGGCGATATTGCGATGTATAAAAACTTGTCCGGGCTGTACACCCATCAAATCTTCGGCAGTAACTCTACTATCAGAGCACCCGATATACAAATATTCTGGTGACTGACCTTTAGAAAGATTAGCGAAGTAATCCGGGTCTATGGCTAATTTTTCAGCAACCCATTTTTCATTATTTTTAAAAATCTGTTCGAAATTCATGGCGATCAATTTATGTTATTTTGATGTAAATTTTGAAATAATAATACCGACAACAGCTACCATATAAAATTGGCTGATCACACCCCAAAATCCTGCAAGCAGACGTGCATTATCCGATAGTGGAGTGATATCACCATATCCTATAGTAGTCAAAGTCACAGTACTGAAATAGGTCATTTGCTGATACAATTCTGGAACAAAACCTTCAGTGACATTATGAAATGATTGGGTATCTACCTGATTGAGCAATAAGTAACTAAAAGTAGAAATCAGAATCAAGAGCAAAAAACCACATAAGGAACCAAACATTACACTGGCTGTGATTTCTTTAGGCTTTATAAGTTGACGCATGACCTCTACAAAAATCAATGTATTAAACAGCAAATAAGTAATCAAAGCCGCTGGTGCAAAAACAGGAGAGAAAAATATTTCAGATGCCATAAACGGAACCATCACAACACCCAAAAACAATATGTTCTTAATCCCGATAATCCACTTTTGTTTTTCATGAAAAATGCCCATTGACACTATGCCTAACAATAACATATTCGCAGGCCAAATAAATTGTGAATAAAATGTGGTATCAAAGACAAATATCCTATTGAAAATGACCATAGTCAAAGCAAAAAGCAAAAATTCAAAACGGTACTGATAAAGAAACTGTTTCATGGGATACACCATTATTGATTGGACTAAGTCTAAAATACTCTTGGATTAAAAAAGCAAAGTTAAAATAAATAACCGTCTATGGGTTCAAGTTTTGGTGGTAAATCTCTTTCGCCTAGCATTTCTTTTAAATCTCGTTCGATCGAATGACATATTGCAGTCATTGGAATATCTGTTATTTTATTTTCAAAGGGATTTTCGTTGATTTCACCTACCCTATTCATCACAGCAAACACAAAACAAATGATAAAACTAACAGGAATTATCATAAAATCTATATTCATTTTTGCAAAATCGCCAATCAAACATATAGGCAAAACAAAAATAAAAACATATAAAAAAAGTTTGGTGAAATACTGATAATTCATGGGTAATGGAGTGTTTTTTATGCGTTCACAAGCACCTTGCCAGTTACTAAAGGTTGCTAAATTGGGTTCCATACTGATATTATCAAAAGCACCCAACATTTCTTTTTGCATCGCATCTTTAATACGAATACCTTGAGTGTGCAACAGAATATTGGGACGGTTTTGTTTTATTTTGATTAGCTCAAATTCATTTTCAGACAATAAATGCTGAAATTCTTCCAAACTATTTTGCTTCCTTAAATGCAACCGCAAACTATGTGCAAAAGCAATTTGTCGGTCAATCATTTCTTTTTTATACAGGCTTGCATCGGTATTTGAAGCTTTACCAATGTTTACGGCATGATCCACATTGGCTATCATTTGCCGAGCAAAAATACGACTGTTATTGATGATTCCGCCCCAAATGGTTCTTGCTTCCCACCACCGAGCATAACTACTTTGATTTCTAAATGCAATAAAAATGGCCAATGCTGAGCCTAAAATTCCCGCTATGGAAAAGGGTAAAGCAATATCAATGACATTTAGTTTATGCAATAAAAACACACTTATGGCTACCAAAAGTGTAGTAAGCGTTTCAAAACGAATATTCAAAAACACTTTTCTTAAATCAAAATTTCTTTTTACAATCATACCATCATTTATTTTTAAAATTGATACCCAACACCAAAAGTCATCATTCTATCCGTTTGTTTTATTCCTTCCGCAACTACTTGTTCGTAATTGTATAGATATTGTGCACCTACAATCAATCCTTTCCAAATAGGCATTTCTACTCCAGCATCTACTTGAACTCTATTATTGGCTCTAGCTTCAAATGCAGGTTGCCAAAACGCATTATAAAAAAAGCGTAATTTGATGTTAGTAATTTTGTGATTGCCAGAAACATAAGCCGTTCCTCGCCACAAGGCAATATCATTGTTACCATTGTAAAATGTTTGATTGAATTTAAAGGCAGAAAATCGGGTTTTTTCTTTTACCAATGATAATGATAATTTAACAATATTATTTACTTCTCTCAACACTTGATATGTAATCCCAATCCCTCCAAAAAATCTGTAATCTATCTTTCTTCGAAAATTAGTTTGAGCAAAAAACATCGCAAAAGAATACATATTTCTTTGCGGTTTGAAGTACCAATAATTTCGGCTATGGATGTCGTTATCAGCTTTAAAACTGCCAAATTGCTGATATAAACTATTGTTCTGACTTTTAAAAACCAATGCCTTATTGCCATGGGTAACGAAATCAAATTTCCCACGAACTACCAATAAATCAACATTTCCCACTTGCCAAGAACCCGATACAGAGCCACGCATTTGAAATTTCAACGTGTCGCTTTCGTTTAATTGAGCAAAAGCAATGCCTCCAAAAAGAAGCATTGCCATCATTACAAAATGTTTACTTTTCATTTGACAACAAACCAATTTTATTGCCTTCACTATCAATAATTATGGCAGAAAAACCAAATTTACCTAAATCCATATGTGGAACAATTACTTTTCCTCCGGCATTTTCAACCTTTGATACAGCATCAGTTAATGATCCAAAAGCGTTTAGATAAATATTTCCACCATCTGTTGTGGGCTTCAAATCATCACGAACTACTATTGAACCTCCAACTGCTTCGCCTGTGGCAAATGGAACATTAAACAAAATTAAATCACTATTTCCGAAAGTTCCTTTGCGAACATTTCCATTCAAAATTGTAGTGTAAAATTGAAAAGCTCTTTCCAAATCTAAAGCAGGTATTTCAAACCAACTTATTGCATTCATTTTTTTAAAGTTTATTTGTTTAATTGATTTACCACCAACTCTGCAGCGGCTGCACCCGAATTTTGTTGTTGTCCTGTGATTAAATTACCATCCGCGATAGCATAAGCACTAAATGGGGCTGCAACTTTAAAAGTGGTTCCTTCCATTTTCTTTGCTTCTGCTTCAATTCTATACGGTTGAATTTTTATACCCACCGCTTGGTCTGCAAATTCTTCTTCGGCATCAGCAAAACCTGTCCAAGTTTTACCTTTAACTAATAATTCGCCATTCGATTTTTTAGCATCTAGCAATAAAGTAGTGGAATGACAAACAGCGGCACTTGGCTTGCCTGCTTCATAAAATCCTACAAATAATTTCTCTAAATCTTTGTTCCCTTTAAAAGTGTACATTGGACCTTGACCTCCCACCAAAAAGATTGCATCGTAGTTTTTTGTTTCAACTTCAGTTAATTTCTTAGTATTTTCTAACATTTTATTGAACCAATCTTGTTGCATATAGCCTAAAGAAATGACATCGTGAGCCGAATAACCACTTGCATCAGCAGGATTGGAATAGCCATCCATTTCTAATTTTCCTCCATCGGTAGAAACCAATTCTATTTCGTAACCTGCTTCCTGAAATACTCTTAAAGGATGGGTTAATTCAGCTGCCCAAAATCCAATAGGCCAACCTGTTTGTTTGCTTACACTTGGCGAACTTGCGACCATTAATATTTTGCCTTTAACGGGTGCGCCATGAAAATGCACATAATTGCTTACTTCTGTTACCATTTTTTTTTGATTTTACTTTGTTATTAACTTTTTTGGTTTGTTCCGACATTCCGGTAGAGAATGTCAACGCAAATAATTAAATAAAATTTAATCGAAACATTACTAAAGTTTTTTATGTTTTGATGGTGCAAATATCAGGGACACTTACTACCTTTGACAAGTGTTTAACCAAATAGTTCGATACATACTTTTTGGAAAGTAATATGTAAATCAATACTTTACGATTATGCCTGACTTCATTTTTAATGGAAAAATATATTATAATCCGGTCCAATTGGTCATGGAACAAATAGGTGGTACATGGAAAGCACCTATTCTTTGGAGACTAAGAAATCAAAAAATGCGTTATGGTGAATTGAGAAAAGATATACCACACATCTCGGATAAAATGCTGACTACACAACTTAGAGAATTGGAATCCGATGGGTATATCCATAGGGAAGTTTATGCAGTTGTTCCACCAAAAACTGAATATAGTCTCACGGCTAAAGGAGAAGATATGATTTCACTCATCCAAATCATCAGGAACTATGGACTAAAAATGATGGAAGACGAGGGATTAGTCTGAAATCTATAGGGTCATGAAAGAAAAAATTTCAAACTCAGGAATTTTCTCTATATTTTTTTATAATCATCACTAAAATAGAAGACTGTAAGCCCAATGAATGACAATATCCATACAGCTAATATCCATAAAATCTTTTTTTCTGTGGATAAGAGTTTACTTAAAAGGATTTTGACCATAAAGTAAAGAGGCACTAAAAATACAAATAGGAATAAAAAAATCACTAAAAGTTCTTGTCCGCCCAATCCAAAAATGAGATTCATCATAATTCATATTTATTTGATAACAAAAATAATATTTAAAATGGTTTATTTCGAGTTTTATAGATAAATTGATGATAAAAACCGATATTTGCTTTTCATTTAACTTTTAATATACCTATGCTCCAATGAAACACTATCTTTTTACTTTTTGGATATTGATATCTGCTATGACTAATCTTGCTGCGCAAAGCCATGGAAACTGCAATGCATGTTGCAGCTTTGATGTCACTCAATATGATGATTGTGTGGATTTTGAAAACTTTGTGGAAGGTGATCTTGTGCCCCAGGCATCTCCTCAGTTTACCCTTTTCAATACTGCCTCTTTAAATCCCAAGGTAGTAAAATTTCCTACCGGCACTAACAACAAATGCATGTATATAGAAAATGTGGCAGATGTAGACTTCAATATAGAAAGAGTGCTAACTGAAAATATAGCTGCAAGACTGGAATGGAAGATGTATGTTCAACAAAACAAAGGTGGCGCTGTCGGTTTAGAAACCGTTGATCCATTTTCATATCCGCTTCTCATATTATTGAGTAGTGATCAGAAAGGCAGTGTCTTTAAATATCAAAATAATGGATTTATTTTATTGTCATCATTTGACTATCAACAAAATGTTTGGCTTAAGTTTAGCATTGTTTTTAATCCTAAAGAAGATCTTTTTGAACTTTGGTTGAACGGTAGATTCATACACCGAGTGACTGATTACAAATCCAATAAAGTTACCGACCTCAATATTTATGGTGATGCTATGACAGTTCCTAATGGATTTTATGTAGATGAAATATGCTATCGGGAAACTGATCCCAATTTAGCTTGCACTTTAGAATCTGCACCTGTTTGTGTTCAAGATAAATCATTTATCAATGGCTGTTTTGCTCATTTGGAAGGATACACTGACTGCGAATATACTGTAGGTCCGTGCACCAATGCTACCATCGAAAATGAGATACTTAGCCCCAAGTTTTATCCTAATCCTAGTCAAATTGGATTTTTCTATACCTCAGAAGAAAACTTAGAATACCACCAACTGCTCGGTACGAATGGCCAAAGATTTGATATCATCTTACATGACCGTGGCATTGATGTACGTCATTTGATGCCGGGCGTTTATTTTCTCCAAGGTCACATCCATCAAATACCATTTTGGACAAAGTTAGTTTTAGTAGATTAGATAAAAATGTGTCTTGCTTTTAACAAAAAAACTTCTTCAACTCTTAGTGGTTAGTGGTTAACAATGATGGGGTTCCCTACCCTTTCATCTGGTATCAAGTATTAAAAAATGGACATTCAAAAGCAGCCAATGAATGTTCAAAAGTCGAGAATGGACGTTCAAAAGCAGCCAATGGACATTCAAAAGCAGCCAATGGACGTTCAAAAGCAGCCAATGGACATTCAAAAGCAGCC